>CAZGUH010000003.1:130948-152612 GCA_964529005.1 uncultured Ilumatobacteraceae bacterium | reverse complement strand
GCCCGAGCCAAGGACACCACCGTTGCCGGCGTGGCGCAGGCCGGTGTCGTGGCCAGCCGAGACGGCAAGGTGCGCCTCGTCGAGCGCTCGGAGTTGCCGAGCGGGTGGGACCCGGCCGCCGACGCACGTCTGACGGTGTGGGAGACGACGCAGCACCTGATCCGTGCTCTGGACTCGTCGGAGCTCGAAGCGGCTGCGCTGTTGGCTCGATTGGGCGAAGGTCTCGGCGAGCGTGCGCGCCAGCTGGCGTACCTGCTGTACGGGATCTGTGACCGGAAGAAGTGGGCCGAGGAGGCGGGCGCCTACAACATGTTGGTGACGGCGTGGCCGGAGATCAGCAGGTTGGCCGCATCGGCTCCGGCCCCTGAGGCGGAGAGGAGCTTGTTCTGATGGCCGAGCGTGCCGATGGAATGTCGACGAGCTTGGCAGGAGGGTGGTCGTCATGGTGATGCCGCACAACGAACGCGTGGGCCGTGGCCTGGACGCGGTACGAGACGGGATCCGGCCGATCTGCGCGCTCGCCTGGAAGGCCGCCTACGGCGAAGCGTGGCTCGAGGAGGTCCACGGCCGCGACAGGGGAGCGGCGGGCAAGCCCGACCCGAACGACCTGATCTTCCTCCTCAAGGGCATGCAGAACACGTGGCAGGAGGTGTGGCGTCAGCGGCTCGGTCAGGCCGAGCGCGCATACACCAGCGAGTTGCGCGACGCCCGCAACCGCTGGGCGCACCAGGGCCAGTTCTCCACCGACGACACGTATCGCATGCTCGACACCGCGGAACGCCTGCTGGCCGCGTTCAGCGCCGCCGAGCAGATCAAAGCGGTCCAGAGCCTCAAGCGTGACCTCCAGCGCCAGCTCTTCGACGAGCAGGCCCGCTCGGAGCGCCGCAAGACGGCGGCCAAGCCGACGGAGGGCGAACCGCTCAAGGGCCTGACCCCGTGGCGGGAGATCATGACCCCGCACGAGGACGTGGCCAGCGGCCGCTTCGAACAGGCCGAGTTCGCCGCCGACCTCTATCAGGTCGCCACGGGCAACGCGGATGACGAATACCAGGACCCGGTCGCGTTCTTCCGCCGCACCTACCTCACCAACGGTCTGCGCGAGCTGCTGGTCGGCGCCGCTCGCCGCTTGAGCGGCCAAGGCGGCGACCCGGTGATCGACCTCCAGACGAACTTCGGCGGCGGCAAGACCCACTCGATGATCGCGCTCTACCACCTTGCGTCGGGCAAGAACCCCGCCGACCTCCCCGGCGTCGGCGAGGTGTTCGCCGAAGCAGGTGTGTCGCTGCCGCCACGGATCTCGCGCGCGGTGATCGTCGGTCAGTGGGAGACCGCCGGCTCTGCCACGGTCAAGCCCGACGGGATCGAGGTGCGCACGCTGTGGGGCGAGATCGCCTACCAGCTCGCCGGCGCCGACGGATACCGCATCGTCGAGGATGCGGACCGCACCGGCCGCAACCCGGGCAAGCAGCTGATCGATCTGTTCCGGCTCGCCGGGCCTTCGGTGGTGCTGATCGACGAATGGGTGCGCTACGCCGCGCAGCTCCCGTCGCGCGAGCACGACGCGCCGTCGGTCGCCGGAGACTTCGATACGCAGTTCACGTTCGCCCAAGCGCTCACGGAGGCCGCCGCGGCGGTGCCCGATGTGGTGGTGCTGGTGTCGATCCCCGCGAGCGACATCGAAGTGGGCGGCGACAAGGGGCAGGACGCCCTGGCACGGCTGCGCAACGTCGTGCGTCGCAAGTCCGCGCAATGGAAGCCGGCGGAGGACGACGAGAGCTTCGAGATCGTCCGCCGCCGGTTGTTCGAGCCGATTCCCACCGAGAAGGCACGAATCCGCGACGGCGTGATCAAGGCGTTCATCGACTCGTACAAGGCGAAGCCCGGCGACTTCCCGAGCGAGGTCACCGAAGCCGAGTACCGGCGCCGCATGGAGCTGTCGTATCCGATCCACCCCGAGCTGTTCGATCGCCTCTACAAGGACTGGTCGACCCTCGACCGCTTCCAGCGGACACGTGGTGTGCTGCGCCTGATGGCCACGGTCATCTCGGTGCTCTGGCAGCGCGGCGACCAGAACCTGTTGATCATGCCGGGGACGATCCCGATGGACGATCACCGTGTCAGCACAGAGCTGTCGAAGTACCTCGAAGACGGCTGGGATCCGGTGATCCGTGCGGACGTGGACGGCGCGAACGCGTTGCCGCTAAGGCTGGACCAAGCGCACCGCAACCTCGGCCGCTACTCCGCGACGCGCAGGGTCGCACGCGCCGTCTACCTCGCGTCCGCGCCGCGCGAAGAGGCGCGCCGCGGGATCGACATCAAGCTGATCACGCTCGGCGTCGCCCAACCCGGCGAAGCGCCGGGCACCTTCGGCGATGCGCTGCGCCGTCTCTCCGGCGACGCCACCTACCTCTACGTCGACGGCAACCAGTACTGGTACTCGTTGCGGGCCAACATCACCCGGCTCGCCGCCGACCGTGCGACGTCGAACATCACCGACGACCACGCGGACGACGACATCAAGCGCCGCCTCCAGAAGACCGCGGGTTCCCAGCCGTTCGCCGCCGTGCACGTGTTCCCGAGCGGACCTGGCGATGTCACCGACGACGACGACGGTGTGCACCTCGTGCTGTTGCCGACGACCGCCCAGCACCTTCCGAACACGGATCACTCGGAGGCGATCAAGACCGCCGAGCAGATCCTCACCCAACGCAACGCTGGTCCGCGGCTGAACCGCAACCTGCTGATCTTCTGCGCCGCCTCGGAAGCGCGGCTCGCCGAGCTGCGCACCGCAGCGCGCCAGCATCTCGCGTGGGCGTCGATCCTCGACGACCACCGTGACGAGAGGCTGGAGCTCACCAAGAGCGACCTCGCGCAGGCGAACTCGAAGCTCAAGGAGACCGACGAGACCGTTGCGCAGCGGATCGCCGAGACCTACATCCACGTGTTGGTCCCCGAGCAGACGCCCGGCACGCGCGAGATCCGATGGCACCAAACGCGGCCCACCGGCGCCGGCAGCCTCGCGGAGCGCATCGCGCGCCGGCTCATCGGCGAGGAACGCCTCATCACCAGCTACGGCGGCACGCGTGTGCGCATGGACCTCGATCGCATCCCGTTGTGGAGCGAACGCGGCGACATCACCGTGTCGAGCCTGTGGCTGGCGTACTGCCAGTTCCCGTACCTCCCGCGGCTGGCGTCGTTCGACGTGCTTGCGAGCGCGATCAGCGACGGCGCCTCGAAGCTCACGTGGGAGAGCGAGACTTTCGCCTACGCGGACGGGCACGACGGCGGACGCTGGGTCGGCTTGATCGTCGCGCAGCACGTCACCGTGCGACCGAGCGGTCTCGTCGTGCGCCCCGACGTCGCGCAAGACCAACTGCGCGCCGCCACGCCGCCCGGTGACGGCGATGGCGTCCGAGACGGCGGGCCATCGGGTCGCGATGCCGGCACCGGGCCGGACCGGCGCGACCCGCCGCCGCCGGAGCCGCGGCAGCTGCCGACCTCGTTCTACGGCCAGTTCTCCCTCGACTCCGTCCGTGCCATTCGCCAGCTCGAACAGATCCTGCGCAACGTCGTCGAGCACCTCGACAAGACCGAGGGCGCGACGACCACGTTGACGCTCGAGATCAACACGCGGTCCGCGGGGTTCGACGACACCGTTCGTCGGGTTGTCGGCGAGAACTCCACCCACCTCGGCGCCCGAGGATTCGAGTTCGAATGAGCTCGGAGGCAACCGACGAGGCGGACTTCGGCTGGTTGCACGATGGTCCGCGCGGCGTCGATGCGTTCAACGACATGGCTGCGACGCTGTCCGGCGACGGCTTGCTGACCCCGCCGGTCCCAGCTGGGATGGCCGAGCAGTTGATGACCACGAGAGACGGATGGGCGTGGGGCACCGCGGACCGGTGGGACCCGTGGATCGGCTACCTCGGTCTCGACGGCGCGAACACCCTGAGCTGTCTGGAGCCGTCCGTCCCCGATTTCTGGCTCTATGCCCATCGTGGCCACGGGATCGGGTCATGGGGCATCGGTCTCGTGTGCAAGGTCGGCCCGCTGGTGGTCGCACATCAGAACGCGTACGGCGGCTTCTTCGGCTCCGGCGATCCACAAACGCTTCCCAACGTGAGCACCCGCGCATGGTCGAACACGCTCACGAAGCTCGAGACGTTGAACGCCCAGGGACCGGCCCGATACCTCGTCGCCTACAGCGACTATCGCCGCGTGTGCATGCTGGCCACGTCGAGCCCAGAGTTTCGTCGACGCAGCCCCTCGAGCGCGGACAGCCTGCTTCCGTCGGATTGGACGGTGCTGGTCGACCACCCGTCGGCTGAGGGGGCCGAGCACCTCCGTCAGCTGTCGCGGTCGGACAACGCCGTGCTCGCGGTGGCAGCCACCCACCTCTCGGAACTCCTTGCCGGTGAGTTCGACCGTCGCGGCCACGCGGCGGAGTTCTCGAGCGACGACAGCAGCGCGCCGGACACGAGCAGCCCCGCCGAGCGCGCGTGGACCGTGGACACGCGCTCGCTGGCAGCACTCGGGGCGACGACTGCGTGGCAGCAGTGGGTGTCACGTCTCGCCGGCGACCGATGGACGCCGGAGGCGATCTACGGGCCCGGCGGATCGATGCCGCATCACTTCGGCCGGCCGTTCCCCACCGCGGAAGCGCTGAGGACCGCGCTCTTGGAGAACATGGGCGGGGGCGTGCCGATCGAGGTCATCGACGCGCTCGTGCAGTGTTGCAACCCCGACCTCTAGGCGGCACGCAGCGGGGCCACTCGCCGCGCCCGTCGGCGGGAGGCTCGTGGCGCCGACCGCTCAGGCTGGTGATCCGACGGCTGCGCGTCGCCACTGGTCCGTGCCGTGCGCGGCGCGCAGCGCGTCGACACCGACCGCGTGGCACCAGTCGCCGAACGCCTCGCCGGGAGAGCGTTCACGGGCGAATCGTGCGAGCACCGGGCGCAGCAGGTCGATCAGCGCGTCGCGCGGCACGTTCTCGCAGAAGACCTCGTTGAGACGCGTCCCGACCTGGTCGCCTCCGAGGTGCACGTCGTAGCGGTGCTTGCCGCGCCCGACGAACGCCACCTCGGTGGTGTACGGCCGTGCGCAGCCGTTCGGGCATCCCGTCATGCGAACGTGCACGGCAAGGTCCCCGAGGCCGAGTTCGGTGACGGCGTCCTGAAGCTCTTCCAGCACGCCCGTCAGCGCTCGCTCCGCATCGGTGATCGCCAGCCCGCACGTCGGCAACGCCGGGCAGGCGAAAGAGCTGCGCGCGACGGGATGCCATGCCTCGGCCGGCCGGACGCCGTGGCGGGCGAGAAGTGCGTCGACCGCGGCACGGTCGGCTGCGGCGATGTCGCAGAGCAACACGTCCTCCCGGGCGGTGAGCCGAACCGACGCGTGGAACGTCCGGACGACCGCACGGAGGGCGGAGCGGACGCGCTCGTCACCGACGTCCGCGATGCGGCCGTTGAACACCTTGACGCCGAGGAACCACCGGCCGTCGTGCTGGGCGTGCCAGCCGAGGTGCTCGTCGGCGTGGGCGAGGTGGACGGGTTCGGGCGGCCGGAGTTCGTCGCGGCCGAGGTATCGGGCGACCAGCTGCGCAACACGGCTGTGTCCGAGGTCGTCGACGACGTACTTGAGTCGCGCGTGGTCACGGTTGGCCCGGTTGCCGTAGTCGCGGTGCAGCTTCACGACCGCTTCGCAGGCGGCGATGAGCTCGTCGGGCGCGACGGTGGTGAGGGGGCTGGCGAGGCGCGGATAGGTGTCCGGACGGTTGTGGGCCTTGCCCTGCCCACCCCCTACCAGCAGGGTGAACGCACGGATCGTGTCGTTCTCGACGACGGGGACGATGGCGAGGTCGTTGATCAGCACGTCGGTGCAGTTGTCGCCCGGCGCGCAGAACCCGATCTTGAACTTGCGCGGCAGGTACACCGAGCCGTACAGCGGCTCGGAGTCCTCGCTCGGCGTCGACGTGGCGGTCACGGCGCGATCGCCGCCGACCCAGATGTCGTAGTAGCTCCGGCTGCGCGGCTTGAAGTGCGCGGACACGCGCTGGGCCCACGCGACGAGCTCGGCTCGGGCGTCGCCGGGGAGCGGCGCCGGGCACGCCGTGGTGTTGCGGACAACGTCGCCGCACGCGGCGAGCGTCGTGACGAGACGTTCGTTGAGCGTGTGGATCAGCGTGTGCAAGTCGGACTTGTAGACGCGGTGGAACTGGATGTCCTGGCGCGTGGTGATCCGCAACGTGCCGTTGCCGACGGTGTCGGCGAGCTCGTCCATCGCGAGGTACTGATCCGCGCTCAGCACGCCGCCCGGGATTCCGGTGCGCACCATGTGGAAGGCATCGGCCGCGACACCCGCCTTGCGACGTTGCGTACGCGTGTCGCGGTCGTCCTGCGAGTAGGTGCCGTGGAACTTCAGCGTCAACGCTGCGTCGTGCGAGAACGTCGCGGCGTCGTTCCTCAGCTCGTCGGCGATCGTGCTGCGCAGCAACCGGCTGCCGGCCTTGACGTGCTCCACCTTCGAGACGGACGCGCCGTCGATGGCAGGGTCCGTCGAGGTTTCGCTCGACACGAGCCGGCTCAGTCGGGCTGAGGGGTGTACCGGAGGTACGGCTTGAGCGTCGTGAAGCCCTTGGGGAACAGCTCGCCGGCGCGCTGGTCGTCGATCGCAGGCGAGATGATCACGTCTTCGCCGGCCGACCAGTTGACCGGTGTGGACACGCTGTGGCGCGCGCTGAGCTGCAACGCATCGAGGACACGGATGATCTCGTCGACGTTGCGGCCCACGGAGGCGGGATAGGTCAGCGTGAGCTTGATCTTCTTGTCCGGCCCGATCACGAACACCGTGCGCACCGTGGCGGTCTCCAGGGCGTTGGGGTGGATCATGCCGTAGAGCGTGGCGACCGTGCGCTGCTCGTCGCCGATGAGCGGGTAGTTGAGCGCGCTGCCCTGTGTCTCTTCGATGTCGGCAGACCAGCGCTGGTGCGAGTCGACCGAATCGACACTGACGCCGATCAACTTCGTGTTGCGCTTGTCGAACTCGCTCTTGCGGTTGGCGAACGCGCCGAGCTCGGTGGTGCAGACGGGCGTGAAGTCGGCCGGATGCGAGAACAGGATGCCCCAGCCGTCGCCGAGATAGTCGTGCAACCGCACCGAGCCACGAGTGGTCTCCGCGGTGAAGTCCGGGGCGACGTCGCCCAGCTGCAGTGCCATTCTGACCTCCTGAATTTCTAGCGAACGCTAGCAAAATAGACCCCAAAAGTCGATCGCGCAAGTCGACATTCGACGCATGGCGCCGTGCTCAGCTTGGGCCTGGCAGTCGTCACGCTGATCGTCGGCTATGTCGTCTGGGCGATCGTGGCGTGGAGGAAGTCGACGAGCCCGGCGAAGCATTTGCTGGGCATGCGCGTCGTCGACGCGAACACCGGTCTCCCGGATGGCCGAGACGCTGGTCGTGCGAACCTGACTCCCGATCCGGCGCCGCGCCGGGAATGTCGGGCGGGCATGCTGGTTGCACCCACTATGACTGTCACCGACCCGACGACGAGCCCCGTGCGTCAGACCGTCGCCCTCGGCCCCCGTTGGCCGACGATCGACCCGTTCCTGTTCTGCGCCCACCACGACGATCGCTATCCGGCCGGTGACGAGCGCATGGCGCCGGCGGCGCCCATCGACGGCCGCGATCTCGGCATGGACTTCTCCGGGCGTGACGGCTGGAGCATGTATCACGGCCTCGTGGTGCCCGGCTTCCCGCAGCATCCGCACCGCGGCTTCGAGACCGTCACGTTCGTCCGCCACGGGTTGATCGACCACTCCGACTCGCTGGGGGCCGCGGCGCGCTTCGGGCGTGGAGATGTGCAGTGGCTGACGGCGGGCCGCGGCATCGTCCACGCGGAGATGTTCCCGTTGCTCGACCGGTCAGGGCCGAATCCGCTCGAGCTGTTCCAGATCTGGCTGAATCTCCCGGCCGCCGACAAGATGGTCGACCCGTACTTCACGATGTTGTGGAGCGGCGATCTCCCTGTCGTGCGCGCACCCGGCGTCGACGTCACGGTGATCGCCGGATCCGTGGACGGCGCCTCCCCGCCGTCGCCTCCGCCGGACTCGTATGCCGCTCGGGCCGACGCCGACATCGCGATCCTGCACATCCGGCTCGACCCGGGGGGCGGCTGGACGCTTCCCGCTGCCGCCGGGCCGCAGACGCAGCGGGTGCTGTACGTGTTCGAGGGCGACACGATCGACATCGCGGGCACGGAGATTTCCAACGACACCGGTGTGGTCGTGGACGCGACGGTCGATCTGGCTCTCCGTGCGGGTGGACGTCCGGTGGAGATCCTGGTGCTCCAGGGACGCCCGCTGGGTGAGCCTGTCGCGCAATACGGTCCGTTCGTCATGAACACGCAGGCGCAGATCGAGCAAGCGTTCCGCGACTACCAGGCCACGGGGTTCGGTGGATGGCCGTGGCCCGACGACGGGCCGACGCACGGCCGTGATCGTGGGCGCTTCGCTCGCCACGTCGACGGTCGGATCGAAGAGCCGAACGAGTAGCCGCGCGGTTCGCGTCAGCGATCTGGCCCGTCGTCTTCGGAGAGGAAGCGCTCCGTGCGCTCGCATCGCGCCAAACCTTGCTGCGCAGCGGCGGCCAGGATGTCGCCCGCCTGCTCGATGAACCGGTCGAGCTCCGCGGTGTGGTCGAGCCGCCGTGCGGTCCCTTCGAACAGCGTCAGCGACGACACGAGCTTGACGTCGTCCGGCCACCCGAACAACGCGTCGAGGCTGGTTCCCGCGACGACGACCTGCTGCCACACGGCGTCGACGAGCTGAAGGTACTTGGCCCGCAGATCGGGATCCCGGAGGAACGCCGCCGCGTGCTCTCGCGTGGCGATCGCATAGCGAACCGCGTTCGGACTGGTTCCGAGACCCGCGATCTGCGGGAACGCCCACCACATCCAATGCGTCCGCTTGCGGCCGGCCCTCAGCTCGCCGAGCGCGGCGCGGAAACCCTGATCGAATGCCGTCCTGAAGTGCGCGAGATCGATCTCAGGCGTCGCCACGCTCTGACGATAGGCCACCTGCTCGGCGGCATGGCTGCTCGCCTAGGGTGAGCGACGTGGAGGCTGGTGTCCTGGTGGGGCTTCGGGTGCGGACCTGGAAGCATTCGTTCAGCGCGTCGCTGCTGCGCGTGGCGAGCGCCGATCTTGCGCTCCGGATGCGCAACGAGCTTGCGCTGGAGCTCCTCGACCGCGAGGGCGAGCACGTGATCGACGACGAGCCAGTCGTCATCTCCAACGGGAGCGAGGTCACCCGCAAGACCCGTGGCGAAGGTGTGCCGCTGCCGGGCTGGCTGGTGCTGACCAACCGCCGGCTCATCTACGCCGCGCTCGCCGACAAGAAGAGGACAGCGGTGGACCTTGCCGCTTTGCGGGCGACCCACATCGAGGACGGATGGATGACGCTCGCGTGGCGAGACCGGCGTGGCGGCGCGCAGGCCATCTCCCTGGGATTCAAGCCACGCACCAAGCTGCTGGCCGACGTCGTGAGCCGGATCTCGGTCGACAAGGTGTTCCACGACGCCGGCGCGGCGACCCCCGGTCGGGCCACGCGGCGCGATCGGTTGGCGCGGGCGTGGTCGAGCGTGGCACGGCGGGCCGCGCCGGAATAGTCCGCTCGGCTAGTCGTAGTAGACCGCGGCGCCCGTGATGACCAGATCGCAGCGCGGCAACGGCGCGAAACCGAAGACTCCGAACGTCACGGCATCGCCCGCCTGGAGCTCGGTCCCCTGGATCGTGAAGAGGTACTCCTGCGGCACGTCGGCCACGGTGAAGACACGATCCACGCTCGCCGGTGTGAGGGCGGTGTCGACGCGGCCGACGTCGGCGCGTGTGGCGTAGATCGCGTTCGAGCCGATGTCGCCGTTGCACGTCGTCGCGGTGCGCGAGTAGGCGAGCAGCCGAACGACGAGCGGCGAGCCGGCGGTGTAGTCGGGCGGGACCGTGAAGTTGTAGGCCAGGTCGACGTTCAACCCGCCGACGCCGGAGTCGATCAGGTCGGCGTAGACGTCTTCTTCGAAGTTGTAGTGCGGGTTCGCGAAGACGTTCAGCGAGATGAACTTCGCTGCGTCGATCTGGCCCTTGGTGTAGTAGCGATCGTCGTGATTGTGGTCGTCGTAGTAGCCGACGACGTCGACCAGGACGTGGCCAGCGCCACCCGGCTCGTAGGTGTCGAACCAGATCTGGATCTGCCCGCTGACGGGCAGGTCGACGTTGACCGCGTTCGGCGCGACCTGGCCTGCCTCGAAGTTCACGTTGGAGGTCTGCGGCTCACCGGCTGCGCCACCGGGACGCACGGACAGGAAGCCCGCTCCGCTCGGTTCGACCACTGTGACGTTCAGCGCGACGCCGGTGGCGCCAGGCGGCACGACGACCGCAGTGCCGCCGCTGGCAACCGGCACAGCGCCGGTGACGAGGACGTCACGTGGGGTCGCGTCGACGAACGCGCCGGTCAGGCCGACGCCAGTGCGCGTGTCGACGATGCGCTGTGGCGCGATCGAGACGAAGACCGGCTTGTCGCCGGACGAAACGGTCGCTCGCGCGATGCGGAGGCCCCCACCGCCGAGGGCGATGGCCACGGCCGCGCCGATCGCCGCCCATCGCGTCCGCGTCCGAGCTGTGCCCGCCTTCTCCCCATTTCCCATGCGCCCACCCTAATCAGGCGGCGCCGCGCTGGGTGCTCTTGTGACCGCCTCAGGCGTTCGCGGAGCTGGCCTGCGCCGGCTCGGACGGGTCGGACGGAGCAGACGGAGCGCACACCTCCAGCTCCATGCCGTCGATGTCGCGGAAGAACAGCGACCACTCGCCACCGAGGCGCTGGATGTCGCCCACCTCGGCTCCTGCGGACACCAACCGCTCACGCGTGCGCTCGAGCGTCGCCAGCGAATCGACGGCAAGGCCGAAGTGGTCGACGGCGCCTCGGCCGCCGATGCGGCGCCGCTCGCCGATGATCGCGTCCGCGGGCACTTCGAACACGTTCAGCGATGCGCCGGCGCCCAGGTCGACGATGGCCATGCGCGGATGGTCGTCGCGTGCCTCCATCTCGAACGTGACCTGCGCGTCGAAGGCATCGCGGTAGAACGCGACGAGCCTGTCGAGGTCCGGAGTGAGCGTGGCGACGTGGTTGAACCCGACCGTGATCGGCATGATCCCTCCTGTTCGACGATGGACCACCGTACTGCTCACCGGCGCGCGGCGATGACGGCGGCCTCCAGCGCGGCGACGACGTTCTTGCCGCGCCGCTTGAACCCGAGTTCGACCATCATCTCGCCGACGACTTCGTCCTGGGTGCGCAGCAACGTGTCGGACTCGATCCACGCGGCGAGCGCCCGCAGCGTCTGCGGGTCGTACTGGTTGATCGGCAACCCCGGCACGAAGCGAGGCCGGGGGAGCGTTCGAGTCGGCAACACGGTGGCCTGTCCCTGCGCGGGATCCGGCGGCGCCCATCGCGGCGGCTCCGGCGCGGCGACCGGCTCGTCGGCCTCACGAACCGCGGCGTTCCACGCTTCGACCGCCCGCTGGATCTCGGTGCTGCGGCGGTGGAACCAATCGGTCGACCAGATGCGGTGGAAACGCCAGCCGAGCCGTTCGAGGTGCTCCTGGCGGAGGCGGTCGCGATCACGGGCTGTCTGGCCGGCGTGATACGTGGCGCCGTCGGCCTCGATGGCCAGCACCATGCGACCCGGCTGCGTGGGGTGCTGCGCAGCGAAGTCGATCCAGTATCCCGAGCAGCCGTACTGGGCGACGAGCGGCACTCCGCTGGCGGTGAGCGCGTCGCGCACGTCGCGCTCGAACGGGTTGAGGGCGGGCTTCGGCTTGGCCTGGTCTCCGAGGTTCTGCCCGCGCGACTCCGCGTACTGGAGGTAGCGGCACAGCATCCGCGCGCCTTCGGCGCGCAACTTGTTGGGGTCGAGATCGCCCGACCCGAACGAGCTGACGACGGTCATCCTGCTGCGCGCCCGCGTGATGGCGACGTTCAGCCGCCGTTCGCCGCCTTCCTGGTTGAGCGGACCGAATCGGTACATCATGCGGCCGTCGGCGTTCTTGCCGTAGCCGATCGTGAGGATGATGGCGTCGCGCTCGTCGCCCTGGACGCGCTCGAGGTTCTTGACGAAGACCGGTTCCGGCCGACTCCGTCCCGGCGGTCCGGAGTCGATCAGCTGACCGAGATCGGGATCGGCGAGCCGCACCTGCCGCAGTCCTTCCTGGATGCGGTTCGCGTGCTTGATGCCCATTGCGATGACGCCGACGCTCTCGTGCGGACGTTGGCGGACGTGCTCGACCACGAGCTCGACGACGCGCTGCACTTCGGCGGAGACGGAGTCCTCCTGACCGACACGTCCCGGCTCCCACGGGATCAGCTCGTGGACGATGCAGTTGTCGACGCCAGTGCCGGGGAACGTGGTGAGCGACCAGTCGTAGAGCGACTCCTGCGCGTTGGAGAACGCGATGAGCCGCTCGTCGCGCGACCGGTAGTGCCAGTTGAGCGTCTTCGTGCCGACCGGTGGAGGGAGCAGCGCGCGCATCACCTCGAGGACGGACTCGATGTCCTTCGTCAACGCCACGCCGCTGTCGGCGGCGTTGATCATCTCTTCCTCCGCGGCTTCGTCGTCCTCGCCGCCGCCCGACGACGCGGCGAAGAAGCTCGTCGGCGGCAGCTGCTTCGAGTCGCCGGCAACGATCGCGGTGCGCGCCCGCATCAGCGCGCCGATCGCGTCGGCGGGCATGACCTGCGACGCCTCGTCGAAGATGACCACGTCGAACAGCTGCTGCGCCGGCAGCATCTGCGCCACCACGAGCGGACTCATCGCCCAGCAGGGCTTCAACGCGGTGAGCACGTCGGGGGCTTGCTGCACGAGCATCCGCAGCGGCAGATGGCGCTGCTTCTTGCTCGCCTCGGCACGGATGAGCTGCGACTGCTGTGGGTGCTCCTCACGACGCCGAACGAGGTTCTCGGCGACCGCGCGCCGCACCCGCTCCGGGGTGCGCCGCAGGTGCGCACGGTCGGCGTCCTGGAACTCGGCGACCGCTCGGTCGTGCGTCGCACGGTCGAAGCCGCCGATCACCGGGTCGGAAAGCTCGACGTGATCGAGGATGCTCTCCAACCACGCGAGACGGAACGCACATGTCGCCTGCGCGGCGTCGAAACCGCGCTGGGCGATCTCGACGATGAACGGCCACAGTTGTCGATTCCCCAGCGCGACCGACAGGCGGTGCAGCTCGGGAAGGCGCACCGCGGTCGGCTGTTCTGCGAGCAGCGCCTCCAACGTGGAGCCGAGCACGTCTGCCGAGTCGAGGGTCTCGCCGGCGAGGCCCACGCGCTGAGCGACAGCGCGCACCTCGTCCGCGAGCTGCGTGAGCATCCCGCGAGCCGCGCTGGCGTCGACGGCGATGCGCGGCGACCCCCCGTCGACCGACAAGGCCGCCCACCGGCGGCTCACGTCGAGAGCCGCCTCGGCCGCTGCCCGCATCTCCGGCGGACTCTCCTTGCGGCCGCCGGCCAGCTCAGCCATGCGCTTGCGCGCCCGCCGGTAGTCGCCGTCGCTGATCGACGCCGTGACCCGACCGAGCACGCCGTGCGTGGCCGGCTCGAGGCCGGCGACGAGCGACTCGGCCTCGGCGAAGATCGCGGGATCGTGCGTCGCTGACACGCGGGCGACGTCTTCGAGCAACGTGACGACGGTGTCCCAGCCGGACAGCAATGCCGGGCAGCCGAGCCCGCTGCGCGCGGCCGCGTCGCAGAGCCACCCACGTGTGCGCGGAAGCGTCTCGCGCGCCAGCCGGGCGATGGCGTTGCGCGCCGCCTCCACCTGATCGGCACTCGTGATCAGCGCCCGTTCGAACGCAGGACGCCACGGGCTGGCGCTGGTGATCAGCGCGAGGCCGCCGAGGTCGGCGAACTCGTCGAGGTCGACGGCGGCGGAGCGGTACTCGTCGCGACCCAGCGTGAGGATGACATCGCGGGCAAAGCGCGTCGCGACGTGCGCGCTGGCGCGCAGACCGAGGAGCTCGGATTGGATCTCGTAGACGCTGATGTCCCACGGCTGGCGCGGGCGGTGCATCGCATCGCGCATCTGACGCAGCGCGTCGCGGCGGCGGGAGAGCCGATCGTGCGAGTCGGCGTGATCGCGCAGCGCGATCGCCTCCGCGGCGCTGAGCGCCTTGGCGAGCTGTTGCGCGACCTGCTTGCGCGAGCTCACGCCGTCGTGAAGGTCGAGGACGAGGTCGCCGAGCCCGGCGCCGGTCAGCCGGTCGAGGACCGCGTCGATCGCGGCGCGCTTCTCGGCCACGAACAGGGTGCGCTTCCCGAGCGCGGCGAGCGTGGCGATCATGTTGGCGATCGTCTGGCTCTTGCCGGTGCCGGGCGGACCCTCGACCACGAGATCGCCACCACGGGCCGCTGCCGTGATGGCGTACGACTGGCTGGCGTCGGCATCCAGGACGAGGAACTCGTTGCGCGGCGCGACGAGATCGGGCTCGTCCAGGCTGACGGACGGATGGCGCTGGCGGATCTCGGCCTCGGCGGCGGCATCGCCGGCGATCGCTGCGACGAGCGGGTTGGTCGCCAGCAGGCCACCGTCGAGCGCTGCGTCGAGGTCCTTGACCATCGGCAGCTTGGCGTAGGAGAAGTTGCCGAGAACGACACGAGCGGTGACGTCGAACCCGGGTATGTCTGCGGCCTTCTTGCGCAGGCGGTCGAAGAGCGCCGTCGGGTCCGGGGCGCCGATGTGGTCGTCGGTCAGCAGATCGAGGAGTTCGTCCGCGTCGACGTCGACGGAGAACTCCGAGGCGAGGAAGTGGACAAGGGTCGGGTTGACTTCGACGTCGCCGATGACCGAGACGTCGAAGTCCTCGGCGGCGAGCCCTCGTGGCGACAGCGCGGCCTCGACGAGCAACATGGGCGCAGCCGGTGTCGCCGCGCCGATCTGGTTCGTCCACGTCGTCATGCCCCAGGCGAGGAACAGCGTCTGGATGCCGCGTTCTTCGAGGTTCTCCGTGGCCTTGGCGCGGATGGTCCGCGCCCGCTTGGCGGCTGCGCCGAGGCGTGTGCCGGCGCCGGACGCTTCGGCATCGGCCGGAGCTGCTGGGAACAGGTCGCTGAGCCGCACCGTCTCGGCGGCCAGGAGCCGATGCACGGCTGCGACGGACACGCCGTCGGCGCTGAGATCGAGCGTGCCCTGCTTCAGGTCTCGGTAGTAGAGAAGCGTGTTGCGCCCGCCGACGTCGACGAGCTGGCCCTTCCAGGTCTCGACCGCGCGCCGAAGGAGCCTGATCCGCCCGTCAGTCCCGTGGTCTGTCTGTGGTGCCGCTGCCTGCTCCGCCACCCCGTCAGAGTATCCAGGGGGCGCCGCGCGGTTGTGTGGTGACTTCGGTGAGCGACACGGCCTGTTGCGCCGCCAGCTGTCCGAAGCTCTGGGTCGCCGCCCACCCGGCGGCGCGTGCCGCATCCGGAGAGTCGCCGCCGATCCAGCTGGCCACCGCCGCCGTAGATCCCTCGCACCGTCCATTCGCCCGGACGTCCCGACGACGTTCGACTCCCATCCATCGGATCGGCGCGCAAATCTTGAGCTCGAGAAGGGGCCAACGCATGCTGAAGGCTCAAGTGTTGCTTGAGCCTTCAGCCACCGCCGTATGGGCGGGTGATGATCTCCAACCAGTGACCGTTGGGATCGGGAAAGTAGACCCCTCGGCCGCCGTCGTGGCGGTTGATCTCGCCGCGGCGGCTGCCCATCGGGTCGGCGTAGTAGGGGAGCTCACGCTCGGCGATGCGGGCGAAGATCGCGTCGAACTCGGCCTCGGAGACCAGGAACGCGTAGTGGATCGACCGCATGCCCTCGCCGGTGTCGCCCACGTCGAAGTCGAGGGCGACACCGTTCGCGGTGGTCACTTGCCAGAAGGGCCCCCAATGCTCGGGTGCGGCGAACCCGAACATGTCCGCGTACCAGCGGGCCGTCGCCTCCGCGTCCCGGCACGGGACGATCGTGTGGTTGAGACGGACGTCGATCGCGGACAGGGTATCGGTCAGACGTCGCCCTCGGTGACGACCATCCAGGGCACACCGAACCGGTCGTTGAACGCGCCGAAGCCCTTGGAGAAGAAGGCCGGCCCGAACGGCATGTCGACGCGGCCGCCCGCGGACAGCCCGTCGAAGATCCGCTTTCCTTCCGTCTCGTCGGGTGCCGAGATCGTCACCGCCACGCCGACCTTCGGGCCACCGTCGCTCGTCGGATCGTCGGACCCGAGCAGCTGTCCGTAGCTCGAGATGAGGGCGGCGTGCATCACGTGGTGCGGCTCGGCCCCTGGCATGCCGTTGCCTTCAGGGGCATCGGCGTTCCTCATGACCTGGAGGTCTCCGCCGAGCACCTCGTGGTAGAAGCGGAACGCCTCCTGGCAGTCGCCGTTGTAGAACACGTAGGGGGTGAGGGCCATGTGAGCCTCCTGTTTGTCGTGCGAACTGGTTGGGTCGACGTGATTCGCTTTGCCAGTTCATCGCGGACGAGCCACTTTTCCGAACCACCGCCACGTCAGGCGGGCGGCGGCAGGGAGGTGGCGAACAGCTGGTCGAAGGCCAGGCCCCACGGCGGGCGCAGGAAGCCGAGGGCGCGCACGTCCTCGAACCATCGGGAAAACGGTGAGCGCTGGGAGAACGTCCCGCCGCCGAGCACGCGGGTGAGCCGCAGCATCGCCTGCTCGGCGAGCGCCGCCACGGCCTGTTTGGCGCGCAGCGCCCCGTGCAGCGCGGCCACGGGATCGCCGGCCTCGATCGCACGCAGACCTCCCTCGTAGGCCTGGATCGCGAGCCAATGGTCCATCTCGGCTCCGCTCCATTCGACGCGCTCATACGCGCGCAGGTCGTCGGCCTTGGGGGCGATCTGGGCACGGGCGACGGCGATCGCCTCGTCGAGGATGCCGAGCACCACGGCGGTGAAGAGGGATGAGATGACCGGTGACGCGCCGGCCGCCAACTCGGGGAGCGGACGGTCCCAGGCAAGGCGCACCGCCGGCATGTCGTCCAGCCGCATGGCGTGGCTCTGGGTCGCCGCCATCCCGACGCCGTCCCATTCGGCGGTCAACGTCATCCCGTCGCCTCGCACCCACGGCTCGTCGTGGACGTCGATGGCGAACATCGCCGGGCCGTCGCCGTCGGCCGGCAGCGCCGAGGTGATCATGTAGGTGACGACCCCGGACCCGCTGCCGAAGTGCTTGTCCCCGGTGATGCGGTAGGCGTCGCCACATAGCCACCCCGCCGCAGCCGCCGAGGGCTGTGCGACGGTCCGTGTGCGGGCAATGTCGCCACCGCTGCCCGGTTCGGACGTGATCGTGCCCCACTGCGCGCCGGCCATCACGGTCTCGTACACCGCCCGCTGCTGGCGGGTCCACCCGGCCTGCGCCGGATCGTCGTTGCACAGCCAGAACGCGACCACCGCCGGGTGCATCGCCGACACCAGCGCGACCGACGCGTCGCCGCCGGCCAACACGCGCAGCATCTCGGCGATCGGGCGGGTGCTGGGCCCGGACCCGCGCCACAGCCCTCCGTGCTCGGACGGGGCGGCGAGGTCCAAGAACCCGGCTTCGCGCAGCAGTTCGAAGTCGCCGCGGTCGAGAGTCCGCCGTCGAAGGCGGGCGGACCTGTCGTCACGCCATCGGGTGGCGATCTCCACGACCGCCTCGTGCACATCGCTCAGCTGACGCCCCACCGCGCCAGCGTATTCGCCCCGAAATCGGCTCTTGACCAAAGGATGACGCAGGCTTACCGTGCCCAAAGGGGTCAGCAGCAGGGGGTGTTGGCATGGCCATGGTCATGGATTCCGTCCTGTCAGAGGAGCTTCTCCAGCACTGCGCGGAGAGAGCGCCGAAGTACGACCGCGAGAACACGTTCTTCCACGAGGACTTCGAGGAGCTTCGGCAGGCGGGCTACCTGCTGATCAACGTTCCGGAGGAGTTCGGCGGCCGCGGGATGAACCTCTCGCAGGTCTGCGAGCTGCAACGGCAGCTCGCCTATCGCGCGCCCGCCACGGCGCTGGCGACGAACATGCACCTGTACTGGATGGGCGTCGCCGCCGATCTCTGGCGGTCGGGAGACCGGAGCTGTGAGTGGATGCTCCAGGAGGCGGCCGACGGTGAAATCTTCGCCGCGGGGCACGGCGAGGTGGGCAACGACTTCCCGTTGCTCGCCGCGGTGGCCAAGGCACGGCGCGCCGACGGCGGGTATACGTTGCACGGCCACAAGATCTTCGGCTCACTCACGCCGGTGTGGACGCGACTCGGGATCCACGCGGTCGACGACGAGGACCCGGCGAACCCGAAGATCGTCCACGCCTTCATGCCGCGCGACACCCCGGGCTACACGATCAAGGAGACCTGGGACGTGCTCGGCATGCGAGCGACGCGCAGCGACGACACGATCCTCGACGGCGCGTTCGTGGCGGACGACCACATCGCTCGCGTCGTCCCGGCCGGTCTCGCCGGCGCGGACAACTTCATCCTGACGATCTTCGCCTGGGCCGAGCCGACGTTCGCATCGGTGTACTACGCCGTCGCCAAGCGCGCCTTCGATCTCGCGGTGGCCGGGGTGTCGAAGAAGACGTCGGTCGCGATGAACGGCCGCTCGATGGCCTACAACCCGATGTACCAACACGTCCTGGCGGACATGTTCATCGAGCTCGAGGGCGTGCTGCCGCAGATCGAGCGGATCGCCGACGACTGGTCGAACGGCGTGGACCACGGGGGCATGTGGCCGGCGAAGCTCGTGAGCTGCAAGTACCGCGCAACCGAGGCCGCCAAGCGGGTCGTCGACATGGCGATGGAGCTGTCGGGCGGCGGCGGGATGTTCAAGGGCAACGAGCTCGAGCGTCTCTACCGCGACGTGCGCTGTGGCGGCTTCCACCCCGCGAACGGCCCGTTGGTGCACGAGCTGGTCGGCAAGTCCGTGCTCGGGATCCTCGGCGAGGAGCCCCGCTGGGGGTGACGCCGGGAGCGTGCGCTCTCAGGCCGAGGTCTTCTTTGGGCGCCAGAACGTGGCGAGATAGGCGGCCGTGCCGCCGATGCCGACGATCGCGGTGACGAGCAGCGCCTTGTCGGGCTCGAAGACGAACGAGAACTCGGCCGCGTCGTCGATCGACCACTCGCCCGGGCTGAGGACGCCGAGCACGAGCGAGAGGATGGCGAGCGTCGCCACGTACTCCCAGCCCTCCGTCGGGCGCGCCGTGACCCAGAACGTCTTGTCGCGGTGGTTGGTGATCCAGGCGACGAGCATCAGCGACGCGGCGATGCCGTAGGCGACCGGGGTCAGGAAGCCGAGGATCAGCAACGGAGCCACGCCCACCTCGCTCCACGTCAGCATCTGCGCCTGCAACGGCCCGTTGGACAGCCCGAGGCTGCTCAGCCAGTTCGCCATCCCGGGTCCCGATTTGAGTGCCTTCACGTGCTTCCACCCGTGGGCGAGCATGACGGCGCCGACCCACACACGGGCGACGAAGAGCGCGAAGTTCACTGCATCGGACACTGGCAACCTCCTGATGACCGTTGCAGAGCGTAGGACAGATGGCCCGCTGGATCCGGGTTCTCTTCGTCAGGCGTCCGACTCGCCGTGGTCCACGGCGCCGGCTCGCTCGTCGCGCTCGGCCCATTCCAGCAGGGGAGCGATGTCGTAGACCGCGTGGTCGATGCCGGCATGGAGATCTCCGATCGCGGCGAAGCGATCGGGCACCGTGCGGATCGTCAGCTCTGCCGGGTCGACGTCGTCGATCTCGTCCCAGCGGATGGGCGTCGACACCCGGGCGTCCGGCACACCGCGCACGGAATAGGCCGCGGCGATCGTGTGGTCGCGGGCGTTCTGGTTGTAGTCGACGAACAGCTTGGCGGGGTCGCGATCCTTGCGCCACCACGTCGTGGTCACGTCGTCGGGCGCCCGCCGCTCGACCTCGCGGGCGAACGCCAGCGCCGCCCGGCGCACCTCACGGAACCCGTGCGCGGGATCGATGCGCACGTAGACGTGGATCCCCTTGCCGCCTGACGTCTTCGGCCATCCGACCGCGCCGATCTCGTCGAGCAGCTCGTGCACGACGTGTGCGACGCGCTGCACCCGCTCGAACGGGCAGTCGGGCATCGGGTCGAGATCGATGCGCCACTCGTCGGGCTTCTCGGTGTCGGCTCGGCGCGAGTTCCACGGATGGAACTCCACGGTCGACATTTGCACCGCCCAGATCACCTCGGCCAGCTCGGTGACGCACAACTCGTCCGCGTGCTGGCCGTAGCGCGGGAAGTACAGGCGCACCGTGCCGAGCCATGGGGGAGCCCCGGCAGGCACGCGCTTCTGGTGCACCTTCTCGCCGCTGACGCCGGTGGGGAAGCGATGCAGCATGCACGGCCGCTCGCGCACGGCGTTGACGATGCCGTCGCCGACGCTGAGGTAGTAGCGGACGAGGTCGAGCTTCGTCGCGCCGAGGGCGGGGAAGTACACCCGATCGGGGTTCGTGATGCGCACCGTGCGCTCGCCGACGGCGATCTCGATCGCGGGACTCTTCGACGCTGCCACCACCCCGACCGTACCGGCGCACGCGCATGTCCGTGGCGGACGAGCGTCGGGCAGCGGAAACGAGCTGAAGCCGACGCGCCGGCGCGGGTTAGCGTGCCTCGTCGTGCTCCAGGTGCTGTTGGACGTGATCCTCCCGGTGATCGCGGTGGCAGTGATCGGAGGGGCGGCGGGCCGGCGGCTGCGTCTCGACCTCCAGACGCTCCAGCGGGCGACGTTCTTCCTGTTCTCGCCGGCGCTGGTGTTCGTCGGTCTCGAATCGGCCGAGTTCGAGGCGGGAGCGGTGGTGCGCCTCGCGTGCGTCTCCCTCGCCGTCTTCCTGGCGAACGTGGTGGTCTCGGTCGGTTGGTCCGGTGTGCGGGGCCACGACCGCGCGGCGCGCGGCGCGACCGTGATCTCCAGCTCGGTGCCCAACATGGGCAACTTGGGCCTGCCGGTCAGCCGGCTGGCGTTCGGCTCCCCTGGCCTCGAATACGGCACCCTGCTGTTCACGATCAGCGTGCTGATCAGCGCGACGTTCGCGGTGACGATCGGAACCTATGCCGTGGGCGCGCACACCCGCCGCCGGGACGTGGCGCTCGCGGCCTTCCGCTATCCGACGATCTACGCGGCCGTGGCCGGCGCGCTCGTCAACGTCACCAACGCCGATCTCCCGATCGCGATCGACGAATCGATGTCGACCCTCGCGCAGGCGGCGATCCCGGTGATGCTGGTGACGCTCGGGATGTCGTTCCAGCTGCCCCGCCGAGGAGACCTCACCGACCCGGTCGGCGCCTCCGCCAACCGGCTGCTGCTCGGGCCGGTGATCGCGTGGGTCACGGCGGCGTCGATGGGCCTGGCAGGCTCGGCTCTTGACGTCGCGATCCTGATGGCGGGCATGCCCGCGGCGGTGAGCACGACGATCCTCGCCGCCCAGTTGCGGGCCGACGTGTCGCTGAGCATCCGCATCGTCGTCATGTCGACCGCGCTGTCGGTCGTGTCGCTCGCGGGGTTGATCACCATCCTGTGAGGGAAGGCCCCCGCTAAAGTCGGGCCGTCAGCAGGGGGTAGCGAGATGACCGGATCGTTCGTCGACATCG
>CAZGUH010000003.1:101510-130848 GCA_964529005.1 uncultured Ilumatobacteraceae bacterium | reverse complement strand
AAAGTCGGGCCGTCAGCAGGGGGTAGCGAGATGACCGGATCGTTCGTCGACATCGGGCAGCGCATCGTGCACGGCAGCTCTCGGCCGGCGCGGGTCTGATCGACGGCGACCAGGTGGCTCTGCGAGCGGGCGCGGCGTCCGAGACCCCGGTTGCGGCGAAGCGGCGAGAGGTCCGCCGCCCATTCGGGCGCGGGCGCACGGCGGCGCGCGTCCTGGCGAGGGTGATCGACGCAGCGGTGTGGGCGGGAAGCCGGACGCCGGCGTCGGTCGCTCACGTGCTGGCGGTGGCAGGAGGCCATGCCGAGTGGGCGGTGCGTCGGCGCAAGCGCCGCACGCTGGCGACGAACATCGCGCACGCCCTCGGCGCGCCGCCGACCGCCCGTGCCGTGCGGCGCGCGGCGCGCCGTGAGGTGGTCAACGAGGCACATCGCTCCGCCGACCTGCTGTGGGCGCTCGGCAAGCCCGACGCGTTCGTCGCCAGTCTGGAGCTCGACGGCCTCGAGCATGCACGCGAGCTCGCCGACGCGGGGTGCGGCTTCATCCTCGCCGGCCTGCATCTCGGCGGCTGGGAGCTGGCGACGTCCGCCCCCCAGCGCCTGTTGAGCACGCCCGTCACAGCGATCGTCGCCGACGACTGGTTGGCCTGGGCGATCGAGCACATGCGGGTGTCGGTCGGCATGCGCATCGCGTATCGCACCGCGCCGGTCGGCGAGTTCGGGCGCATCCTGCGCGAGGGCGGGGCGCTCGTGGTGTTCGGCGACGACGCGTGGGGTGACGCGCCGCGCATGCACACCGTTCGGTTCCTCGACGCGTGCGCCGACCTGCCGGCCGGCATCGTGACGCTGGCGCGCCTGCACCAGGCGCCGATCGTGACGTTCGTGGTGGTGCGCGTCGCCCGCCGCCGCTGGCGGCTGGAGGTCAGCCCACCCGTCGCGCCGCCGCCGCGGCGTGCCAGCGCCGGCACCGGCTTCACGGCCGAGCGGGCGACGATGCAGCAGCTCGCGGATCGATGGACGGCGATCATCCGGGCGCATCCCGACCAGTGGGCGGCGTCGTTCAGGATCCGGTGGCGTGACGGCCACGAGGGAGCAGGAACGTGAGCGGCCGGCGCGAGGTGGCCATCGCCCTCGGCGCGTACGGCTGCTACCTCGGGGCGCGGCGGTTGGTGTGGACCGACGCTGGGCGCGCCCGAGCACGCCGCAACGCGCGGCGTGTGCTGTCGGCAGAAGGCCGCGCCGGGCTCGACATCGAGCGCCGCGCGCAGCAGCTGGCGATGCGGTGGCCGCGCCTCGCCACTGCGCTGAGCGCCGGCTACGCGGCCGGCAACGTGTCGTTGAGCGTCGGATGGCTGATGCTGCTGCGACGCCAGGGCGCCGAATGCTTCGAGCGCGAGCGGCGGGCCGCAGTGGCCGCGTTTCTCGGCGCGCTGCCCGTGTTCGCGCTGTTCCCGACCGCGCCGCCGCGGATGATGGACGGCTACGTCGACATGCTGGGGGAGCAGGGGATCGATCTCGACGACCCGACGCTGGTGCGGTTCTACAACCCGATCGCGGCGATGCCGAGCTATCACGTCGCGTTCGCGGTGGTGAGCGGCATCGGCCTGGCGCACCGCTCGCGCTCGACATGGGGCCGGGCGTGGTGGCTGTCGTATCCCGCCGCGGTGGCCGCCATCGTGCTCGCCACCGGCAACCACTACGCCGCCGACGTCGCCGCCGGAGCCGCGCTCGGACTGGCGGCGCGGGCGGTGACGCGATGAGCGAGTCCACCGAGACCAACGAGGACCGCCACCCGCACGTCAGCGCACGGCGCATCGCGCTCGGAATCGTGGTGGCTCTGGCCGCGCTCGCGCTGATCGTGGTGCTGATCGGCCGCGCCGCTGGTTTCTCCAACCTGCGGACGACGTTGCGGGAAGGCGACGGCCAATGGCTGGCCGTGTGCGCGGTCGGTCAGGTCGTCGTGTTCGGCGGATACGCCGGGGTGTTCCGCCGTTCCCTGGCGTTCGAAGGCGGTCCCGACGTTCCACCGCGCCTCGCGTTCCGGGTGATCCTCACGAGCTTCGCCGTGTCCCAGGTGGTCGCGGTCGGCGGCGCGGCCGGCCTGGCCGTGAACTACTGGGCGATGCGCCGTCTCGACGTCGAGCGGCGAGATGCGGCCGTGCGCCTGATCGGCTTGAACACGGTCGTCTACTTCGTGTTCGCGATCGTCGCCTGGACTGCGGCGGTGCTCACGCTCGTGCGCGCCGACGCCCCGCTCGGCGCCACGATGCCATGGATCGTCGGCGTCCCGATCGTGTGGCTCGCCGCCGCGTGGTTCACCAGCGAGCGGCGCGTCGCCCGCTGGGCCGCTCCGACCGGCGGCAGGATCCGCCAGGCCCTCGCCACCGGCGTGTCCGCTGCGTGGTGGGCGCGCCGCTTCGTCGCTGACCGCCATGAGCGCGGCGCGTTGCTCTGGGCCGCGGCCTATTGGCTCGGTGACATCGCCAGCCTGTGGGGCGCGCTGCACGCGTTCGGGGAAGGCCCGAGCCTGCCTGCGCTCGGACTGGTGTACGTCATCGGCTACCTGGCGCAGGCCGCTCCGGTGCCGTTCATCGGCACCGGCGGGATGGACGCCGCGCTCACGTTCGCGCTCCAGATGGTCGGTGTGCCGCTCGAGGTCGCGCTGGTCGCGGTCATCGCTCACCGCGTGTTCGCGTTCTGGATCCCGATCATCCCGGGTTTGGTGCTCGGACTGTTCCTGCGCCGCACCGCAGCGGCGCTGGACGCGGTCGCGGCTGAGGCTCGTTCAGCGCGTGTGGACGAGAGCGCGCAACGACTCGCGTAGCGACTGCGTGGTGGCGACGACCGCGGTCGGCTCGTAGCCGCAGTGCGCCATGCAGTTCGCGCAACGCGGGTCTCGCCCCCGGCCGTACTTCTCCCAGTCGGTCGTCTCGACCAGCTCGGTGTAGCTGCCGACGTACCCGTCGCTCATCAGGTAGCACGGCCGTTGCCATCCGAGCACCGAGTACGACGGGATCGCCCACGCGGTGCATTCCAGGTCGAGGCGGCCTTCGAGGAAATCGAGGAACATCGGGCTGTGGTTCAACCGCCACCGGCGCCGGCGCTTGTCCGCGAAGGCGGCGCGGAACAGCTCCTGCGTCTGGCGCACGCCGAGGAAGTGCTCCTGGTCCGGCGCCTTCTCGTAGGCGTACGCGGGCGAGATCATCATCGCGTCGACCTTGACCTCGTCGTTCAGGAAGTCGAGAACGTCGCGCACGGTCTTCGGAGAGTCGGTGCTGAAGAACGTCGAGTTGGTGGTGACGCGGAAGCCGCGGTCCTTCGCCGCGCGGATCGCCGCGATCGCGGTGTCGAAGACCCCATCCCGGTCGACCGCCGCGTCGTGGCGCTCGCGCAACCCGTCGACGTGCACGACCCACGAGAAGTACGGCGACGGCGTGAACCGGTCGAGCCGGCGCGACATCAGCACCGCGTTCGTGCACAGGTAGACGAAGATCTTGCGCTTCACCAACTCCTTCACCATGCGCTCGATGTCGTCGTGGAGCAGCGGTTCGCCGCCTGCGATCGAGACCATCGGCGCGCCGCACTCCTCCATCGCGGTGAGCACGTCCTCGACGCTCAGGCGGCGGCGAAGGATCTCGGTCGGGTGTTGGATCTTCCCGCAGCCAGGGCACGAGAGGTTGCACGTGAACAGCGGCTCGATCTCCACCAGCAGCGGGAACTTCTCCCGCTTGGCGCGCTTCTGCTGCCACAGGTAGCGGGCGACGCGGATGTTCTGTCGAAGCGGGATCGGCATCTAGCGCACCTCGGCGGGAAGGGGGAAGCGGATGTCTTCGTCGGACCCGTCCTGGTCGACCACCTCGACGGGGCCGAGGCACGACAGGCGGTCGACGACGCGGCGCACGAGGTGATCGGGCGCCGACGCGCCGGCGGTCACCCCGATGGTGCGGGCTCGTGCGAGCCACGACAGGTCGAGCGCGGTCTCGTCGTCGACCAGGTGGGCGTCGACGCCAGCGCGGCTCGCGACTTCGGCGAGGCGCGTGGAGTTGGACGAGTTCCGCGAGCCGACGACGATCATCAGGTCACAGGCGCCGGCGAGGGCCCGCACAGCATGTTGACGGTTCTGCGTCGCGTAGCAGATGTCGTCGGCGCGGGGCGCGACGATCCCTGGGAACCGCTGGCGCAGCCGGTCGACGACAGCTGCGGTCTCGTCGAGAGCGAGCGTCGTCTGCGTCAGGTACGCGACCCGGCCGGGCTGCGACAGGTCGAGGGTGTCGACATCATCGACGTCGCTGATGACGTGGATCGCCTCGGGCGCCTCGCCGCGCGTCCCCTCGATCTCTTCGTGATCCGCGTGGCCGATGAGCACGATCGAGTACCCGTCGCGCACGCGCGCCCGGGCTTCGTTGTGCACCTTGGCGACGAGCGGGCACGTCGCGTCGATCATCCGCAGCGACCGCTGCGCGCCCTGCTCGCGCACTGCGGGCGCAACGCCGTGAGCGGCGATGACCGCGACCGCGCCGCGGGGGACCTCGTCGAGGTCGTCGACGAACACCGCGCCGGCGGCGCGCAGCTCGTCCACCACGTGCGTGTTGTGCACGATCTGGCGGCGCACGTACACCGGCGACCCGTAGAGCTCGAGCGCCCGGCGGACGGTCGCGATCGCCCGTTCCACCCCGGCGCAGAACGACCGCGGCCGAGCCAGCACGACACGCCGAGGGCCGACGGCGGCTGCCCATGCCTCGATCGCCGGCGCCACGCGGCTCAAGGCGCGGTACGCGGGCAAGGCGGCGCGCATCAGCGTCGGCGAGTAGATCTCGTGATCGGGGGTGTCGACGAGCACGCGCACGACCGCGACGCGGTGAGGGTCACGAGCCAGCAGCGGCCCGGCGAGCCATGCGGACTCCATGTCGACGGCCAGAGCGCCGCTCGCCGCGAGCTCGGCGCGCCGCCGCCCCCAGGCAGGAGACCGGCTCGACACGATCGGCCCGGCGACGACGTCAAGGCCGCCGCGCCGTAGCTGCGCGGCAAGCGCCTCTGCGCCCGGGATCGGCAACCCGGTGCGGGCGCCGTTGGCGATCCGCACCTCCGTCGCCACCACCACCTGACCCGGACGTTGATCAGCGCGCAGGCCACCGGCGAACCCGGCGATCGCCACGGGCGCGCTCGGCGCGGCGGCGAGCTTCTCCGCGGCGGCGTGGGCGCGCGCCGTTCCGACGCCGGTGACGTGCACCGCCGCGGACAGCACCGATCGCCGAACGGCACGGCGTTCGATGCCCATCGGCGTCGCGATCAGGACGTCACGCATCGCTCCTCCGTCGGTAGCGGCCGAGTGCCATGAGGGGGAACACGTGTCTGTACAGGTGGTAGTTGATGAAGAAGTCGCCGGGGAAGCCGGTGCCCGTGTACTGCGGCTCGTCCCACCTGCCGTCGTCGCGCTGCGTGCGCAGCAGGTAGGCGATTCCCTGCTCGACGGCGCGCCCGCGCTCGCCGAGCGCCAGCAGGCCGAGGAGCGCCCACGCGGTCTGCGACGGCGTCGACGTGCCGCGGCCGATCCACTGCGGGTCGCGGTAGGAGCGCATGTCCTCGCCCCAGCCGCCGTCGTTGTTCTGGTGATCGAGGAGCCATTGGCGGGCGCGGCGCAGACGGGGATCGTCCGGGTCGACACCGGCGGCGACGAGCGCCGGCGCCACGTGACCGGTGCCGTACACGTGGTTCGCGCCCCAGCGGCCGAACCACGACCCATCCGCCTCCTGAGCCCGCCACAGCCATTCGACACCCCGCTGCATCGCCTGCCCGGGGCGGCCGACCGCGGCGAGCATCTCGACCACGTGCGCGGTGACGTCCGCGCTCGGAGGGTCGATCACCTCACCGAAGTCGCAGAACGGCAGATCGCGAGCGAGCGTGCGCGTGTTGTCGACGTCGAACGCGGCCCATCCGCCGTCGCGACACTGCATGCCGAGGACCCATCGGACGCCGCGTTCGACGGCATCGCCCGCGCCCCACGCGCCGTCGGGCGCATCGCGCGTCGCCAGCAGCGCCAGCACCACCTCGGCGGTGTCGTCGACATCGGGATAGTTGTCGTTGGCGAACTCGAACGCCCACCCGCCGGGAGGGAGATGCGGACGGCGAACCGCCCAATCGCCGCGGATGCGCACCTCCTCGCCGAGCAGCCAGCGCTCGGCGGCGCGCAACGTGGGATCGCTCGGCGCGACGCCGCAATCGTGCAACGCGATCGTCGCCAGCGCCGTGTCCCACACCGGCGACTGGCACGCCTCCAGGCGGCGGGCGCCGTCTTCGTGCACGCTGAACGCGTCGAGACCCGCGAACGCGCGCACCATCACCGGGTGGTCGAGCGGGTAGCCGAGCAGCCGCAGGGCGATCATCGAGTAGACCCACGGCGGCTGGATGCCGCCCCACGATCCGTCGGCCTCCTGGCGCTCGACGATCCACGTCTCGGCTCGACGCAGCGCACGGGCGCGCAGCCGTCGCAGCGGTCGGCGCTCGTAGCGCCGCAGCACACGGTCGAGAGCCACGAGGGCTCGTCCGCCGCGTGTGCGCGGCCGGGCCGGCGAGTGCTGTTGCCAGCTGCGCAGCTCCTCGACGGTGAACGTCACGGGGTGCACAGGGCGGTGCGCCGCGACGACTGTGAGCGGCACGATCGTCTGGCGGGCCCAGCAGGCGAAGTCGTAGATGTTCAGCGGCGCCCACCGGGGCAGCAGGATCACCTCGGGCGGCGTCGCGGGAAGGTCGTCCCACGACCATAACCCCAGGAGGGCGAGCCAGAACCGCGTGAACACGCGGGTGTTCTCCACCCCGCCCGCGGCGCGCGCGATCTCGGCCGCGGCGTTCATGTGCGCGCTGGCCGGGTCGTCGCCGGCGAGCCGCAACGCCACGTATGCCTCGACGGTCGTGGAGAGGTCAGCGGGGCCACCGTGGAACGTCGCCCACGACCCGTCGTCGCGCTGCTGCGAGCGGATCCAGCGCGCCGCCTTCTCGACGAGGTCCGCGTCGAGCACCCCGAGGACGTGTCGCAGCATCAGGTCCTCGGCGTCCATCGTCACGTTGGTGTCGAGGATGCCCTTCCACCACCCCGCACGGTCCTGCATCGCGCGCAGCGCATCGACACCGCGGTCGATCGCCGCGCCGATGGCCTGCTGGTCGGTGTCGAGCGCGGTCACTTGTCGCGCCCCACCACGAAGTTTGCGACCGCCGTCAGCTCCGCCGCCGCGGCCGCGGGCGGGTCGACGCGCTCGAGCGCGTCGAGCGCGGCGTTCAACGACGACGCGGCGATCTTCTCGGTGACCGCTCGGCCGCCGTGGTCGTCGATGAGCATCGCGGCGCGCGCCGCGTCGGAATCGGTGATCGTCTCGGCGCCGAGCAGTGCGCGCAGCTCGTCGGAGCCCGACTGTTCGAGCGCGGCCACGATCGGGATCGTGTTCTTGCGCTGGTGGATGTCGCTGCACACGGGTTTGCCGGTGACGGCGGGATCGCCCCATATGCCGAGAATGTCGTCGACGGCCTGGAACGCGATGCCGAGGTGCATGCCGAACGCGGCGAGCGCCTCGACACGCGCTTCGGATGCATCGGCGAGGATCGCGCCCAGCGAGGCCGCACATCCGAGAAGCGCTCCGGTCTTGCCGCGTGCCATCTCGATGCAGTCGTCGAGCGCGACGTCGTGACGGCCCTCGAACGCGAGGTCGTCGGCCTGTCCGGCGATCATGTGCGCGGTGGCGGACTGGAGCGCTGCCAGCGCCCGAGCGTTCGCGGGCGGCGGTGCGTCGAGCAGCACCTGCGTCGCCAACGTCGCCAGCGCGTCACCGACGATGATCGCCACCGCGGGGGTGTACGCCGCCCACACGGTCAACCGGTGACGGCGCTCGCGGTCGTCGTCCATCAAGTCGTCGTGGATCAGGGAGAAGTTGTGCACGAGCTCGATCGCCACCGCGCCCGGCACGCCGATGACCTCGTCCGCCCCCACGGCCGCCGCCGACAGCAGCGCAAGGGCGGCGCGGATGTTCTTGCCGCCGTCGCTCTCGACGGGACGCCCGTCGACGTCGACCCACCCGAGGTGATACTGCGCGGGGAGGCGCAGGCGGGGTGGCAGCCGTTCGACGGCGTCGTGCAGCGCCGGCATCGCCAGGGCGCGCGTGCGACGCAGCACGGCGGGCACGGTGACCGTGCTCATGGCGCCGTCACCGCTGGGCGAGCGGTCCGTCGATGGTGCAACGCCTGATGCGCTGCGGTCTGCCCACTTCGCACGGCTCCCTCCATGGTGTCGGGCCATCCGGTGTCGGTCCACGCCCCGGCGATCGTCAACCCGTCGATCGCCGTGCGCGCTGCGGGCCGCGCCGAGCGGCTGCCCGGCGTGGCGAGGAACGTGGCGTCACGCTCGCGCGTCACCATCGCGTCGGTGAGCACCGCGCCGGCGGCCGCCGGCAGCAGGTCTGCGAGCGCCTCGGACATCGTGCGGACCAGCTCGGTCGCACGCGTCGCGATGTGTGCGTCTGCAGCCGAGAGCGACACCACCAGGTATTGGCCGGGAGCGCGCATGCCCGACGAGGTGGTGCGATCGAACACGAACTGGACCGGTGAGTCGACAGCCGCAGCGAACGGCAGGTCGGTGACGCGACGGTCGTACACGAGATGCACGTTGACGATAGGCGACGAGCTCAGCTCCCGCGGTGGAAGCCCGGCGTGGGCCGCCGCAGGGAGCACAGCGCGCGTCGCGGCGGGCGGGAGCGCGACGATCACGGCGTCCGCAGTCCAGTGCCGGTCTGAGGCGCACACCTCGAAGCCGTTGCCGTCGGCAGTGACCGCGTTGACGGTCACGCCGGTGACGATCTCGACCCCGCTGGCGCGCAGCGCCGCGGTGGCGAGCTCGTCGTGCAGCGTCGCGAGGGGAGCGGTCGGCCATCCGAGATCGCCACCCGACACCGAATCGAGGAAGCCGGTGCGGAACACCTTGGCGGCCAGCGCCAGCGACGCCTGGCGTGCGTCGACGTTGAGCGTGGGTCGAGCGATGAGGTCCCACAGCACGCTGATTGCGCGCTCGCTCTGGCCGTGCTCGATCAGCCAATCGCCGAAGCTGCGCGCGTCCGCGTCGCGATCGTCGGGGCCGACGCGCTGCATGGCGCGCATCGCACGCGCTGCCGCCACCTTCTCGCGGATCGTGAGGTGCGGGTAGCGCAGCAGCGAACCGGCGAGGTGGAGCGGTGACGGAAGGGTCGAGCGGGCGATCCGCGCAGCACGTCGAGCAGGCGCGAGGACGGCGACGTCGAGGCGAGGTTGCATCGTCACCAGCGACGCCGCGCCGATGCGCTCGACGAAGCGGAGGTACTCGGTGCAGCATCGCATGACGACGTGCTGGCCATTGTCCATCACGAGGCCATTGCGCGTGAACGACCATGTCCGCCCACCGAGACGGCGACGGCGTTCGAGCAACGTCACGTTCGCGCCGGCGTCGGCCGCCGTGAGCGCGGCGCTGATCCCCGCGAGGCCACCGCCGATCACGGCGAGGCGGCGAGTGTCAGGCACGGCCGCCTGCAAGGCTCCGGGCTGCGACCCAGAGCTTCTCGTGGGTGGGCAACGACACGCGCTCACGCAACACCCGGGCCGGTTCGGCCTCGATGCGATCGAGCAGGCGTCGGTAGATGCCCGCCATCGCTGCGACGCAGGCGCGGCTGCGGTGGTCGAGCAACGGCAGCAGCTGCAAGCCGATCGCGAAGTGCTCGCGCGCCCGCGGGGCGACGGCGGCCACCAGCGCAGCGAGCGCCTCGGGTGGTCCGCTGAGGTCGGGCGCGCACCCGAGCCGCGCGGCTTCGTCGTGGGGCAGGTAGACGCGGCCCATCGAGCGGTCTTCGACGATGTCGCGCAGGATGTTGGTGATCTGGAGCGCGACGCCGAGCGCTTCGGCGCGCGGCTGCGCGGACTCCGGATCGGCGGTGCCGAAGATCGCCAGCGACAACCGGCCGATCGATCCGGCCACCAGGCGGCAATAGCGCAGCAGCTCGTCGAACGTCGCGCATCCGCCGCCGCGCACGTCGGTCTCGCATCCTTCGATCAGCAGCCCGAACTCGTCGAGCGGCAGGTCGTATCGCGCGGTTGCGTGTGCGAGGGCGACGAGCACCGGGTCGTCGGAATCGGTCTCGGCGTCCGCGAGATGTTCGATCGACTTGCGCACGAGCACGAGCGCAGCGAGCTTGTCCGCGGGGGCCATGTCGCCGTCGCCGATGTCGTCGATCCGGCGTGCCATCGCGTACACCGCCGAGAGCGCATCGCGGCGCGGGCGGTCGAGCAGCTTGATGCCGTAGGCGAAGTTCTTCGCCTCGCGCGCCGTGATCCGTTCGCATTCGGCGTAGGCCGCCTCGAGCGAGATCACGCGTGCCCCTTTCGCGACGTGCCGGGGCGCAGCAGCCGGGCGGTGTGCGCCGCGACCCGCCGCCGCGCCGGCCGGCAACGGTGGGCGAGCACGTCCCCGCCGGCCTGTTCGATCGCGTCGACCACCGCGTGTCCACCGGCCACGAACCCGGCGACGAGCACCCGCGCGCGGCCGTCCAGGCTGCTCGTCAGGTCGGCGCCGGACGCGAGCATCTCGCGGGCGCGCTGGGCCTCGAAGAGCATCAGCGCCCGCAGCTGTGGTGACGCCGACGGGGCGAGAAGGTCGTCCTCGGCGACGCCGAAGCGTGCCCGGTCGTCGGCCGGCAGGTAGATGCGGCCGGCGTGCGCGTCCTCGGCGACGTCCTGCCAATGCTCCACCAGCTGGAGCGCGGTGCACACGTCGTCGGACCACGAGACCCGCGTCGGTGTCGATGCGCCGATGATCTCCAGCACCAGACGGCCGACCGGGTTGGCGGACAACCGGCAATACCCGAGGAGGTCGGAGAACGCCGCGTAGCGGTGCTCACGTTGGTCGCGACGGTTCGCCTCCACGAGGTCGAGCAGCGGCTGGAGGGACAGATCGCGGCGGGCGATCAGCTCGGCGAGCGGCGCGAACAGCCGGCGTTCGGCCCCTGGGCGCAGCTCGCATCCCTTGGCCGCGCGCTCCACGCACGCTTCGATCCAGTCGAGCGTCGCGAGGCGATCGCCGGTGTACTCGTCGCCGACCCAGTCGACGAGCCGGGCGTAGCGGTACAGCGTCATCAGATCGTCGCGCCACGCACGCGGCAGGAACCGCGGCGCCACTGTGAAGTTCTCGGCCGATGCACGCGCGACGAGCAGATCGGCTGCCTCGGCGATCGCGATCGACTCTGCCGTCTTCCCCACGGGCTCACTACTAGCACGCCCCGGAGACGAGCCCGTGCGACCTTTCGTGGTTGCGCGTGCTGCGCCGATGCGATACAGGGAGGGCGCAACCGCGTCGACCACCACCGCAGCGCGCAGCCAGCGCGGGCGAATGGCATCGGGCGTGCCCCGCTCCACGGCACGCAGCACGTGGATGGCGGCGCGCTCGACCGGCATCGGCTTCGGGCGGCGGCGCGCGTAGGCGTGCCCGCGGGCGGTGAAGAAGTCGGTGGCGATCGGGCCGAATCCGATCACGCCGACCGAGACGCCACTGCCCGCGACCTCCGCGTCGAGGGCTCGGGCAAGTCCGGTGACGGCGAACTTCGACGCCGAGTACGCAGCTTCGAGGGGCACACCGACGCGCCCCGCGATGGAGCCGACGAGCATGATGCGGCCACGTCCGCGCTCCAGCATGCCGGGCAGCACCGCGCGTGCCGCGTGGAGGCACCCGAGCGCGTTGACGCGGATCACCTCCTCCGCAGTGGCCTCCGAAAGGTCGGTGAACGATCCGTACGCGCCGACGCCGGCGCAGCAGATCAGCACGTCGATCGGGCCGAGCGCGTCATGCACGTCGCTGAACGCCCGAGCGGTCGCGCTCGGGTCTCCGACGTCGCACGCCACGGCGACACCCCGATCGCCGCACCGGTGCAGCGTGGAAACGAGATCCGTCGACGAGCGCGCGAGCAAGCCGACGCGCGCGCCGCGAGCAGAGGCGGCGACCGCGACCGCGCGGCCGAGACCGCGCGACGCGCCCGTGATGGCGACGGCGCTGTCGCCCCAGACGTTGCGCAGGTGGGTGTGCTGGCTCGCCCCTCCATATTGGCCCACGAACACGGGGCCTGCGCGCGATGCGTGGTCATCGCTTTCCGATGCAACAAATTTCTCGCCGGGCGGCGTGACCGCGGATGCGGGTGGTCGCTTTGGAGGGGTGGGGACACGAACACGTCCATCCCGCCAGGAGGTTCCGATGAGACGGATGACGACCATGGTGGCGACGCTGACTGTGGGATTGGCCGCGGCGACGATCGTGCCGGCCGCGAACGCCTCCGCTGCGCCGAGCGCGCCCACCGACGAAGGCAACCTGGTGTGTGATCTGACATCACCGCTCGGGCTCCCACTGCTCTGTCCCGACGCGTCCGCGCCACCTGCCACGACGCCACCGGACACGACACCTCCCGCCGCAACCGCACCGGCGACGACCCCACCGATCGATCTCGACATCGCCACCGACGGCGCGACCACGGTCGATCTCGGCCTCGACGTCGGAGGGCTGATCGACGCCGTGGTGCCGGGCGGCCTGCCGATCGGGGGTGACCTGGATGCCGGGCTCGACGTGACCGTTTCGCTCGACACATCGAGCAGCCGCACGGCGGTGAGCGCCGACGTCGCCGCGAGCGTGTCGAGCAGGAGCCTCGAGACGGTCAGCGCCCCGGCCAACGACCTCGCCGGCGACGACCTCGGCCGCGTTCTGGCAGGCGCCCACCTGTCGACCACGACGGCCATCGAGGGCCTCGACGGCGCGTCCGGCGGCATCGGCATCACCAACGTCACCGATGCGGACGTGGCCGGTGAGATCGCAGGCCTCGACGCCGACGTGGTCACCGGCAACTGCATCGGCGTCGGCGTGCTCGGCGCGGCCCCCGACCCGTGCCCGCTGTCGCAGGTCGGCACGAGCACCCCTCCAGGCGTCGCGCCGGAGCCGGGCGTGGTGCCGGGCGGCGCGATCTCGATCATCGAAGACCTCGTCACCGGGGTCGTGACGCCGGCCGGCGGCGCCGACGTGTCGTCGCTGGCATGCGTCGCGGTCGGCGTGTTCCAGAGCGCGCCCACGCCGTGCCCGCAATCGGTCACCCCGACCTCGCCCGATCCTGCGGGTCCTGACCCCGAGGTCGGCGGCGATCCCGGCAGCGGTGGGCCGATCGCGGGTGGCGACGAACCGAGCGCCGCCGGTGACGAGTCGGCGTCGGAAGCGCCCGGCAGCGTGTCGGGCTCCGGCGGCGCGGCGCCCGGCAGCGTCGGTTCCGGCTCCGGTGTGGGCGGTGTGCTGCCGACGGCCGGCGCCACGCTCGCCGTGGTGATCGCCCTTGGCGCGATCTTCACGATGTCGGGCGGCAGCCTGCGATCGCTGGTTCGGCGGACTCGGATCTGACAGAAGGTCCGAGGGGACGAGGGGCCGCTGCGCAGGGCGGCCCCTCGTCGCGTCTCACGCCGGTGTGAAGTACAGCTGGAACTCGACGATGCCGTGGTCCTCGGCGGACAGGACGATCGGCGCATCGGGGAGGTCCACGCCGTAGTCGGCGAAGCTCACCTCGATCGAGCCGACGACGACGATCTTGCCGCCGACGAGCTGGGCCTCGAGGGGCAGCTCGGCAGGCGTCGTGACGCCGTGGATGGTGAGCTCGCCGGTGGCGACGACGGCGATCGGCTCTCCGCCGCCGGCGTCGGCGCCGAGGTCGATCGGCTCGGTGAGCGTGAAGGTCGCGGCGGGGAAGGTCGACGTCTCGAGGGCTCGCTGGACAGCGTTGTTGCGCCGCCCGTCGTTCGTGGTGATCGCCGTCATGTCCGCTGCGATCGTCGCGGCGGTCAGCGTCGAGCCCTCGATCGTGATCGTGCCGGACACCGCCGGCGTGCGGCCGACTGCGGTCGTCTCGCCGATGCCGCTCAGCCGCTCCTGCACCCGGAAGCCGGCGAACGTCCCCGTGGAGTCCTCGAAGCTGAACGTGCCGACGGTGGTGTCGACCGCCCACGACCCCTCGATGCCCCGGCGCGCCTCGGCCGGGGTGGCCGCCCCTTCGCCGATCGTGCTGTCGACGGTCGCCGTCGCCGCATCCAGGGTCACCGCATCGGGCGCGTCGTCTCGGAAGAACCACCAGATCCCGAGCCCCGCCGCGGCGGCGAGCACGAGCACGGCGGCGAGGGCGGCGAGGAGAGCTCGCCGGCGGCGATGTGACCGCATCATGCCGATCGGCGAGGCGTCAGCGAGGGAGGCCGAGGACCCGCTCGCCGAGGATGTTGCGCATGATGTTCGACGTGCCGCCCATGATCGTGTAGCCCGGGCCGTACATCAGCCCACGGGTGACGTCGTTCCACAGCATGGCCTCGGCGCCGAACACGCGTGCCACGAACTCGGCCACGCGCTGTTCGTGCTCGGTGCAGAAGCACTTCGTCGCCGCCGAGAAGCCGGCCGGGGCCTGCTTCAGCACCTCGCGCACGACCAGGATCCGGCCGATGCGGTAGCGGGACTCGATGTCGGCGATCTCCTGGCGCACGATCGGGTCGGACGTGTCGGCGCGGTCGCGGGCCATGCAGTAGAGCGCGTGGTTCGACACCAGGCGATCGATGCCGCCACGCTCGTGCTCCAGCTGGCGCATCGTCTGCTTGAACGCCGCGCCCTCTGTCCCCACGAGGTTGGTCGCCGGCACGCGCACGTCGGTGAAGAACACCTCGCAGAAGTGGCGGTTCGTCGTCATGTCGGTGATCTTGCGGACCTCGATGCCGGGCGTGGTCATCGGCACGATGATCTCGCTGACCCCGGCGTGCGGCGGCCCCTCCGACGACGTGCGGCAGATGAGGTAGCAGTAGTCCGCCTCGGCGCCGAAGCTGGTCCAGATCTTCTGCCCGTTGATCACCCACTCCTCGCCATCGCGGCGCGCTGAGGTCTTCACGCCGGCCAGGTCGCTGCCTGCCTCGGGCTCGCTCATGCCGATGCACCAGGTGGTCTCGCCGCTGAGGATCCGGGGCAGGAACTCGGCCTGCTGGTCGGGCCGGCCGTAGGCGATGAGCGTGGGACCCATCTGCCGGTCTGCGAACCAGCTGGCAGCGATCGGAGCGCCGGCCTTGATCAGCTCCTCTCCGACGATGAGCCGATCGATCGGCGGGCGCCCGCCTCCGCCGAATTCGACGGGCCACGTCATGCCGATCCAGCCGAGGGCCGCGAGCTCGCGGGAGAACTCCTTCGAGTAGCCGTTGATCCAGCTGTCGTTGTGCCGGCCGAACCGGGCGACCGCCTCCTCGCCAACCTTGCGAGCCTGCTCGCGCAGGGCGTCCTGTTCCTCGGTCCAGCTGAAGTCCATCGTCTCGGATCGTACGCGCCAGCGCTCGCAGCGGCCGACTTCGCTCGCGCCGGCGCTGCCGACGCATCACGACGGGTCGGCACGGAGCGGCGCGGGACGCCGACATGCCATCGTGGAGCGATGCGCCGATCGATCGACGACCACCCGTTCGAGGAGTCCGACCTTCCGCCGGGCGCCGAAGACGCGGCCCGCCTGTCGTGGGCGGTGGCGATCAGCGACGACTACGACGACGCCGAGCCGCGTGTCGTGCTGACCGTGGAAGAGGTCGGCCGGCCGGGCGAGGGCCTGGTGGCGCACCTGCTGCCGGCGCACGCACGGCGCTTGCGGGTCGCCTTGCGCGACGCGCTGCGTGAGATCGGCGAGGACGCGGGGGCGTAGGCGAGGGCGGAATCGGCGCCGTCGAGGCCGCTCGTCGACCTTTCATGGCCGCGGCCGGCGAAACCCGATAAAGTTGACCTGTCTCGCCGGGTTTTCGTGCGGGGGCACACCACCACCACCGAGGGAGTCGCCGTGAGCATCGCGCCAGTGGTCGCCGCACCACGTGATCTGGTCGCCGAGCAGAAGCGCGACATCGAGCGCTTCGAGCGGGCGGTCGCCCAGTACCTGGCGGGCGAGATCGAAGAAGACGTGTTCCGTGTGATGCGCCTGAACAACGGCATCTACGGCCAGCGTCAGGGCGGGACGAACCAGATGGTGCGAGTCAAGATGCCGGGCGGCGCCATCACCCCCGAGCAGTTCGACATGATGGCCTACCTCGCCGAGACCTACTCGCGCGGGTGGGGGCACATCACCACGAGGCAGAACGTGCAGTTCCACTACGTGGACCTGAGCCTCACCCCGGACGTGATGCGTCACCTCGCCAGCGTCGGCCTGACCAGCCGCGAAGCGTGCGGCGACACGGTTCGCAACGTGATGGCATGCCACCTCGCCGGAGCCTGCCCGCACGAGAAGCTCGACGTCACGGCCTGGGCAGAGGCAGCGTTCCAGCACTTCGTGCGCAACCCGCTGTCCCAGCGCCTGCCGCGCAAGTTCAAGATCAACTTCTCCGGGTGCAGCACGGACTGCGGCCAGGCGATGTTCAACGACGTCGGCGTCGTCGCCACCACACGGATCGACGAGCACGGCAACGAGGAGCAGGGCTTCAAGGTGTTCATCGCCGGTGGCCTGGGTGCGACACCGCACCCGGCGCTGGCGCTGGAGGACTTCACCTCGCGCGAAGACCTGCTGCCGACGATCGAAGCCGTCCTGCGGGTGTTCGACCAGACCGGCAACCGCGACAACAAGCTGCGCGCCCGGCTCAAGTGGGTCGTCGACCAGCTCGGCATCGACGAGGTGCGCCGCCGGGTGTTGAAGGTGCGCAAGACGCTTCCCGGGTCGTCGACCTGGCCAGGGGGGATCCCCGAGATCGTGCAGAAGCTCGGCGACGCCCCCGCGGGCGCATCGAGCACGGTCGAGGCCACCGCGATCGGGCAGGGTGTGCAGGTCAGCGTGCTGCCGAGCGATCCCTTCAAGCGCTGGGTCGCCACGAGCGTCATCCGGGGCACCGCCAACGGCACCGTGTCGGCGGTCGCCTACGCCGCGCTCGGCGACGTCACCGCAGCCCAGTTCCGTGCGCTCGCCTCGGCGCAGCGCGAGTTCGGCGCCGACGTGCGCCTCAGCAACCGTCAGAACGTGGTCTTCCGAGGTCTGACAGAGGGCGACCTCCCGGTCCTCTACGCCCGGCTCGAGGCCATCGGCATGGCGCAACCCGGCGCCGAGCTCGCCCGCGACGTCGTGGCCTGCCCCGGCGCCGACACCTGCAACCTGGCGGTCACGCAGTCGCGTGGGCTCGCCAAGGCGATCGGTGAGCGGCTCGAGGAGGAAGGCCTCGCCGAGGTCGGAGGCGTGCGGATCAACATCTCCGGCTGCACCAACAGCTGCGGCCAGCACCACGCTGTCGACGTCGGCTTCTTCGGCGCCGAGCGCCGCGCCCACGGGCGGTCCGCGCCGGGCTACCAGATGCTGCTCGGGGGCTACGTCGGGGAGGAGCGCATTCACTTCGGCGAGAAGGCCCTGCGCCTTCCGGCCAAGTCGGCCCCCGAGGCGGCCGTGCGGGTCGTGCGGCGGTTCAACGACGAGCGGACCGCCGGTGAGTCGTTCCGCTCCTGGATGGAGCGCTCCGGCGGCGCCGTCGGCGTCGCCTCGGCGCTGCGCGACCTCGACGAGTTCCCGTCGCCCGAGACGCACCCCGAGTTCTACGCCGACTACGACGAGACCGGTCCGTACGAAGCGGTCGTCGGCGAGTCGGAGTGCGCAGTCTGAGCGAGCAGTTCCACGCCGCGACGGCGGCGATCGACGCCGCCAACGCCGGCGACCCGACACAGATCGTCGTCCGCGGCGTCCCCCGGCCGCTGGCGCTGGCCCACGGCGAGCTGGCGACGGAGTGGATCCGCCGCCTCGTCCCCGACGCGCCCGAGACCCTGCTGCTCGCCGCCCGTGCCCATCACCTGCGCCGCTGGGAACTGGCACGTTCCAGCTATCCCGAGGGCCGGGCCGGATACCTCCGCTGGCGGCGCGACCAGAAGCAGCGCCATGCCCACGACATCGCCGACATCCTGCGCTCTGCCGGCTACGACGAGGGCCCGATCGCCGAGGTGCAAGCGCTGATCCGCCGCGACGGCCTGACCGCCGGTGACCCCGGAGCGCAGGCCATCGAGGATGCCGCCTGCCTCGTGTTCGTCGAGACGCAGCTCGTCGACGTCGCCGGCCGCCTCGAGCACGACCATCTCGTCGCCGTCCTGCGGAAGACCGCCCAGAAGATCAGTCCGGCTGCTCGGGCGCTGCTCGCGGACGTGCCGCTCACGCCCCCCGCTCGAGCCCTGCTCGCCGACGCTCTCGGCTGAGACGCGCCGCGGCGGAAATTGGGCGACAAATCTGACCTGAGTTGTCGGTATTCGGGTAGTGTGTCGACTCGTCACGTCTGATCACGATCGCCGCAGCACCGTCGTTGCGCAAAGGGAGGCGCACACATGCCCGAGCTCCTCGACGCCGAACAGATCGCCGAGTTGGACCGTCAGTTCGCGTCGTGGGAACCGGCTCGCATGGTCGAGTGGCTGGTGGAGACGTTTCCGATCGACCGGCTGTGCGTCGCCAGCGCGATGACCAGCGACACGGTCTTGGTCGACGTCGTGGCGAAGGCCGCTCCGGGGATCGAGGTCGTGTTCCTCGACACCGGCTACCACTTCCCCGAGACGCTCCAGACGGCGAGCGCGGTCGCGCAGCGCTACCCGATCCGCCTCGTGGTCAGCGCCGCGCCGCCGATCGGCGACGAGCGTTACGTGCACGACCCCGATGGCTGCTGCCATCAGCGCAAGGTCGTGCCGCTGGAGGAAGCGTTGGCCGGCCGTCTGGGATGGATCTCCGGTGTGCGCCGCAGCGACAGCGCGGTGCGGGCCGACACGCCGTTCGTGCAGCTCGACCGCCGAGGGCTGGTGAAGCTCAACCCGCTGGCCGCCTGGACCGACGACGACCTCGCCACGTACGCCGCGATCAACGACGTTCCGCTGAACCCGCTCCTCGACCAGGGATACCCGTCCATCGGGTGCATGCCCTGCACGCGCAAGCCCGCGGCCGGCGAAGACGCCCGGGCCGGCCGTTGGAGCGGCCATGCCAAGACCGAGTGCGGACTGCACCTCTGAGCTGGGAGATGACCTGATGACGCTGCTGGACGCCCCCCTCGCCGGCCTCGACGACCGGTTGGCCGAGCTCGAGTCGCACGCCATTTTCGTGATGCGGGAGGTCGCCGCCGAATGCGAGCGGCCGGTGCTGCTGTTCTCCGGCGGCAAGGACAGCGTCGTGATGCTGCACCTCGCCCGCAAGGCGTTCGAGCCGGGCAAGATCCCGTTCCCGGTGATGCATGTCGACACCGGGCACAACTTCCCCGAGGTCATCGAGTATCGCGACCGCCTCGTGGAGCAGCTCGGCGTGCAGCTGATCGTCGCCAGCGTGCAGGAGGCGATCGACAATGGCCTGGTGTCCGATCCGGGGCCTACGGGGTCGCGCAACCGCCTCCAGACGGTGCCGCTGCTCGACGCGATCGCCCGTCACCAGTTCGACGCCGCGTTCGGCGGCGCCCGCCGCGACGAGGACAAGGCCCGCGCCAAGGAGCGCGTGCTGTCGTTCCGCGACGGGTTCGGCCAGTGGGACCCGCGCAACCAGCGCCCGGAGCTGTGGCGCGTGTACAACCCGCGGATCCGCCCGGGTGAGCACCTGCGCGCGTTCCCGCTCAGCGACTGGACCGAGCTCGACATCTGGCGCTACGTCGCGGTCGAGGACATCGAGCTGCCGGCGATGTACTACGCGCACGAGCGGCTCGTCGTCGAGCGCGACAACATGCTGCTCGCGGTCGGCCCGTGGACCCCGGCGCGACCGGGCGAGACGCCGTTCGTGGAGACCGTCCGCTACCGCACGGTCGGTGACATGACCTGCACCGGCGCGGTCCGCAGCACGGCGCGCGACGCGTGGGACGTCGTCGACGAGATCGCCATCAGCCGCATCACCGAGCGCGGCGCGACCCGGGCCGATGACCGTTTCAGCGAGGCGGCGATGGAGGACCGCAAGCGCGAGGGCTACTTCTGATGGAGTTGCTGCGGTTCGCCACCGCAGGCAACGTCGACGACGGCAAGAGCACGCTGATCGGCCGCTTGCTGCACGACACGAAGGCGCTGTTCGACGACGTCATCGACGCGGTCGCGGCGTCGACCGCACGACGCGGTGGTGAAGGGCTCGACCTCGCGCTCGTCACCGACGGCCTGCGCGCCGAGCGCGAGCAGGGCATCACGATCGACGTCGCCTACCGCTACTTCTCGACGCCGACGCGGTCGTTCATCATCGCCGACACGCCCGGTCACGTGCAGTACACACGCAACATGGTCACCGGCGCGTCCACCAGCGACCTGGCGGTGATCCTGGTCGACGCACGTCACGGCTTGCGGGAGCAGTCGCGCCGCCACGCCTGCCTGTCAGCCCTGCTCGGCATCCACCACTTGGTCGTGGCCGTCAACAAGATGGACCTCGTCGGCTGGAGCCAGCAGGTGTACGACGACATCGTCGCCGACTTCCAAGAGCTCGCCCAGGGACTCGGCGTCGTCGACATCACGGCGATCCCGCTGTGCGCCCTCGACGGCGGCAACGTGGTCGACCGGGCGCCGCAGACGCCGTGGTACGACGGCCCGACGTTGCTCCAGCATCTCGAGCAGGTGCCGATCCGCAGCTTCCACGAATCCGACCGCGGGCTGCGGCTGCCGGTGCAGTGGGTGGTGCGCCCGACGCCCGGCACCGAGGAGCGCCGGTGGTACGCAGGGTCGATCGCGTCCGGCAAGGTCGAAGTCGGCGACGACGTCGTCGTGCTGCCGGCCAACCTGCGGACGCGCATCGCAGCCGTCGAAGGCAACGGCCGGGCCGTGCGTGTGCAGCTCGCCGACGAGATCGACGTCGGCCGTGGCGACGTGCTCGTCGCCGCCGACGATCCGGCCGACGTCGTGGAGGAGCTGACCGCCACGATCGCCTGGCTCGCAGATCCGGGGATGCGCCCCGGCGGCCGGTACCTCGTCAAGCACACGAGCCGGACCGTCAAGGCGATCGTCACCGAACTGGTCGACCGGCTCGACGTCACGACCCTCGAACGCCATCGCGCCGACGGGCCGTTACAGCTGAACGAGATCGGCACGGCGCGCATCCGCACGGCCGCGCCGCTGGTCGTCGATCCCTACAGGCAGAACCGCACGACGGGCAGCTTCGTGCTGATCGACGAGGTCAGCAACGCCACGGTCGGCGCCGGCATGGTGGTCGGCGGATAGCCAGCATGACGGTCGCGCTCGTCGGCGCCGGTCCGGGAGACCCCGAGCTGCTGACCTTGCGCGCGGCCCGGCTGCTCGCCGACGCCGAGGTGGTGCTCTACGACCGCCTGGTCGGAGAGGGCGTGCTCGCGCTGATCAACCCCGCCGCAGAGCTCATCGACGTCGGCAAGCGCCCCGGGTGCAGCAACGTGCAGGACGTGATGAACGAGCTGCTCGTCACGCTGGGTCGCACCGGCAAGCGGGTCGTCCGTTTGAAGGGCGGCGATCCGTTCGTGTTCGGCCGTGGTGGGGAAGAGGTCGAGGTGTTGCGGGCCGCGGGAATCCCGTGTGAAGTCGTGCCGGGCATCAGCTCGGCGTTCGCCGGGCCGCTCGCGGCCGGGATCCCGGTCACCCATCGCAGCCTGTCGCGCTCGGTCACGGTCGTCACGGGCCACGAAGCGATCACCAGCCCGCCGGTGCCGTGGGAGCACCTCGCCGCGCTCGGGGGCACGATCGTCGTGCTGATGGGCATCGAGCGCCGGGGCGTGATCGCCGAGCGCCTGATCGAGGGCGGGCTGGCGCCCGACACGCCGGTCGCCGTGGTGCACAAGGCGACGACGCGCGATCAGGTCGTGGTGTCCGGCCGGCTCGCCGAGTTGGCGATGCTGGATGTCCGCTCGCCGGCGGTCGTCGTCATCGGGGCCGTCGCCGCGCTCGCCGACGACGCCGTGGCCGCGGTCGCCGCCGCAGCGGTTCCCCCTGGTGCCTGAGCGCATCGACGACGGCTTTCCGGTCGTCCTGCGGCTGCGGGGCCGGCGGGTTCTCGTCGTGGGTGGGGGACAGGTCGCTGCGCGCAAGGCGGCCGCCGTGTCGGCGTGCGGGGCCGAAGTCGTCGTCGTGGCGCCGGTGATCTGCCACGAGCTGCGTGATCTGGCCGGCGTCGCGCTGCGCGAACGGCGCTACGAGAGCTCCGACCTGGCGGGAGCTCGGCTCGTCATCGTCGCGACCGACGATCCCGTGACCCAGCAACGCGTGCACGACGAGGCCGAATCGGCCGGCATCTGGGTCAACGCCGCGGACGACCCCGAGCGGTGCACGGCGGTGTTGCCCGCGGTCGAGCGGCGTGGGTCGGTGATCGTCGCCGTCAGCACCCAGGGCGCCAGCCCCGCGCTTGCGTCGCGGCTGCGCGATCGCCTCGCCGCGACGTTGCCCGCCGACCTCGACCGCATCGTCGAGACGCTCGCCGCCGAGCGTGCGGCCGTGCAGGCCGAAGGCCGCCGCACCGAGGACGTCGACTGGTCGCGACGGCTCGACGAGCTGCTCGGCTGACTGCGCCGGTGGCTGCCGCTGCTCAGCGCCGCGACCTGCATGCGCCATCCTGATCACGATGACGACATGGGACGACTTCGCCGCCTCTGCGCCGGACCTGGCCGCCGCCGTGCGCGCCCGCTTCACCGCCGCCAAGCACCACGTGCTCGCGACGTTGCGTGCGGACGGGTCGCCGCGCGTCAGCGGCTCGGAGGTCGACTTCCGGGGACCCAACCTGATGGTCGGCTCGATGCACGGCGCCCGCAAGGCCCGCGACCTCCAGCGCGATCCTCGGCTCGCGATCCACGCCAACCCCGGCGACGGGTCCATGGAGGGCGGCGATGCCAGGGTGGCGGGCCTGGCCGTCGAGATCGCCGATCCTGCCGAGGTGGCCGCCCTGCTCGACGCGCACGAGCCGCTCGAACCGATGCACCTGTTCCGCGTCGACATCACCGGGGTCGTGCTGACGTCGTTGCATCCCGCAGGCGACCGCATCGTGATCGAGTCGTGGACGCCCGGACGTGGTGTGCGGCGCATCGAACGCACTTGAGTCTGTGCCGAGATCCGCGGCGCGGTATGGTGACAACTTCAATACAAGTACGGAGGCGCGCTGCTGATGGCCAAGGTCAAGGTCCAGAACCCGATCGTCGAGATGGACGGCGACGAGATGACCCGGATCATCTGGCAGTTCATCAAGGACAAGCTGATCCTGCCGTACCTCGACCTCGAGCTCGACTACTACGACCTCGGCATCGAGAGCCGCGACGCCACCGAGGACCAGATCACGATCGACTCCGCGGAGGCGACCAGGCGCCATGGCGTGGCCGTCAAGTGCGCCACGATCACGCCCGACGAGGCCCGCGTCGAGGAGTTCGGCCTGAAGAAGATGTGGAAGTCGCCGAACGGCACCATCCGCAACATCCTCGGCGGCGTGATCTTCCGTGAGCCGATCATCATCTCCAACATCCCGCGCCTGGTGCCGGGGTGGACGAAGCCGATCGTCGTCGGCCGTCACGCGCACGGCGACCAGTACAAGGCCACCGACTTCAAGGTCCCCGGGCCCGGCGCCGTGACCATCACCTACACCCCGGCCGACGGCGGCCAGCCGATGGAGTTGCAGGTCGCCCAGTTCGGCGCCGACGGCGGCGTGTCGATGGGCATGTACAACTTCAACGATTCGATCCGCGACTTCGCCCGCGCCAGCTTCCGTTACGGTCTGGCCCGCAACTACCCGGTGTACCTGAGCACCAAGAACACGATCCTCAAGGCCTACGACGGCCAGTTCAAGGACCTGTTCCAGGAGGTGTTCGACGCGGAGTTCAAGGCCGAGTTCGACGCCAAGGGCCTGACCTACGAGCACCGCCTGATCGACGACATGGTCGCCGCCGCCTTGAAGTGGGAGGGCGGCTACGTGTGGGCGTGCAAGAACTACGACGGCGACGTGCAGAGCGACATCGTCGCCCAGGGCTTCGGGTCGCTCGGCTTGATGACCAGCGTTCTCATGACGCCCGACGGCAAGACCGTCGAAGCCGAAGCCGCGCACGGCACGGTCACCCGCCACTTCCGGGAGCACCAGAAGGGCAACAAGACGTCGACGAACCCGATCGCGTCGATCTTCGCCTGGACCCGTGGTCTGGCGCACCGCGGCAAGCTCGACGGCACGCCCGAGGTCACGGCGTTTGCCGACACGCTCGAATCGGTGTGCGTCGAGGCGGTCGAAGCAGGAGAGATGACGAAGGACCTGGCGCTGCTGATCAGCAAGGACGCGCCCTGGCTGACGACCGAGGATTTCCTCGACGCGCTCGATCGTCGCCTCCAGGCGAAGATGGCGGGCTGAGCCCGCCGCTCGGCGACGGCGCGCCTCAGGCGCGCTCGGCTGCGAGGGCCTCGCGGTAGCCGGTGTCGAGGTCGCGGCGGACGGCCTCGGCGGTGGCGCCGTCGACGATCCTCTGACAGGCGAAGATGTCCGCGCCGTCCGGGGCGCCGGCGAGTTGCGCCCACATCTGTGGGTCCCACATGCCGCTGCGCATGAACGCCTTGGCGCAGTGGATGAACGTCGCCTCCACCTCGACGCCGATCGCCGCCTTGGGCGGCTTGGCGAACGGGAATGCCGACACGATGTCCGGATCGGTCGTGATGCAGGCCCGGCCGTTGACGCGCACCGTCTCGCTCTTGCCCGGCGTGACGAACAGAAGGCCGACGTGGCCGGTCTCGACGATGTTGCGCATCGTGTCGAGGCGGTTGTTGCCGGGGAGATCGCCGATCACCAGGTGGCGGTCATCGAGCACCCGCACGAACCCGCTCGGCCCGCCGCGTGGGGACACGTCGGCGCCGGCCACGCCGACGGTGCCGATGACGAGGAACGTCGCCCGCTCGATGAACGCCTTTGTCGCTGCGTCGATGACGGGCCGTTCCTTCGCCACGACCACGGGATGCGGCTGCGCGTACAGCGTGCGCAACTCCGCTTCCGACGTGAGCGTCGAGCGGAAGGGGGACGGGCTGGGGGCGGCCATCGGACCAGCCTAGGGATGGCCGCCTCGGGCGAGACATGGCCGCGGTGAGCCGTCGATCACGACCGCGAGCCGCGCGGCTGTGAGACTGTCACCGATGCGAGCGGTGGTGTTGCGAACGTACGGTGGCCCCGAGGTGTTGCGGATCGAGGAGGTCGACGATCCCGTCCCAGGTCCCGAGGAGGTGCTCGTCGCGGTGCGCGCGACGGCGGTGAACCGGGCAGACCTCCTGCAACGTCTCGGCCGCTACAGCGCCCCTCGACCCTCGGCCGTCGAGATCCCGGGCCTCGAGTTCAGCGGCGTCGTGGCGGCAGTGGGGGAGCGGGTGACGATGTGGCAGCCCGGCGACCACGTGATGGGCATCGAGGCAGGCGGCGGCTACGCGGAGAAGATCGCCACGCACGAGCGGCAGCTGCTCGGCGTGCCGGCGGCGGTGCCGCTCGCCGACGCCGCGGGGATCCCCGAGGTGTTCCTCACGGCATGGGACGCGCTCGTGGCGCAGGGCGGGCTGACAGCGGGGCGATGGGCGCTCGTGCACGCCGGCGCCTCCGGCGTGGGCACGGCCGCGATCCAGATCGCCAAGGCGATCGGAGCGCGCATCGCGGTCACCTGCTCGGCAGGAAAGCGGGACGCCTGCATCGGGCTCGGCGCCGACCTGGTGCTCGAGCGCTCGCCGAACGACTGGCTCGCGCAGCTGCGCGACGAGGTGCCGGGCGGGGTGCACGTGGTCCTCGACGTCGTCGGCGGCGACGAGATCGTGCGCAACCTGAAGGCTCTCGCCCAGCGCGGGACGATCCTCCAGGTCGGATTGATGGCTGGTGGCCCTGCGCAGGTCGACGCGGGGCTGCTGCTCGCCAAGCGGGCGACATGGATCGGCACGACGCTGCGCAACCGGCCGATCGAGGAGAAGATCGCGCTCACCCGCCGGTTCGCGGTGGAGATGCTGCCGTTCTTCGAGACGGGGGCGTTGCGCCCCGTGATCGATCGGCGGCTCCCGCTCGATCGCGTCGCCGAGGCGCACGAGGCGATGGCGGCGAACGCCACCGTCGGCAAGGTGCTGCTCGAGGTGACGGCCTGAGCGGCCGTCAGTCTGAGACCTTGACCCGGCGGGTGTGATAGCCGGTCGCGCCGTCGGGGGCCGGCGGGGCGACCTCTTCGGTCTGCGTCTCGCCGTCCTTGTCGGTGGCGCGCACCTGGATCTTGTGGTCGCCGGGCGTGGCGTCCCACTCGACGACCCACTGGCGCCACGCATCGTCGGTGACGTCGTCGCCCAGCGTCGCCGGCATCCACTCGCCGTCGTCGACGCGCACCTCGACGCCGGCGATGCCACGGTTCTGCGCCCAGGCGACGCCTGCGACCGGTGTCGGGCCGGGCGACAGGCGGGCGCCGTTGCGAGGGACGTCGATGCGCGACTGCGTCTTGATCGGCCCTTCGCGCGACCAGCCGCGCGGCACCCAGTAGCCCTCCTCTGCGGCCCAGGTCGTCAGCTCGATCTCGGCGAGCCACTTCGTCGCCGACACGTACCCGTACAGGCCGGGCACGACGAGACGGGCGGGGAAGCCGTGGGCGAGCGGGAGCGCCTCGCCGTTCATGCCGATGGCGATCATGCAGTCCCGCCCGTCGAACGCGGCTGACGTCGGGAAGCCACACGTGAAGCCGTCGATGCTGCGGCTGAACACCTGCTCGGCGTCGGGGTGGACGCCGGCCTGGTCGAGGACGTCGCGCAGCAGCACGCCTTGCCAGACGGCGTTGCCGACGAGATCTCCGCCGACGGAGTTGGATACGCAGCACAGCGTGATCGTGCGCTCGACCTGCGGCATGGCGAGCAGCTGCTGGTACGTGAGGCTGACCTCGCGCTCGACCATGCCGTGCACCCGAACCGTCCACGAGTCGAGGTCGACGCGTGGGAACGACAGCGCTGTGTCGATGCGGTAGAAGTTGCGGTTCGGGGTGATGAACGGGGTGATCCCCTCGGCGAGCTCGTTGGTCTCCGGCGGTTCGGTGGGCTCGCTCGGCTGGGCGACCGGCGGCAGCTCGTCGGGGGCCGATCGCTCCAGGTTGCTCACGCGGCGTCGTTCGAGCCCCGCGGCGCTGGTGCCGGCGACGACTGCGACCGCTGTCGCGCCGCCGGTGGCGACGAGGAAGCGGCGGCGGTCCCAGCCGAGCGGTGCGCGTGAGCGCTGGGGCGTGCGCCACAGCAGCCACCGGTCGTTGATCGCAGCGATGAGCAGCACGAGGGCGGCGATCCCACACACGGCGCCGACGATCGGGCCGACGACGGCGTAGCCGGGCTCGTTCGGTCGCTCGGCCACGGCGGCGACGCCCACGACGCCGAACACCGCGATGCCGGCGGCGCCGACGGCGACGCGCCGGCGGCTGAGCACGCCCAGCCCGGCGGCGATGAGCGCGATCACGACGACCATCCCGACGCGCAGCGCACGCTTGTCGTTTGTGCCGAACCAGTCGATCGCCAGGTCGCGCAGCCCCTTCGGGGTGCGGTCGATGAACCCGCTGCCGACGGCGTCGAGCGGGTGCACGACGTCGGCCATCCCGGCGACCAGCTCGCCGCACGTCACCGCCACCGCCGCGGCCAGCAGCCCGGCCGCCATTCCCGCCCACCACGGAGGGAGCGGCTCAGGGCTCGCGGCTCGGCGCGGTGCTTCGGGATCGACCTCGGCGAACGCCGAGGAGCTGGTGTCCATCACGACACCTTCGACGTCGTCGCGCCCATGAGAGTTCACTTAACCATGCCGCGGAGCGCCGCGGAGGTCACCCGCGGGTGATCAGCGCTGCGAGATCGGCGTGTAGTCACGCACGCCCACGCCGGTGTACCACTGGCGCGGGCGGCTGATCTTCTGGTCCTTGTCGCCGAGCAGCTCCTGCCAGTGGGCGAGCCAGCCGGCCGTGCGCGGGATCGCGAACAGGACGGTGAACATCTCGGTCGGGAAGCCCATCGCCTGGTAGATCAGCCCGCTGTAGAAGTCGACGTTCGGGTAGAGCTTGCGCCGGATGAAGTAGTCGTCGGACAGCGCGACTTCTTCGAGCTTGAGGGCGATGTCGAGCAATGGGTTCTTGCCCGTCACCTCGAACACGTCGTACGCGGTCTGCTTGATGATCTTGGCCCGCGGGTCGTAGTTCTTGTACACCCGGTGCCCGAAGCCCATCAGGCGGCCGTTGCCGGCCTTCACCGACTCGATGAACGCCGGCACGTTGTCGAGCGAGCCGATGTCCTCGAGCATGCGGACGACCGCCTCGTTGGCGCCGCCATGCAGCGGGCCGTAGAGCGCGGCGGCGGCCGCGGCGGCGGCCGAGTACGGGTCCGCATGGCTCGACCCGACGACGCGCATCGCCGTGGTGCCGCAGTTCTGCTCATGGTCGGCGTGGAGGATGAACAGCACGTCCATCGCACGCTCGAGCACGGGGTCGATCTCGTACTCGCCGACCTTCCACATCATCTGGAGGAAGTTGCCGGGGAAGCTGAGCGAGTTGTCGGGATACACGAACGGCAGTCCGACACTGAACTTGTGGCACATCGCGGCGAGGGTCGGCATCTTGGCGATGAGCCGCAGGATCTGCTTGTCACGGCTCGCCGGATCGTCGATGTCCTTCGACTCGTTGTAGAACGTGCCGAGGGCGGCCACCGCGGAGACGAACATGCCCATCGGGTGGGCGTCGTAGTGGAACCCGTCGACGAACCGCTTGCGCATGTTCTCGTGGATGAACGTGTGGTGGGTGACGTCGTAGGTCCACTGCTCGAGCTGCGCGGCAGTGGGCAGCTCGCCGTTCAGCAACAGGTAGGCGACCTCGAGGTAGGTGCTGCTCTCGGCGAGCTGCTCGATCGGGTAGCCGCGGTAGCGCAGGATGCCGGCGTCGCCATCGAGGAACGTGATCGCGCTCTTGCAGGCCGCGGTCTGCATGTAGGCCGGGTCGTAGATGAACAGCGAGGGATCGAGCTCACGCACCGCGCTGGCGGGGAAGACCCCATCCGTGATCGGGACGGTCACTTGCTTGCCAGTGCGGTCGTCGATGATGGTGATGGTGTCGGGCATGTTGCTCCCCTCGCAGACACGGACGTTTGGCCGGGGCTTTCTCCCCTCGCATCGGAGACTACTGGCGGGTAGCCGCCATCCCCCAGCCCACATCCCGCCTCGTGGGTCACCCACTCGTCAGTGATGAAAGCAGGGCGGGGAGCCTCGGGGAGAAGAGGCCGCGGGTGAGGGGCTTCAGCCGCCAGCGCGGCAGAGGTCCGAGCCGGGGGAGCGCCGGGAGAAGAGGCCGCGGGTGAGGGCTTCAGCCGCCGGCGCGGCAGGAACGAGCCCCGCACGCGGCGAGGGAAGCGCCAGCGACGAGCCGCA
>CAZGUH010000003.1:0-101410 GCA_964529005.1 uncultured Ilumatobacteraceae bacterium | reverse complement strand
GCGCGGCAGGAACGAGCCCCGCACGCGGCGAGGGAAGCGCCAGCGACGAGCCGCACGCGCCGCCGAAGAGGCGGCGCAGTTACAAGGGCCCGTTGTCGTGCTTGCGGTGGACGAGCCGTTCGCGCTTGTCGGCGAGCGCGTCCAGCGCGGCAGCGATCTGGCGGCGGGTGTCCGCGGGATCGATGACGGCGTCGACGAACCCGCGGTCGGCGGCGACGTACGGATTGAGCAGCCGCTCGGCGTAGTCCGCCTCGAACGCAGCCCGCTCCTCAGCGGTGGCGCGCCGCTGGAGGATCGCCGCGGCCTGCCCGGCGCCCATCACCGCCAGCTCGGCCCACGGCCAGGCGAGGCACAGGTCGTTGCCCATCTTCTTCGAGTCCATCACGATGTACGCGCCGCCGTAGCTCTTGCGCAGGATGACGCAGATGCGCGGCACGGTGGCGCGGGCGTAGGCGAGCACGAGTTGGGCGCCGTGGCGGATCATGCCGCGCCATTCCAGGTCCTTGCCGGGGTAGAAGCCGGGTGTGTCGACCAGGGTCACGATCGGCAGGTTGAACGCGTCGCACATGGAGACGAAGCGGGCGGCCTTCTGCGACGCCGGGATGTCGAGCGTGCCGGCCAAGGCAAGAGGCTGGTTGGCGATCACGCCGACCGGGCGTCCGCCGATCGTCGTGAACGCCGTGACCACGTTCGGGGCCCAGCGCGCCCGCAACTCGAGCAGGTCACCGTCGTCGGCGATCGCCTTGACGACGTCCCGGACGTCGTAGCTGCCGGTCGACGACGCCGGGATCAGCGCGCCGGCCTCGGGTGTCGATCGGTCGGCCGGGTCGTCTGTCGGCCACGTCGGAGGCTCCTCGTCGACGTGGGCGGGCAGGTAGCTGAGCAGGTGCTCGCACGCATCGACCGCCGCGGAGATGTCGTCGACCACGACCGTCGCCGCGCCGGAGAACCGGGCGTGGCTCACGGCGCCACCCAGCTCGTCGTTGTCGACGACGACGCCTGTGAACTCCGCGACCATGGTCGGGCCGCTGACGAACGCATACGCCCGGTTCGTCATCACGACCATGTCGACGAGCCCGAGCAGCAGTGCGGGGCCGCTGACGGCGGGGCCGTCGACGATCGCGACCAAGGGCACGATGCCGGAGCAGTCGGCGAGCGCCTTCGCCGCGCGCCCCCATCCGTGCAGGGCGCTGAAGCCCTCCAGGATGTCGGCGCCGGACGATCCCAGCACCGCGACCAGCGGCAGGCGCTCGGCCCGGGCGGTCTCGGCGGCGACCGCGATCATCGACGAGGCTTCGGACGTCAAGGCGCCGCGGCGCACTTCGTCGTCCACGTCCAGCCAGACGACTGATCGGCCGCCGAGCTCACGCACGTGAGCGCGGGCTGCTCCGGGGACGTGGCGGCGCAGTTCGACGTCGAACATGGTCACCCGGTCGACACTAGACACCGCGGGTGAACGGGAACGCCTCGGCGCCGACGTACACCCCGGGCTGCGTGGTCCCGCGGCGGGCCACCACCTCGCGCAGCGCTTCGGCCGCGACGCGGGTCGGGGCGCTCGGCGGAGGACGGCGACGCTGGACCCAGCCGACGACCCGGCGCGGCAGCTCCGGCACGACGACGCTGCGGAAGTCGCCCTGGAGCCAGCGTGGGAAGGCGGTCGCCGGCACGATCGCGATGCCGTATCCGTCGAACGCCAGCGAGGCCAGGAGCCGCACGCCGTCGATCTCGGCCTGCGGGGTCAGGCTCACGTCGACCCCCGCTGCGGCGCGGTCGAGGATGCGGCGCAGGGCGGTGCCTTTCGGGGGCAAGAGGATCGGTTCGGTGGCGACCTCCGCCAGATTGATCTCCTCGCGCCCCGCGAGCCGGTGGGTCCCGGGCACCACGAGCACGAGATCTTCGGCGAACAACGGCTCGACCTCGAAGTCCGGCTCGGCGACCGGGAGATGGACCACGACCGCGTCGAGATGACCGGTCGACAGCCGGGCCGTCAGCGTGCTGGTGCCGCCTTCGAACACGGTGAGGTGGACCTTGGGGTGACGGCGCCCGATCGAGGTGAGCATGCTCGGCAGCAGCCATCGCGCGGTGGTGCCGATGACGCCGATGCGGGTCTCGCCGTGGATCTCGTCGCCGAGCGATGCCATGTCGGAGGCGATGTCGTCGATCTCGCGCAGCACTCGTCGTGCTCGCTCGACCACGGCGCGACCCTCGTCGGTGAGCTCGCTGCGGCTGCGGTCCACCAGCACGACGCGCAGCTCGGCCTCCAGCTTGGAGAGGTGGGCGGAGACGTTCGACTGCACGGTGAACAGGGCTCGGGCGGCCGACGAGAACGACCCATGGTCGGCGATGGCGACCAAAGCGGCGAGCTGCCGGACGTCCACGCCGGCACATTAGGGCGGGACGTGACGCCTATCACCAAAAACGATCGGAAATATCCGGCCGTACGCCTTGAAAGATCACTCGTTCACGTGCATACTTTCACATGTTCGAAGCGGGTTGTCCCCCACGATCCGCTCGACGAGAACCCAACAAGGTGGTTCCCCCAACCGCCGGGTTCCAGGTTGAGAGGCCCCGCTTCCCCCAAGCGGGGCCTTTCCCGTTTTCCCGAGACGCTCGTTGCCGGCTCGCCGGCGATACCGGGCCAGCGGCCTGATCAGCCGCCGAACGGCGGGCCGTCGAAGCGGTCGAGGCGGGCGAAGCTCTCGACCGGTCGGCGCGTCAACTTCGTCAGCTGCTGCACGGGGTGACCGAGGAAGATCGTCGCCGCCAGCGCGTGGTCGGCCGGCAGGGCGAGGAGCGGCGCCGCCGCCGGTTCGACACGCGACAGGAACGTCGTCATCACACCGCCCAGGCCGCGTGCCCGCGCGGCGAGCAGGATGCTCCAGCAGAACGGGTACACCGACCCGCCTCCGGTGATCGGCACCCGGTCGAGCACGCCGTCCATCAGCGACACGGCGGTGAGGTCGACGGCGATCGCTAGCAGCACCGGCACGGACTCGATCTCGCTGGTCAACGGGTTGTCGACGTGACGGCGGTCGGCGGGATCGGCGTGCCATGGCCCGGTCACGGCGTTGAACGGCGCGCCGCGACCGTTGCGCGCGGCGGCCGAGTACTCGTCGATGACGCCCTGCATCAGCGAGCCGATCTGGCGGCGGATGGCGCGATCCTTCACGATCGCCACCCGCCACCCCTGACGGTTGCCTCCGCTCGGGGCGAACCGGGCGTCGTCGAGGATGTCGCGCACGGTCGCGTCGTCGACCGCCTGGTCGGTGAACCGGCGCGCCGCGCCGGTCGTGCGCAGGGCGTCGGTCAGCTCCATCGAGCCGAAGCTACCTCGCTGCGGCTACTTCGCTGCGGCCTCGGCGACCTTCCGGCGCACCACGTTGAGCGCGGAGCCGGCCTTGAACCACTCGACCTGCTCCTCGCTGAACGTGTGCACGCCCTCGAACTCGATCTGCGTGCCGTCGGGCTTGTTGATCCGGCAGCGAACCGTCTTGCCCGGCTCCGGCGGCAGGCCCAGCACGTCGATCGTGTCGTCCTGGCCGATCTGCTCGTAGGTGTCGGGATCGGCGAACGTCAGCGGCACGAGGCCCTGCTTCTTGAGGTTGGTCTCGTGGATGCGGGCGAAGCTGCGGGCGAAGATCACCACACCGCCCCGGAACCGGGGCTCCATCGCGGCGTGCTCGCGCGACGAGCCTTCGCCGTAGTTGCGGTCACCGATCGCGGTCCAGCGGATGCCCGCCTCGCCGTAGCGCTTGGCGATCTCGGGGAAGCTGCGGGTCGCGCCGTCGGTGCGGTCGACCCCTTCGCCGGTCGCCCCCGTGAACGCGTTGACCACGCCCAGGAACAGGTTGCCCGAGATGTTCTCGAGGTGGCCGCGGTACGTGAGCCACTTCCCCGCAGCCGAGATGTGGTCGGTCGTGCACTTCCCCTGGGCCTTCATCAGCACCGGGAGACCGAGGTAGTCGTTGCCGTCCCACGCCGGGAACGGTTCGAGCAACTGGAGGCGATCGCTGGTGGGGGAGACGACGACCTGCACGCCGCTGCCGTCGGCGGGCGGCGCCGTGAACGTGTTCTCGCCGGGGTCGTAGCCGGCTGACGGCAGCACCTCGCCGACCGGGGGATCGAGGAGCACCTCGACGCCATCCGCGTTGGTGATCGTGTCGGTGGTGGGGTCGAAGTCGAGCCGGCCCGCCAGCGCGATCGCCAGCACCGTGTCGGGAGAGGTCACGAAGCTGAGCGTGTTCGCAGAGCCGTCGTTGCGCTTCGGGAAGTTGCGGTTGAACGAGTTGACGATCGTGTTGGCGGTGTCGATGATCTCCTTCGACCGCTCCCACTGGCCGATGCACGGCCCGCACGCGTTGGCGAGCACCGTCGCGCCGACCGCTTCGAGGTCGGCGAGCAGGCCATCGCGTTCGATCGTCGCCCGGATCTGCTCGGAGCCCGGCGTGATGAGCAGCTCCGTCTTGGCCTTCAAGCCCTTGGCGGCCGCCTGGCGAGCCACCGACGCGGCCCGCGTGATGTCCTCGTAGGAGCTGTTGGTGCAGCTGCCGATCAGGGCCGAGGAGACCTCGACAGGCCAGCCGTTCTCGCGGGCCGCGGCGCCGACCTCGGCGCCGACCTTGTGCGCACGGTCAGGCGAGTGTGGTCCGTTGATCAACGGCTTCAGCTGCGAGAGGTCGATCTCGATGAGCTGGTCGTAGAGCGCGCCGTCGTCGGGGCGCAGCTCGACGGCGACCGCGTCGGCGGCGTCGGCGATCGCTTCGCGGCCGGTCGCCTTGAGGTACTGCGCCATGTTCTGGTCGTAGGCGAACAGCGAGCACGTCGCGCCGATCTCGGCGCCCATGTTGCAGATGGTCGCCTTCCCGGTGGCCGAGATCGAGTCGGCGCCGGGTCCGAAGTACTCGACGATCGCGCCCGTGCCGCCCTCGACGGTGAGGATCCGGGCGACCTCCAAGATGACGTCCTTCGGGCTGCTCCAGCCCGACAGCGTGCCGGTCAGCTTGACGCCGATGACCTTCGGCCAGCGGACGTTGAAGGGGAAACCGGTCATCACGTCGACCGCGTCGGCGCCGCCGACGCCGATGGCCACCATGCCGAGCCCGCCCGCGTTCGGGGTGTGGCTGTCGGTGCCGATCATCATGCCGCCCGGGAACGCGTAGTTCTCGAGCACGACCTGGTGGATGATGCCGCTGCCGGGACCCCAGAAGCCGATGCCGTAGCGCGCCGACACCGAGCGCAGGAAGTCGTAGACCTCGCGGTTGGTGTCGATGGCGACGCCGAGATCGATGTGGGCGCCGGTCTTGGCGAGGATGAGGTGGTCGCAGTGCACGGTCGACGGCACGGCGGTGGTGTCGAGGCCGGCCGTCATGAACTGGAGCAGCGCCATCTGCGCGGTGGCGTCCTGCATCGCCACGCGGTCGGGGTTGAAGTCCGCGTAGCTGAGGCCGCGCTGGAGCTCCTGGCCCTGCGGGTCGACGAGGTGGTTGATGAGCACCTTCTCCGTCAGCGTCAGCGGCCGCCCGAGCCGCTCACGCCCGAGCGCCGCCCGTTCCGGAAGGGTGGCGTAGACCCCGCGGACCAGTTCGATCGGTGTTCCGGCGGTGACAGCCATGGCGCTCCCCTTCGTGCGGCTTCCTGCAAGTCGCTCTTGCATCCCAGTCGTTTGTAGACAACTCTAATACAAGTGAGGTCGATCCGCTACCAACAGATCGCCGACGAGCTGCGCGCGCGGGTGAAAGACGGCCTCTACGCGCCGGGTCGGGTGCTCCCCAGCGAAGCCGAGCTCGGCCACGAGTTCGGCGCCAGCCGGGTCACGGTACGGCGCGCGTTGGAGCTGTTGCGAGACGACGGGTTGGTCGACGCACGCCAAGGTTTCGGATGGTTCGTCTCGGGCAGCCCGGTGCGCCAGCCGCTCGGGCAGCTCGCGACGATCGAGGGCCAGCTGCGCGACAGCGGCATCTCGCCGAGCCGGCGCATCCTCGAGTTCGCCTTCGTCCACGTCGACGGGCATGTCGCCGAGGTGCTCGGCACCGACAGCGTGCTGCGCGTGAAGCGCTTGAACCTCGCCGACGGCGACCCGTTCGCTGTCGTCACCGTGTGGTGCCCAGCGGAGATGGGCGAGCGCCTGTCGCGGCTCGACGTCGAGCGCTCGCCGTTCTACGAGATCCTCGACGTGCCGCTGCGCGGCGCCACCCAGACCATCGGAGCGGACGCGGCGAGCGCCTCCGAGGCTGCGCTGCTCGGCGTGCCCGCCGGGTCGCCCGTGCTGCGCTGCGAGCGCATCACCACCGACATCGAGGGTCGGCCCGTGCTCCTCAGCCAGCACGTGTTCCCGGGACACCGCACCGAGTTCGTGGTCGAGCTGCCGCAGGCGGAGCCGTCGATCGCTCCGAGCGGCCTACGCCTGGTGGAGTGATCCCGCGCTCGCCGCGCGGCCGACGAACGCGCCGTCGACGAGCTGGGCCGCGAGCGCGGTCGTGTCCGCCGCCGCGGCCATCGCGATGTCGTCGTCGCGGCCCTCAGCGCGCAACGCGCGCCCCGTCACGCTTCCGCTGACGGCGTCGTGGAGCAGCGGGCGGGCCGCCCGGAACGCGGCGCGCGCCGCGGCCGCCTCCGGCGAGCATCGCGGCGGGGCGATGGCTGCCGCGGGATCGAGCGCGGCGAGGATCGCCCCTGCGCCGAGCAGATCCTCCACGGCCATCCGCGGGCGGGCGCTGTCGCCCTCCCACCAATCTCCGGCGGCCACGACCGCGATCGTGCCGAACGGGCCGGCCAGCTCGCGGGCGAGCGCCGCGGTCGCCGAGGCGTTGCGGAGGCAGCCGGCGAGCACGGTGGGGTGCTCGATGGCGGCGGCGACCGCGAGCTCGCGCCCCGGCGACGGCGGCGCAGTGACCCGGGCGCCGGGGTCGAGCAGCAGGGCGTCGGTGACGCGCAGCCAGGGGTCGCCGTCCGCCCCAGCCGCCGGCGCCACCGTCGCTCCGGCCTCGACGGCGGCACTGACGATGCTGGAGAACGACAGCACGTCGACGACGATCACCACGTCCGCGCTGGTCGCCAGCGACCGCAGGCCGTCGACGCCCCACTCGAACGTGAAGGCGAAATCGTCCCGAGGGCGTTTGAGCCGCATCGCGCGAGTTTGACGCGATCAAGATGGTCGTCATGTCCGAGGACCGGGTTTCCGTCACGATCGACCGCGGCGTCGCGGAGGTGCGCCTGACGCGCCCGCAGCGCCGCAACGCGCTGGATCGCGCAATGTTCCGTGCGATCGCCGAGGCCGGCGCGCGGCTGAAGACCGAGCGCGGCGTGCGCGCGGTCGTGCTCAGCGGGGAGGGACCGTCGTTCTGCGCCGGGCTCGACTTCGGCGCGCTCGCACAGCTCGCCGAGTCCACACCGGACTCGTTGGACGCGGCGTCGTTCGGTAACACCGCGCAGAACGTCGCCTGGGTCTGGCAGGAGCTTCCGATGCCCGTGATCGCCGCCGTCCACGGCCACGCGTTCGGCGCCGGGCTCCAGATCGCGCTGGCGGCCGACATCCGCATCGTGCATCCCGACACGGAGCTGTCGGTGCGGGAAGGGTTCTGGGGCCTCGTGCCCGACATGACCGGCACGCTGACGCTGTCGTGGCTCGTCCGTCCCGACGTCGCCAAGGAGTTGACGTTCACGGCGCGGATCTTCGACGCCCGCGAGGCGATGTCGCTCGGCCTCGTCACGAAGCTGTCCGACACCCCGCGTGAGGCCGCGCTGGCGATGGCCGCCGAGATCGCCGAGCGCAGCCCGGACGCCGTGCGGTCGGCAAAAGCCCTGTTCGCCCGGCTGCTCGGCGCCGCGCCGGAGAAGCAGTTCGCCGCGGAGCGCGCGGCGCAGAGCTCGCTGATCGGCACGCCGAACCAGATCGAAGCGGTGGCCGCGGGCTTGGAGAAGCGTGCGCCGCAGTTCGTCGATCCCGAGCCCGGCTGACCGACGGCCCAACCGCCCGCACGTGCGCCGGGCCATGTGTCACGCTGGGTGGCCGTAACGGATGTCGCCCCGCGGCGCGCGAGGGCGTAACATGGCGCAACGCCGTTCGGGCCAGCGTCGTCCCGAGCGTCCACCCAGCCGAATACGACTCCGTGGATGTGGACGATGCAGATGAAGCTTCCCGCCGCGCGCGGGCTCTACGACCCGCGTTTCGAACACGACGCCTGCGGCGTCTCGTTCGTCGCCGACATGTCCGGCCGGCCGAGCCGCGCCATCGTGTCGATGGCCGTGGGGGCGCTGTGCAACCTCGAACATCGCGGCGCCACGGGAGCGGAGGCCGACACCGGTGACGGCGCGGGCATCCTGATCCAGGTTCCGCACCGCTTCCTGGTCGAGGCCTGCCCGTTCACGCTTCCTGCGCCCGGCTCCTACGCGGTCGGTCTGGCGTTCCTGCCTGCCGACGCGGGCACCGCGGAGAAGGCGATCGCGGCGATCGATGCGATCGTGGCCGACGAAGGCCTGCGGGTGCTCGGCTGGCGCGCCGTGCCGACCAATCCCGACTGCCTCGGGGCCAGCGCGCGCGCCGTGATGCCGTCGTTCCGCCATCTGTTCGTCGACGATCCCGCCGGCGCAGCCGGGATCGACCTCGACCGCAAGCTGTTCGTCGTCCGCAAGCGCATCGAGCACGAGCTCCCCAGCGATCAGGCGACGTACTTCCCGTCGCTGTCGGCGCGGACCTTGATCTACAAGGGAATGTTCACCACGCCGCAGCTGGCGACGTTCTTCCCCGACCTCCAGAGCGACGCGATGGAGAGCGCCCTCGGCCTGGTGCACAGCCGGTTCAGCACCAACACCTTCCCGTCGTGGCCGCTGGCGCACCCGTACCGCTACATCGCCCACAACGGCGAGATCAACACGGTGCAGGGCAACCGCAACTGGATGCGCACGCGCGAAGCGATGCTGCGCAGCGACGTGATCCCCGGCCTCGAGCGGGCGTACCCGATCTGCACGACCGGGGCGAGCGACTCGGCGAGCTTCGACGAGGTGCTCGAGCTGCTGCACCTCGGCGGGCGCAGCCTTCCGCACGCGGTGTTGATGATGATCCCCGAGGCGTGGGAGAACCACGACACGATGGACGCCGACAAGCGGGCGTTCTACCGCTTCCACGCCTCGCTGATGGAGCCGTGGGACGGCCCCGCCAGCGTGGCGTTCACCGACGGCACGGTGATCGGCGCGGTGCTCGACCGCAACGGCCTGCGCCCCAGCCGCTACTGGGTCACCGACGACGGCATCGTCGTGATGGCGTCGGAGGTCGGCGTCATCGACGTCGACCCGGCCAGGGTCGTGCGCAAGGGGCGCCTCCAGCCCGGCCGCATGTTCCTCATCGACACCGCCCAAGGCCGCATCGTCGACGACGACGAGGTCAAGCGGGCGCTGGCCGCGGAGCAGCCCTACCAGCATTGGCTGGACCAAGGTCTCGTCGAACTCGACGACCTGCCCGAGCGCGAGCACGTCGTCTACAGCCACGACAGCGTGCTGCGCCGCCAGCAGATGTTCGGCTACAGCCACGAGGAGCTGAAGCTGATCGTCGCCCCGATGGCCAAGGCGGGGGCCGAGCCGATCGGCTCGATGGGCACCGACACGCCGATCGCGGTGTTGAGCGAGCGGCCACGGCTGCTGTTCGACTACTTCTCGCAGCTCTTCGCGCAGGTGACCAACCCGCCGCTCGACGCCATCCGGGAGGAGGTCGTCACCGCGGTCGGCTCCACCCTCGGCCCAGAGGCCAACCTGCTCGCGCCTGGGCCGGAGAGCTGCCGCCAACTCGTGCTGCCGTTCCCGATCATCGACAACGACGACCTCGCCAAGATCATCCACATCGACGACGACGGGCAGTTCCCGCACCTGAAGGCCGTCGTCGTCAGCGGGCTCTACCGCGTGGCGGGCGGCGGGCTGGCGCTGAAGCGGGCGCTCGACAAGGTCCGCATGGAGGTCAGCCACGCGATCGACGACGGAGCGCGGATCATCGTGCTCAGCGACCGCAACAGCGACGACGTGTACGCGCCGATCCCGTCGCTGCTCCTCACCGGCGCGGTCCACCATCACCTCGTGCGCGAGAAGAAGCGCACCCAGGTGGGTCTCGTCGTCGAGTGCGGCGACGCCCGCGAGGTGCACCACATGGCGTTGCTCATCGGCTACGGCGCGGGGGCGATCAACCCGTACCTCGCGTTCGAGAGCATCGAGGACATGATCCGCGAGGGGCTGAACGGTCTCGGCGGGCTCGACGCCGACGCGGCGATCCACAAGTACATCAAGGCCGCCGGCAAGGGTGTCCTCAAGGTGATGTCGAAGATGGGCGTGTCGACGGTGGCGAGCTACACCGGCGCGCAGATCTTCGAGGCGATCGGCCTCGGGGCCGAGGTCGTCGACGAGTACTTCACCGGCACGGTCAGCCGCCTCGGCGGCATCGGCCTGGAGGAGATCGCGGCCGAGGTCGCGGCCCGCCATGCCGCCGCCCACCCGCGCAACCCGCTGGAGCGCGCGTACCGCAAGCTGGAGGTCGGCGGCGAGTACCAGTGGCGGCGCGAGGGCGAGTACCACCTCTTCAACCCCGAAACCGTGTTCAAGCTCCAGCACGCCACGCGTGCCAAGCGCTACGACATCTTCAAGCAGTACACCCGGCTGGTCGACGACCAGTCGCGCAAGCTCGCCACGTTGCGCGGGCTGTTCGAGCTGAAGCCGGGTATGCGTCCGGCCGTGCCGATCGACGAGGTCGAGCCCGTCAGCGCGATCGTCAAGCGGTTCAGCACGGGCGCGATGAGCTACGGCAGCATCTCGGCCGAGGCCCACGAGACGCTCGCGATCGCGATGAACAGGCTCGGCGGCAAGAGCAACACCGGCGAAGGGGGAGAGGACCCGGAGCGCTTCGTGCCGCTGCCCAACGGCGACTCCAAGCGCAGCGCGATCAAGCAGGTCGCCTCCGGCCGGTTCGGCGTCACCAGCGAATACCTGGTGAACGCGGACGACCTCCAGATCAAGATGGCGCAGGGCGCGAAGCCGGGCGAGGGCGGTCAGCTCCCCGGCCACAAGGTGTATCCGTGGGTCGCCAAGACCCGGCACAGCACGCCGGGCGTCGGACTGATCAGCCCGCCGCCGCACCACGACATCTATTCGATCGAGGATCTCAAGCAGCTGATCCACGATCTGAAGAACTCGAACCCGGCGGCGCGGGTGCACGTGAAGCTCGTCGCCGAGGTCGGGGTCGGCACCGTGGCCGCCGGCGTCAGCAAGGCCAAGGCCGACGTGGTGCTGATCTCCGGCCACGACGGCGGCACCGGCGCCAGCCCGCTGACCTCGCTGAAGCACGCCGGCGCGCCGTGGGAGCTCGGCCTTGCCGAGACCCAGCAGACGCTGCTGCTCAACGGCTTGCGTGACCGCATCGTGGTGCAGGCCGACGGGCAGCTGAAGACCGGGCGCGACGTGGTGATCGCGGCGCTCCTCGGCGCGGAGGAGTTCGGGTTCGCCACGGCGCCGCTCGTCGTCAGCGGCTGCGTGATGATGCGCGTCTGCCACCTCGACACGTGCCCGGTGGGCGTGGCGACGCAGAACCCCGAGCTGCGCAAGAAGTTCAGCGGGAAGCCCGAGTTCGTCGTCAACTTCTTCGAGTTCATCGCCGAGGAGGTGCGCGAGCTGATGGCCTCGCTGGGCTTCCGCACGATGGCCGAGATGATCGGTCACGTCGAGGCGCTCGACGTCCGCGATGCGGTCGATCACTGGAAGGCCAAGGGCCTCGACATCGCGCCGATCCTGATGCCGGCCGAGAACCCCTACAACCAGACGTACGTGCAGTCGGTCCCGCAGGACCACGGCCTCGACGATGCGCTCGACGTGACGCTCATCGAGCGCAGCCGGGCCGCGATCGATGACGGCCACACGGTCGAGATCGACCTGCCGATCCGCAACGTCAATCGCACGGTGGGCACGATGCTCGGCAGCGAGGTCACGAAGAAGTGGGGCGGCGCAGGCCTGCCCGACGGGACGATCACGGTGCGGCTGCGCGGCTCGGCAGGGCAGAGCTTCGGGGCGTTCGTGCCCCGCGGCATCACCCTCGACCTGGAGGGCGACGCCAATGACTACGTCGGCAAGGGCTTGTCCGGTGGACGGATCATCGTGCGGCCCGACCGCCGCGCGCCGTTCGCGCCGGAGGACAACATCATCGCCGGCAACGTCATCGCCTACGGCGCGACCGGTGGCGAGCTGTTCATCAGCGGCCGCGTCGGTGAGCGCTTCTGCGTGCGCAACTCCGGCGCCACCGCGGTCGTCGAGGGCGTCGGCGACCACGGCTGCGAGTACATGACCGGCGGCCGGGTCGTCGTGCTCGGCGACACCGGCCGGAACTTCGGGGCCGGCATGAGCGGCGGCATCGCCTACGTGCACGACCCGCACGGCGTGTTCGTCACGAAGGTGAACGGCGAGCTGGTCGACGTCGAAGACCTCGACGACGACGACCGCACGTTCGTGACCGACACGGTGTCCCGTCATCGCGAGCTGACCGGCTCTCCGCTCGCCGGCCGGCTGCTCGACCGCTGGGACGCCGCCGTCGGCGAGTTCCGCAAGGTGATGCCGCGCGACTACAAGCGTGTGCTCACGGTCATGCGCGAGGCCGAGGCCGCGGGCCTCGACGAGAGCGCCACGCTGGCGCGGGTGATGGGAGACGTCAATGGGTGAGGCCACCGGCTTCTTGAAGTGGGGCCGCGAGACGCCGGTGCGCCGGCCGGTCGACGTGCGCGTCCACGATTGGAAAGAGGTCTACGAGGATTTCGATCTCCCCAAGGTCACGACGCAGGCCGGCCGCTGCATGGACTGTGGCATCCCGTTCTGCAACAACGGCTGCCCGCTCGGCAACCTGATCCCCGACTGGAACGATCTCGTCTACCGCAACCACTGGCGCGACGCCATCGACCGGCTGCACGCGACGAACAACTTCCCCGAGTTCACCGGACGTCTCTGCCCGGCGCCGTGCGAGGCGGCCTGCGTGCTCGGCATCAACGCCGATCCGGTCACGATCAAGCAGGTCGAGGTCGAGATCATCGACCGGGCCTGGGACGAAGGGTGGGTCACCCCGAACGTGCCGGCGATGCGCACCGGCAAGCGGGTCGCGGTCGTCGGAAGCGGCCCGGCCGGATTGGCCGCCGCGCAGCAGCTGATCCGCGCCGGCCACGACGTGGTCGTGCTGGAGCGCGCCGATCGCATCGGCGGCCTGCTGCGCTACGGGATCCCCGAATTCAAGATGGAGAAGCGCCACCTCGACCGCCGCCTGGCGCAGATGGAGGCCGAAGGCACCGAGTTCCGCACCAACGCGGTCGTCGGCGGCAACGTCGACGTCGAGGTGCTTCTGGCCACGTACGACGCCGTCGTCCTGGCGTGCGGCTCGACGCAGGCGCGCGACCTCCCGATCCCGGGCCGCGAGCTCGGCGGCATCCACCAGGCGATGGAGTACCTGCCGCTCGCCAACCGGGTCCAGGAAGGCGACATCGAGCGTTCACCGATCGACGTGCACGGCAAGCACGTCGTGATCATCGGCGGCGGCGACACCGGCGCCGACTGCCTCGGCACCGCCCACCGCCAAGGGGCGGCGTCGGTCACCCAGCTGGAGATCATGCCGCGGCCGCCCGAGCAGCGCGCCGAGAGCAACCCGTGGCCGCAGTGGAGCCTCATCTTCCGCACGTCGAGCGCGCACGAGGAGGGCGGCGAGCGGGTGTTCAGCGTGAACACCGAGCGCTTCCTCGACGACGGCGCGGGCCGCGTGCGCGCGCTGCTGATCCACGAGGTGCAGCTCGTCGACGGGCGCTTCGAGAAGATCGAGGGCACCGAGCGCGAGCTGCCCGCCGACTTCGTGTTCCTCGCGCTCGGATTCACCGGGCCGGAGAAGGGGTCGTGGCTCGATCAGATCGGCGTCACGCTCGACGATCGTGGCAACGTGCGCCGCGACGAGGGTTTCATGACAGCGGCCCGGGGCGTGTTCTCGGCCGGCGACATGGGACGCGGGCAGAGCTTGATCGTCTGGGCGATCGCGGAGGGCCGAGCCTGCGCGGCCAGCGTCGACCGGTACCTCATGGGCAGCACCAAGCTGCCGGCGCCGGTGCTGCCGACGACACGCCCGCTCACGTGAGGTGACATACCCGACCAGGGGCGTCGGCGTACGCTGTCCCCCGTGCTGACGACGGGTCGCTCCCACACGTCGATGATCGCTCGTTCGATCGCGCTGGCCGGCGCGGCGCTCGCCGTGCTGGCGGGCTGCGGCGACGGCGGCGGCTCGTCGAGCCAGACCACGCTGGCGCTGAACGCGACGAACTACGTCACCCAGCCTCCGACGCCGACGTCCACGACGACCACGACGCTTCCCGGGCAGACCCCGCCCGACGGCGCTCCACCGCAGACCGTGCCGGGCGAGCAGACGTACACCGTGCAGCAGGGCGACTACCCGCTCGGCGTGGCGAAGCTGTTCGGCATCACCCTCGACCAGCTCGCGGGCCACAACGGCTGGGCCGATCCGCTGAACCTCACGTACGCGCAGTTCTACCCCGGCCTCGTGATCAAGATCCCGCCGGGCGCCGCCGTACCGACCACGACGATCGCCCCGCCGGCGAGCGCGCAGACCACGACCACGGGCGCGACGACGACCACCGTCGACACCGAGGGTCAGGGCACGTACACCATCAAGGAAGGCGACATCCCGTCGCGCATCGCGGCGAACTTCGACGTGACGCTCGAACAGCTCGCCGCGGCCAACGGATGGGCGAGCACGCAGCCGACGAACGCCGAGTTCCAGGTCGGCAAGAAGCTGATCATCCCGGCGAAGACCGGCTGAGCCGGTGGCGGCGCGCCGCTTCAGCCGGGAAGAGCTCGAGGCCTTCCACGGCGCCACGGTCGACGATCTCGTCGGCCCGCAGGTGAAGCTCCTCTTCGTCGGCATCAACCCCGGCTTGTGGACCGCAGTCGTCAACGCGCACTTCGCTCGCCCGGGGAACCGGTTCTGGCCGGCGATCCATCGCGCCGGCATCACCGCCCACCAGATCGACGCCTCGGGCGGGCTGTCACCGCAGGACACGGCCGAGCTGATCGGAGCGGGTGTGGGCATCAGCAACATCGTCCCGGTCGCCACCGCCCGCGCCGACGAGTTGACGCACGACCAGCTGCGCGTGGGCGGCGAGCGGCTGCGGGCGTTCGTGCGTGCCTGCCGGCCCAAGGTCGTCGCCGTGCTCGGCAAGACGGCGTTCGCCCGCGCGTTCGGTGTGCGCAAGCTCGTCCAGGGGAAGCAGCCCGAGCCGTTCGAGGGCGCCGAGCTGTGGGTGCTGCCGAATCCGAGCGGGCTCAATGCCCACGACACGGTCGACTCGCTCGCGGCCGCCTATCGCGATGCCGCGGCGGCAGCCGGCGTTCGGCTCCACCGTTGACGCTCGTTCCTGTCGACCTCACGCGTCGATGTGACGCGCTGGACCGACATGAGCGTCAATCCAGCGCGGGCCAGGCGCGCTTCTGGCGGCGGCGCTTGCCGGCGGCGCCGAGCGTGCGGTGCTCGTACAGCGTCCACTGGCGGCGCCAGCCGGTGTACTCCGGGCCGGTGAGGGCGGGGTTCGTGCCGTTCGCGGCGCGGCGGCGGGCCGTCCAGTAGTCAGTGAGCGCCTCGTCGCCGAGCACGGTCACGGCCGCCGCGATGCGGGCGCTGAAGCGGCGTGTGTTCTCACCCTCGGCGGGCGACAGCGGATGGCCGAAGACGACCGTGGTCGAGCCGGGTTCGAGCCGTTTCATCCCCTTGCCGAAGATCGCGCCGGTGCCGTCGATGAAGACCGGCACGACCGGGGCGCCGGTGCGCGCCGACAGGTAGGCCGCGCCGCCCTTCCAATCCTGTCCCCACCCGTCGGGCGAGCGGCCGCCCTCGGGATAGATCACCAGGCTCCATCCCTCGTCGATCAGCTTCTTGATCTGGTCGCTCGACTTGCGGCCGGTGGTCTCGCGATCGATCGGCAGCGCGTTGAGCGTCAGGGCCGCGGCCGCTCCCTTGGCGCGCGACGTGAAGAAGTAGTCGGCGGCCGCGGCCACGACCAGCTTCGATCGCCACGGCTCGGGGACCGTGGTGGCCATCAGCAGCGTGTCGAGGTGGCTGTGGTGGTTGGGGGCGAAGATCACGGGCCGCGGCGCATCGCCGTCGCCAGCGCGGCGCAGGTCCTCCAGCCGATCGACCCCGCGCACCTCGGGGTTGGCGATCGCCTTCACGCTCAGCTTCAGCGGGCCTTGGGTGAGCAGCGTGCGGGCGATGCGCGCCGGGGCGGTGCGCGCCCAATCCGTCTCGAAGTCCGCGCCGAGTTTGGACGGCTTGGCCGGCACCGTGACCCCGCGCGGCACCGTGGGCTTGCGATACGGGAAGCCGTAGGCGCGCAGCGGCCGGGCCGCCCTGCCGGCGGCGCGCTGCAGCCGGCCTGCCGCACGGGACGCGGCGCGCAGTCGAGTCGACTTCACTGGACGTCCGCGATCATGAGCGGCGGCGTGTGGATATGGGTGACCGTCGGCGTGCGCCCGACGACGTCCGATGCGATCTCGAACGCGTCGTCCATCGTGCTGGCGGGCACGAACCCCAAGCGGCGCACCGCCTTCGGGTTGCCGCCGACCACGATCACGCGGCCGAGGTGCTGCAACCCGTGCGCGCCCCAGTACCACATGTAGAACGGGTGCACGCCGTGGTAGGCGTAGCTGGTGCGGTACAGGTGGCGATACCACTCGTCCTCGGCGAAGCGGCGCTCGAACTTCTCCGACATCACGTGCGGGTCGGTGGTCTCCGTCAGCACCTGCTCGTAGAAGTCGATGTAGCTCGGATGGTGCACCGGGTTGAAGTCGGGCTGCGTGGGGTGGGTCATGATCAGGACCCCGCCCTCGCGCACCAGCGGCTTGTTCCGATACATGTTGAAGTAGTAGCCGAGACCCGTGCACATCACGAGGATCGGGTTCATGATCGAGTGCACGTTGTAGGGGCAGATGTAGGCGATGCCCATCGTGAGGATGTCGGTCTGGCCGTGCACCTCGACGAGCTGTTGCTTGTAGACGTTCTCGGTGGTGATGCGATGCACCGCTTCTACCTCGCCCGCCTGCACGCTCGTCATCTGGTGCGGGGCTTCGATCGAGTGGAAGATCTTGCGGGCGACGCGCACGGGCGTGCGATCGAGCGACTTCTTCGTGGCGAGGAACGTGGCGCGGTCGCGCAGGCTCCATTCCCACTCGCGCTTGGAGAGGAAGTCGAACGGCTGCGGGAACGTGTCGGTGTTGAGCGTCGTCTCGATCTGGAACACCTTGACGCCACTGTCGACGAGCACCTTGCCCATGCGCCACGTGCTGCGGTGCAGCTCGCTGCGGTGCTGGTCCATCATGCTGCGCGTGTGCTCCATCGTGCGCGGGTTGTGATGGTGCCGCAGGCTGCGGTAGCTGGCGAGGCCCACCGCGGTGCTCTTCCACCCGCCGTCCATCGCGACGAGGTTGATGTTGACGTAGACGAGCAGGTCGCTCTCGGCGGCGCGCTTGTTGATCTCGACCTCTTCGCCGTGGGCGGTCGTGCCGAGGTCGGCGAGAGCATCGGGATCCTCTGCGTCGTGCTGGTACAGCAGACCGCGCGGGGCGAACGCGTCGTAGACCCGGTCCCCGACGGCGTGGCGCAGCTCGTCCTCGGTCATGCGGCGGTGCAGCGCGAGGGCAGCGATGATGTGCACGTCGTCCACCCCCGCCTCGGCGGCGAGGTCGAGCACGGCCTCGATGACGCGCTGGCGGATGTCCGGACGGCGCATCTTCGGGAGCGGCAGGCTGACGTCGTCGAACGCGATCGTCAACCGCATGCCGGGGAACAGCAGCGCCGGAAGCGGGTCCTGGTCGACGGGGTTCAGCAGCGCGCGCCGGATGGCGCCGTCGACGTCGTCGATGGCGGGCAGCGGCTCGGGCGCGTAGACCACACGGCTGCGGCCGGCGGGTAGGCGCTCGAGGCTCATGCCCTCGCCGCGCCAGAACAGCGTCGGGGGAGTGTTGCGGTCGACCTCGAGGACGAATCCGGGGCGGGGCATGGCTACGAGCTTCCTTTCTGGTCGCTCCGCATGTCGAACGCGACCTTCACCGCTCCACGCGGCCCGGCATGGGCAGCGTGGGCGATCGCGTCGGCGTAGTCGTCGAGCGGGTAGAGCGCGCTCACCAGCCGGCCGAGCCGCGCGGCGCGGACCAGGCCGATGGCCGTGTCGAAGTCGGCGCGGGTGTAGGCGTAGCAGCCGCGGATCGACACTTCGCGGTGCCACATCGGCGTGAGGTCGACGGTGACCTCGGCGGGCATGCCGACGACGACGATCTCGCCGCCCGGGCGCACGAGTTGGAGCGCTTGCTGGAGCGACTCGGACGTCCCGATGCAGTCGAGCACGGTCGCGACGCCGCCGGTGATCTGCTCGCCGGCCATCAACGACGCGCTGCGGCTGCGCACCAGGCGCACCACCTCGCTCGGCGCGCACACCTCGGCGCCGAGCTCGCGGGCGAGGCGTTGCTGGTGCGGATACTTGGCCGACACGGTGACGTTGCCCATCGCCGTCGGGTGGCGGGCCTGCATGGCAGCCAGCGTCAGCAGGCCGACGGCTCCGGCGCCGAGCACTGCGGTCGCCCCGCCGTCGAAGTGCGACGCCGCGTGCACCGCACACGCAGCTGGTTCGATCACCACCGCGTCCTCGTCGCTGAGGTCGTCGGGGACGTCGACGAGCTGCTCGCGGTGGGCGACGAGCGACGTGCTCCACCCGCCGCCCGTGTCACGGCAGTAGCCGGTCTGAAGGCCCGGCTTGACGTGCCCGAACGCCACCCGCTCGCAGCGGTTGATGTCGCCGGCGCGGCATTGCTCGCACACCGGATCGATGCCGCGGGTCGCGCAGTGCAGCACGGGGACGACGACGACGCGCCGACCGGGTTCGTCGACCACGTCGGCGACGATCTCGTGGCCGAGGACGAACGGGAAGCTGACGATCGGCTCGAAGTACAGGCTGGAGCTGCCCTCGACCGTCGACAGGTCGCTGCCGCAGATCCCCGACAGGCGCGGCCGGAGCCGCACCCAATCGGGCCCGGGAAGCGGCGGCGGCTCGGCGGACACCAGCTCGAGCGGCGCGACCTTCGCCGCGCGCGACGGGCTGATCGACGACACGACGCGTGCCAGGCCGAGGCGGGCGGCGTTGCGCGACATCTCGATCGCGCGCATCAGCGGGCCCTCACACCGGTGAACGTCCGGCGCCGTTCCCGGTCGGACAGCATCGGCCCGATCGGCAGCAGGGGCCGTGGCCCGCCCGATGCCTTCGACCAATGCTCCACCAGCCAGCCGCGCTTGCGGGCGATCGCCGCTAGGCGGGTCTCCGGGTTCACCGCCACCGGATACCCGACCGCCTCGAGCAGTGGCAGGTCGCTCGTCGAATCGGCGTAGGCGACGCAGTTGTCGAGCTCGAAGCCCTCTGCCGCGCAGTAGTCGGCGAGGATCTGCGCCCGCGTCTCGCCGGTCGGCGGCACGTGCGACAGCTCACCGCTGTAGGAGCCGTCCGGCCGCACGGTCATCGCCGCGGCGACGATCTCGTCGAACAACGGCCGCAAGCCGGCCACGACGAAGTCGAGCGCGCCCGTGATCAGCACGGTGCGGTGTCCGAGCGCCTTGTGCTCGCGCACGCGGCGGATGCCGGCCGGAAAGCTCTTGGTGATGATCAGCTGGCTCAAGAGCTCGCGCGTGTCGGTGTCGATCTGCGCCGACGGGGCGCCCTCGTAGCGACGGTAGAAGTGCCGCAGGAAGTCGCCGCGGTCCTTGCGGTCCAGCGCGAGCAGCGACGGGGCCTCCGCCAGCGTGCGCAGCACGTACCGCAGGCGCTCCGGTCCGTTGAGGCGTCGGGTGGCGAGCCACGAGTAGCTCTCCACCACGTTGCTGGCGATCAACGTGTTCTCGAGGTCGAACGCGGCGACGTGCCGGTCGGGCGACAGGACGGCGGCCCGCACCCGCTTCGCCCGGTCGGTGCGGCTCTTGCCCGGGTGGGTCTTGACGCGCGAGTGCTCGACGACGCTCGGCAGGTGGATCGTGCTGACGTACGTCGGCCAGTGCACCGATCGCGGGTCGAAGTTGAACGTCTCGCGATCGGCGGCGTCGAGCGCGTCCCACATCGCGAGCAGGCTGTCGACCTGGTAGATCGCCTCGCACTCGGTGTACAGGCCGTACAGCTCGACGTACTCGAGCGCCCGCTCGACCTCGTGGCGCTTCTCCTCCAGCCGGGCGGCGAGCGCGGCTTGCTTGCCGCGCAGGGGGAGCGCCTGCAACGCCCGCTCGCCGCGGGTGATCGCGGTCTTCGCTCGGGTGAGCTGGCCTTGCACACGCCCGCGGCCCGGGAAGTTCCAGTCGGGCACGACGATCGGCTGACCCTCGTGGTCGTAGATCGGATGCGCCGTGAACCAGTCGCGCACGTTGTCGACGAGCGTGCGGTACTTCATCGGGTTGACGCTGCCGGACGCCACCTGCGTGATGGCCGGCGCCGCCTCCGGGCCGTGCGCCGCCACGGCGATGATCGCCGCGACGACGAGATCGACGGGGATGACGTCGATGGTGCCCTCGGGGACGCCGGGGAACTCCTTCAGCAGGCCGCGGGCGTAGGAGATGATCACCGGCTCGGCCATGCGGAACCCGCGGATCCAACCGGGCCGCGGCTCGGCCCACGCCGACTCGATGATCGACGGCCGGACGATGCTGACCGGCACGTCGCCCCGCGAGTCCATCAGCGCCTGCTCTCCGAGCGCCTTCGTGAACGCATAGGCGTCGGGCCACCCGACGCTCGCCGCGCGGCTGCGGCCCGCCTGGACCAGCTGATCGCTGACCCATCGTTCACGGATCGCCTCGGTCTTGCCGGCGAGCGCCGGCGCTCCTGCCGCGCCGAGCTCGCGGCGCGCCTGGGCACGGAACTCTTCCAGCTTGTCCGGTGTCCGGCTCTCGGCCTCGCGGTCGCCGCGCAGCCGCCGCGCCGCGGTGACCTCCGCCTTCCAGCTCAGGCCGAGGTCGAACGGCCCCGCGGACACCAGCTGCTCCGGGGCGCTGCCGCGGCGGTTGCCGGCGACGTAGCACGTCGACACGGCGACGAGGTGCGGCGCCACCCCCAGCTCGCGCAGCAGCAGGGCGATGCGCGTCGGGCCGAGGAGGTTGACCTCGATCGCGCTGTCGAGCGGGCTGTCGAACGACACGGTCGCCGCGCTGTGGATGACGGTGTCGCAAGAAGCCAGCACCGCGCGGTCGGCGTCGCTCAGGCCCAAGCCGTCCCTGCCGACGTCCCCGGCGATCGTGGTGATGCGGCGGTCGCACATCGCGGCGAAGGCCTCGGGGCCGAGGTCGGCACGGAGGCGATCGAAGGCGTCGTTCTTGAGGATCTCGCGCCGGACGCGCTCTGCCGCGGAGGTGCGCTTGCCCGGCCGCACGAGGAGCACCAGCTCGCAACCCGGAACGCTGCGCAGGAGCCGTTCGACCAGCGCGGTGCCGACGAAACCGGTCGCGCCGGTGATGGCGATGCGCTTGCCATCCAGGGCTGCGGCGATCATCGACACTGTCTACCACATCTCTCTACCAATTGGTAGACAAGGCTGCTAGAACCGTCCTGTGAGCAGAGCCGCTCCATCGACGCGTGAGCGCATCGTGATGTCCGCCACCGAGCTCCTCGGCCGGCGTGGGGTCGACGCCGTCAGCCTCGACCACATCGCGGCCGACGTCGGGGTGCGCAAGCAGACGTTGCTCTACTGGTTCCCCTCGCGTGAGGAGCTGCTCGCCGCGGTGATGGGCCACGTCGCGGTCGAGTTGGTGGCGGTCGTCCAGGCGGCGGGACGGGCCGCGCCCGACGACCCCCTCGCGCGCATCGATGCCGTCGTGCGGGCGGTGTTCCGTGCCGGGGTGCGCCGCCCGGCTCTGCTGGGTCTCGTCCGCGAGCTGAACCGCATGCCGCCCGCCGTCGCGGAGCGTGTGACCGGCCAGCTCGCGCCGCTCGCGGAGACCGCGGCGGGCTGGCTCGGGCGCGAGATGGCGGCAGGGCGCCTGCGCTCCGGGGACCCACGGCTCGTGTTGGCGATCGCCTACAGCACGGTCGCCGGCATCGCCACCGAGCAGCGCGCCCTCGACACCGTGGGGTGGCGGGCGACCGCTGCCGACCTGCGCCGCCTGCGCCACGAGCTGCGGGCGTTCCTGCGCGCCGCCCTCCGCCCCGCCTGACAGTGAGCCCGAGCCCGACGCGCCGCCTCCGCTGCCGGATTCCGGCCGTACGATCGACGGGGCCATGGAGATCTTCCTCATCCGCCATGCCGAGCCGGAGTGGGTGCGCGCCGGCCGCCAGGTGGTCAACCCCCCGCTCACCGCCCGCGGCCACGAGCAAGCGGTGGCGCTGGCCAAGGCGCTGGCGGGGGAGCGCTTCGACGAGGTCCTGGTGTCGCCTCTCGACCGAGCCCGCCAGACGGCATCGCCGATCCTGGACGAGCTCGGCCGCAGCGAGCAGATCGATCCCTGGCTGGAGGAGATCCGCGATCCGATCTGGCACGGCACCCCGGCGGAGAAGGCCGAGGAGGCCTACCGCGAGGCGCGGGGCCGCCCGGCGACCGGCCGCTGGGAGGGCATCGCCGGGGGTGAGCCGGTGCGCGACTTCGTCGCTCGCATCCGTTCAGGCGCGGCCGAGTTCCTCCGCCAGCGCGGTGTCGTGCGCAGCGAGCACCCGCTGCCGGTCTGGCAGATCGACGAGCCGGGTCGGCGGATCGCGATCGTCGCCCACGCCGGAACGAACAGCGTGACGATCTGCCACCTGCTCGGACTGGAGCCGACGCCGTGGGAGTGGGATCGCTTCGTCCTCGGCCACGCGTCGATCAGCCGCATCGAGGCCCTGCCGCTCGGCGACGGGTACACGTTCAGCCTGACCAAGCTGTCCGACGTCGAGCACCTGGCGCCGGAGCAGCGCACCCGCTGACGCGACGCCCCTGCTGTATCGTCGCCGCGCCGTCAGCTGCGGTCGTGCACGTCGAGCGTGCGTTGGGAGAAACGCCACCCTGCCGCCGTCCGCACGAAGCGATCGTGCGACGTCGCGAGGTAGGCGCCGCGCGAGCCGCGCTTGGCGGCGTAGTGGGCCTTGATGACGACGCGTCCGGTCGCTTCGCCCGCGTCCTCGTCGACCTCGAGCACCGGCATCGCGGCGGTCTGGACGATCCACTCGTAGGCGGCGATGTCGGCCGCCCATGCGGCGCCGATGCGGGCGCGGCCGGCGACGACGTTGCCGTCCACGTCCCAGCGGCCGTCGTCCGTCCACGTCGACTCCCACGAGAGGCGGTCGCCCTGCGAGGCGGCGTCGCACGCGCGGGCGATCAGCTGGCGCAGCGCCACCTCTGTCGCCGGGGCCATCGGCACGACCGCGGGCGGGGCGTCGGCGCCCTGCGCCGCGCCGAACGACTCGATCGGCACGCCGACCTCGGCCGCGGCGACGGTGCGGATGTGATGCATCAGGCGGTCGCGCGTGAGCACGCCGTCGTGCGCGGCGAACTGCACGGCGAGGCCGTCGATCATGCCCGACAGCCGGGCAGCGGAGCCCGACGGATCAGGGCAGCGGAACTCGCCCGAGGTGACGCCGCGCCGCAGCACGTCCTCGAGCACAGCGTTGGACTGCTCGTCGAGCTCTTGGCTGATGCGTTTCATCAGCGGGTTCCGCAGCGCCTCGCCCCAGGCGTCGATCCACAGCATCCACTCGACGTCGTCACTGCCCTCGGGCACGTAGTTCGACAGGCATGCGTCGAGCTGGGCGATCGACGTCGGGGCGGACGCGATCTCGGCGTGCATCTCCTCCAGGTCCTTGCGGGCATAGTGGGCGAACGCCTCGGCGAGGAGCTGCTCCTTGGAATCGAAGTGGTAGTGGATGAGGCTGGTGGAGACCCCGAGCTGTTTGGCGACGTCGCTGATGCGCGTGCCGGCGAAGCCGCGCTGGATCACCACCTGACACGTCGCCTCGAGGATCTCCGCCCGTCGCTCGTCGACCGTCTGCTTCTTCACCGGTGGCGGACGCTATCGGCATCGATCGCGTCCGGCGCGGCATCGCCTCCTACCCTGGGTGCGTGCTGCGTCGCAACGTCTCGCCGCCCGCCTTCCGCGCGATGGCCGTCGGCGCGCTCGTCGCGCAGTGCGCCATCACCGTCACCGGCGCCGCCGTGCGGCTCAGCGGGTCGGGTCTGGGGTGTGACGACTGGCCGAACTGCAACTCGACGAAGCTCGTCGACGTCTCGTCCCCGCACGCCGCGATCGAGCAGGTGAACCGGCTGTTCACCGGCGTGGTGAGCGTGGCGGTGATCGTCGCCGTGCTCGGTGCGCTGTGGCGGACGCCGCGCCGGCGTGATCTGACCCGCCTGGCGGTCGCCGTCGCCCTCGGGGTGCCGATGCAAGCAGTCGTCGGCGGAATCGTCGTGCTCACCGATCTGCATCCGGCGACGACCCAGCTGCACATGGTGCTGTCGCTGGTGCTCATCGGTCTCGCCACCGCGCTGGTGCGGCGAGCGGGCGAGCCCGACCATCAGCGCGTGCGGATCGTCGCCGCGCCCGTCGAACGAACCGTGCGCCTCGTCGCGTCGGCAGCGATCGTGGCGTTGCTCACCGGCACCGTCGTCACCGGCACCGGACCCCATGCCGGCGACGAGGACGCCCGCCGCTTCTCGTTCGACATCCCTGATATCGCCCGGATCCACAGCATCGCCGTGCTGGTGACGATCGCGCTCGCTCTCGGCCTCGTCTGGCAGCTGCGCACACGCGCCGGTGACCGTGTGCTGCTGGAAGGGGCGATCGCACGGTGGATGACGATCGCCTGCGCCCAAGCTCTGCTGGGCTACGTGCAGTACCTCACCGACGTGCCGGCCCTGCTCGTCGGGTTCCATGTCGCCGGAGCGGTGCTGTTCTGGATCGCGTCGATGCAGCTCTGGCTGACGACCCGCGCGGCAGGGGCGCAGCCCGCCGTCACCGAGGCAGCCGCGGCGACGGCTCGAACGGTCCGGCGACGCCGCCCTGCTTCAGCTGAACGAGTTCGGTGATCTTGGCGTAGAACGTGGCGGGGTCGGTGAGGTTGCGCATCTCCTTCAGCCCCGACTCCTCGTTGGCGCTGTCGATGCGCACCGTGGCATAGCCGAACAGCCGCCCGAGGAGCGTCACCTCGAAACGCACGTCGGTGACCTTGGCCCACGGCACCCACGCCATCGACCGGTTGAGGAAGCCGCTGATGCGGATCACGCGCAACGACGTGAGCGCGTACGCGGTGTAGCGCTCGTTCCAGCGCTTGATGCGCAAGTACATCAGCAGGCCGCCCGCCCCGACGAGGGCGAGGCCGGCGATCGAGAGGTGCTCCGAGCGCGCCCCGGCGACGGCGATCGCCCCGCCGACGCCGATGGCCAACAACAGCAGCGGCAACTCCTCGACGAAGAACGCCTTCAGCGCCGGCGCGTCGGCGTGGCGGAGGTCTTCGCCGTCGACGAGCATCTCGTCGAGCATGTCGATCGGCGGGGTGAGGAAGCGTTGCCACGTGTTCCGCAGCCGCTCGGCCGTGGCGGCGATGGTCACGGCACGCTCGAGGTCGGCGGGATGATGACGCCGCCCCCGCCGTCGTTGTCGTCGCCGAGCCCCTTGAAGAACTCCGAGAGCTTGTCGATGAGCGTCGAGAAGAACCCGCCGACGGAGCCGAGGAACTCCCCTGCCGCATCGGCGCTTCCACTCGGATCCCGCCAGATCGAGATGACGACGAACGCGACCGAGAGGTACAGGGCCAGCTTCTTCAGCGTCTGGTTGTTCATCAGGCAGTGGACCTCCGCACGGCCGTCGCGCAGGGACGCGAGATCGGCTGGGCCTCCGCCTGGGGAGACAGGGTAGTGAACCCGCGCGCGCGGAGCAACGACCCTCGCAGCGGTGACGCTAGTTTCGGCCCATGACTCCGGATGCCGCGATCGAGATCACGCGCCGAGCCACGCATGTGCGCGTGATCGAAGGCTCCAGCTCGGAGTCGAAGGTGATCGACCACACGCCGCCCGGCGAGGACGGTGACGTCGACCTCGGCGTGTGGTGGGAGGCCGTGCAGCGAGCCTGGGGGCTGCTGCGATCGTCACCACCGGCCACCGTCGCCGTCTCTGCGCCGGCCGGGGCGGTGTTCCTCGACGCCGACGGTGTCCCGCTGCGTGAGGCGATGATCGGCGCCTGCGAGCGCTCCCGTCCGGATGCCGGATGGCTGCTCGGTCAGCTCGACGGCCCGGCGTGGGAGGCGGCGGTGGGAGCGCAGCCGACGGCCGCGTCGACGATCAGCAAGCTGAGCTGGCTGCATCGCAGCGATGCCGCCGCGTGGGAGCGTCTGGCGCACGTGGTCTCGCCCGTCGATTGGATCGTGGCGCAGATGTGCTCGCTCGGCACGGACGCGATCGTCACCGACCCGGTGTCCGCCGCCGCCACCGGCTACTGGCACGCAGCCAGCGGCCAGTATCGGTGGGAACTGCTGGCCATCGTCGACGCCGGGCGTGACTGGCCCGCGATGGCGCCGCCTGTCGTCGCCGCCGCCGAGCCCCGCGGCCGCTGGAACGGCGCACGGGTCACCGTCTCGCCGCCGGGCCCGAGCCAGCACGGGTGACCGCCGAGCCGCCCGAGCGGGACCCGTTCGCCATCCTCGGCGTGGGGCCCGATGCCACGCTCGACGAGCTGTCGGCGGCACGCCGGCGGCTGGCGATGCAGATGCATCCCGACCGTGGCGGCGATGAGCGGCGCATGCGCGACATCAACCGGGCCTACGACGATGCGGTCGCCCGGCGCGGCGCGCAGGCGGCCCCTGCGCCGCCAGGGGCCGAGGGCTCGCGCCCGCGGCGGGCATCGACGCCGTCGCGCGCGGCCGGGCGCCGAGTCGCCCACGACTCGCCGTCGTTCGTCATCGAGCTGCTGCCGGCGGAGGCGTTCGAAGCGCTGCTCGTGGTCGCCTCGTGGATCGGCGAGGTCCTCGTGGACGACCCTCCCTACGTGCTCGAGACGCACCTCGACCCTCCGCTCGATTGCTGCTGCCGGCTCGATCTGATCCCCGATGCGGGGGCCAGCACGGTGAGCATCACGATCGCCAGCCCCGACGACGCTGGGCGTCCCGCGGCATTGCCTGACGTCGACGCGGTGCGTGACCTGTGGGTCGCGCAGCTCAACCAGCTGGGTCGCTGGGATCCGTCGGGCTGACGGCGCCGGACGATCCGGCTGCAGCGCGCAGGAGGCGATCGCGGACCGCGTGGCCGAGACCTTCGGCGGGCGGCAGCACAGCGACCACGGCGTCGAGCCGGCGTTCGTCGGCGGATCGCAGCCATCCGTAGAGGCTCTGCGCGTACGCGACCGTGTCCGGGCCCGGGTCGAGGACGTCGACCGCCTTGCCGGCCGCGCGCAGCTCCGCCGCCGTCGCCTGCGCCCGTGCCGATGTCGGCTCCACGACGACACGGCACCGGGGTGCGTAGTGCGCGGCGAGCATCCCGGGCGCCCGGCTCGGCCCGCTCGTCGCGGCCAGCTCGCCACCGAGCAGGCGCTCGATGTCGGCGGCGGTGATACCGCCCGGCCGCAGGATCTGCGGGGGATCGACGGTGCAATCCACGATCGTGCTCTCCACCCCGACAGGCGACGGGCCACCGTCGAGCACGAGATCGACCGCGCCGGCGAGGTCGGCGCGCACGTGCGCCGCGGTGGTCGGGCTGACCCGTCCGAACCGGTTCGCCGACGGCGCGGCGAGACCGCCGCCGAAGCGCTCGAGCAGCTCGAGGGTCATCGGATGAGCGGGCACGCGGATGCCCACCGTCGGGCGCCCGCCCGTCACGACGTCGAGCACGCGCGCCGCCCGAGGCACCAGCAGCGTCAGCGGTCCAGGCCAGCAGGCGAGCGCGAGCGTCCACGCCACAGGCGGGACGTCGGACGCCCACTCGGTCAGCTGTTGCGCCGACGCGACGTGGACGATCACGGGATGGTCGGCGGGTCGCCCCTTGATCGCGAACACACGCCGCACGGCCGCCTCGTCGGACGCGTCGGCGGCGAGGCCGTAGACGGTCTCCGTGGGGATCGCGACGACGCCGCCGCTGCGCAGCACGCGCAGCGCGTCGTCGATGGCGGTCACGGCGCCGCGCCGATGAACTCCAGCGCGGCATCGACGAACCCGAACGACTCGGGTGTGGCGAAGTGGTCGACGTTGCGCAGCAGCGCGACGCGGCCCATCGGGAACGCGGCCGCGAGCGCGTCGGCGGGCGCCGCGCTGTCACGGTCGCCGATCACCACCAGCGTGGGGGACGTGACCACCGCCAGGCGGTCTGGCGTGATCGCCTCGCCCCGGGCGCGCTTCATGACCGCGGTGAGGGCGGCGCGGTCGTTGCCCGGCTGCTCGGCATAGCGCACGAACAGGCGTGCCACGTTGTCCTCAGGCGGCTCGTCGCTCTCCAGCGCCTGCACGATGCGTTCCTGCCCACGCGCCGACGCTTCCTGGCGCTCGGGGCTGTCGGCGCCGATGACGCCGTCGCCGATGCCGGCGAGCACCAGGCGGCGACAGCGCTCGGGATGGGCGATCGCGGTGCGCAGGAGCGTGATCGCGCCGAGGCTGAAGCCGATCGCGTCCACCGGCTCGTCGGGGAGGGCCTCGACGATCCGTGTGGTGAGGTCGACGTACGCGGCGGGGTCGTGCGGCTTGGGGGCGGCGCCGTGGCCGAGGAGGTCGACGCCGATCACCGGGCGGCCGGCGTCTTCGAGCAGGGCCGCGAACCCCGGTCGCACCCACGTCGCGTCGAAGGAACCACCCCAACCGTGCACCAAGACCACAGGCGTCGTCACGGAGCGGCAAGCTAGTGCCACTGCGTCCGTTCACCTCTAACCTTGATCGGTCGGTCGGGCCGGCCCACCGTCCCGCCGAGCAGCCCACCTTGGGAGACCGACGACGATGCGCTTCACGACCGAGCAGCCACCGCCCTTCGATCTGACGTACAGCGACGTCTTCATGGTGCCCCTGCTCTCCGACGTGGTCAGCCGCTTCGACGTCGATCTGACGACTCCGGACGGGCTGGGCACGACCACGCCGATCGTGGTGTCGAACATGACGGCGGTCGCCGGCCGGCGCATGGCCGAGACCGTCGCACGCCGGGGTGGCCTCGTCGTGCTGCCGCAGGACATCCCGCTCGACGTCGTCGATTCCGTGGTGCGCTTCGTCAAGTCCCGTCACACGGTCTACGACACGCCGATCACGCTGTCGCCGCACCACACGGTCGGCGACGCTCTGGGGTTGATCCACAAGCGCGCCCACGGGGCAGTGATCGTGGTCGACGACGACGTGCGCCCAGTGGGGATCTTCACCGAGACCGATGCGATGGGCTTCGATCGCTTCACCCAGCTCCAGCACGTCGCCAGCCGCGAGCTGTTCACGATCGCCGAGGGAGCGTCGCCGGAGCAGGTGTTCGACGAGCTCACCGAGGCGCGGGTCAACGCCGCTCCGGTGGTCGATCCCGAGGGCCGCCTGGTCGGCTGTGTCACCCGGGCGGGGGCGTTGCGCTCGACGATCTACCGCCCGGCCGTCGACGCCGAGGGCCGGTTGATGATCGCGGTGGCGGTCGGGATCAACGGCGAGCCGGCGGTCAAGGCCAAGGCGCTCGTCGAGATGGGCGTCGACGTGCTGGTGATCGACACGGCCCACGGGCATCAGAGGCGCACGCTCGCCGTCGTCGATGACGTGCGCGCCGCCGCCCCCAGCTCGCCCATCGTCGCCGGCAACGTCGTCACCAAGGAAGGCGTCCGCGACCTCGTCTCGGCGGGGGCGGACATCGTCAAGGTGGGCGTCGGGCCAGGCGCGATGTGCACGACCCGGATGATGACCGGCGTCGGTCGGCCGCAGTTCTCGGCCGTGCTCGACTGCGCGGCCGAGGCGCGCCAGCGCGGCTCGCACGTGTGGGCGGACGGGGGAGTGCGCTACCCGCGCGACGTCGCCCTCGCGCTCGCCGCCGGCGCGTCGAACGTGATGGTCGGCTCGCTCGTCGCGGGGACGTTCGAGAGCGCCGCGGACACGATGCGCGATGCCGACGGCCGGCTCTACAAGGAGAGCTTCGGCATGGCGTCGAACCGCGCGGTGAAGAACCGCACCCGCGCCGAGTCGGCCTTCGAGCGCAGCCGCAAGGAGCTGTTCGAGGAGGGCATCAGCACGTCGCGGATGTACCTCGATCCCGAGCGGCCGGGCGTCGAGGATCTGCTCGACCAGATCGTCGCCGGCGTGCGCAGCGCGGCGACCTACGCCGGCGCGCGCACGATCGACGAGCTGCACGAGCGTGCCGTTGTGGGCGTGCAGAGCTCGTCCGGCTATGAAGAGGGACGGCCACTCGGCACGAACAACTGGTGAGGATGACCCGATGCGTGTGATCGCGATCGATGGCCCCGCTGGGGCGGGCAAGAGCACGATCGCGCGGGCGCTGGCAGCTCGGCTCGGGCTCGAGTACCTCGACACCGGAGCGATGTACCGAGCCGTGGCGTTCGCCGCCATGCGACGGGGCATCCACCCCGACGACGAGGACTCCGTGGCGAAGATGGTCGCGGACCTCTCTCTCGACGTCTCCGACGCCGGGGTGATCGTCGACGGCGTCGACGCCACGGTCGAGATCCGTGGCCGCGAGGTCACCGCCGCGGTCAGCGCGGTCGCGGCGAACAGCGCAGTGCGCGCCGATCTGCGCGAACGCCAGCGCCAGTGGGCGCGAGCCCGTGGCGGCGGGGTCATCGAAGGGCGCGACATCGGCAGCGTGGTGTTCCCCGACGCGGTCCTCAAGCTGTACCTCACGGCGTCGCCGCGGGTGCGCGCCGAACGCCGGCACGGCGAGGTCGGCGGCGACGTCGACGAGATCGAACGCAGCATCATCGAACGCGACCGGCGGGATCGGTCGCGTGCCGATGGTCCGCTGCGCGCCACCGACGATGCGCGCGTGGTCGACACCAGCGGGCTGACCGTCGACGAGGTGCTCGGCGCCGTGGAATCGCTGCTCGCCGAAGCCGAGGCCGGGGCGGCGTGAGCGAGATGGCGACGTCGCTCGCCGGCGGCGGGCGGGCGAGCCGAGCGTTCTACGCGGTCGCTCGGGCGATCGTCGTCGGTTTCATCGTCGCCTGGACCCGAACCCGGGTGATCGGCAAGCACAACGTCCCGCGCTCCGGCGCCTTCGTGCTGGCCCCGGTGCACCGCAGCTACGTCGACACACCGCTCGCTGCCACGGTGACACGCCGGCGCTTGCGGTTCATGGGCAAGGACTCGATGTGGAAGCTCGCCTGGTTCGGCAGGATCATCACGGCCCTGGGCGCGTTCCCGGTCACGCGCGGCACCGTCGATCGTGAGGCGATGCGGCGCTGCATCGAGGTCCTGCAATCCGGTGAGCCGCTCGTGCTGTTCCCCGAGGGCGAGCGCAAGAGCGGCCCGATCGTCCAGCCTCTGTTCGACGGCGTCGCCTACATCGCCGTCAAGGCCGGGGTGCCGATCGTGCCGGTCGGCATCGGCGGCAGCGAGCGGGTGAACGCGAAGGGATCGCGCATGCTGTACCCGCGCACGTGCGTCGTCGTGGTCGGTGAGCCGATGGTCGCCGAGCGCGATGCCGACGGCCGCGTGCGGCGCAGCGCGGTGAAGGATCTCACCGACAAGCTCCACGCCGAGCTCCAGCGGCTGTTCGACGACGCGCAGCTCCGCGCCGGCGCCTGAGCGCCGCCGACGAGGGCCGCGCCGGGATCGCTAGGAGAGGAAGGCTGTCAGCGCGGCGCGCAGATGAGCCGGGTCGTCCACGCCGCACAGCTCGCGAGCCGAGTGCATCGACAGCTGCGGCACGCCGACGTCGACGGTGGCGATGCCCAGCCGGGTCGCCGTGATCGGTCCGATCGTGCTGCCACAGGGCATGTTGTTACGGCTGACGAAGACCTGCCACGGGATGCCGGCCGCGTCGCACAGCGACTGGAACAGCGCCGCGGTCGTGCCGTCGGTGGCGTAACGCTGGTTGCTGTTGACCTTGATCGCCGGCCCGCCGTTGACGATCGGTCGGTGACCGGGTTCGTGGCGCTCGGGATAGTTCGGGTGGACGGCATGCGCGTTGTCCGCCGACACACACTGCGACGATGCGCAGGCGCGGTGGACATCGGCTCGCGTGCCGCCGCTGGCCAGCACGATCCGCTCGAGGATCGTCTCCAGCAACGGCCCCGCGGCGCCCGTGGCGGAGCCGCTTCCCACCTCTTCGTGGTCGAACAGCGCGACCACGGCGACGTGATCGCTCGGCGCCGCTGCGCGCAGCGCCGAGACCGCGGCCCAGCAGGACACCTGGTTGTCGAGGCGGCCGGAGGCGAGCAGGGAGCGGTCGGCGCCGAGCACCGCAGCTGGCGTCACGTCGAACAGGCACAGCTCCCACCACGCGACGTCGGTGGACGCGACGCCGAGGCAGTTCGCCAGCCAGCGGACGAAGTCGCCGTCGGTCGCCGTGCCCGTGCCCCAGACCGGCGTGAGGTGCGCCTGGCGGTCGAGCACGAGACCGCGGTCGTTGACGTCGCGGTCGAGATGGACGGCCAGCTGCGGGATCCGGGCGATCGGTTCGGTCACCGCGACGTTGCGCCGTGTGCCGTCGCGCAGCACGACGCGCCCGGCGATGCCGAGGTCGCGATCGAGCCAGCTGTTCGCCAGCACGCCGCCGTAGACCTCGACGCCCAGCTGCCGCCATCCGAAGCAGCCGGTGTCCGGCCGCGGCTTGACCCGCAGGCCCGGAGAGTCGGTGTGGGCGCCGACGATGCGAAACCCGGCGGCGGCGTCCGCGCCCTCGGGCCGTCGCCACGCGACGAGCGCGCCGCCGCGGCGGACGAACCCGGCCGCGGCCGCGTCCCAGGCGGCGGATTCCTCCAGCTCAGCGACGCCGGCAGCGCTGAGGGAGGCGGCGGCGACGTCGACGGCGTGCCACGGTGACGGGCTCGCGTCCAAAAACGCGCAGAGGTCTGCGATCGATTGTGTTCGGTCGGCGTCCATCCAGCGACTAGATAAGCATGCATGCAACGCCGGACGAAGATCGTCGCCACGCTGGGTCCGGCGTCAGAGGACCCCATGACGATCGACCGGCTGCTGCGCGCCGGCGTCGATGTCGTGCGACTGAACCTCAGCCACGGCCCGTTGGAGCAGAACCTCGAGCGGCTCCGCCGTGTGCGCGTCGCCGCCGAGCGTCTGGGCGTCCACACGGCCGTCCTCGCCGATCTGCCCGGGCCGAAGGTGCGCGCCGGCGCATTCCCCGACGGCGGCGTCTTCTGGTCGGAAGGCGCCGAGGTGCGCCTCGTGCCCGGCGAAGGGGAGAGCGGCGAACAGGTGGTCAACGTCGATTACGACACGTTGCTCGACGACGTGTCGATCGGCGACCGCGTCGTGATCGGCGACGGCGCGATCTGCCTGTGCGTCGACGACGTGCGCCACGGCGCCGTCCACACCCGCGTCATCACCGGTGGGCGAACGCAGGGGCGCCCGGGGGTGCACCTGCCGGCAGAGCGGCTGCGCATCACCGCCCCCACCGACGCCGACCTCGTCCTCGCCAAGTCGGCGGCGGCGGCCGGGATCGACTTCATCGCTGTCTCGTTCGTCCGCGGCGCCGCCGACATCGAACGCGTCCGCGCCGCCATCCGGCCCTCGAACGCGCGTCTGGTGGCGAAGATCGAGACGATGCCCGCCGTCCTCGCGCTGCCCGAGATCGTCGCGACCGCCGATGCCGTGATGGTCGCGCGCGGCGACCTGGGCATCGAGTGCCCGCTCGAGGATGTGCCGCACCTCCAGAAGCGCATCGTGCGCCACTGCGTGGAGGCCGGCGTTCCGGTGATCACCGCGACGCAGATGCTCGAGTCCATGATCACCGCGCCGTCGCCGACGCGCGCCGAGGTGAGCGACGTCGCCAACGCCGTGTTCGACGGCACGGACGCGGTGATGCTCTCCGCCGAGACGGCGATCGGCCACGATCCCGTCGGCGTGGTCGAGACGATGAGCCGCGTCGCCGTGCGAGCGGAGGCGGAGGCCAACTACGTGCAGTGGGCATCGCGCCTCGGGCGCGAGACGCGCAGGGGATCGTCCGTGCTGTTCGACGTCACCGACGCGATCACGTTCGCCATCACCCACGCCGCGTGGCAGGCGGCGATCGACGTCGACGCCTCCGCGATCCTGTGCTGCACGAGCTCGGGTCGCACGGCCCGGGCGATGGCGCGCTTCCGCCCGCTGTCGCATCTGGTCGCCCTGAGCCACAATCCCGAGACGCTGCGCGCCGCGTCGCTCTCGTGGGGCGTGCGGCCGATCCTGGTCGACACGTACACGTCCACCGACGAGCTGGTCTGGTTCGCCGTCGAGCGCGCGGTCGAAGCGGGGTTCACCCGCCACGGCGACGTCGCGCTGGTGCTCGCCGGCGCGCCGGCGCGGCCGAGTGGAGCCGCGACCGACGTGCTGCGCGTCGTGCGCGTCGAATGACGGGCCGCCGCAGCGGAGCGCTCTGGCATGCCGAGGCGGGGCCGCCGGACGCTCCTCTGATCGCGCTCGTCCACGGCTCGATGGACCGCTCGGCGGGGATGTTGCGGCTCAGCAGACGGCTCGACGACCGCTTCCGTGTCGTGCGCTTCGACCGCCGCGGGTATGGCCGTTCGACGCCGCACGGCGGCCCGTTCACGGTCGCCGACAACGTCACCGATCTGCTCACGATCCTCGCCGAACGGCCCGCGCTCGTCGTCGGCCACAGCTATGGCGGGCACGTGGCGATGGCCGCAGCCGCTCGACGTCCCGACCTCGTCCGCGGCGTGGCGATCTACGAGACACCTCTGCCGTGGTTGCCGGACTGGCCACGCCCCGCACACGGCGACGGCGCATCGGCGGCGGCGGAGTCGTTCATGCGGCGCATGATCGGATCGGAGCGGTGGGAGGCCCTGCCGGAGCAGACACGCCGCCGTCGTCGCGCGGAGGGGACCACGATGCTCACCGAACTCGACGACGTCCGCCGCGCGCCTCCGTGGGGACCGGACGAGATCGCGGTTCCCGTGATCGCCGCCCGCGGCAGCAAAGGATTCTCCCCGCACGGCGACGCGATGGCGTCCCTGGCGGCCGCGCTGGCGCATGGCCAGCTGGTCGAGCTCGACGGCGCTCGCCACGACGGCCCGCACCGCCACCCTGCCGAGTTCGCCGAGCAGGTGGTCGGAACCCTGGCGCGCGCCGTGGGCGGCGCGTGGGCCGCTGCAGCCGGCGCGCCGGGTGACGTCAGCGGTTGGCGCTGACGGGAACCTTGACGTCCACGTCCGTCCCGAAGAACGTGCACGTCGTGGTCGTGGAGCCGGCTCGGGCCTGCTCCTTCACACGGTCGGCGCAGTCTCCGAGCGACGCGCGCTGCGTCCACACACCCAGCGCCAGCCCGACGATGATGAGCACCACGATCACCTTCGCCGTGATGTTCGCGATGACCTTGGCCGTGACCGCCGCCAGCACCACGAGGGCGACCAGCACACCGATGGCGATGTTGCGCGCAGCGTCGACGGTGAGAGCGAGCATGGCCGAAGAGTACGCGGGGCGCGGTCGCGACTCGTGGACCCATAACGTGGGCCTGGTGAGCGAGATCAACCTGTCGGCCCGCCCGCCCAGCACCGTTCTGCCCCCCGAGCCGCCCGAGGCCCGCCACGCGCTCGCGCAGGCGCTCGCTGGGCCCGCGCACGACCGGCGAGCGGCGGTGGCCGCCGTGGTCGCGCGCTGGCCGCGCTCGCTCGACGGCTGGGCGCACCTCGGTGATCTCGGCCGCGACGACGTGGAGCGCTATGCCGCCTACCGCGTCGGCTACCACCGCGGGCTCGACGCGTTGCGCGCCAACGGCTGGCGGGGCAGCGGATATGTGCGATGGGCGGACGAATCGAACCGCGGCTTCCTGCGCGCGCTGCGGGGCTTGGCGGCGATGGCTGCGGCGATCGGCGAGGACGACGAGGCGGAACGTTGCGCCGTGTTCCTCCAGCAGCTCGACCCGAGCGGCGTGCCGGCGGAGGGCTGACCGATGGGGGCGCCGGCGGCGAGCGGCCTCGCCGGCGCGGTGCTCGTCGGAGGAGCCAGCCGGCGCATGGGGCGCGACAAGGCCGCGATGCCGTGGGGTGACACGACGATGGGGGAACGCGTCGTCGCGGTGCTGCGCTCGGCTGGCTGCGATCCGGTCATCGCGGTGGGGGGTCGCGCCGACGCGCATGGTGGGCTCGGCGTTTCTCTGGAACCCGATCACTTCCCCGGGGAAGGCCCGCTGGGCGGCATCGTCACCGCTCTGCGTACGCTCACGACGCCCTACGTCGCGATCGTGGCGTGTGACATGCCATGGCTCGAGGCCAGCGTCATCACGTCCCTGCGCGACGCCTGCTCGACCGGCGAGGTCGACGTGGCGATGGCCCGGACAACCCGCATCGAGCCCCTGCTGGCGGTCTGGTCGACGACCGCTCTGGCGGCGGTGGAGCAGGCGTTCCAGCATGGGGAGCGGGCCGTGTACGCCGTCGTCGACCGGCTGCGGGTGACAGCCGTCGATGTGCCGGCGGCGGTGGCACGCAACGTCAACAGGCCCACCGACGTTCCATGGCCGAGCCAGTAGCGTTGCGTCCGTGCCCATCACAGAGGTCAACATCGACGAACTCGCCGACGCGCTCGCCCAGGGCGCCCGACTGCTCGACGTACGCGAGACCGACGAGTACGTCGGGGGGCACGTGCCCGGGGCCGTGCACGTCCCCCTCGGATCGGTGCCCGACAACGTCGACGCCTTCCGCGGCGAGGGCCCTGCGTACGTCATCTGCAAGAGCGGTGGGCGCAGCATGCGAGCGTGCGAGTTCCTGGCAGATCAAGGGCTCGAGGTCGTCAACGTCGCAGGCGGCACGATGGCATGGCAGCTGTCCGGGCGCGAGGTCGTGACCGGAGATCAGCCTTCGTGACGCACCGCTGGGTCGACACCCAGAGCGGGCTGGAGGACTTGGTCGACGCCTTGGCTGGTGTCGACCGATACGCCATCGACACCGAGTTCCACCGGGAGCGCACCTACTTCCCCAAGCTGGCTCTCGTGCAGCTGGCGTGGGACACCCCCGATGGCCAGGACGTCGCGCTCGTCGACCCGCTCGCCGTCGACGTCAAAGCGCTCGGCCGTCTGTTCGCCGGGCCGGCCGTCGCGGTGTTCCACGCGGCGCAGCAGGACCTCGACGTGCTGACCCACGCCTGTGGCTGCGTGCCCGGCGTGCTGTTCGACACCCAGCTCGCCGCGGGCTTCATCGGCTACAGCACGCCGTCGTTGGTGGCGCTCGTCCAGGGCGAGCTCGGGGCCTCGTTGCCCAAGGGCGACCGGCTCACCGACTGGCTGCGCCGCCCGTTGACCGCCGACCAGGAGCAGTACGCCGCCTCCGACGTCATCCACCTGTTCGCGCTGCACGACAAGCTGTCCGCTCGCCTCGACCAGCTGGGCCGCCAGTCGTGGGTCCAGGAAGCCTGCGAAGAGCTGCGTCAGCGGCCTGCGAGCGGCGTCAGCCCGGACGAGGCGTGGACCCGCCTCAAGGACGTGCGCACGCTGAAGCCGCGCGCCCGCAGCGTCGCTCGCTCGGTCGCGGCATGGCGCGAACGGCGGGCGATGAGCGTGGACGCGCCCCCTCGCCAGATCCTTCCCGACCTGGCGATCCTCGGGATCTCGCAGCGCCAGCCGAAGGACCAGAAGGAGCTGGCACAGTGCCGTGGCGTCGACGAGCGTCACTGGCGCGGCGCGCTCGGCCGCGAGATCCTGGCGGCGGTCGCCGACGGCGCCAGCTCCGAGGCGGCGCTGCCGGCGAGCGAGGGCGAGGACCTGGACCGTCACCTCCGCCCGGCCGTCACCCTGGTCTCGGCGTGGGTCGCCGAAGTCGCCCGCACCCAGCGCATCGACACCGCGCTGCTGGCCACGCGCGCCGACCTCGTCTCCCTGCTGCGCGGTGACGACGACGCCCGCCTGGGGCAGGGTTGGCGTGCCGAGCTGCTCGGTGACGGCATCCGCCGCCTCGTCGAAGGCCGTGCCGGGCTCACGTTCGACGGGCGCGGCGGCCTGCGGCTGATCGACGTCGAAGGGCCGCCTCCACGCTCCAACTGAGGCGCGTGCGATCGACTGCTAGCGCGTGACCCGGCGGAGGCGGGCCCACAGGGCGTCGAACGCGGCGCTCACGTCCGCGGCGCGGGCCCCGTAGGAGTGGATCGGGCGGCGCTCACCGATCGCCTGGTTGACGATCACCCGCTGCGGGACCGCCGGCTTCCAGATCGCCCGCTTGCCGACGATGCGCGTCAGCTCGTCATAGCGGCGGTCGGCCTCCGAGCTCACCGGCGGCACCTTGTTGACGATCACGCCGGCGAAGTCGAGGTCCGGGTTCCAGCGTTCCCACACCTCGTCGATGACGTCCGCGACGGCGCCGATGCCGCGCAACCCGAGGGCGGACGGCTCGACCACGACCAGGGCGTGGTGCGCCGCGCTGAGGCCGCTGGCGGTGAGGTTGCCGAGCGACGGCGGGCAGTCGATCAGCACCGCGTCGTAGCGCTCGGCGACGCCGTTGAGCCGGCTGCGCAGCCGCTTCGGGTTCCCGCTCTCCTTGTCCTGGAGGGACTGCGACGCGGGGACGAGCCGGATCCGGTCGGTCCATTCCGAATCGACGGTGACCTTGTCCAGCCGCGCCGCCTCGAGCAGGTCGGCGGCCGACTTCACGTCGTCGGACGGCTCGACGCCGAGCGCCCACGTCGACGACGCCTGGGGGTCGAGGTCGACGACGAGCACCCGTTGACCGCTCTGCGCGGCGGCGGATGCGAGCCCGAGCACGACGGTCGTCTTCCCGACGCCGCCCTTCTGATTGAGGAGCGCAACGATTCGTCCCACAGGTCGATCTTGCCACCGAAGACCGCGCTCCGCCGACGGAGACGAGGAGTGGCGGCGCCCCCACCGTCCCCGGTCCCGACGAGTGTGAGCTTGTAGGATGTGCTCCACGTCTCTCGGGCGGTCCCGTGGGTCCTCTCGCTCGGACGGTACACTCGTTCGTAATGTCACTTCACTAAGTTCGGAGCCCTACCGTGAAGAAGGGTCGTCATCGCCGCTTCGAAGAGGCGCGCAAGCTCAAGCAGGCTGGTCCCAGCGCATTTGACCTGGGTCTCGGAGGCAGCGGGTCCCGCCAGGCCACCGATGAAGACGACGACGAGTATGCGGCGATCGCCGAGCGGTATGGCGTCACCTTCGACGACGACGCAGACGACGCCGACGACGACGACTGACCTCGGCGGCCGCTCGGCCCGCTGATCCGAACACCCCACCGATCCGACGCCCCGGGTGGCGTGTCATCGGGCACGTCTCTCAGCCAGCCCGCAGCCCGGCGTTCCGGGCAGGACCCTCATGACCTCCCTCCGCAACGTCGCGCTGGTCGCGCACGTCGATCACGGCAAGACCACCCTCGTCGACGCGCTGCTGCGCGCCACCGGCACGTTCGCCGCCCACCAGGCCGTGGTCGAGCGCGTCATGGACTCCAACGACCAAGAGCGCGAGCGGGGCATCACGATCCTCGCCAAAGCGGCGTCGATCACCTGGAACGGCGTCAAGATCAACCTCGTCGACACGCCAGGCCACGCCGACTTCGGCGGTGAGGTCGAGCGAGCGCTGACGATGGTCGACGGCGTCTTGTTGCTGGTCGACGCCGCCGAGGGCCCGCTGCCGCAGACCCGCTACGTGCTCCAGAAGGCGCTGGCGCAGGATTTGCCTGCGATCGTGATCATCAACAAGGTCGACCGCCAGGACGCGCGGCCGGACGAGGTGCTCGACGAGGTCTACCAGCTGTTCATCGATCTCGACGCCGGAGATCATCACATCGACTTCGAGGTGATCTCGGCCGTCGCCCGCGACGGCCGGGCGATGGTCGGCATCGGCATGCCGCCGCCGGACGCCGACCTCACCCCTCTGCTCGACGCGATCGTCGAGAAGATCCCGGCGCCGACGGGCGACGCGGCGGCCCCGCTGCAAGCGCTGGTCACCACCCTCGACGCCAGCGACTATCTCGGGCGCCTGGCGATCGGACGCATTCACAACGGCGTGCTGCGCCGCGGCGAGACTGTCGCCTTGCTGGAAGAGGAGTTCGGGGAAGGCCAACCTCCGCTGAAGCGCCGGCTCACCCAACTGATGGAGTTCCGCGGCGTCGGCCGCGCCGAGGTCGACGAGTTGCACGCCGGCGACCTGTTCGTCGTCGCCGGGTTCCCTGAGGTCGAGATCGGCGACACGATCGCGGCCGCCGACGACCCGAAGGCGCTGCCCCGGCTGATCGTCGACGAGCCCGTGCTGCGCATGACGTTCGGGGTCAACACGTCGCCCTATGCCGGGCGCGACGGGAAGTTCCTCACCAGCCGCCACCTGCGCGAGCGGCTCGAGCGCGAGATCCTGGGCAACGTGTCGATCCGGCTCCACGACACCGACTCGCCTGACATCATCGAGGTCGCCGGCCGGGGCGAGCTCCAGCTGGCGGTGCTGATCGAGTCGATGCGCCGGGAGGGATACGAGCTCCAGGTGAGCCGTCCCGAGGTGATCACCAAGGAGGTCAACGGCAAGCGGTTCGAGCCGCTCGAGCGTGGCGTGTGCGACGTGCCCGACGAGCACGTCGGCACCGTCACGCAGGCGCTCGCGCCGCGCAAGGGGCGGGTCACCGATCTGCGGCCGGGCGACGCGGGGCGCACGGTGATCACGTTCGAGTGCCCGAGCCGCGGCCTGATCGGCTTCCGCTCGATGTTGCTCACCGCCACGCGCGGCACGGCGCTGCTGCACCAGCACCACGCCGGCTGGGCGCCGTGGGCGGGCGACCTGCCGCACCGCGGCGGCGGCGCGATGGTCGCGGATCGCGTGGGCACGGTCACCGCGCACGCGCTCGACAACCTCCAGCTGCGCGGCGAGCTGTTCGTCACGCCGGGCGATCAGGTGTACGAGGGGATGGTCGTCGGCGAGAACGCGCGCAGCGACGAGATGGTGGTGAACGCCGTGCGGGCGAAGGAGAAGACCAACATCCGCACTCACAGCCACGACGACGCCGTGAAGCTGGCGGCGCCGCGCGTGCACACGCTGGAGTCGGCGATCGAGTGGATCGCCGACGACGAACTGGTCGAGGTGACCCCGAACCACATCCGCATCCGCAAGCGCCACCTGAGCCTCGAGGATCGGCGCCGGGCGTTCAAGCGCGCCGCCTCGACGTGAGCGAAACGGGCCCGGCCGCGCGACAGGCCGACCTCTAGCATGAGCGCCATGCCCAGCGGCGTGCAGATCCAAGCCACCCCCGAGCAGCTCGCGGCCGTGAAGTTCAACGCCGACGGCCTGGTTCCCGCCATCGTGCAGGACGTCGCCACGCGCGAGGTGCTGATGATGGCGTGGATGAACGCCGAGAGCCTCGAGCGCACGTTCGCCGAAGGACGGACCGTGTTCTGGAGCCGCAGCCGCCAGGAGCTGTGGCGCAAGGGCGACACCAGCGGCGACCGCCAATTCGTCAAGTCGGCTTCGTACGACTGCGACGGCGACACGCTGCTGTTCCTCGTCGAGCAGGAAGGACGCGGCGCCTGCCACACGGGCGAGTACTCGTGCTTCTTCCGTGCGTTCGGCGCCGAGAAGTCCTGAGGCCGCTCGAATGAGCGGGCTTGCGATGTGGCCGAGCCGCGAGGAGTTCCGTTCGCTGGCGTCCACCCACACGGTCGTGCCGGTGTGGACGGAGCTGCTGGCCGATCTCGAGACACCGGTCGCGGCGTACGCCAAGGTGGCCGGCGACCAGACGGGATTCCTGCTCGAGTCGGTCGAGCACGGCGAGCGCTGGAGCCGGTTCTCGTTCGTCGGCACCGAGCCATCCGCCACTTTGGAGCTGCGCGATGGGCGGCTCACCGTCGACGGCGTGCTGCCGCCGTCGGTCCCGCTCGACCGCGGCATCCTCACCGCTCTCGACGCGTTGCTCGCCGTGTATCGCTCGCCGGTGATCCCCGACCTCCCGCCGCTCCAGGGCGGGGTGATGGGGTACCTCGGCTACGACGTCATCCGCGAGGTGGAACGCCTGCCGAACGTCCCGCACGACGACCGCGGCCTGCCGGACGCGGTGATGAGCGTCATCGGCTCGCTCGTCGCGTTCGACCACTGGCGCCAGCGGATGTACGTGATCGAGAGCGTGCCCGTGCTCGGCCTCGATGCCGCGGGCGTCGACGCCGCCTACGACGCGGCGGTCACGCGCGTCGGCAGGGGCGTGAGCGCGTTGACCCGCCCGCTGCCGTATGCCGCGATCGCTCCGCCCGTCCCCGGCGAGGAGCTGCCCCCGGCGCGCAGCAGCATGGCCGGGGGGCTGTACCAGCAGGCCGTCGAGGTCGCCAAGGAGTACGTCCGGGCCGGAGACATCTTCCAGGTGGTGCTCTCGCAGCGCTACGACATCGAGCTCGACGCCGACCCGTTCGACGTGTACCGGGTGCTGCGCCAGGTCAACCCGAGCCCGTACATGTACTTCCTGCGCCATCCCGACGTGACGCTCGTGGGCAGTTCGCCGGAGCCGATGGTGCAGGTGCTCGGCGGCAAGGTGATCAGCCGTCCGATCGCAGGAACCCGGCGACGCGGCCGAGACGACGAGCATGATCGCCGCCTCGCCGGCGAGCTGCGCGAGAACCCGAAGGAGGTCGCCGAGCACATCATGCTGGTCGACCTGGCGCGCAACGACGTCGGCCGCGTCGCCACGTTCGGATCCGTGCACGTGGACGAGCTGATGACGCTCGAGCGCTACAGCCACGTGATGCACCTGACGTCGCAGGTCAGCGGAGACCTCGTGCCCGGCAGGAGCCCCATCGACGTGTTGCGGGCGACGTTGCCGGCGGGGACCGTCAGCGGCGCGCCGAAGGTGCGGGCGATGGAGATCATCGACGAGCTCGAGCCCGTGAAGCGCGGGCCGTACGCCGGCGTCGTCGGCTACGTCGACTTCAGCGGCAATCTCGACACCGCGATCGCGATCCGCACGATGTTCGTCGGCCCCCACGGCGCTGCGCTGCAAGCGGGAGCGGGGATCGTCGCCGACAGCGTCCCCGACGACGAAGATCTGGAGTGCCGCAACAAGGCCGCTGCGCTCCTCGCGGCGATCCCGGCGGCGCGCCGCATGAGCGCCAAGCGCGCGGCCGAGGGCACGAACGCCTGAGCGCCGCTGCGGCCCGGGGGGCGGTAGCCGGCCGTCCTCCCGGCAGACTCTGCGCATGACGGAGCTGATCTCTGTTCCCACGACCGTCGACGTCGTCCGCGTCGAGGGCCCGGATGCGCTCACCTATCTCCAGTCGCAGCTGTCGCAGGACCTGCGCGCGCTGGCGGTCGGTGAGGCCGTCGCCAGCTTCGTGCTCGAACCGACCGGGAAGGTCGACGCGCTGATGCGCGTCCGGCGGGTGGGGGAGGAGGCCTTCGAGCTCGACGTCGAGGCGGGGTTCGGCGACGTCGTCCTCACCCGGTTGCAACGCTTCAAGATCCGGGTGAAGGCCGACATCTCGTCTGAGCAGCGCGAGATCGTCGCGATCCGCGGCGAGGGCGCGGCCGACGCCGCCGCAGCCGCGGGTGTCGAAACGGTCGCTGCCTGGTGGCGCGACGGGTCGGCGGTGGACGCACCGGCCGGGACGGCGGTCGGTCGCGCCGGCGATGCCGCCGACCTGCTCGCCGCCCGGGTGCAGGCCGCGTGGCCGGCGATGGGAGCCGAGATCGTGCCGGGGGAGACGATCCCCGCCGAGACCGGGGTGGCGTCCGTGGCGGTCAGCTTCACCAAGGGTTGCTATCCCGGCCAGGAACTGGTGGAACGGATGGACAGCCGGGGGGCCGCCCCGCCGCGGCTGCTGCGCACGGTCACCGTGCCCGAAGGCGCCCAGCCGGGCGACGCGCTGGTGCGCGACGGGGCCGAGATCGGCACGATCACGTCGGTCGCGGGCACGACGGCGCTCGCCACGGTCAAGCGCGCCGCGGCCGACACGCTCTGAGCTCCGAGACGCGGTCAACGCGCAGGATCAGGCGGCAGACACGAGGTCGTCGCGCAGGCGGCGCAACGACGCGCTGCTGCGCATGCCGGCGAACTCGGCGGCAGAGTCGATCGCCTGCGCCAACCACATCGGATGGGCGCTCGTGGCCGCCGCGACCTCGAGCCATTGCATCGCCAGGCCGTGCTCGCCCAACGCTGCGGCGCATCGGGCGACCGCGAGCGCAGAGCCCGCCGACGGCGTGCGGCTGTGTGAGTCCGCCGCGTAGTGCGCCGCCACGTCGAAGCGTCCGAGCGCCAGAAGGATGTTCGCCAGCACCAACTCCGCGTGATGGTTGCCCGTCGGCAGTGGCTGGGGCAGCAGATCGACGAGGTCGGTGAGCGCCTGCTTCGGCGCCGAGTCGGGAGGCCACCAGCCCTGCGGCCGGCGATCGCTGAACCCCTCGACCAGCATCCTGCGCGCCTGCTCGGCGTCGCCGGAGCGCAGGGCCCGGTGGGCGTTGAGCCAGGGCGACAGTGTGATGCCCGGCGGCGGCGCGGCGCCGTCGTCGCGCCAGCCTTCCGCTTCGGCGGCCGCCGTCGCCTGGTCGCGACGTGCGCTCTTGCGGGCGTCCGACGGCCTCGTCGACGAGAGCATCTGCATCTGCATCAGCAGCGGGAACACGAGGAAGGTGGCGAGCGGGCGTGCGTCGGCGTTCAGGTAGAGCGCCACGGCGCCCGCTGCGGTGGCGGCGATGCTGGCGTAGAGCATCACGGTGCGAGCCCGGCCCGGGATCACCTTGTCCAGCGCGGCGGCCACGATGTTGCCGCCGTCGAGGGGCAGAACCGGCACCAGGTTGAACAAGCCGATCATCGGGCCCGCCCACCACAGCGCGAGCGCGGCGTCCGAGTCCGTGACGTCGTGGCGATCGAGCGGGTTGACCCCCATCGCCAGGAGCAGCGCCACGCCGGCGACCACCTGGATCGCTGGACCGGCGAACGAGATGCCGGCGCGCTCCCACGGTTTGAGGGTGCGCGTCGGCTGGAACGACGCGTACCCGGCGAGGAAATCGAGCGAGATCTCGGCGCGCGCCCCGGTGGCGCGAGCGGCGAACGCGTGGCCGAGCTCGTGCAGCACCGTGAAGCCCGTGATCCCAGCGGCGAGCCACAGACCGATCGGGCCGGAATTGACCACGATGACCAGCACGAGGAGCAGCGCGAAACCGGGACGGACGTGAAGGGGGAAACCAAAGATCCGCAGACCTGCCGGCGCGCTCATGGTGCCCGGAAGGTTACGGCTTACACTGCCCAGACGTGCCGTACGTCTACAGCTTCGATCACAAGCACCGTCGTCCCCCCATGGAGATGAAGGACCTCCTCGGAGGCAAGGGGGCAAACCTCGCCGAGATGACGTCGGTATTGAAGCTGCCGGTACCCCCCGGGTTCACGATCACCACCGACGCCTGCCGCGCCTACATGCACAACGGGTGGCCGTCCGGTCTCGACGAGGAGATCGCCAAGCACGTCGCCAAGCTGGAAAGGGCGATGGGCCGATCGCTGGGCGACCCGGGCGACCCGCTGCTCGTCAGCGTGCGCAGCGGAGCCAAGTTCTCGATGCCGGGCATGATGGACACGGTCCTCAACCTCGGTCTCAACGACAAGAGCGTCAAGGGCCTCGCCAGCGTCACGGGTGACGAGCGCTTCGCCTACGACAGCTACCGCCGCTTCATCTCGATGTACGGGCGCATCGTGCTCGGCATCGACGCGGCGAAGTTCGATCACCCGCTCGAGGAAGCGAAGGAAGCAGCGGGCGCCAAGACCGACGCCGACCTCAGCGCCGCCGCGCTCAAGAAGCTCGCCGACCACTACAAGGCAGTGGTCAAGGCCGAGACCGGCAAGGCGTTCCCGCAGGACCCCACCAAGCAGCTGCGCGGCGCGGTCGAGGCGGTGTTCAAGAGCTGGAACGGCGCCCGCGCGATCGCCTACCGGGTGCGCGAGCGCATCAGCCACGACCTCGGCACCGCCGTCAACGTGCAGACGATGGTGTTCGGCAACCGCGACGACAACAGCGGCACGGGTGTCGGCTTCACCCGCAACGCGGCGACCGGCGAGAACCAGCCCTACGGTGACTTCCTGGTCAACGCCCAGGGTGAGGACGTCGTCGCGGGCATCCGCAACACCGAGGATCTCGACGCGCTGAAGGCCAAGTTCCCGGTGATCCACGCCCAGCTGCTCGACATCTTCGCCCGGCTCGAGAAGCACTACACCGACATGTGCGACACCGAGTTCACCATCGAGCAGGGCAAGCTCTGGATGCTCCAGACTCGTGTCGGCAAGCGCACGGGCGCGGCGGCGTTGAAGATGGCCGTCGACATGACCAAGGGCACCGGCAAGGGCGCCGGCAAGTGGAAGATCACCAAGGGGGAGGCGATCAACCGCATCGCCGCCGATCACCTCGATCAGGTGCTGCACCCGCAGTTCGCCGGCAAGGGCAAGGCGCTCACCAAGGGTCTCGCGGCCTCGCCCGGCGCGGCGGTCGGCAAGGTGTACTTCACCGCCGACGACGCCGTCGCCGCTGCCGAGCGCGGTGAGAAGGTCATCCTCGTCCGTAGCGAGACGAGCCCGGAAGACGTCCACGGCATGATGGTCAGCCAGGGCATCCTGACGTCGCGCGGCGGTCTCGTCAGCCACGCGGCGGTCGTCGCCCGCGGGTGGGGCACCCCCGCGGTCGTAGGCGCCGAGGCGATCAAGATCGGCAAGGGTCAGTTCACCGTCGGCGACACCGTCGTCAAGGAGGGTGAGGTCATCTCGCTCGACGGGTCGAGCGGCGAGATCATCCTCGGCGAGCTGCAGCTCGCCGCCGCCGAGCCGCCGGCCGAGTTCGACATCATCCTCGGGTGGGCCGACGCCATCCGCAAGGGGAAGCTCGGCGTGCGCGCGAACGCCGACAACGGTCCCGACGCCAAGAACGCTCGGGCGTTCGGCGCCGAGGGCATCGGGCTGTGCCGCACGGAGCACATGTTCCTCGGCGAGGACCGGCTGCCCGTCGTGCGCCGCATGATCCTCGCCTCCACGCCGGAGGAGGAGGCCGCCGCGCTGGAAGAGCTGCGCCAGGTGCAGAAGGCCGACTTCGTCGAGATCCTCGACGCGATGGACGGTCTGCCGGTGACGGTCCGCCTGCTCGACCCGCCGCTGCACGAGTTCCTCCCACGGGTCGAGGACCTGCACATCAAGAAGGCCACAGCCGGCCTCGATGCCGAGGAGGAGCAGCTGCTCAAGGCGGCCGAGAGCTGGGCGGAGTTCAACCCGATGCTCGGCACCCGCGGTGTGCGCCTCGGCGTCGTGAAGCCCGGCCTCTACGCCATGCAGGTACGGGCCCTGATGGAGGCCGCGGCCGAGCTGCGCGCCAAGGGCAAGAACCCGGTGGTCGAGGTGATGATCCCGCTGACGGTCACGCGCGAGGAGCTGCACACCGCCCGGGGATGGGTGGAAGCGGCGATCGCGGAGGCGACCAAGGGCCTGAAGAAGAAGCCCGACGTCACCATCGGCACGATGATCGAGACGCCGCGGGCCGCGCTGCGCGCGGACGAGATCGCCGAGGAGAGCGACTTCTTCAGCTTCGGCACGAACGACCTCACCCAGATGACGTTCGGGTTCAGCCGCGACGACGTCGAGAGCCGCATGATGCCGGCGTATCTCGAAGCGGGCCTGCTGAAGCGCAACCCGTTCGAGACCATCGACCAGACCGGCGTCGGCGAGCTCGTCCGCCTCGGCGCCTCGCGGGGGCGGGCGACCAACCCGAAGCTGAAGCTCGGCGTGTGCGGAGAGCACGGCGGCGACCCCGAGTCGATCGCGCTGTTCTTTTCGGCCGGTCTCGACTACGTCAGCTGCTCGCCGTTCCGGGTGCCGATCGCCCGTCTCGCCGCCGCTCAAGCGGTTCTGGGTGGTCTGAAGTCCGAGACCAAGTGAGCCCGTCGAGGTGATGTCCCTCGCCGGAGTCGCCGGCCTCGTCGCGTCGGGGGGCTCCGGCCGGGACAAGTTCGTCCACCTCGATGTCCAGCCGTGGCACTGGCTGGGCTTGCTGGCGTTCATCGCGCTGCTGATCCTCGTCGACCTCGCGGTGTTCCACCGCGAGGCCCACGAGGTGAAGACCCGCGAGGCGGCGATCGAGTCGGCGGTGTGGATCAGCATCGGCCTCGCCTTCTCGCTCGTCATCTGGGGGCTGTTCAACAGCGCCGCAGCTGGCGAGTACATGGCCGGCTACCTGATCGAAAAGAGCCTCAGCGTCGACAACGTCTTCGTCTGGGCGCTGATCCTCAGCTACTTCGCCGTGCCGCGCAAGTATCAGCACCGCGTCCTGTTCTGGGGCATCTTCGGCGCGCTCATCATGCGGGCGATCTTCATCTTCGCCGGCGTGGCCCTGATCGAACGTTTCGACTGGGTGCTGTACGTGTTCGGGGCGTTCTTGATCGTCACCGCGGTGCGCATGGTGGTGAGCGACGAGAACGAAGTCGATCCGGGCAAGAGCCGCTTCTTGAAGGTCGTGCGCAAGGTCGTGCCCACGACCAGCACGCTCGACGGGCAGAAGCTGTTCACGAAGGCAAACGGCCGGCGGCTGGCGACCCCGCTGTTCGCCGTGCTGCTCCTGGTCGAGGCGACCGACGTGCTGTTCGCGGTCGACTCCGTCCCGGCGGTGCTGGCGGTCAGCCGCGAGCAGTTCATCGTGTTCTCGTCCAACGCGTTCGCGATCCTCGGCCTGCGGGCGCTCTTCTTCCTTCTGGCCGACATCCACGCCCGCTTCGAGTACCTCCAGCAAGGCCTGGCGGTCATCCTGGCGTTCGTCGGGGTGAAGATGGTGATCCACCGCTGGGTGCACATCCCGACGTGGCTCTCGCTCGTCGTCATCGCCATCGTGCTCGCCGTCGCCGTGCTGCTGAGCGCCGCCGCGGCGCGCCGACGCGAACGGCTCGACATCGACCGCGACGGCCTTCCGGAACCGATGCGGCATTCGAACGGTCGCTGAGGACGCCCGCCAAACGCTCCGCGACGGCTCGGTAGATTTCCCGCGATGGCGATCGTCGAGGAGGACATCGAACGGATCCGTTCGACCGTGTCGATCGTCGATCTCGTCCAGCAGTACGTCGCGTTGCGGCGCGTCGGGCGCAACTGGGTGGGGCTGTGCCCGTTCCACGCGGAGAAGTCGGGCAGCTTCAACGTGCGCGAGGAGACCGGGCGCTACAAGTGCTTCGGCTGCGATGCCGCGGGCGACATCTTCCGCTTCGTACAGGACATCGAACACGTCGACTTCGTCGGCGCCGTCGAGATGCTCGCCGGCAAGGCCGGGATCACGCTCACCTACACCACGGGAGGCGAGAGCCGCGAACGCCAGCGCCGCAAGCGCCTGATCGAGGCCATGGAGCGCGCCGTCACCTGGTATCACGAGCGGTTGCTCGGCGACCCCGGCGCCCGCGCGGCGCGCGACTATCTGCGCGGCCGGGGCCTCGCCGGCGACGTCGCCCGCGAGTTCCGCCTCGGGTGGGCTCCCGACGAGTGGGATGCGTTGAGCATCGGCGTGGGCGTCCCGCCCGACCTCCTGCGAGACACGGGCCTGGCGTTCGTCAACAAGCGCGGCCGCCTCCAGGATGCGTTCCGTGGGCGGGTGCTGTTCCCGATCTTCACCGACAGCGGCGAGGCGGTGGCGATCGGCGGGCGGATCCTGCCGGGCAGTGCCGATCCGGCGAAGTACAAGAACTCGCCCGAGACGGCGATCTACTCGAAGTCGAAGACGCTCTACGGGCTCAACTGGGCAAAGGCCGACATCGTGGCGCACGACCAGGTGATCGTGTGCGAGGGCTACACCGATGTCATCGGGTTCCATCGTGCGGGCGTCCGGCGAGCCGTGGCCACCTGCGGAACAGCGCTCACCGAGGAGCACGTCCGCATCCTGAAGCGCTTCGCCAACCGCGTCGTGCTCGCCTTCGACGCCGACAACGCCGGACAGGGCGCGGCGGCTCGCTTCTACGAATGGGAGCAGAAGTATCAGGTGCAGGTGAGCGTCGCCCACTTCCCCGGTGGCAAGGATCCGGGGGAGATCAGCCAGACGGATCCGGGGGCGCTCGCCGCTGCTGTCGATGCAGCAGAGCCGTTCCTCGGGTTCCGCGTGCAACGCGCGATGGCCGGCCGGCCCGTGCGCAGCCCCGAGGACCGTGCCCGCGTCGCCGAGCAGGCGATGGCCGTCGTCAACGAACATCCGGATCGGGACGTGCGCAAGCTGTACGCCGGGCAGATCGCAGCGCACACCGGTTTGCCGGCCCACGACCTGATCACGCTCGCAGAACGGCGCAGCGCCAACCCGCACGTGCGCGTGGCGCCGGTGCGCCGGGTGGGTTTGCACGAGAACGCCGAGTTCGCCGCGGTGGCGATGCTGCTCCAGCGGTGGGACGACATCGCCGAGTGGCTGATCGAGGATCTCTTCGCCGACGAGGTGCACCGCCGGGCGTTCCTCGCGCTGGTCGACGCGGACGGCGCGCTCGCCAAGGCGCTCGAGCTCGCCGATCCCGAAGCGCGCGAACTGCTCGAGCGCGCGGCCGTCGCCGACCTCGAGGTCGATCCCCAGGTCGAGGCGCGGAACCTGATCGCCGCCGCGGTGCGTCGCGAACTACAACGCGGCACCGACGTCAACGATGCTGCCCGCGTGCGGGACGACCGGGAGGCCCATGTGCACCTCGACGGGCTCAGCCGCCCGGACCGTGCGGTCGTCGCGGCGGAGTGGTTGCTAGGGTGGCTTGACCGCCGAAGTGGGGAGCGAGCTTGATCTCTGAGGCGCTCGACGTGGACTCGAATTCCGTCAAGGCACCATTTCCCGATGTGGACGTCGCCGAGTGGTCGGCCTTGATCCAGCGCGGCACCATGTCCGGATCGTTGGACGCGGGGGAGATCACCCACGTGCTCCGCTGCGTCGAGCTGTCGGGCGATGTCCTGGGGGCGGTGTTCGGAGAGCTGCGCGGCCGCGGCATCCGCATCGACGACGCGCTCGACGAGATCATCGCCGATTCGAACGATGTGGGCAGCGACGACACGCCGCCGTCGGGCGTCGAGCAGACGGCGATCGTCACCGCGCCGCCAGCCGACGAGGAGACCGACGACCGCGCCGGGCTGTTCGCACGGCGTCGCCGCCGCAGAGCCGAACGTCTCGGCGAGCGCTACGAGACGACGAACACCAGCGACACGGTGCGCATGTACCTCAAGGAGATCGGCCGGGTGTCGCTGCTCGACGCGGCCGACGAGCGCCGGCTCGCTGCTGCGATCGAGGCCGGCAACGAGGCGGCGTCGCAGCTCGACGCGATGACCGGAACGATCGACGCCGTCGAGCAACGCCGGCTGATGCGCAAGCTGCAGGCCGGCCAGCGCGCCAAGAGCGACCTGATCCAGGCGAACCTGCGGCTCGTCGTCAGCATCGCCAAGCGCTACTCGGGCCGGGGCATGCAGTTCCTCGATCTGATCCAAGAGGGCAACCTCGGTCTGATGCGAGCGGTCGACAAGTTCGACCACACGAAGGGCTTCAAGTTCTCGACGTATGCGACGTGGTGGATTCGCCAAGCGATCACCCGCGCGATCGCCGACCAGGCCCGCACGATCCGGATCCCCGTGCACATGGTCGAGAACATGAACAAGGTGACCCGAGCGCAGCGCCAGCTGCATCAAGAGCTCGAGCGTGAACCAACGCTGGACGAGATCGCCCAGAAGACCGGCATGACCACCGATCGGGTGCGTGAGATCCTGCGCATCGGGCTCGACCCGCTGTCGCTCGATTCGCCGGTGGGCGAGGAAGACGACTCCAACCTCGGTGACTTCATCGAGGACAACACGATCGACGCTCCGGCCGACGTCGCCACCCGCAAGATGCTCGCCCATGCAGTGAGCGAGGCGCTGGGTGAGCTGTCCGAGCGCGAGCAGGAGATCGTGCGCATGCGCTTCGGCCTCGACGACGGCCAGGCTCGCACGCTCGAGGAGGTCGGCCGCGAGTTCGGCGTCACCCGCGAGCGCATCCGCCAGATCGAGGCCAAGACGCTGGCCAAGCTGCGTCACCCGCAGCGCAGCCAGAAGCTGAAGGAGTTCCTGGAGACCGAGTGACTCCGGGGTGCGGTTGCTATCCTCGCGTGAGCCTTCCGGGATAGCTCAGTAGGCAGAGCAGCTGACTGTTAATCAGCGGGTCGCAGGTTCGAGCCCTGCTCCCGGAGCCGAGGGTCCCCGCCCACACGAGCCGGCCGGGCCTCGTTCGTTCGTGTCACCCGCTTGCACGCAATGCGTGCATCCAGCGCACCACGAACGAGAATCTCCGAGCCGGGGGCGGTAGCTCAGTGGTCAGAGCAGGGGACTCATAATCCCTGGGTCGTGGGTTCGATCCCCACCCGCCCCACGCACCCCTTCAGCTCAGGCAACCGGCGATGGAGCTCGTCAGTCGCGTACGGGTCGAGGCGACAGCGAGGGTGGCCTCCGGGCGTGCATCCCCGGCGGAAGGCTCGGACGGGCAGCGGGCGAGGGCCGTGCGTCGTGCGTTCGATCGCCTCCCGCCCCGGTCTGTCCGCGTGCGTCGACCACGGTGTGGCCGTCTCGATCGACGACGACCAGTCGCCGCGTGCGCACCTCTGCGCTCAACTCGCACCGCAGCTGCAAGAGCTGAGCTCGCAGCTCCGTGACTTCACGCCGCAGCTGCTCGAGCAGGGCCGTCTCGGTCATCGTCGTGATCATCGGATTTCACTCCCTTGGTCTCGGGACCACGCCGGCGCCTTCCGTGGGCCTCCCGGGACATAGATCGCGGCACGCCCCGCGAGGTACGCGCGATCGCCGGGAACCATGCGGGCGGCCCCAGCGACTAGTGGTCGTCGGCTCGCCCCCACGCCGATGAATCGCTCTCACCCGAAGGGAATCGTGCATGTCGCTGTGCTCTGCCTCCGTCCGCCTTGCGTTCGCCGCCGCCGTGGCGTCCGGCGGGGCGCTCGTCGCCGGCGCCGTTCCTGCGATGGCGCACATCGGGACGAGTACGGACACCGTCGTCGCCGGGGCGTCCACCACGATCACGTTCACCGTGGGCCACGGCTGCGAAGGGTCGCCGACCACGGGCGTGGCATTCCAGCTGCCCGAGAGCGTCGTCAGCGCGAAGCCCTATGCCCATCCCGGTTGGGACATCGTCGTCGAGCGTGCTGCGCTCGACGCACCGGTCGACCAGCAACACGGGGCCCCGCTCACGGAACGTCCAGCGGTGATCCGGTTCAGCGCGCAGCCCGGGAACGAACTCGCCGACGAGGTGCGCGACGAGTTCGCGATCAACGTCGCCGTTCCGGACACTCCCGGCGAGACGCTGTTCTTCAAGGTCGTGCAGACGTGCGTCGACGGCGAGCTGCCCTGGATCGAGGAATGGGACGGCCAAGGCGACGAGCCCGAGCATCCCGCCCCGTCGGTCGACGTTGTCGCCGCTGCAGCTGCTGGCGCAGTCGACGAGGGCCCCGAAGCGGTCACGCGCGAGCCGATCGCGGACACGGCGGGGATCGACAGCAGCGACGACGATGACAGTTCGAACGGGCTGGCGATCGTCGGCGTGGTGCTCGGCGGGCTCGGGGTCGTGGCCGGTGGCGTCGCCCTCGCCCGGACGCGCCGACCTGCGGCCAGCTGACGCGCGGTCAGTCGTCCTGGTGTTCGATGGCGTCGAGGAATGCCTCCACGTCGGCATCCTCGCCGCCGACGAGCCAGATCACGAGCTCTCCGCTGTCGCCCTCGTCCTCCCATGGCAGCATGCCTTCGACCGTGTAGCGATCGACGGTGATGTCCTCGTTGTCCTCGTCGACCGGGGCCACGATGGCCAGTTCGACCTCGGCGTCGGCGGGCTGGTCCCGCAGGATCTCGATGAGCTCACTGACGCGCATGCTGAGCCTTTCGTGTGGGAGGGGCGTGTCACTCGTCGTCGAGCCAGGTGGCGGCTCGATCGAGCAGGTAGAGGCTGACGTCCTTGCAGCGCACGAGCACGTTGCAGAACGCGTCCTCGTTGCCGAGATAGACGTCGGACAGCTCGACGCCGATGCGCGCCACCATCGACAAGCTGCGCTCGGGCGCATCGGTCACCGTGGGGAACGAGTCGATCGCCGAGACCTCCACCGGCAGGTCGACCCCGCCGACCCCGGCGAGCTCGGTGGCCAGGACCAGCAGGTCGGGTGGATGGGGCAGCGGCGGCAACGTCCAGGTGAACAACAAGGGGAAGGCGAAGCCCGGCGGTGGGCTGTCGTCGGGGTCGTCCATCTTCAGCACTTCGTCCTCGAAGCCGAGGAGCGCCCGGGGATCGACATCGAGCGAGAGGTGAAGGTCGATGGGACCGCTGCACGCCTCCTCCGGGTGCAGATCGACCTCCCACAGTTGCCGCAGGGAGTAGGTCTCGACGAAGTGGCGTTCGTCGTGCACGTGGAAGCCGTGATCGATGGCGTGCGCTTTCAGGTCCGCCACGAATCCGGCGACATCGATGACGGCCAACGTGTTCCTTTCCCTGGGATTGCGAGCGACACTACCGTCCTGCCGAATGGAAGCAGACGCCGCCGCGCTCCTCGCCACGCTGCACGATGTCGCCGATGCGGTGTCGAGAGTGCTGTCCGGCGTGGACGACTGGGGCCTCAGCGGAGAGCGGGACGGGCAGTACCGCGCCGACCTCGTGGCCGACGCCGCGGCGCTCGGCGTGCTGCGCGCAGCGGGCATGGGGATCTTGTCGGAAGAGAGCGGCCTCGAGCGTCGTGACGGGGCTCCGATCGTGATCGTCGACCCCCTGGACGGCAGCACGAACGCCAGCAGGGGAGTGCGGTGGTATGCGACGTCGCTGTGCGCTGTCGGCCCCGAGGGACCGATCGCTGCGCTGGTCGCCGACCAAGCGAGCGGGGCCCGCTACAGCGCCACGCGCGGTGGCGGAGCGTTCCGCGACGGCGTGGCGATGAAGCCGACGGCATGCGCGTCGCTGGATGCGGCGATCGTGGGGGTGAACGGCTGGCCGAAGCGTCATCTCGGCTGGGCGCAATACCGTGCGTTCGGCGCCGCGGCGCTCGACCTCTGCCAGGTGGCCGACGGCGTGCTCGACGCCTACGTCGATTGCACCACCGACTCGCACGGGGTGTGGGACTACGCAGCGGCAGCGCTGATCTGCGCCGAGGCGGGGGTGACGATCGCCGACGCGCGAGGGCGCGACCTGATCGTGATGGAGCACGACGGCCGCCGTACCCCCATCGCGGCCGCCACGCCGACGCTGCACGACGAGCTGTGCGCCGCCCGCACGAGCCTGGGCTGACGAGGTGACCGAGCGGTAGGATCGGCGGCTCGCCGGGCGCATAGCTCAGTCGGCAGAGCGCTTCCCTTACATGGAAGTGGCCGGGGGTTCGAGTCCCTCTGCGCCCACAAGTCGGCATCGCGCTCGTCAGATCCCGGCAGGTTCCGCGCAGCACTGGCAGGCAGCCTTCGGCGGCGTTTGGATCGTTGGCAATCTCAGAAGCGGGGGTCGACGCGACCGTGCTGCCCGATGAACAGCAGCCGATCGCGGAGACGCCCGAGGACCACGAGAACAGCCTCGACGCAGACTGCGCGGCCGTCGACGCGGGCGGCGTACGGGCACCAGCCACGGAGCCGGTCATGGTCGACGAACTGGTGAGGCTGGGGATCGCATGAGCAGGACGTCCAGCAGGAGCGCATCGAAGGGCTGCCTTCGAATGGCGACCATCAGATCGTTCGCTTGACGGATTGACCCTACGGTACAACGGCGTTGTGACGACACGCCCTCGTAGGCGTCCTCGCCGCCATACAGCACCTCGACGTCAACCTGGTCGACGTCGCCCGCCGTGACGCCGAAGACAGGCGAGACCGTCTGACCGCAACCGCGATCTCGACTACGTGCGAACGCGGCGTGCGGCGAAGCTCATTCCCGCCAGGTAGGTGCGCAGGCCGCGCTCGCCGCATCGCATCATCCACGCGTGGTTGGCGAGGAAAGCTGGCCGCGCGACCACGGCAGTGCGGCGCAGCAACGGCTTGTGCGCGCTGACCTCCTCCTCGAAGACCGCCTGGGTTGCGCCGCATGATGCTTCCGTGATCGTCCACCGGGAGAATCCGCCGAGGTCGCCTTCCATCGCAGCTTCCAGAACGCCGGCACTTTCGTCCTCGCGGGAGCGATGCGTCGTGAACACCAACTCGTACGGCAACGTGGCGCGGCACCGGATCTCCGCGGTGTCGGCGCCGACACGGCGAACGCTGCGCACCTGCGGCCACCACCGCGGGTACTCGGCCAACTCGCGCAACGCGGTGAAGACGAGTTCGGACGGGGCGTCGAGGGCCCACACGCTGCGGAAGCGGTAGTGGTTGGCGTCCACCACATCAGCCTCGCACGCAGCGCGGGGCCCTCGAGTCCCGGGACCTCACGCCTCGATCGGGTTGCCGTCGGCGTCGATCACGAACCAGACACCGCCGACACCCTGCCCGTTGACGTCGCCGGGCGACGTGTCCGCGGCGTAGAAGTACAGCGGCCAGCCGTTGTACGTGATCTGCTCTCCACCGTCGGTCCGGGCGGCAGTGCCGAGCTTGGAGTCGTCGATCCCCTGTCCCGCCGTCGCACCGGCCTTCAGCGGTGGCCATGCCACGGCGCAGTCGTCGTAGCACGTCGGATCGCCGCCGTCGTCCGGCGTGAAGATGTAGAGCGTCATCCCACCGCTGGTCAGCACCTCGCCCAGGCTCGTCTCGGTGACCTCGATCGTGCCCGCGGGGGCAGTGTCTCCCGACGACGGCATGCCATACCCGTCGTCGCCGCCGGAGGGAGACGCCGGGGTCGACGAGGCGGGCGTCGACGACGCGGGGGTGGAGGCGGCGGGCGGCGCGGCGGTGTCGGCGGTGTCGGCGGTGTCGCTGTCGTCACCGCATGCTGCGACCACGAGGGCGAGGCCCGCGGCGAGCGAGACGAGAGGGGTGCGAAGTCTGGTGTTCACGATGCGCTCCTGCGTGTCGGTGGGTTGGGGAGGCAGGTCCTCCGCCGGTGACCTCTGGGTGTACGGACACGGCTTCGCTCCGGTTCACTGCATCGGCGTGGCAACGTGGCGCATCGAACCGCGTTCCCGAGCGAGACGTATCCCTGAGATGATGCGGACGCGCGCGCCTCACCCATCCCTCGGCGACGAGGACGGCATCCGCGCCGCCTACGCCGCGCATGGTGACGAGCTGTACCGCGCCGCTCGACGATTGACGGGGGACGGCAAGCAGGCAGAGGACGTGGTGCAGGAGACGTTCCTGCGAGCCTGGCGCGCCGCCGATCGGTTCGACGAACGCCTCGGATCGCTACGGACCTGGCTGTTCGGCATCCTGCGCAACATCGTGATCGACCAGGCCCGCGCCGCGTCCGTGCGTCCTCTGCGCCCATTGCCGGCGCTCGACGGCGCCGCGCCGAACGGCGACGGCGCGGCCGACGTCGACGAAATCGAACGCGCCCTCGCGTGCTGGCAGGTGGAGGAGGCGCTCTCGCGCGTCAGTGAGGAGCACCGGACCGTGCTCGTCGAGGTGCACTTGCGTGGACGTCCGATCGCCGAGGTCGCTGCCCAGTTGGGGGTGCCGGCCGGCACGGTGAAGAGCCGCGTCTACTACGGCATGCGCGCCCTGCGCGTGGCGCTGGAGGAGCTCGGATGGACGGAGACGGCGCGGTGAGCGTCGAACCCAACCGCGACGCGTGCCGCGAGTGGCGCGGCGACCTGGCCATGCGCGGCCTCGGTCGTCCGGATCCCCAGCGCGCCGCGGGTCTGCAAGCGCATCTCGATGGCTGCCCGTCATGCCGCGCCGAGCTCGATGATCTGGAGGGGGTGGCGCAGGCGCTCCTGCTCGCCGATCCCGACCATCTCAGCGTCGCTGCCGCGGCGCCGGCTGGGCTGTCCGCCCGCATCCTCGGCGCTGTCAGCGCGGATGCCTCCCGCGCTCGGCGGCGACGCCGGCTGACGGCGACGTTCCTGGCCGCAGCGGCGGCTCTCATCGTCATCGCGTCGGCCGGCCTGATCCTGCGCGACGACAGCGCGCCGACGTCCGCCCGCAGCGTCGAGCTCGTCGGTGACGCGGCGATGGGACACGCAGAGCTGGTCGAGCGGGCGTGGGGGACCGAGGTCGCGTTCGAAGCCACCGGGTTGCGTGCGGACACGGTCTACTGGTTGTGGCTCACGGGCGACGACGGCGAGCGCGTCGCGGCTGGAACCATCATCGGCACCGGGGATCGGATCGAGGCCGTCATGGGGGCCGCGCTTCCCACCGATGAGACGCGTCGCATCTGGGTCACCGACGAGGACGACGAGATCGTGCTCGACGCCGTTCTCGAACGCGCCTGATCTCGCCGGATACCGTGCGCGTGATGAGCGAACCGATCGTCGAGCGTCCCGGCATGGCGGACTACGGCGTGCCCACCGATCCCGACGGCGCGCTGCCGTGGGCGTGGGCTCGCGAGCGGCTGATCGGCACCCGCAACTACTGGGTCGTCACGGTGGATGGCGCCCATCGCCCGCACGCGCTGCCGGTGTGGGGCGTGTGGCGGGCCGACGACACGTTCGCGTTCTCGTGCGCGCCCACCAGCCGGAAGCTGCGCAACCTCCGGCGCAACCCGGCGGTCAGCGTGATGGCCGACTCGACCGTCGAGGTCGTGTCGATCCGAGGCTGGGCCGAGATCGTCGCCGTGACCGAGGGCGAACGTGATCGAGCGCTGGCCGCCGAGATCGCAGGCGAGTTCGTCGCCAAGTACCTCGCAGAGACGGGCACACCCGACGATCCCGACGGATTCGCCCAGTTCATCCTCTCGAACGCCATCGTCCGGGTGCGGCCCGAGCTTGCCTTCGCGATCATCGAGCGCGAGGAGGAGTTCTCCTCGAAGGCGACCCGCTGGCGCTGGCCTGCCTCAGCGAGCTGACGACCCGGCGCGCCAGAGCTCGAGCGGCGTGCGGTCGCGGGGGCCCTCGAACGGCAGGCGCACTGCCGCGCCGTCGAGGCCCGCAGACGTGTAGGCAGCGCACACCACCTCCAACACGGCGCGCCCGAAGCGCGCGTCCATCACCGGTCGGCGCCCGGCGGTCACGTCGTCGTCGAAGGCGCGCAGCTGGCCGACGTAGCCGTAGTCGGTGATCGGATCGGGGCCGCTCTGCGTCGACCCGTGGAGCGGGATCGGGTCGCCGTTGTGCTCCAGCGACACCGATGGCAGCAGCTCGCCGCGCAGCACGCCTGTGGCGCTCGCGGCCTGCGCGTCCCACACGGGCTGCGGCCCGGCTCGCCAGCTCGCGGTGACGCGGCTGACGAGGCCGCTCTCATGCCGGAGGCGAAGCTCGGCGTACTCATCGGTCGTGTGGTCGGCGGCGCCCCCGAGGGTGCACTCGACCTCGGTGGCCGCGCCGGCGCCAGCTGCGGCAGCGAGCAGCATCACCCATGCCAGCGGGTGCACACCGAGGTCGAAGAGCGCGCCGCCGCCCCAGTCGTCGCTGAGGAAATCACCCCAAGTCGGCCGCGCCGACAGCGCTCGCGCGTCGAGGTGGGTCAGCGGCCCGAGATCGGGGGTACGGGCCAGCATCTCGGTGACGAGCGGCGCGTACGCGAGGTTCTCGGCGTAGAGCAAGCGGTGACCCGACCGGTCGGCGGCAGCGACGATGGTGTCCGCTTCGGCCAGCGTGCGGCACAAGGGCTTCTCGACCACCACGGCGGCCCCGGCCGCCAGCATCGCGGCCGCGTCGCTGGCGTGCAGCGCAGGTGGAGTGCAGACCACGACCATGTCGGCGCCCGCCGGCAGGTCGGAATAGGTGATCGCCCGCGCGCCGAACGCGCCGGCGCGCTCAGCGGTGCGCGCCGGCGAGCGCGACGCCACGGCGATGATCGGCAAGCCGAGCGCCCCGGCAGCGGCCGCATGGGCGCTGGCGATCATCCCAGCGCCGCACAACGCCAGCCGGCGGCGCGGCGGGGGAGAGTGCTTCACTCCAACGACCGTAGCGGCCGGGTCCGGGTGACGGCTCCCACGGTCGCATCGCCGTTACCCTGGGGCCGCTGTGCGTGGCATTGCCTGGTTGCTCCGACTCGTCACCGCCGCGCTCGCCGGAGCGCTGCTGATCGTCGCCATCACGGTGGCGATCGCGCCCCGGGCCTGGCATGCGATCGAGGCGCACGAAGAGGTGCCCGTCGAGCTGCCGCCGTTCGAGGCGCTGGCGCAGCGCACCTACGTCTACGACGCCGCCGGCAACCAGCTCACCGTCTACGAGCTGGAGAACAGCCAGCCGATCACCGACCTCTCGGTCGTGCCCGCCGACGTGCTGGCGGCGATCTTGGCGGTGGAGGACTCCGAGTTCTACAACCACCAGGGCGTCGACCTGCGCAGCTCGGTCCGCGCCGCGCTGTCGAACTTCTCGACCGATTCGGCGCGCCAGGGCGCGTCGACCGTCACACAGCAGGTCGTGAAGAACGAGTACCTCGGCGGGCTGGAGCGGGACGGGCGCTACAAGCTGCTACAGGTCCACTACGCGATCCTGCTCGAGAAGGAGATGGCGAAGAACGACATCTTGCTGCGCTACATCAACACGATCTTCTTCGGCAACAACGCCTACGGGTTGCAGGCAGCGGCGGAGACGTACTTCGCCAAGGACGTCTCCGAGCTGACGATGGTCGAGGGAGCGTTCCTCGCCGGTCTGATCCGATCGCCGTCAGGCTACGACCCGATCACCCGCCCCGAGCGCAGCCGAGCGCGCTTCGGCGTCGTCCTCGACCGTCTCGTCGACGAGGGGATGCTCACCGCCACCGAGGCGGATCTCCTGAAGGTCGACTGGATCCTGCCCGAACGTGTGCGCGAGTCACCGACGATCCAGCAGACCCGCACCTACTACACCGAGGCGTTGCGCGACTACCTGTTGAACCGCAGCACGTTCCTCGGAGAGACCGAGCAGGAGCGCTACAATCAGCTGTTCCGCGGCGGACTGCGGATCTACACGACGTTCGACCCCCACCTGCAGCAGCTCGCCGAGCAGGCCCGCGCCCTGCTGCCCGACACCCCTGGGCGCGACTTCGAAGCGGCGATCGTGTCGCTCGACGCGAAGACGGGCGCGATCCGGGCGATGGTCGGCGGCAAGGGCTTCGCCGAGAACCGCCAGATCAACATGGCGCTGGTGCCGCGCCAGACGGGGTCGAGCATCAAGATGTTCATCCTGGCCGCGGCGCTCCAGGCCGGCGCGCAGCCGAACGACACCATCGACGGGCCCTCGCACTGCGAGTTCCCCAACCCCGGCGACGTCGACGATCCGGTCTACGAGGTCGACGCCGTCGGCATCGGGGTGGGCACGTTGAGCGAGATGACGTCGCGGTCGATCAACTGCGCGTACATCCGTCTGTCGCAGATCGTCGGGCTGAACCGCGTGGTCGACACGACCTACCGGGCCGCGCGATCCACCTACCTGTATCCCGGGCAACCACCCGAAGAGCGCGATCCGATCCAGCCCTTCCTGTCGTTCGCCGCCGGCGCCAACGAGATGTCGCCCCTCGACATGGCGTCGGGAGCGCAGACGCTCGCCAACAACGGCGTGCACAACGAGCCCTACTACGTCGACCACATCGACCGTGCCGACGGCACACGGATGTACACCCATGAAAACGTCGGAGTGCAGGTGTTCGACGAGGGCGTCGCGCTCACCGCGACGTCCGTGCTGAAAGGCGTGCTCACCAGCGGGACCGCGCGGTGCTGTCAGCTGGAGGGAGGCCGCCCCGCAGCCGGCAAGACCGGCACGCAGGACGAGAACACCAACGCGTGGTTCGTCGGGTACACGCCGCAGCTGGTCACGGCGGTGTGGGTCGGCGACCCGAAGGGCCTCTACAACATGGAGTGCGTGCCCGAGTTCATCGAACTGAGCGCGGCCAGCAGCTGCCGCGTGCAAGGCGGCCGCATCGCCGCGCCGCTGTGGAAGGCGTTCATGGACCCGGCCCACGAAGGACTCCCTGAGGTGGACTGGTCGGCGCCCCCGCAGAACGCGCGCCGCCCGGCGCGGCTGTACCTCCCTGGCCAGGAGTGCCTCGCGCAGGTCGTCAGCGGCACGTTGCCGGGCACGCCCACGTCGGCGCCCGCCTCGACGCCGACGACGTTGCCGGCCGACCCGAACGCCCCGCCGGCCGACCCGAACGCGCCGCCGGCGGAGGAGACGACCACGACACGGGCCACGGTCGTGATCCGCACCGTCGACCCGGGCACCACGATCTCGCCCGACAACCTCGACCCGCGCGCCCCGTTGCCCACGGCCGATCCGAAGTACGTGGTGTATGACTGTGCGCGCGGCGCGCAGAGCGCCAGGACCGGAGGCTGATGAACGCAGACCAGATGGTGTCGCTCCAGCGCATCGACACGGCGCTGGACCAACTCGCGCACCGCGCCAAGAACCTGCCCGAGCGTGCGGCGCGTGACGCCGCGCGCGCCGCACGTGCGGCGTGGGAGAAGCGCGCCGCCGCGTTGGCGGAGACCGCCGCGGCATACGAACGACAGATCGCCGACGCCGAAGCCGCTGGAGCGACGCTCACGGCACAGCGCGCCAAGCTGGAGCAGCAGCTGCGCACCGTGAGCTCGCCGCGCGAGGCGGAAGCGTTGACGCACGAGATCGAGACGATCAACGCCAAGCGCGGCGAGCTCGACGACGGTGAGCTGGAGGCGCTGTCGGCGCTCGGCGACCTCGAATCCGAGCAACTCGAGCACGCCGCGGGCGAATCGGACGTCGACTCTGCGGTGGCAGCAGCCGAGGAGGCGTTCACCGCGGCCGATGCGGCGCTCACGGCGGAGGCGGCGCGCCTGCGCGACGAGCGCGCCGCGCTCGCCGCGTCGGTGCCTCCGGGGGACCTCGACACGTACGAGGCGCTGCGCCGCCAGTTCGACGGTGTGGCGATCGCCCAGCTCAACGGCCGCACGTGCGGGGGCTGCCATCTCGACCTGTCCGCCGTCGAGTTCGACACGGTCAAGGCCGCCCCGGCGGGCGAGATGCCCGAGTGCCCCCAATGCGGGCGCTTGCTCGCCCGCTAGACGACACCGGCTGTGCTCTTCTGGTTCCTGGGCGCCGCGGTCCTTGCCGTCTGGTACGTGTTCCGCGATCCCTCGTTCGACTACCGGCTGCTCCTCGCCGGCGCGTTGGCTCCCGACGTCGTCGACATCGGCTTCGGTGGAGCACGGGTGATGCACAGCGTCACCGCCAGCGTGGCGTTGCTCGTCATCGTGATGCTGGCCACGTCCGGCCGCAAGCGATCGCGCCGGCTGCTGCTGCCGCTGCCGATCGGCACATTCCTCCACTTGGTCTTCGACGGCGCGTGGACCAACAGCCAGGTGTTCTGGTGGCCGTTCCTCGGCGCATCCTTCGAGGGCGGACGTCTTCCCACGGTGAGCCGCGGGTGGTGGAGCGTCGTGCTCGAGATCCTGGGCATCGCCATCGTGGTCGCGATCTGGCGGCGTTGTGGTCTCGACGATCGAATGGCACGCGAGCAGCTCGTGCGCGAGGGCCGTCTGACTCCGCTGCCCCGGCCGTCTGCCCCGGCACGCACCCGACGGCGCTGACGATGGTGGCTCCAGCGGCGTCGGTCACTGTGCTTCACTGCCTGGCATGATCATCCTGGTCCGCCACGGGCGCACTGCGGTCAACGCATCGGGCCGGCTGCAGGGACGCATCGACCAGCCGCTCGACGACGTGGGACGGGCGCAGGCGGCGGCGGTCGCGGCGGCCATCGGCAAGGTCGACCGGGTGATCAGCAGCCCGCTCCTGCGAGCCCGGCAGTCGGCGGAGGCATTCGGGCTGCCGGTGGAGATCGACGACCGCTGGATCGAGCTGGACTACGGCGTCTACGACAACGTGCGGTCGATCGACGTGCCTCCCGACATCGGCGCCCGCTGGCGCGGGAACCCGGCGTTCGCGCCCGAAGGCGGTGAGTCGCTGGTCGACGTCGCCAAGCGGGTCTGGCCGGCGTGCGACGAGCTGCTTGTCATGGCGGCCGACATCGACGTCGTCGTCGTGAGCCACGTGTCGCCGATCAAGGCGGCGGTGGCATGGGCGCTGGGCGTCGGGCTCGAAATCGCGTGGCGCAGCCAGCTCGCCCAGGGCTCCGTCTGCCGAATCGCAGCGGGCGTCGACGGTCCGACGCTCTGGTCGTTCAACGAGACGCTCGCGAGCGCGACCGGATGAGCGCCGCGGCGGCCGTGGCGGTGGTCGCCGACGATCTGACGGGCGCTGCGGACACCGCCGGACAGCTCGTCGCCGCCGGGCACCCGAGCGAGGTGTGGCTGGAGTTCGAACGCTCCGCGGCCGCCGTCCGCTGCCCGGCCATCGACGTCGACGCGCGGGACGCCAGCGCGGGGACGGCGAGCCGCCGGGTGCATGCTGCGTTCGCCTCTCTCGCGGTGAGATGCCCAGGTTCGCAACCGTTCCTCAAGATCGACTCAACGCTGCGCGGTCATGTCGCCGCGTCCATCCGCGCCGCGGCCGCCGCGGTCGCGGCCGCGGTCGTCGTCGCCAGCCCTGCGTTTCCCGAGCGCGGGCGCACCGTCGTCGGCGGCGACGTCCATGTCGATGGCGACGTGTTGGCGGGCGTGTCGTGGCCGTCGATCGTCGAGACCGTTCGTCGATCGGGGATCGACGTGGTGAGCGCCGATGTGCGGTGTCGAGCCGACCTCGACGACCTCGTCGCCATCGGCCAGCAGCATCCGTCAGGCCGGGCGCTCTGGGTCGGCGCGGCCGCCATGGCGGCGGCGCTCGGACGCGTCCTTCCTGCCCCGCCGTCCGCGCCGGTTCACCGCGAGCGGTGCGCCCGCGTGGTGGTGATGGCTGGATCGTTTCATCAGGTCACCGCCGCGCAGCTCGACGATCTCGCCGCCTCGGGTGAGCCCGCGGAGGTGATGTCCGGTAGGGCGTTGCGGTCGTGCACGCTGGCCGAGTTGCGGTGCGGTGTCGGCGACGCCGACGGGCTGGTGCTGACGGGAGGCGCCACCGCCCGCGCGGTGCTGTCGGCTCTCGGCGTCCGGCGGCTGATCGTCGGGGGCGAGGTCGAGCCCGGCATCCCGTGGGCGATCGATCCGGACAGCGGCCGGCGCGTGGTCACCAAGGCGGGAGGATTCGGTGATCGGGGAGCGCTTCGTCGCGCCGTGGCGTTCTTGGGATAGCGGACAGCGCCACGTCGGTACGATCTGCTGATCGCTGACAGACCGCTGGCCTCCGCGAGGTTGCCGCTCATCGCCGTGACCATGGGCGACCCGTCCGGCGTCGGTCCCGAGGTCGTGGCCAAGGCGCTCGCCCGACCGAAAAAGGCCGACCTCTGCCGTGCGGTGGTGATCGGCAACGCCGGTCGGATGCGCCGTGCCGTCGAGGTCTGCAGTCTCGAGGCCGTGGTGCAATCCGTCGACGCCCTCGCTGCCGACGTCGATCAGAGGCCCGGTGAGATCCCGGTGGTCGACACGGGACCCGACGTCGCTCATCTGCCGTGGGGCGCCGTCGATGCTCTCGCCGGGGAGGCCGCCTACCGCTATGTCGAGAGGGCCGCGACCTTGGCCATCGACGGCGTCGTCGACGCGATCTGCACCGCGCCGCTCAACAAGGAGGCGCTCCACAAGGCGGGACGGTCGTTCCCTGGGCACACGGAGTTGCTCGCCCACCTCACGGGCACGCCGGAAGTGTCGATGATGTTGACCGCGCCCGGCCTCCGGGTCGTGCACGTGACGACTCACGTCGGTCTGCTCGACGCGGTGGCACGGATCGAGCCGGGGCTCGTGGAGCGGACGATCCGCCGCGCCGACGAGACGCTTCGCCGTGCAGGAATCGTGACCCCGCGGCTCGCCGTGTGCGGGATCAATCCCCACGCAGGGGAGAACGGCCTCTTCGGGCACGGCGAGGAAGCCGACAAGATCAACCCCGCGATCGACGCGGCGCAGGCCGCGGGCATCGACGTCGTCGGTCCGCTGCCAGCGGACACGTTGTTCTTCCGCGCCCGTCGCGGGGAGTTCGATTGCGTCGTGGCGATGTACCACGACCAGGGGCACGGACCGGTGAAGGTGCTCGGCCTGGAGGCCGGCGTCAACATCACGATCGGGCTGCCGGTGGTGCGCACGAGCGTCGACCACGGCACCGCGTTCGACATCGCAGGCTCCGGCACGGCCGACGAGCGATCGATGATCGAGGCGCTGCGCCAGGCTGCCGAGCTGGCGCGCCGGCGGTGAGCTGTCTCAGCTGCGCCAGTCCTCGACGTACACCGCGCGGCCGTCGAAGTCATCGATGATGCCGGGCTCGCCGTCACGCTCCGCTGCCTCGCGGGAGTGACGCCACTCGCGCTCGGTGCCCGTGCGCAGCACGATGTCGGTGTACGCATCGATGACCGCGAACGACAGCACGCCGCTGTCACGATCACCGTCAGTGGTGTCCTGTGACACAGTGTGAGCGTACCCGCCGTCGTGCGCCGGAACTCGAATCTCGGCGGGGATCTCGACGGACTGGCGGTGCTCCGATCTGCGTGTCCGCATGCCGGCGGGCAGCGGGGAGAGGTGGCGGCGGCTCGCGCGGGTCATGCGCCGGCCAGTCCGAGCGTGGCGGGGGACCGGTGCGTCGAGTCCCCGGCCGCTGCGGCGACCATCGGAACCGGCGGAGGGGGCGGGGGAAGCGAAGACACGCCAGGGGGCAGGCTGACGACAGCCTCGGCGCGCAGCGCACGGATGCGGTTCTCGCGGCGTTCGTACGCGTCGCTCGCGGCCCGCAACGCGACGGCGTGCTCGCGTGAGAGGCGGGCGTTGACGAGATCGCCCATCGCTTCGTAGCGGTCGGCGGCTTGATCGTGGCGCGCGGCCTCGGCTGTCAATGCCGTGCCGACGCTCTCACGACCGTTCCTCTGCCCGCTCACGGCGAGCATCGTGCCTCATTCCCGGCCGGATTGCAGCCCTTCCGCCGCAGTTGATCCGAACGGACTTCCCAGTTTCTGCTCACACTCAAGATCGCGAGGGCGTCCACGGCTCAACGCTCGACGAGCGAGATACCGAACGCCCACTGTCGAGGGCACTGCGTCGTCGATCGGCTCCGCCCCCACGGTTCCGCTCTGGCCCATGTGAACCATTTGGTTGACCGCTGCGCACATGTTGGTTCACAATGACGAACCATGGCAGAGGAACTCGCCAAGGCGCTGGACCAGTCGAGTCACACGGTTGCGCGTGCGTTGGAGTCTGCGCGAGCCGAACTCGCGCAGTTGGAAGCTCGACGGAGCACCCTGCTGGAGTTGATCGCACGGGCGGAGGCTGTTCAGCGTTCGCACGCCCCCCAGGCAGGCTCACGGGTGACGCTGCACCAGGCGATGGCGACAGTGCTGCGAGAGCACGGGAATCGGTGGATGAACATCCGAGAGCTCGGCAACGAGGTGAACCTGCGGGGTCTGTACCGGAAGCGGAACGGTTCGGAGGTCGACATCAACCAGTTCCACGCCCGCATCAACAGCTATCGGGGTCTGTTCGAGCGTGACGGCCCCAACGTGCGGCTGCGTGAGTAGGCACGCGACGCTGAATTGCGTTCGGCGGCGAGATCTGGAAGAAGGAGCGGGTGGTGCGACGGCTGCAGCAAGCGTTCGACAACTTGGGCCGAGCGTGGTGTGAGTCCTGCCGGTGCGAGGTGTATCGGGTCAACCTCTGTCGAGTCCCAGCTCAACCGCCATCTGCGGGCCGGCCGAAGCGGCCTCGATGGCGCGGCGCGTGCGGTCCTCGTCGGGAGCCAACGGTCGTGTCGAGGCCGTGTCCGGCGTGCACGTTTGGCCAGCCCAGAGGCGGTCTGGTGGTGAGTCGGCCTATAAGCGGGATCCTGTGCCCGCCGGAGGGCGGGTGGTGACCATCCATCTATGCGGTCTACCCGAGGGTGCCCCGGTACCGGGGCGGACGGGCCGCCCGTGCCCTCTGCTCGACCTTGCTCCAGGTGGGGTTTGCCGAGCCGCCCGGGTCACCCCGGACGCTGGTGCGCTCTTACCGCACCGTTTCACCCTTGCCTGTGACCCGAAGGCCCATCGGCGGTCTGCTCTCTGTTGCACTGTCCGTCAGGTCGCCCCGACCTGGCTCTCGCCAGCACCTTGCCCTGCGGAGTCCCGACTTTCCTCGACGTGGCGAACCACGCCGCGGTCACCCGACCGACTCACCACATCTCAGCCTATGACCCCATCGATCAGGCGGGGCACTGCATCCCTTCGTAGATGTACGAGTTGAGGCTCGCCGTCTCGAGGTTCGCGGTGAAGCGGGTGCCCGATTCGTTCGGGGCGCCGACGACCACCTGCACCACACCCAAGGATCCGAACGCTCCCGGGATCGCGTGCACCACGAGGATCGGCGTCGTGTCACCCGCCACCGTGGTGGTCGGCGCATCGTCGGGCGCCTGACCCGGCGCCTCCGGAACACCAGCTGGAGTCTCGGCCGGCTCGGTCGTGGTCGTGGTGGCCTGGGTTTCACCAGGGGCGGCGCTCGTCGCGATCGGCTCGTCCGGGTTGATGATCATCGCGATCACCGCCGCGTGGCGGGCCTCCTGCTCGCTGATCGACGCCAGCTGCGGGCGCAACGAGCGGTCGTTGACGTGCGGGACGAACGACTGGTGCGTCGACGCGAGCAGCGATTCCAGCGCGTTGACGACGTTCAACGCGTCGCGCGTCGGATCGTCGCTCGGCTGGATCGGAGAGCCGTCGGTGGCCTCGCCGGTTCCCTCGATGCGCTGGAGCAACGGGCCCGAGACGACGTCGTCGAAGCGCGGGTTCGAGCACGTCCACGGCTCGCCGCCGACGCCGGCCAGCAGACCGTTGAACGCCGCGGCGTTCGCTTCGTGGTCGCGCCGGAAACGGCCGACTGCGGAAGCGGCGTCGCCCGACAACAAACCGAGCTCGTCGAAGCGCTCGTAGAGCTTGACCACGCTCAACTCGACGGATGCCGCGGTGCGCAACAGGACCGCATCGGTGACCGTTGCGGTGGGCAGGCCGGTGGTCGTCGGGGCATTGCCGATCCGGGCCAGCGGCCCTTCGGCGGGATCGCTGCCGCACGCTGCCAGCACTGCGCCGGCCGCGAGCGTGACGCCGCCGATGCGCAGCACCTCGCGGCGGCCCCAGGTGGGAGTGGAGTCGTTCACGGAGCTCATCTCAGTCCTCCGGTTGGAGCGGCTCGGCGTCGTTCAGGATCGCGTCGTCCAGGCCGGTGCGCCCGGCGAGCGACGACAAGACGGCGGCGTGGCGGCCCTCGATCGGCACGATCGCCGCGACCAGCGCGACGGCGTCGGTGCCGCGAAGCTCCCCGAGGGTGGATCGATGCGTCGCCGCCAGGGCGTTCTCCAACTCGGCGGCAGCGCCGGCGATGCTGGAGACCGAACCCGACGAGAACCCGCTGCGGTGTTGCCGGACGAGGGCGGCGTCGGCCTCGCCGGGGGCCGTGGTGCCGATCACGCCGGCGAGCGAATGGGCGTAGGCCTCGTGCGCCTCGCGGATTGCCGTGAACAGCGGCCGGTTCGCATCGTCGAGCAACTCGGGCTTCAGCGCCGCGTCGTAGAGATCACGCGCGGCCAGCTCGATCGTCTGCGCATAGCGCAGCTGCTCGAGGTCGGCGTCGGTGGGACGCTTCGGCGCGCTGGTGGTCGTCGGAGCGGCTGGGGCTGCGGCCCCGTCGCTGTCGGCTTCGCTGTCGGGCGGCGACGCCGCGGCGGCGCCGGTGAAGGCGGGGCTCAAGGCAGCGACGACGCCGAGGCCAGCTCCGAACAGCCGCCGCCGCGAGGACGAACGTGGCTGCGCGGCCGCGACGTCAGCGGACGGCGCCGCGACGGTGTCGTGCAAGGAGGGGCTGTCCACGAAGGGGCTGTCCTTTCGGGCTTGTTCGTGCGGCCGGCGAGACCGGGGGGTGGGATCCTGTGCGCCCGGGTGAGCACCGGGCGATGTCTCCAGCCTTCCCGGCGGGGGCCGAGCGGAGCAACTCTAGAAGTCGACGATGCTCGTGGCAGGGATCCAGCGGATTGCTGATCAGCGCGGACTGATCCCGCGACGTTGGAGCGTCTGGCCCAGATAGCCGCCGAACAGACCGGCCACGGACGTCGTCGTGAGGGTGAACAGCGCGGCCATCCAGCGCACGTCGTGACCCATCAGCAGGCGCACGGTGATGAACACGGCCTGGGCGGCGGCGTATGTGGCGACGGCGGTGACCACCCCGTGCGACAGAGGTGCGCCCCGGCGCTGACGCCACGCGGCGACGCCACTGCCGACGACGAAGCCGGCGAGCGCGCCGACGCTGAGCAACACGGCAAGGCCGTCGTTTCCGTCGCCGCGGTCCGCGACCCACCGCGCGGCGACGGCGAACGGCACCGCGAAGACCAGCGCGACACCGCCCCCGGCGCGCAGAGCGTCGAGATCGAAGCGGCTGGCCACTCCGTGATCGTGCGACAGTCTGGGCCGGTCCGCCAAATGTCTGCCTGCAACCGTTGCAGATCCGCACCGATTGCGCCTACAGTCGCCCGCGTGCGTGCCCCTGCCGAACTCACAGCGGCGTTCCGGGCCCGGGGGTCGAAGGTCACGCCGCAGCGGCAGCTCCTGTTCCGCCTGCTGCACGGCAATCCGACCCATCCGACCGCCGACGTGCTCTTCGCCGAGGCCAGCGCCCAGATGCCCGGCATCTCTTTGCGCACCGTCTACCAGACGCTCACGGACCTGGTCGCGATGGGCGAGCTCACCGTGCTCGACCTGGGCACCGGATCGGCACGTTTCGACCCCAACGGCGACGACCACCACCACACGGTCTGCACGGAGTGCGGGCTGGTGCGCGACCTCTACGTCACCGGGGCCGATCGTCTCGAGGTGCACGGGCTGGATGGGTTCGTGCCCGACTCGACCGCGATCGTGCTGCGCGGCCGATGTGTCGCCTGCGCGTCGTCGCCGGCCGCTGCCGCTGAGGTCTCGTCCATCCCTGTTCGTCCCTAGAAACCCTGCTCGACACGAAGCGGAGGAAATGCAATGGCGCAGTTGACAAGCGAGAGCAAGACCCACGAGAACCTCAAGGAAGCGTTCGCAGGCGAGAGCCAGGCGAACCGGCGCTACCTCTGGTTCGCCCAGAAGGCGGACGTCGAGGGCTACCCCGACGCAGCGGCGCTGTTCCGCAGCGTCGCCGAGGGTGAGACCGGCCACGCCCACGGCCACCTCGAGTACCTGGCTGCGGTGGGGGATCCGGCCACCGGCGAGCCGATCGGCGACACCGACGAGAACTTCAAGGCCGCGATCGCGGGCGAGACCTACGAGTACACGCAGATGTACCCGGGCTTCGCCAAGACGGCCCGTGAGGAGGGCTTCGACGAGATCGCCGAGTGGTTCGAGACCCTCGCCCGCGCGGAGAAGAGCCACGCCGGCCGCTTCGCCCAGGGCCTCGAGTCGATCGCCTGAGGCTGATCACAGACCGACCCGCGCGGGAGGGCGTGCTCGTGCGCGCCCTCCCGCCGGTGACGGCGGCGGAGGACCACACCCGATGACGATCACCTACGACCCCAAGCACGCGCGGTACCTCGACGAGAAGGACGTCCGCGACGAGATGACGCGGGTCTTCGACCTGTGCCACGGCTGCCGGCTGTGCTTCAAGTTCTGCACCTCGTTCCCGACCCTGTTCTCGTACGTCGACCAGCACGAGGACCAGCACGCGGGGCGGCTGACGCCCGCCGAGCAAGACCAGGTGGTCGACGAGTGCTTCCAGTGCAAGCTCTGCTACATCAACTGCCCCTACGTCCCGGGGCAGCACGAGTGGGCGATCGACTTCCCGCGCTTGATGCTGCGCGCCGATGCGATGCGCCACGCCACCGGGCAGGTGTCCGTGCGGGACCGGATCACGACGAACGTGATGGGTCGCACCGACCTGCTCGGCACGGCCGCGAGCGCGGCGGCGCCGGTGGCCAACAAGGTCGTGGCCGCCAAGCCCGGCTCGTTGGTGCGAAAGATCGTGGAGAAGGCGGCCGGGGTGTCGGCCGTTCGGCTGCTTCCGCCCTACGCCCGCCAGCGTTTCACGACGTGGTTCGCGAAGCGTCCGAAGGTTCGCATCACCCGCCGCCAGGGCGCCGTCTCGGTGTTCCCCACATGCCTGGTCGAGTACCAGGCGCCGGCGATCGGCCACGATCTCGTCAAGGTCTACGAACGGAACGGCATCGAGTGCTCGCTGCCCGACGGCGTCGGCTGCTGCGGCGCGCCGTTCCTACACAGCGGCGACGTGGAGCGCTTCACCAAGGCGGCGAAGAAGAACGTCGCCGCGTTGGCGCGCGAGGTGCGCGCCGGGCGTGACGTCGTCGTCCCGCAGCCGACGTGCGGTTACGTGCTGAAGAAGGACTACGTCGACTACGTCGGTGGGGCCGACGCCGACCTGGTGGCGGGGAACACCTACGACGCCGCCGAATACTTGATGAAGGTGCACAAGGGCGAGGGCACGCGCCTCGACATCGACTTCACGGGCGACGTGCCCGAGCAGGTGACGTACCACACGCCGTGCCACCTCCGGGCGCAGAACATCGGCCTCAAGAGCCGCGACCTGATGAAGCTCACCGGCGCCAAGGTGAAGCTCGTGCAGCAGTGCAGCGGCATCGACGGGATGTGGGGCCTGCGCGCCGAGAACGCCGAGATCTCCGTGGCGATCGGCCAGAAGCTGGGCGACGAGATCCGGCGCGCCGGCGGCGACCTGGTGGCCGGCGACTGCCATCTCGCCAACACGGCGATCACCGAGCGCACGGGCACGACGCCGGTCCACCCGATCCAGATGGTGGCGCGGGCCTACGGAATCCCACCCGAGTGACCCCCATGACGCGCAAGCTGGGCCTCGACGACATCGCCGACACCCGCGCCTACGAGCGCGAGCGTGCCGCGTTCCGCTCGCACGTCATCGACCTTAAGCGGCGACGCCGCGTCACCGTCGGCCCGTTCATCACGCTGGTGTTCGAGAACCGCGACACGATCCGCTTCCAGATCCAGGAGATGGCCCGCGCCGAGCGGATCTCCGACGACGCCGGCATCCAGGTCGAGCTCGACGCCTACAACCCGTTGATCCCCGAGCCTGGCCAACTGTGCGCGACGATGTTCCTCGAGCTCACGTCGGATGCCGACATGCGCGCCTGGCTGCCCATGTTGGTCGGCATCGAACGGAGCGTCGCGTTCCGTCTCGGGCAGGGGTCGGACGCAATCACCGTACGGGCGATCACCGACGAGCAGCACGCCGCCCGGCTGACGCGTGAGCACACCACCTCGGCAGTGCACTACGTGCGCTTCGAGCTGTCGCCCGCCGAGATCGAGGCCTTCGACGCGGGGCCGGTCGAGCTGATCCTCGATCACGAGAACTACCAGCATGCGACGCCTCTCGGGCCCGAGACGACCGCCGAGTTGCTGGCCGATCTGCGCGCATAGCGGACCTGTGGATTTCATGGTTTGCCCCTTTCCAAGGGGCGTGAGGCGGACCTAGTCTGCGCGTCGAGCCCTCCCGGGCAGATGAGGGCGGTACAGACGATCAGGGAGCACAGCTGTGTCGGCCAAAGAGATCGTATGGCGGGATCTTGGAGCGTGCCGGGGCCTCGAGCCGAGCATGTTCTATCCAGAAGAGGATGATGACGCGCTCGACGCCAAGGCGGTGTGCGCCGGATGCAGCGTGCGGGTCGCGTGCTTGGAGCACGCCCTCAGCGTGCGAGAGAAGCAGGGAGTGTGGGGCGGGGCCACCGAACGGGAACGCCGGAGGATCATCCGGCAGCGTCGGCGCTCAGCCTGACGCGACCTGCCCTCGCGCTCTAACCTCCCCGCGATGTCCTCACTCGACGCCTTCGGTGGCTGGCCCGCGCTGCTGACCGAACTGATCGAGGGCCGTGATCTCTCGGCCGCGCAGTCGCGGGCGGCGATGACCACGATCCTGGCCGGTGACGCCACACCCGCCCAGCTGATCGGGTTCGTCGTGGCGCTGCGGGCCAAGGGCGAGACCGCCGAGGAGATCTCCGGCCTGCTCGACGCCGTGCTCGCCGCGGCGACGCTCGTGCCGCTGCCCGACAGCGTGCGCGACCGCGCCGTCGACATCGTCGGCACCGGCGGCGATCGCAGCCACAGCATCAACGTCTCGACCATGGCCGCGCTGGTGGTCGCCGGCGCGGGGGTGCCGGTGTGCAAGCACGGCGCCCGCGGCGCATCGTCGGCGTCCGGAGCGGCGGACGTGCTCGAAGCCCTGGGTGTCGCGATCGAACTCGACCCAACCGGTGTGGCCCGCTGCGTCGAGGGAGCCGGCATCGGCTTCTGTTTCGCCCAGCGCTACCACCCAGCGTTCCGGTTCGCCGCGCCGTCGCGGCGCGAGATCGGCATCCCGACCGTGTTCAACCTCCTCGGTCCGATGGCCAATCCCGCGCGCGTCCGCCGCCACGTCATCGGCGTCGCCAACCCGGCGTTCGCCGAGCGAATGCTGGCCTCGCTGCGCATCCACGGAGCCACGCACGCATGGGTCGTGCACGGCAACGGGCTCGACGAGCTGAGCACCACCGGCCCCTCCAGCGTCCTGATCCTCGACGACGGCGCGGTCCGCACGGCCACGGTCGACCCGGTGCGGCTCGGCCTCGCGCCGGCCCTGCCCGAGGAGCTCACCGGAGGCGACGCAGCCGCGAACGCCGTCGTCGTGCGCCGGGTGCTCGGTGGCGAGCACGGTCCGCACCGGGACATCGTCGTGCTCAACGCCGCCGCAGGCCTCGTGGTGGCGGGCGCTGCGGCGTCGATGGAGGAGGGTCTGACGCTGGCGGCGAGCTCGATCGACAGCGGCAAGGCGGCCGAGACGCTCGACCGTCTCGTCGCCGAGTCCACTGCGGCCGCGGCCGAGGCAGCGTCCTGATCGCCGTGCATGTCCGCATCCCTGCCTCGTCGGCCAACCTCGGACCCGGCTTCGACACGCTCGGCATGGCGCTCACGCTCTACGCCGAGGTCGGCGTGGGCGATCCGCCGAGCGGCCTCGACGGCGCTCAGCGGCCCGACGATCACCACCCGGCCGTCGTCGCCTTCCAACGTGCCGGCGGGGAGGGGCGGCTGTGGGTCCGCTGCCCGATTCCGGCGGGGCGCGGCCTGGGATTCAGCGGCGCGGTGCGCGTCGGCGGCATCGTGGCCGCGCACGCCCAGCGCCGCGGCGCCGACGTCGGCGACCTGATCGCCGCCCGGCCCGAGATCCTGCGCCTCGCCGGCGAGCTCGAGGGGCACGCGGACAACGTCGCCGCGTCGCTCATCGGCGGCGTCGTGGCCACGGCCGACGGCCACGCGGTGCAGGTGCCGACCCTGCTCGACCCGGCGGTCGTCGTCTGGGTGCCGTCGTTCACCACCAGCACCAACGAGTCCCGCGGCAAGCTCGGCCTCCCGGTCGCGTTCGACGACGTCGTGTTCAACGTCGGGCGCGTCGCCCTGCTCGTCGCCGCTCTCGCCGCCGGCGACATCGGAGCCCTTCGATCGGCGACCGAGGATCGGCTGCACCAGGAGATCCGGTTGGCCGGCGCCGAACCGAGCCGCGCCGCGCTGGCCGCGGCGCTCGACCACGGCGCCTGGTGTGGGTGGCTGAGCGGCTCGGGTCCGACGGTCGCCGCGCTGTGCGCCGCCGCCGACGCGGAGGAGCTCGCCGCGACGCTGCCGACCGACGGCGCCCACACCAAGATTCTGAGCATCGACCGCCAAGGCGCCTCGATCGTCGCCTGAGCCCGGCACGCAGGCGCTCGGGCCGCACGGCCAGCGGCGAAGGCGCGGAGCACGGATATCGTTGCTGGTTCATGGCAACGCAACCACGCTCCGCCGATGCTCTTCGCGATGCCTTCACGGACTTCTTCGTGGAGCGTGGCCACACCCGGGTGCCGTCGGCGAGTCTGATCCCGCACGACCCCACGCTGCTGTTCACGGTGGCGGGCATGGTGCCGTTCAAGCCGTACTTCGTCGGCGACGAGGTGGCGCCGTTCAGCCGTGCGGTCAGCGTGCAGAAGTGCACCCGGGCGGGCGGCAAGCACAACGACCTCGACGACGTCGGGCGCACCAAGCGGCACCTCGTGTTCTTCGAGATGCTCGGCAACTTCAGCTTCGGCGACTACTTCAAGTCCGACGCGATCCCCTGGAGCTGGGAGCTGGTCACCGAGGTGTTCGGCTTCGACGGCGACCGGTTGTGGATCACCGTGCACGAGAGCGACGACGAGGCCGAGGCGATCTGGCACGACCAGGTCGGGGTGCCGATGGAGCGCATCCAGCGCCTTGGTGACAAGGACAACTTCTGGCAGGCGGGCGACACCGGCCCGTGCGGCCCCTGCTCCGAGATCCACATCGACCGCGGGCCCGAGTTCGGTCCCGACGGCGGCCCGGTCAACGACCCCCACGGCGACCGGTTCATGGAGTTCTGGAACCTGGTGTTCATGCAGTACGACCAGGCTCCCGACGGCTCGCGCAGCCCGCTGCCGCGGCCGTCGATCGACACCGGGGCGGGCCTCGAGCGCATCCTCACGCTGGTGCAGGGTGTCGATTCGGTATGGGAGACCGACGTCCTGCTGCCGCTCATCGAGCAGGCGGGCGCGATCACCGGCAAGCCGTACCGTCCCGGCGACTACAGCGACCGCACGAGCTTCAGCCTGCGTGTCCTCGCCGAGCACGCCCGCAGCAGCACGATGCTGGTCAGCGACGGTGTGTTCCCCAGCAACGAGGGGCGCGGCTACGTGCTGCGGCGCATCATCCGCCGCGCGGTGCGCCACGCATATTCGATGGGCACCGAGAAGCTCGTGATGCCGTCGCTGGTCGAGACCGCGATCGACGTCATGGGCAACGCCTATCCCGAGGTCGTCAAGAGCCGCGACTTCATCGTCGGCGTGTTGACCAAGGAGGAGGAGCGCTTCCGCCAGACGCTGAAGACCGGCGTCGCCATTCTCGACAACGAGCTCGCCGGCGCCGGCGGTCAGCTGTCCGGCTCCACCGCCTTCGCGCTCCACGACACGTACGGCTTCCCACTGGAGCTCACCGAGGAGATCGCCGCCGAGCGCGGCGTGCGGGTCGACACCGCCGGCTTCGCCGCCGAGATGGCCGAGCAGCGCCGCCGGGCGAAGGAAGCCCGCAAGGGCGGCGGCGTCGACGACGAGCGCATCGACGCCTATCGCGATCTCGTCGAGCAGTTCGGCGTGACCGAGTTCGTCGGGTACAGCGACAACGAGGCCGAGGCTCGCGTGCTCGCGGTGCTGCCCGCGGCTCCAGACGCGCCCGACGGCGCCGTCGAGGTGTTCCTCGACCGCACGCCGTTCTACGCCGAGAGCGGCGGCCAGGTGGGCGACACGGGCACGATCACCACGCCGACGGGCGTGCTCGACGTGCTCGACACCACGTTCGCCCTGCCCGGCCTGCGCCGCCATGTCGCCCGCGTGCGCAGCGGCGAGGTCAACGCCGGACAGCCGGCGACCGCGGCGATCGACGTCGCCCGCCGGGACGCGATCCGCCGCAACCACACCGGAACGCACGTGCTGCACTGGGCATTGCGCACCGTGCTGGGCGACCACGTGAAGCAAGCTGGGTCGCTCGTCGCCGCCGATCGCCTGCGCTTCGACTTCAGCCACTATGCGCCGCTCACCGACGACGAGATCCAGCGCATCGAGGAGCTCGCCAACGGAGAGACGCTCGCCAACGCGCCGGTGCGCGCGTACGAGACCACCAAGGATGAGGCCACCGCGATGGGGGCGATCGCGTTCTTCGGCGACAAGTACGGCGACATCGTGCGCGTGCTCGAGGCGGGCAGCAGCGTCGAGCTGTGCGGTGGCACGCACGTGCGCGCCACCGGCGACATCGGCGCCATCAAGATCGTCAGCGAGGGGTCGATCGGCTCCAACCTCCGCCGCCTGGAAGCCGTCACGGGCACGAACGCGGTGGCGCTCCTCCAGCGCGACGAGCGGACGCTCGCCCAGGCGGCTCGCATGGTGGGAACGACCGCCGACGACGTGCTCGACGGCGTCCAGCGCAAGCTCGACGAGGTCAAAGCGCTCCAGGCCGAGGTCAAGGCGTTGCGCTCGCAGCTGGCCAGCGGGCGCGCCAGCGAGCTGGCCGCGGCTGCAACTGACGGCGTCGTGGTCGCACGCGTCGACGGTCTGTCGCCTGGCGACCTGCGCGAGCTGGCGATCTCGGTGCGCCAGCAGCCGGCGGTGCGCATCGTCGTGCTCGGCGGAGTCGCCGACACGGGCGGCGTTTCGCTGGTCGGCGCCGTCACGCCGGACGCCGGGGTCGCCGCGGCCGACCTGATCCGCGACGCAGCCAAGGCCGTGGGCGGCGGGGGCGGCGGGAAGGGCGACATCGCCACCGCAGGCGGCAAGCAGCCCGAGAACCTCGACGAGGCGTTGCGCGTGGCCCGAGCCGCAGCAGGCGGCTGAAACCCGTGCGCGCGCTCGGCCTCGATCTGGGGAGCAAGCGCATCGGGGTGGCGGTGAGCGACCGCTCCGGCACCATCGCCTCGCCGTTGACCGTCGTCCAGCGCTCCGGAAGCCGGCGCACAGATCACGCTCGCATCGCAGCGCTGGTGCGCGACGAGGAGGCCGAGTTGGTCGTCGTCGGGCTTCCGCTGTCGCTCGGGGGTGGGATCGGGCCGGCGGCGAAGGCTGCCATCGCCGAAGCGGACCAGATCGCTACGGTGGTCGAAGTGCCCGTGGAGACCTTCGACGAGCGGTTCACGACCGTCAGCGCCGATCGAGCGCTGAAGGCGGCGAACATGCGGGCGACAGCGCGCCGGCAGGTCGTCGACAAGGTCGCTGCGGCGGTGATGCTGCAAACGTTCCTCGACGGCCGCGCCGGGCGGGCGACGTGAGCGACGACCCGCTCCTCGAGCGCGGCGGCGTGGCACACGCGCCTTCGACGCGCCGGCGCCGCGATCCCGGCCCCGGGTGGGTGCACGATCCGTGGGACGACCCCGACGAGAGCCCCGCCGCAGCCGTGGAGCCGCTGCGCCGCGGTCGATGGCCGTTCAAGTGGTTCGCCTACACGCTCGCATGTCTCGCGATCGTCGGCGTGCTGGTCGCTGGCGCCGTCGGGCTGTGGTACGTGCGCCACGTGAACCCGCCCGGTGACCCGGGCCCGACGGTCAACTTCACGATCACCGAGGGCGAGACGCTGGGGGAGATCGCCCACGGTTTGGAGGACGCCGGCCTGGTGTCGCGCGCCTGGCTCTTCGAGTGGTACGTCAAGCGCCACGGCGGCCTCGACATCACGCCGGGCTACTACCAGCTGCGGCCTCGCGATCACATGGGCAACGTGCTCGCCGTGTTGCGCACGCCGCCCGAGCAGACGTACACCGCGGTGACCTTCCCAGAGGGGTTCACGCTGAACCAGATGGCGCAACGCGTCGACCGCGACGTGCCGTTGCAGACCGCCGCGGACTTCCTCGCGCTGTCGTCGAACGGCTCGATCCGCTCGCCGTTCCAGCCGCCCGAGGTCGCCTCGTTGGAGGGGATGCTGTTCCCCGACACCTATCAGGTGGCGGGCAACGAGAGCGAGGGCCAGCTGATCGAGCGGATGATCGCGCTGATGGAGCGCGTCGCGCGTCAGGAGGACCTCGAAGCGATCTCCGCGTCGTACGGCTACACGCCGTACGAGGTCTTGATCATCGCGTCGATGATCGAGAAGGAAGCGAAGGTGCCCGAGGATCGACCGTTGATCGCACGCGTCATCTACAACCGGCTGTACCTCGGCATGCCGCTGCAGATCGACGCCACGCTGTTCTACGGGCAGGACCCGGACACGCCGTTCAGCGAGCTGCGCGATCTCGACACGCCGTACAACACCTATCTGCACGTCGGGTTGCCGCCGACGCCGATCGCCAACCCGGGCCGCGCCAGCATCCAAGCGGCGCTCCATCCGTCACCGAATCCGGAGCGCAACAACGCGGTTTGCGCGGGTCTGTCGCTGGAGTACCCGTGTCTGTGGCTGTACTACGTGCTCGCCGACGAGGAAGGCCGCCACGCGTTCGCGGTCTCTCTCGAGCAGCACGAGGAGAACATCGCGCGGGCGCGCGAAGCGGGGGTGCTGTGATCACCGCGCGCACGCGGGTCGCCGCCGTCATCGGGTCGCCCGTGCAGCACAGCCTGTCGCCGGCGATCCACAACGCGGCGTTCGCCGCCGCCGGCCGCGATTGGATCTACACCGCGTTCGACGTCGCCCCCGGCCAAGCAGCCGACGCGCTGCGCGCGATGCGATGCCTGGGGCTGGCCGGGCTGTCCGTGACGATGCCGCACAAGGAGGACGTCGCGCGGGCCGTCGACGTGCTCGACCCGACGGCGCAGGCGCTGCGCTCGGTCAACACCGTCGTCGTGGGCGACGGCGGTCGGCTCTGCGGCCATTCCACCGACGGCCCCGGGTTCGTGGCGAGCTTGGCTGCGCTTGGCATCGATGTCGCCGGGGCTCACGTCGCGGTCGTCGGCGCGGGCGCGGCAGGACGGGCCGTGACCCATGCCGTCGCCGCCGCCGGGGCGCGCGCCGTCACCGTGGTGAACCGCACGGCATCCGCGGCCGAGACGGCGGCGGCGCTCGCCGGCGCGGCCGGTGCGGTCGGGACTCCGGCCGACATCGCCGCGGCGGACATCGTCGTCAACGCGACGTCGGTGGGCATGGCCTCCGACGATGTGCCCTTTCCGGCCGACCTGATCGAGCCGCGCCACATCGTCGCCGACCTCGTCTACCACCCGTTGCGCACCGCGCTGCTGGCTGCTGCCGCAGAACGCGGCGCCCGCACGGCCGACGGCCTCGGGATGCTCGTCCACCAGGCGGCGCTGCAGCAGCAGCTGTGGACCGGGGCGCTCCCCGACGTCGGCGTGATGCGGGCCGCGGCCGAGCGCGAGCTGGCCGCCCGCGCCTGAACGGCCCCGGGAACGCCGACGTCGACTCGCTAGCCTTGGCATGTGCTCCGCTTCCTGACCGCCGGCGAGTCCCATGGCCAGGCGTTGGTCGTCATCGTCGAGGGTCTGCCTGCCGGGCTCGAGATCACGGTCGAGGAGATCCAGGCGGAGATGGCCCGCCGCCGCCTCGGGTACGGCCGTGGCCCGCGCCAGCGCTTCGAGCAGGACGAGCTGACGCTGCTCGGCGGGGTTCGGCACGGGCGGACGCTGGGCTCGCCGGTCGCGATCGAGATCAAGAACTCCGAGTGGTTCCGCAGCGATCGGTGGCACGAGGAGATGTCGCCGGCCCCGGGAGCGACCAAGGATCCGCTCACCCAGCCGCGGCCTGGCCACGCCGATCTCGCCGGCATGCAGAAGTACGGCTTCACCGACGCGCGCGACGTCCTCGAGCGGGCGAGCGCCCGCGAGACAGCGGCGCGCGTCGCCGCCGGCGCGGTGGCGAAGAAGCTGCTGTCGGTGCTCGGTGTCGACATCATCTCCCACGTGATCCAGATGGGCTCCGCTCGCTCGACGTCGAGCGCCCGGCCGTTGCCCACCGACCTCGCTCGCGTCGACGCGTCGGACGTGCGCTGCTTCGACGCCTCCGCCGAGCAGGCGATGATCGGCGAGATCAAGGCGGCGGCGAAGGACGGCGATTCGCTCGGCGGTGTCGTCGAGGTGCTCGGCTACGGCCTGCCCGTGGGCCTCGGTTCGTACGTGCACTGGGATCGCAAGCTCGACGGGCTCCTCGCGCAAGCGGTGATGAGCATCCAGGCGGTCAAGGGGGTCGAGATCGGCGACGGCTTCGAGGTCGCCGGGCGGCGGGGGAGCGCGGCGCACGACCCGATCACATGGGATGCCGCCGCTGCGGACTACCGCCGCGAGAGCACGCTGGCGGGCGGCACCGAGGGCGGGATGACGACCGGCGAGCTGCTGGTCGTCCGCGCGGCGATGAAGCCGCTGGCCACGCTCAATCGACCGACCCTCAAGACCGTCGACGTCGTGACGAAGGAAGAGACCGTCAGCTTCAAGGAGCGCACCGACGTCACCGCCGTTCCGGCGATGGGCGTGGTCGCCGAGACGATGGTCGCACTCGTCATCGCCGCCGAGGCGCAACGCAAGTTCGGCGGCGACAGCGTCGCAGAGTTCGCGCGCAACGCCGCCGCATACGCGAAGTCGCTCACCGAGGCATAGTGGCCTCCGCCGCTGCGTCGTCGCGCACGACCGCGCGTCACCTCGTGCTCGTCGGTCTCATGGGCACGGGAAAGACCACCGTCGGGCGCTTGCTCGCCGAGCGGTTGGAACGCCCGCTCGTCGACAGCGACGCGGAGATCGAAGCGGAGACCGGTCGCACCGTGCGCGAGATCTTCGCGACCGACGGCGAGGAGGCGTTCCGCGCGCTCGAGACCGCGTCGCTGCGCCGCGCCCTGACGAGCGACGAGCCGTCGGTGATCGCGGCCGCCGGCGGGGTGGTGCTGAGCCCGATCAATCGCGAGGCGCTGAAGGCCGCCGACGCCCGGGTCGTCTGGCTCCAGGCGGACACCGAGGTGCTCGCCGAGCGCGTGCGCAACGGGGGCCATCGTCCGCTGCTCGACGACGATCCCGCGGGCACGCTGCGCCGCATGGCCGACGACCGCGAGCGGCTGTATCGCGAGGTCGCCGACGACGTCGTCTGCGTGGCCGGGCGCACGCCCGAGCAAGTGGCGGAGGACATCCTGCAATGAACGATCAGGAATCTCGGATCCTCGTCGAGGTTCCGCTCGGCGCTCGCTCGTACCCGGTCGTCGTCGGGCACGGAGTGCGCCGCGAGCTCTCGAGCCTGCTGCCCGCAACCGCCCGCCGCGCTGTCGTCGTGACGCAGGACGGTGTGCCCTGCGACGTCGACCCGGGCGTTCCGCACGAGGTCGTGACGATCGGCCACGGCGAGGCGCACAAGTCGCTGGCGACGATCGAGCAGCTGACGCGCACGTTCGCGCGCGCCGGGATCACCCGCAACGACGTGATCGTCGGGGTGGGTGGTGGCATGGTGACCGACGTGGCCGGATTCGCGGCGGCGTGTTGGCACCGTGGCGTGCCGGTCGTCCACGTCGCGACGACGCTGCTCGGCATGGTCGACGCCGCGGTCGGGGGCAAGACCGGTGTCAACCTGCCGGAGGGCAAGAACCTCGTCGGCGCGTTCTGGCAGCCGTCCGCCGTGCTGTGCGACCTCGACGCGCTCGACTCGCTGCCCGAACGCGAGATGCGCTGCGGGCTGGGCGAGATGGCGAAGTACCACTTCCTCACGGGCGACGATCTGCTCGCGCTCCCGCTGGCGAAGCGCGTCGCTCGATGCGTGGCGATCAAGGCCGACGTCGTGGCGAGCGACGAGCGCGAGGGTGGCCGGCGGGCTCTGCTCAACTACGGCCACACGCTCGCGCACGCCCTCGAGATCGCCGGCGGCCATCGCCTGGCCCACGGCGAGGCAGTCGCCATCGGCCTCGTGTACGCAGCCCATCTCGCTCGGGAGCTCGGCCGCATCAGCGACGAGCGCGTCGCCGACCACTACGAGGTGGTGGGGACGGCGTACGGGCTCGACGTCAGCCTGCCGCCCGACGCGTCCGACGACGAGCTCGTCGCGCTGATGCGTCGCGACAAGAAGGCGCTCGACGGGTTGACTTTCGCGCTCGACGGCCCGCACGGCGTCGAGGTGGCGCCGTCCGTGCCCGAGACCGCGGTGCGGGCAGCGCTGGCGCGGATGCGGGCCGACGCTGCGGGCCTGACCAGGCGCGTGACACGATGTCGCGGTGACGACTGATCTGCCGCCGCTCCAGGTGGCAGCCCGGGCGGCTCGGGTTCGCGACGACCTGCGTGAACGCACCGCCGAGTCGGCGTGTGACGCCCTGCTGGTCACCGACCTCACCAACATCCGCTGGCTCACCGGCTTCACCGGCTCCAACGGGTGGGTCGTGCTCCATCCCGACGACATGGTGCTGGTGACCGACGGCAGGTACGCCGAGCAGGCCAGGGCGCAGCTCGCCGGCCATGGCGTCGAGGCCACGGTCGTGGAAGGCCGCACGATGGCGCGCGCTCGTGAGCTCGTGCGCGAGGCCGTCGACGGCGTTCGCGCCCTCGGGTTCGAGGCCGAGCACGTCTCCTACGCCGAGCACCGCGCCTGGCACGCCGACCTGGCGCCGTCGCTCGTGCCGACCACGGGCGTGATCGAGCGCCACCGCCGCATCAAGGACGAGGGCGAGATCGCTCGCATCGCCCGTGCGTGCGCGATCGCGGACGCCGCGCTGGCCGATTGCCTCGCTCTCGTCGAACCGGGTGTGAGCGAGGCCCAGCTGCGCAACGCGCTCGACGCCCGCGCCCGCGAGCTCGGGGCGGAGGGGCCGAGCTACGACACGATCGTGGCCACCGGGCCGTCCAACGCGCCGTTGCCGCACCACCGCCCGACGCCGACGGTGATCGAGGAAGGGCACAACGTCATCGTCGACGTCGGCGCGCTGTACGACGGCTACCACAGCGACATGACGCGCACGTTCGTGGTCGGCGAGCCGACGCCGCTCCAGGCCGAGGTGTACGCCGTCGTTCTCGCTGCCCAGTGCGCGGGCCTCGACGCGGTCCGCGCCGGCGCTCGTGGCGCCGAGGTCGACGCGGTGTGCCGGGACGCGATCACCGCTGCGGGCTTCGGACCGTGGTTCTCCCACGGAACCGGGCATGGCGTGGGCTTGCTGATCCACGAGGACCCCTATCTCGGCTCCACCGTGCAGGACGCGCTGCAACCCGGAGACGTCGTCACCGTCGAGCCTGGCGTCTATCGTGGGGACTTCGGCGGCGTCCGGGTCGAGGACCTCGTGGTGGTCACCACGGACGGGTGCCGCATCCTCACGAAGACCCCCAAGGACACACCATGCCTGCCATCACCACCAACGACTTGAAGAACGGCATCACGCTCGAACTCGACAACGGCCTCTTCCAGGTCGTCGAGTTCCAGCACGTCAAGCCGGGCAAGGGTGGCGCCTTCGTGCGGACCAAGCTCCGCAACCTGAAGACGGGCAACGTCTTCGACCGCACGTTCAATGCCGGCATCCGCGTCGAGCAGGCGATCCTCGAGAAGAAGGACATGCAGTTCCTCTATCGGGACGGCGACGACTACGTGTTCATGGACACCGAGAGCTACGAGCAGATGCAGGTCTCGCCGGTGGCGCTCGGCGACGCGGCCGACTACCTCATCGAGTCGATGACCGCGATCCTCGCCGTCTACAACGGCGAGATCGTCAGCGTCGAGATCCCGGCCTCGGTCGAACTCACCGTCAGCGACACCGAGCCGGGGGTGCAGGGCGACCGGGTGTCGGGGGCTCGCAAGCCTGCGACGCTGGAGACCGGCAAGGTCGTCCAGGTGCCGCTGTTCGTCAACACCGGCGACCGGGTGAAGGTGGACACCCGCTCCGGCGACTACATCACCCGGGTCTGACCGTGGCCCGCCGCCGCACGCGGCTCGCCGGCGACGACCACCGATCCGACGCCCGCGAGCGGGCGATGATCCTCCTCTACGAGGCCGAGTCGAAGGCGCTTCCCGCCTCAGAGGTGCTCGCCGCGCAGGTCAGCACACCCGACGCGATGACCCGCGAGCTGGTGCTCGGCGTCGCGACCCACGTCGACGAGCTCGACCGCACGATCGCCGAGCACGCCCACGGCTGGGCGCTCGGGCGCATGCCGGCGATCGATCGCAACGTGCTGCGCCTGGCGGCGTTCGAGCTCCGTGAGCGACCCGACGTCCCCGTCGCCGTGGTGATCGACGAGGCCGTCGAGCTGGCCAAGCGCTTCTCCACCGACGACAGCGGCCGGTTCGTGAACGGCGTGCTCTCCGCGCTCGCGCCGCTGCTGCGGGCGGCCGAGCCCGAGCTGCCGAGCTGAGCCGACGCGGCGGCCGTTAACGTCGGCAGACGTGGCCGTGGACGAAGCTCCGTCTCCCGTTCTCGGCGCGGACCCGGCGGTCGAACCGACGGGCCGCCTCGCCAGATCGGTCGCCCGCGCCGACGCGTGGGAGCGCCGCGCGGCCCTCCGGGCGCGCCAGACGCACCCGGCCGCATGGCTCACCGTCGCCGGGGTCGTGGCGTTCACCGTCGTGTTCGGCTCGATGGGGGTTCGCCAGTACCACAACTTCGGCAGCTGGTCGTTCGACATGGGGATCTACGACCAGGGGTTCTGGCTCGTGTCGCGCGGCGGGCAGAGCTTCGTCACCGTCCGGGGCCTGGAGTTCTGGGGCCATCACCTCAACCTGATCGTCGTGGCGTTCGTGCCGTTCTACTGGTTGGGCGCCGGTCCGAGCTTCCTCTACGTCAGCCAGGCCTTCGCTCTCGGGCTGGCCGCGATTCCCGTGTACCTGATCGCCCGCGACCGCTTCCGGCGGCCGTGGATCGGCTTCGCCTTCGCCGCCGCTTACCTGATGTACGCCCCGATCCAGTGGATCAGCTGGGCGAACTTCCACCCCGAAGCGCTCGTCGTGACGCCGTTCCTCTTCGCCTGGTGGTTCGCGACGAAGCGCCGCTGGAGAGCGTTCTTCGTCGCGCTGGTGATCGCCCTGTCGACGCGCGAGGACACCGCGCTGGCGGTGATCGTCCTCGGCATCGTCCTCCTGGTGCGCCATTGGGACGCCGGGCGGCGATCGAAGGAATGGACGATGGCGACGGCGACGATCGCGCTTGGCGCGATGTGGTACGTGGTGGCCACCCGGCTCGTCATCCCGCACTTCAACGGCGGCGAGCAGCCGTTCTACATCGCCTATTTCTACGGCAACTACGGCGACACGGTGCCCGAGGTCGTGCGGACGATGATCGCCCACCCCGACCGGGTGGTCAGCGACGCCACGCAACCCGACCGGCTGCGCTTCTACCGCGACCTCACGCTGCCTCTGGGCGGCCTGCCGCTGCTGTCCCCGCTGTCGCTGGCCATGGCGGCCCCCCAGCTGCTGGCCAGCGTCATCGGCCTCAGCCCCTACGCGCGCACGATCCGCTACCAGTACACCGCGGTGATGATCGCCCCGGTGATGATCGCGGCGATCGAGGGGGCGTGGTTCGTGTGGCGGGCGAAGCTCGGCCGCCGGCTCCTCATCCCGTGGCTCCTGGTGTGCTCGTACGTCAGCAACGTCGCCTGGTCGCCGTCGCCGCTCAGCGAGAACGACGCCGTGTGGGCACGCGAGAGCCCGCGGCACGACGCGATGCGCGAAGCGCTCTCGCTGGTCCCCGACGACGCATCCGTGACGGCGACCTACACGTTGCTGCCGCACCTCGCCCATCGCGAGCAGATCTACGACTGGCCGAATCCGTTCGAACCCGCGTACTGGGGCAACGACGACCCGAACGATCCGAGCGACGACCGCGAGCGGCTGCCGGATCCGTCGACCATCGAGTACCTCGTCGTCGACCGCACCCAGGTGGGGCCGGCGCAAGAGGCGATGTTCGCCTCGCTGATCGCGCCCGGCGGCCCCTACGAGGTGCTCTTCGACCGCGACGACGTCGTCGTCGCCCGCCGAGCTTCCTGACGCGCGGCAGCGTGGCGTGCGCCTCGTTCGGGCGCGTCGCTCGGGGCGGGTGGTACAGTGCCTCCGACCGTCAAACGGGTCCCGTGAGGCCCGAACGGAGGAGATCCATGGAGCACCCGCACGGCAAGGTCGTGCTGCGTGCCGACGACGTCGGCCGCGCCATCACCCGCATCGCGCACGAGATCGTCGAGCGCAACCGGGGTCTCGAGGGCGTGGTGCTTGTGGGCCTCCAACGTGGCGGCGTGTGGATCGCTCGTGCGCTGGCGGACGCGATCGGCCGCATCGAGCCCGACCACCCGGTGCCCGCCGGCTCGATCGACGTGTCGATGTACCGCGACGACATCGGGCTGCGGCCTGTCGTGCCGGGCGCGGTCAGCGACATCCCGTGTGCCCTCGACGGCGCGACGGTCGTGCTGGTCGACGACGTCTTGTTCACCGGCCGCACCGTGCGCGCCGCGCTCGACGCCTTGAACGACTACGGCCGTCCGCGGGCTGTCCAGCTCGCGGTGATGGTCGACCGCGGCCACCGCGAGCTGCCGATCCGGCCCGACTACATCGGCAAGAACCTGCCGACCAGCGCCACCGAGGACGTCCGGGTCAGCTCCGACGGCGTCACGATCCTCAACGGCGCCGCGCAATGAAGCACCTGCGATCGATCGACGAGCTCGGCCCCGGCGGCATCGCCAGGCTCCTCGACCTGACCGACCACATGGTCGAGATCAACAGCCGGCCCTTCGCCAAGGTGCCCGCGCTGCGTGGCAAGACGGTCGCCACGCTGTTCTTCGAGGACTCCACCCGCACGCGCCTCAGCTTCGAGACGGCAGCCAAGCGGCTCTCGGCCGACACGATGAGCTTCAGCGTCAGCACCAGCAGCGTCAACAAGGGTGAGAGCCTGCGCGACACCGTCGAGACCGTGGCCGCGATGGGCGTCGACGCCTTCGTCGTACGCCACCGTTCGAGCGGTGTGCCCTGGCAGATCAGCGCCTGGACCGAGGCCAGCATCGTCAACGCCGGCGACGGGTGGCACGAGCATCCGACGCAAGCGCTGCTCGACTGCTACACGATCCGCTCGTCGTTCGGCGCCCTAGCCGACCGCCACATCGCGATCGTCGGCGACGTCCGGCACAGTCGCGTCGCCCGCAGCGGCATCAAGGCCTTCACCGCGCTGGGCGCCCGCGTCACCGTCGTCGCCCCACCAACGCTGCTGCCGCCGTCCGTCGAGGGCTGGCCGATCGACGTCACCGAGGACCTCGACGAGGTCGTGGGGAAGGTCGACGTGCTGTACCTGCTGCGCATGCAGCGCGAGCGGATGCACGAGGCGCTGATCCCGAGCTTGCGGGAGTACTCGACCCGATTCGGGCTGACCCCCGAGCGCGCCGTGCATCTCCAGGCCCACGCCCTGGTGATGCACCCCGGGCCGATGAACCGTGGTGTCGAGGTGGTCGTCGACCCCGCGCAGCTGCGGGGCAACGTGATCGCCCAGCAGGTGACGAACGGCGTGGCGGTGCGCATGGCCGTGCTGTTCGATCTGCTCGCTGCGCCGGCGTCCAACCCCACCGATCTCGCCCAGGAGGCATCGTCGTGAGTCTGGTGATCCGTGGCGGGACCGTGCTCGACCAGGCGGGCGAGCGCCGGGCCGACGTGCGCATCGACCACGGCGCGATCGCCGAGGTCGGCGATCGGATCGACATCAGCGGGGCCACGGTGCTCGATGCCGGCGGCTGCGTCGTCAGCCCCGGGTTCGTCGACCTGCACGTGCACCTGCGCGAGCCGGGCAAGGAGGAGGCCGAGACCGTCGAGACCGGGAGCAGGGCGGCGGCGCTCGGCGGCTTCACCGCGGTGGTGGCGATGCCGAACACCACGCCACCGCACGACTCGCTGGCGGTGATCGAGCTCGTGCGCCGCCGTGCCGCCGAGGCGCGGCTGTGCGACGTGCTGCCGGCCGGGTGCATCACGGTCGGACGCGGGGGGGAAGCGCTCGCTCCGCTCGCCGAGCTCGCCGCCGCGGGCGTCACGCTGTTCACCGACGACGGCAACGGCGTGCAGGACCCGCTGTTGATGCGCCGCGCCCTCGAGTACGCCCGCAACCTCGGCGTCACGCTCGCGCAGCACTGCGAGGTCAGCCGCCTGACCGAACGGGCGGTGATGCACGAAGGCGCGTGCTGCAGCCATCTCGGCGTGCCCGGCTGGCCGGCGATCGCCGAGGAGCTGATGGTGTTCCGCGACATCGAGCTCGTGCGCCTGACCGGCGCCACGGTGCACTTCCTGCACCTGTCGACGGCGCGCAGCGTCGAGCTCGTGCGCGCGGCGAAAGCCGACGGACTCCCCGTCACGGCCGAGGCCGCGCCGCACCACTTCACCCTCACCGACGAGGCTCTGCGCGAATACGACCCGCTGTTCAAGGTCAACCCGCCGCTGCGCACCGCGTCCGACATCGCGGCGATCAAGGCCGGACTCGCCGACGGCACGATCGACGCCATCGCCACCGACCACGCGCCCCACCCCGTCGAGGCCAAGCAGATGCCGCTCGACGAGGCGCCGCCGGGCATGCTCGGCCTCGAGACCGCGCTCGCTCTCGCGCTCGGCGAGCTCGACATGCCGCTCGCCGACGTCATCGCGGCGATGTCGTGGAAGCCGGCCGCGATCGCCGGACTCGCCGGCCGCCACGGCTGCCCCCTCGCCGTCGGGAGCCCCGCCAATCTCGCCGTGTTCGATCCCACCCAGGAATGGACGGTCGACCCCGCCGCGCTCGCCAGCCGCAGCAGGAACACGCCATATGCAGGGCGGACGGTGCGCGGCAAGGTGCGCCACACGATCTTCGCGGGCGACGCCGTCGTGGTCGACGGGGCGGCGCAGCGATAGCATGGTCATGCAGCAACCGGAATGTATATGCAGACCTGGAGGATCGTCGTGAGTTCGCCCATCAGGACCGCGGCGCTCGTGCTCGCCGACGGCAGCGTCTTCGAGGGCGAGCTGCTCGGCGTCGACCCTCCGGGCGGCGTCGCCTCGGGGGAGGTCGTGTTCAACACCGTGCTGGCTGGGTATCAGGAGGTGCTCACCGACCCCAGCTACGCCGGTCAGATCGTGACGTTCACCTACCCCCACATCGGCAACTACGGCACGACCCTGGCCGACGACGAGGCCCGCCGGCCGTTCTGCCGCGGCATCGTCGTGCGCGAGATGGCGCGCCGGCACAGCAACCACCGTGCGGAGCGCAGCCTCGACGCCATGATGCGCGCCAACGGTCTGTCGGGCATCGGCGGCATCGACACCCGCCGATTGACCCGCGTGTTGCGCGACACCGGGGCGATGCCCGGCGCGTTCGGCGCGGCGGACGAGACGACCTTGCTGGCGGCAGCCAAGGCCGATCGCGGCACCGATGGCATCGACCTGGTGGCGGAGGTGACGACCCCGGCTGCCTACGACGTGCCGGCTGCGCCCAACGCGGACCGCCGGCGGTCGATCGTCGCCTACGACTTCGGCATCAAGAGCACGATCCTGCGCTGCCTGTCCGAGATCGGCGACGTGCACGTCGTCCCGGCCTCGACGCCGGCGGAGGAGGTGCTTGCGCGCAACCCCGACGGTGTCTTCCTGTCGAACGGGCCGGGCGATCCCGCGGCGGTCCCGTATGCCGTGCAGGCGATCGGTCAGCTGCTCGGCCGAGCGCCGATCTTCGGCATCTGCCTCGGGCACCAACTCCTCGCCCGAGCGCTGGGCGGCACGACGTTCAAGCTGCCGTTCGGACATCACGGCGGCAACCACCCGGTGCGCGAGGAGGCGACCGGTCACGTCGAGATCACGAGCCAGAACCACAACTTCTGCGTCGCGGCCGACTCCCTGGGCGGCCGGGTTCAGGTCACGCACGTCAACCTCAACGACGGCACCAACGAAGGGATGAGAGTGCTCGACGCCCCGGCGTTCAGCGTCCAATACCACCCCGAGGCCGGCCCCGGCCCGCACGACAGTCGCTATCTCTTCGCGCAGTTCGCGGCGCTCGTCGACGAGAACGGCGCCAGCTGATGCCGAAGCGCACCGACCTCGAGTCGATCCTGATCATCGGGAGCGGGCCGATCGTCATCGGCCAGGCATGCGAGTTCGACTACTCCGGCACGCAGGCGTGCCGGGTGCTGCGCGAGGAGGGCTACCGCGTCGTCCTCGCCAACTCGAACCCGGCGACGATCATGACCGACCCGGACTTCGCCGACCGGACGTACATCGAGCCGCTGACGCCGGAGGTGCTGGCGCGGATCATCGCGCGCGAGCAGCCCGATGCCGTGCTGCCGACGCTCGGCGGGCAGACCGGCCTCAACGTCGCGATGGCGCTGTACGAGCGGGGGCTGGTCGGCGTCGCCGGCACGCCGGAGCTGATCGGCGCGAACGCCGAGGCAATCGCCACCGCCGAGGACCGCGACCGCTTCAAGCAGGCGATGATCGAGATCGGATTGGCCGTCCCGGCGAGCGGCATCGCGCACTCGCTCGACGAGGCGATGGCGGTGCTGTCGCAGGTCGGTCTTCCGGTGATCATCCGCCCGGCCTACATCCTGGGGGGTCGGGGCACGGGCATCGCCCGCACGGAGGCCGAGTTCCGCCACGTCGTCACCGAAGGCATTGCCGCCAGCCCGATCGGCGAGGTGCTGATCGAGACGTCGATCGCCGGCTGGAAGGAGTACGAACTCGAGGTCATGCGCGATCGCGCGGACAACTGCGTGATCATCTGCTCGATCGAGAACGTCGACCCGATGGGTGTGCACACCGGCGACTCGATCACCGTCGCTCCGGCGCAGACGCTCAGCGACGTGGAATACCAGCGCATGCGCAACGCCGCGTTCGCGTGCATCCGTCGTGTCGGCGTCGAGACCGGCGGCTCGAACGTGCAGTTCGCAGTGCACCCGCAGACCGGCGACCAGGTCGTGATCGAGATGAACCCGCGCGTCAGCCGGTCGAGCGCGCTGGCCTCGAAGGCCACCGGCTTCCCGATCGCGAAGATCGCAGCGAAGCTCGCGGTCGGGTACACACTCGACGAGATCCCCAACGACATCACCAAGATGACGCCGGCGAGCTTCGAGCCCAGCATCGACTACGTCGTCACGAAGGTCCCGCGGTGGGCGTTCGAGAAGCTCCCCGGCACGAGCGGTGTGCTCGGAACGCAGATGCAGAGCGTCGGCGAGGTGATGTCGATCGGGCGCACCTTCCCCGAGAGCCTGCAGAAGGCGCTGCGCTCGCTCGAACAGGGCCGGCTCGGCCTCAACGCCGACGCCGCCGAAGCGCAGTACGCCGACCGCAGCGACGACGAGCTGCTCGCGGCGATCGCGGTCGCCACGCCCGAGCGCATCTTCCTCGTCGGCGAACTGCTGCGCCGCGGCGTGACGATCGAGGCGATCCACGAGGCCTGCCGGATCGATCCGTGGTTCCTCGACCAGATGCAGCAGATCACCGACGAGCGGGCCGAGATCCTCGCCGCGGGCGGTCCCGACGGCATGAGCCGCCACGCATGGAAGAGGGCCAAGCGCCTGGGGTTCAGCGACGGGCAGCTGGCCCACCTGTGGGGCGGCCTCGACGAGGACGCCGTGCGCTCGGCCCGCGAGGCAGCGGGCGTGCTGCCCACGTTCAAGACCGTCGACACGTGCGCCGCGGAGTTCGCCGCCGAGACGCCGTACCACTACAGCACGTACGAGGACGAGAGCGAGGTGCGGCCGTCGACCCGGCCGAAGGTGATCATCCTCGGCTCCGGGCCCAACCGCATCGGCCAGGGCATCGAGTTCGACTACTGCTGCGTGCACGCGTCGTTCTCGTTGCGCGACGCCGGCTACGACACGGTGATGGTGAACTGCAACCCGGAGACCGTCAGCACCGACTACGACACCAGCGACCGCCTGTACTTCGAGCCCCTCACGCGCGAGGACGTGCTCAACGTGATCGCCGCGGAGACGGCGGCGGCCGGAGGCGACGAGCCGAAGGTCATCGTGTCGCTCGGCGGGCAGACGCCGTTGAAGCTCAGCTCGCAACTGCCCGCGGCGCTCGTCGCGGGCACGTCGCCGGAGTCGATCGACGTCGCCGAGGACCGCGACCGGTGGAACAAGCTGTGCGCGTCGCTGCGGATCCCGCAGCCGCCCGGCGGCACCGCGGTGACGCTCGAGGAAGCGAATGCGATCGTCGACCAGATCGGCTTCCCGGTCCTGGTGCGGCCGAGCTACGTGCTCGGCGGCCGGGCGATGCAGATCGTGCACGACCGCGAGCACCTGGCCGCTGCGATGGACGAGCTGTCGGGCTTCGGCACCCTCGGCCGCGAGGGAGGGCTGTCGGCCGAGCGGCCGGTGCTGATCGATCGCTTTCTCGAGGACGCGACCGAGGTCGACGTCGACGCGATCCGCGACCACACCGGCGAGGTGTTGATCGGCGGTGTGATGGAGCACGTCGAGGAGGCCGGCGTGCACAGCGGAGACAGCGCCTGCGCCTTGCCGCCGCAGACCCTGGCGCCGTGGGTCGTCGAAGTCATCGAGGCCTACGTGACCGTGATCGCGGAGGCCCTCGACGTGCGTGGGCTGATCAACGTGCAGTTCGCGGTCGCGGGCACGACCGTCTACGTGATCGAGGCCAACCCGCGCGCCAGCCGCACCGTGCCGTTCGTGGCCAAGGCCACCGGCGTGCCTCTGGCGAAGGTGGCCACACGCGTGATGCTGGGCGCGACGCTGTCCGAGCTGCGTGCCGAAGGACTGCTCACCGACCCGGTGCGCAACGGGCACGTGAGCGTCAAGGAGGCGGTGCTGCCGTTCAACCGCTTCCCCGAAGTCGACACGGCCCTCGGTCCGGAGATGCGCTCCACCGGCGAGGTGATGGGCATCGACATGTCGTTCGAGCGGGCGTTCTACAAGGCCGAGCTGGCGGCCGGCACCGTCTTGCCGGACTCGGGCATGGTGTTCCTCAGCCTCGCCGACGCCGACAAGCCGGCCGGTCTCGTCGTCGCCAAGCGCCTGCGCGAGCTCGGTCTCGGCATCGCCGCCACGGAGGGCACCGCCGACTACCTCGGGCGCTTCGGGTACGCCGTCGACCGGGTCGTCGGCAAGGTCAGCGAGGGGGCCGAGGTCACCGCGGTCGACCTGATCGCCAGCGGCGACGTGGCGTTCGTCGTCAACACGCCCCAGGGCCGGGGCGGGCGGACCGACGGCGAGCAGATCCGCAAGGCAGCCAACGTCAATCGAGTCAGCGCCGTCACGACCGTCGAGGCCGCACTCGCCGCAGTGCACGGCATGGCGCAGCAGTCCCACCAGCCGCTCGCCGTGCGCAGCCTCCAGGAGTATCACCAGCGGTGACCGCGCGTCGGCGTGGGGCTGTCCACGACGTCGACACGCGCGTGCGCGTCGGGTCGCTCGAGCTTCCGAACCCGGTGATGACCGCCTCCGGCACGGCCGGCTACGGCGCCGAGCTGGCGCCGTTCGTCGACCCCTCCGCGCTCGGCGCTGTCGTGGTCAAGTCGCTGGCGGCGTTCGCGTGGGACGGCAACCCTGCGCCGCGCCTGCATCCGACGGCGCAAGGAATGCTCAACGCGGTCGGGTTGCAGGGCGCGGGTGTGCGCGCCTGGCTCGGCCACGGGTTGCCCGAGCTGCGCGACCGGGGGGCACGGGTGGTCGCCAGCATCTGGGGTCGCAGCGTCGCCGAGTACGGGGCCGCCGCCGAGCTGCTGGCCGGAGCGGACGGCCTCGTCGCCGTCGAGATCAACCTGTCGTGCCCGAACCTCGAAGGGCGTCGCGGGATGTTCGCCCACGACGCCGACCTGAGCGCCGAGGTCGTGCGCGCCTGCGCCGTCGCCGGCAAGCCGCTGTGGGCCAAGTTGAGCCCCAACACCGATCGCATCGTCGAGGTCGCCGGGGCCGTGCGTGCCGCCGGCGCCGATGCCGTCACGCTGGTGAACACCGTGCTCGGGATGGTGATCGACGAGCGCACCGGTCGCCCGGCCCTCGGCAACGGCGGGGGAGGCCTCTCCGGCCGGGCGATCCATCCCGTCGCCGTCCGGGCCGTGTACGACGTGCGCAGCGCCCATCCCGACCTGCCGATCGTCGGCGTCGGCGGGGTCGCCACCGGGTGGGAGGCGGCCGAGTTGATGCTGGCCGGAGCGCAGGCGGTGCAGGTCGGCACGGCGAATTTCGCCGATCCCCGAGCGACGATCCGGGTCCTCTCCGAACTCGTCGCCTGGGCCCGCAGACACGCCTTTCCATCACTCAGCGCGTTGACATCCACCACGCACAGCGTTTCCTGACGGATTTGGGCGGTGATGGTCCGCCACGTCAGCGAGGAGTCGCGGTATCGTGCGCGCATGGCTACACCCCCGTCGCTCAGCCCCGAACAGCGCGCCGCCGCCCTCCAGAAGGCCGCCGAGGCCCGCGCCGCCCGTGCGGAGCTGAAGTCGCGCTTGAAGCTCGGCTCGCTGTCGTTGGCCGAGGCGCTCGCCTCGAACGACTCCACCGTCGGCAAGTTGAAGGTCGTCTCGCTGCTGGAGTCGTTGCCCGGTGTGGGCAAGGTGAAGGCGCGGCGTGTCATGGAGGAGATCGGCATCGCCGAGAACCGCCGTGTGCAGGGCCTCGGCGCCCAGCAGAAGAGCACCCTGCTGGAGCAACTGGGCAAGTGATCAGCGTGCGGCTGCATGTCCGCCCACGCTGAGCCACTGATCATCGTCGTCTCCGGCCCCGGCGGGGTCGGCAAAGGCACCATCGTCGGGGCCCTGGTCGAGCGTGATCCACGGCTGTGGTTGAGCCGGTCGTGGACCACGCGCCAGCAACGGCCCGGAGAAGCGGACGACGCCTACGTCTTCACCGACCGGGCGACGTTCGAGCAGCACCTGTCGAACGGCGGCTTCCTCGAGCACACCGAGTTCCTCGGCAACTACTACGGCACGCCGATCCCGAGCGTCATGCCCGGACGCGATGTCGTGCTCGAGATCGAGGTGGACGGCGCTCGCCAGGTCAAGGCTCTGCACCCCGAGGCGCTGTTGATCTTCGTTCTGCCCCCGACGCGCGCCGAGCAGGAGCGCCGGTTGCGCGGGCGCGGCGATCCGCCGGACAAGGTCCTCGAGCGCTTGCGCAAGGCCGAGGAGGAAGAGCCGATCGGGCGCATGCTGGCCGACCACGTCGTCGTGAACGACGACCTCGAACGCACCATCGACGAGATGCTGCGGATCATCGACGACGCCCGCGCCTGCCACCGCACCCACTGACCCCGCCGGGCCCGGCCGCGCCGTCGCGCGGAGATCCCGCTATCAGCCCTGATCTGCGGGTATCATCGAACGGCCCCCGCGGGCCGGTCCGGTCAGCGGCCGGACCGCTCGGACCGAAGAGTCACGAAGGGAACTTGCCAGCGATGGCGCGTGCGCACGACACCATGATGAACCCGCCGATCGAGGAACTGCTCGACAAGGTCGATTCGAAGTTCAGCCTCGTCACGCTGGCGGCACGCCGCGCGCGGCAGATCAACGCCTACTTCAACCAGCTCGGCGAGGGTCTCGGGCACATGGTCCCCCCGCAGGTCAGCTCGGTGGCACGCAAGCCCTTGAGCATCGGCTTCGAGGAGATCGCCGCCGACAAGATCAAGCGCACCGCGGTCGCCGTCCCCGAGCCGGTCGACGAGGCGGTCGACGAGCTTCCGGCCACCGAGGCCTGAGCCCGGCGCCGCGCGCCACGCCCGAGGCGACCTCGGCGATGACCCATCTCGACGGCGCCCGGGTGGTGCTCGGCGTGTGCGGCGGCATCGCCGCCTACAAAGCCGTCGAGGTGTGCCGCCGGATGGTCGACGCCGGAGCGCACGTCGCGCCCGTGCTGACCGCCGGGGCGACCCGGTTCGTCGGTCTCACCACGTTCTCCGCGCTGGCCAGCGAGCCGGCGCACACCAGCTTGTGGGACGACGGATCACCGATCCCGCACACCCGCCTGGGTCAGAGCGCCGACGTGATCGTCGTCGCCCCGGCGACCGCCCGGGTGCTCGCCGCCTACGCCCACGGGCTGTCGACCGACCTGTTGACCAACGTGCTCCTGGCGACGCGGGCGCCCGTCGTCGTCTGTCCGGCGATGCACACCGAGATGTGGGAGCACCCGGCGGTGCAGGACAACATCGCCACCCTGTTGCGCCGCGGTGTCAGGGTCGTCGAGCCCGAATCCGGCCGCCTCGCCGGTGGCGACGTCGGCGCCGGCCGGCTCGCTGCGCCGGAGGTGATCGTCGCCGCCGTCGACGACGCCCTCGGCCCGCGCGATCTGGCCGGGCTCAGCGTCGTCGTCAGCGCCGGCGGCACGCGCGAGCCGATCGACGCGGTGCGCGTGATCGCCAACCGCTCGAGCGGCAAGCAGGGCCATGCCATCGCTGCCGACGCCGCCGCACGCGGGGCCCGTGTGACGCTCGTGACAACCGCCGACCTGCCGGTTCCGGCAGGCGTCGAGCGCGTCGCCGTGGAGACCGCAGCCGAGATGCAGGCCGCGCTCGAGCACGTCGCCGCCGGCGCGGACATCGTCGTCATGGCCGCGGCGGTCGCCGACTTCCGCCCGGTCGCGCCGAGCGCGCAGAAGATCAAGAAGGACGGCGGGGTCCCGAGGATCGAGCTCGAGCCGACCCCCGACATCCTCGCTGCCCTCGGCGCACGCAAGCCGGCCGGACAGGTGCTCGTCGGGTTCGCGGCCGAGACCTCCGACCTGGTCGCCAACGCGACGTCGAAGCTCGAGCGCAAGAACCTCGACCTCGTGGTGGCCAACGACGTGAGCCTGCCTGGCGTAGGGTTCCAGCACGACACGAACGCCGTCACGCTGCTGCGCAGCCGGCCCGGCGGCTCTGTCGTGTCCACCGCGATCGACATCTCCGACAAGCGCACGATCGCCCGCAGCGTCCTCGATGCGGCCATCGAGATCCGCCGCGAACGCACCGCCCGCGCATGACCGCCCTGAGTACCATCTCTCGATCCCCCGAATGAGGAGCATTCCGTGAGCCGCTGGACCTTCACCTCCGAGAGCGTCACCGAGGGCCATCCCGACAAGATGGCTGACCAGGTCAGCGACGCCGTCCTCGACGCCATCCTGGCCGAGGACCCGAACGGACGCGTGGCCTGCGAGACGTTGCTCACGACGGGTCTGTGCGTGGTGGCGGGCGAGATCACGACGACGGCCTACGTCGAGATCCCCAAGCTGGCGCGCGAGGTGATCAAGAGCATCGGGTACGACAACGCGCTGTACGGCTACGACGGCAACACGTGCGGTGTCATGGTCTCGATCGACGAGCAGAGCCCCGACATCGCGCAGGGCGTCGACAAGAGCGAGGAGCTGCGCGGTGGCAAGAGCGGCGAGGACGTGATCAACGCCCAGGGCGCAGGCGATCAGGGAATGATGTTCGGCTACGCCTGCGACGAGACGCCCGACCTCATGCCGCTGCCGATCTGGCTGGCGCACCGCATGGCCGAGCGGCTCTCCGAGGTCCGCAAGGCCGGCGTCGTGCCCTACCTGCGGCCCGACGGCAAGACCCAGGTGACGTTCGAGTACGTCGACGGCAAGCCCGTCCGCCTGCTCGCCGCGCTGGTCAGCACGCAGCACGCCGACGGCATCGATCGCGACACCGTCATCCGGCCCGACCTCATCGAGAACGTCATCCGGCCGGTCGTCCCCGCCCAGTTCGCCGACGACGACTTCAACATCTACGTCAACCCGACCGGACAGTTCGTGCTCGGCGGCCCCCATGCCGACACGGGGTTGACGGGCCGCAAGATCATCGTCGACACGTACGGCGGCATGGGCCGCCACGGCGGTGGCGCGTTCAGCGGCAAGGACCCGAGCAAGGTCGACCGCTCCGCCGCCTACGCCGCGCGCTGGGTCGCCAAGCACGTCGTGGCGTCGGGCGCGGCGACGCGCTGCGAGGTGCAGGTCGCGTACGCGATCGGCATGGCCCAGCCGGTGAGCATCCTCGTCGAGACGTTCGGCACCCACGTGGTCGACCCGGAGAAGATCGAGCAGGCCGTCCGCGACGTGTTCGACCTGCGCCCGGCGGCGATCGTGCGCGATCTCGACCTGAAGCGCCCGATCTTCCGCAAGACGGCCGCCTACGGTCACTTCGGCCGCAGCCTCCCCGAGTTCACGTGGGAGCAGACGAGCCGCCTCGACGACTTCCGCTCGGCCGTCGGCGTGTGACCGCGGGGCCCGCGGGCCCCGACGACACCGGCGGGCTCCTCATCGCTCGGGTCGTGCCCGACGTGACGGGGCTCGACAAGCAGTTCGACTACCTGGTGCCCCCGGCGATGCAGGCCTCCGTGCGGGTCGGCTCGGTGGTGCGCGCGCCGCTCCATGGCCGCCGGGTCGGCGGCTGGGTGGTCGCCCTCGGCGCCGATCCCGGCGACATCAGCCCTGAGCGCCTCCTGCCGATCGCGCAGGTCAGCGGCGAGGGCCCGTCGCCCGAGTTGGTGGAGCTGAGCGCATGGGCCGCCCATCGTTGGGTCAGCGGGCGCCGCCGGCCGTTCCTCGTCGCCGCGTCGCCGCCGCGGCGCGTGCGGTCGATCCCGCCCCCGCGGCGCGGCGGTCCGCCGCCGGAGCCGGTGAGCGAGCTCGCTCGCGAGGTGCTCGACGCCGGTGGCGGGGTCCTGCGCCTGCCTCCCAACGACGACCTGCTCCCCGCCGTGCTCGCCGCCTGCCGCCACGGCGCGGTGCTGGCGCTCACGCCGTCGGTCGACGGGGCGCGCATCCTCGGAGCGCGCCTGCGACGGGCCGGGCGCGCCGTGGCCGTGATGCCCGACGACTGGGCGGACGCGGCGGGCGGGGTCGACGTCGTCGTCGGCGCGCGCGCCGCGGCGTGGGCGCCGTGCCCCGGCCTGGGCGCCGTCGTGGTCCTCGACGAGCACGACGAGGCCCTTCAGGAGGAGCGATCACCGACATGGCACGCCCGCGACGTCGCCCGCGAGCGCGCCCGGCGGGCCGGTGTCCCCGCCCTATTGGTCTCGCCGTCGCCGTCGGTGGTGGCCGTCGCCACGAACCGGGTCGTGCGCCGCGCGCCGGCCGCCGACGAGCGCGCCAGCTGGCCCGTGCTGACCGTGGTCGACCGCGGTGACGAGGAGCCGTGGAAGCGCTCGCTGGTCACGTCGCCGCTGATCCGCGAGCTGCGCGACCCGGCCCGCCGGGTGGTGTGCGTCCTGAACACGACGGGGCGGGCGCGCCTGCTGGCGTGCCGGGCCTGCCGCAGCTTGCAACGCTGCGAGCGCTGCGACGCGGCGGTCGCGCAGGCCGACGACGGCCGGTTGGTGTGCCGCCGCTGCGCGACGCAGCGGCCCGCGGTGTGCCAGGTGTGCGGGTCCACCGGATTGGCGCAGATCCGCCACGGGGTGACGCGCCTGCGCGACGACCTCGAGGCCGCGGCCGGCCGGCCTGTGGCGGTCACGACCGGAGACTCTGCGCCGCTCGACGTCGGAGACGGCGCCCCGGCCGTCGTCGTGGGAACGGAGGCCGCGCTCCACCGGGTTCGCTCGGCCGATGTCGTCGCGTTCTTGGACTTCGATGCCGAGCTGCTCGCTCCGCGCTACCGCGCCGCCGAGCAGGCGATGGCGCTGCTGGTGCGCGCGGCTCGGCTCGTCGGCCGACGCGCCGACGGCGGCCGCGTCCTGGTGCAGACCTCTCTGCCGCGCCACGAGGTCGTGCAGGCCGCGCTGCTCGCCGACCCGGGCCGGCTGACGGCCGTCGAGACGGAGCGCCGGCGGACCCTCGGCTTCCCGCCGTTCGGCGGTCTCGCATGGATCGGTGGCCCCGGCGCCGCCGAGATGGCCGACGCGCTCCGCGCCGACGATCGGGTGCAGGTCGGCGGGGGGCCGGACGACGGCTTCCTCGTGCGGGCGTCCGGATGGCGCCCGCTCGCCGACGCGCTGGGCGCCGCGCCGCGCCCGCCGCGCCGGCGCGTCCGCATCGAGGTCGACCCTCCGCGCCGCTGAGAGCGACGCCGCGCTAGTGTCCTGAGTCGTTGATTCGATGGAGATATGCAGCGAGTGTGTCGAGGATC
>CAZGUH010000002.1:34181-176221 GCA_964529005.1 uncultured Ilumatobacteraceae bacterium | reverse complement strand
CTTAGGCGCTGCGCAGCTTGTTGGCGGCGACGGCGACGAGACCGAGGAGCGCGACGAGGAGGAACAGCTTCTTCATGGCCGCCACCCTAATCAGACCGCGAGCAGGTCGCGAGCACCGGTGTCGCTCGAGGGGTGGCGCAGCTTGCTCATCGCCCGGGCCTCGATCTGACGGATGCGCTCACGGGTGAGGTTGAAGTGCTCTCCGACCTCTTCCAGGGTGCGCGGCTCGCCTCGATCGAGACCGAAACGCAGCTTGAGGATCTCACGCTCACGCTCGTCGAGCGGGGCGAGGAGCCGTGAGATCTCCTCCGGCAACAGCGCCGTGGCGGCCACCTCGAATGGGCTCTCGGCAGAGCGGTCCTCGACGACGTCGCCCAGCTCTGCGTCGCCGTCTTCGCGCAGCGGCTCGCTCAGTGACAGTGGTTCGGCGGCGAAGCGCAGCGCTTCGGTGACCTTGTCCTCCGGCATCTCCACTTCGCGGGCCAGCTCCGACAGCGTCGCGGGCCGACCGAGCTTCAGCTCCAGGCGGCTGCGTGCTTTCTGGAGGCGGGCGAGGGTGTCACCCGCGTGGACCGGCAGACGAATGGTGCGGCCGGTGTTGGCGATGCCGCGGGTGATCGCCTGACGGATCCACCACGTCGCGTAGGTGGAGAACTTGAAGCCCTTGCGCCAGTCGAACTTCTCGACGGCGTGCATCAGGCCGAGGTTGCCCTCCTGGATCAGGTCGAGCAGGGGGAGACCCGATGCCTGGTACTTCTTGGCGATCGAGACCACGAGACGGAGGTTGCTCTGGACGAAGGCGCGCTCGGCCTCTTCGCCGTCTTTCGCTTGGCGGCGGAGCTCGCGCTTGCGGGCCGGCGGAAGATCCTTGCCGCCCTTGTCGAGCTCGTTGATCGCAGCTTTTCCCGCCTCGATCTGCTTGGCCAGGCGAACCTCGTCGTCCTTGGTGAGCAAGGTGTACTGGCCGATGTCCGTCAGGTACAGCCGAACCAGGTCCTCTTCATCGCGTTCGACGCGATCTTTCGCCACGTTGGCTCCTCGAGTGGGGTAGAGCTGCGTCTTCCGGATCGTGTTGGAGCGCCCTTCGATGCTCCGCTCCCGGCCAGGTGATGTGCTAACACGATAGCGACGGGGTCAAGCCCTGCGGTCCGGCGCGCCTCATTTCTGCGCCGACGCTGCCGAATTCCCCCGAGGCGCCCTGGTCAGGGCACCGTCGCAGGAGCGTGAGCAGGCGATATCGTCCGCGCAGAGAATCCACGGCACGGAGGTGCGCAGGATGTCCAATCCGATCCTCAACGACCGGACGTTCGGCAAGGCTGCCCAGGCAGGGTGGGCAGCGCCCGATCCGGCCACCCGCGCGGGGGCGCCGTACACCGACGGACCGATCTCGACGTGGCACAGCGGCACGATGACGGTCAACGGCACGATCACCGCGACCGGCGTGCTGTTCGTGCTCCTGCTCGCCGCCGGCGTCGTCGGATGGATGGCGGTTCCGGAACCCGTCGGTGAGGTCGTCGAGTTCCCCACGTGGACCATCGCCGGCATCTTCGTCGGCCTGGCGTGCGCCATCGGCCTGATGTTCCGCCCGATGTGGGCAAAGGTCCTCGGGCCGGTCTACGCGATCGCCGAGGGCGTGTTCATCGGGGCGATCTCCCACGCCTACGAGAACGCCTACGACGGGATCGTCGTGCAGGCGGCCGGCGCCACGGCGGCGGTCTTCGCCGTGATGCTCGTGCTCTACCGCACCGAGATCATCAAGGTCACCGACCGGTTCCGGCGCATCGTCGTCGGCGCGACGCTCGGCTTGATGGTGTTCTACGGCATCGCCCTGCTGGCTCGCCTGTTCGGCGCCGACATCGGCTTCCTGCACAGCTCGAGCGGCCTCTCGATCGGGTTCAGCATCCTGGTCGCCGGCCTGGCGGCGATGAACCTCGCGCTCGACTTCGACTTCATCGAGCGCGGCGCCCGGCAGCGGCTGCCGCAGGGCATGGAGTGGTTCGCCGCGTTCGGCCTGATGGTCACGATCGTCTGGCTGTATCTCGAGCTGTTGCGCCTGCTGGCGAAGCTGCGCGAGCGCTGACGGCCAGCGCCTCAAGTTCGTCGCGGCGGCGCGCCGCGCGGTCTGCCTGCTCGCTCGACGTCACCAGCGAGCGCAGCATCGCCTCACCGGCCTCGCGGCAGTCGCGCTCGTCGCGCAGGATCAGGTCGAGGACGCGGCACGTGGGCGCGTCGAGCAGCGGGTCGATGGCGTCGCGCCAGGCGGCGTGCAGTGCCAGCGCCGCGGGCAGCGCTACCCGGTACAGCCCGACGAGGCGGTGGATCGTGTCGCCGGGTGTCGCCACCGCCGCGACGAACGCGCACGCCGCGTCGTTGGCGGGTCGCGTCACCGAGTCGACGGTGATGCCGGGGATCGCCGGGATGCGGTCGTGCCACAGCTGCGCGTGCCAGGCGATCACCGAGCCGTGCGACGCCAGCATGCGCTTGACGTCGGCCTCGGGCACATCGGCGACGGCGCCTCCCATGATCTCGAACAACCGCTGCGCGAACCAGCGCTGCTGGCCCATGCGATGCGCCGAGCTGACGAGGTCGACGGGACCGAGGTCGATCACGCGCCGACTGTACCGTCGAGCGCCGGGCGCTCCCTCTCCCAGAGGGCTTCCTGCGCCCCGAGCTCGGTGGCCGGAGGGGCGCCGGTGCGATATTCGAGCAGCATCGCCCGCCATGGTCCGCGGGCGCCGAGCTTGCCCAAGATCGCGCTCACACCCCAGACCACGCGGTCGAGGATCACGAAGCTGGCCGGCAGGTCGAGACGTGCGATGACGTCGGCATGCGGGCCCTTCACATCGGTGATCCGGGTGATCGCGGTGCGCACGGTGTCGCGGTCGAACGTGAACTCGTCGACGAGGTACGGCACGTACGGCGCGCTGACGTAGTCGAACACCGCTGCCGGGTCGAGGCCGTGGCCGCGATCGAGGAACCCGGCGTGCTCCATCGCCGCGACCAAGGCGTCGGGATCGCGCTCGACCACGATCGCGTCGAGACACGGCGCCAGCCGATCCCACTCGCCCGGGCTCCAGCGCTTGACGAGACCGAAGTCCAAGAACGTGACGGAGCCGTCCTGGTGGAAGCGGTAGTTCCCGGGATGCGGGTCGCCGTTGAAGGCACCCACCCGATGCACCGCCCGCTGCGCGAAGCGCCAGATGACCTCGGCCGCGCGCTGGCGCGCGGCGTCGTCCGCGACCGCGGTGAACGTCGCCCAGTCCAACCCGTCGACCCATTCGGTGGTGAGCACGCGCCGGGTGCTGAACTCGGGGATCAGCGCGGGGATCCGCACGGCTGGATGGCCGGCGAACGCCGTCGCGAACTCCTCCGTCGCCGCGGCTTCGCGCACGTAGTCCAGCTCCTCACGCATGCGGGCGCGCAGCTCGTCGACGAGCGCGGCGGTGTCCAGCCCCTTGAGCGCGAACGAGGCGAAGAAGCCGTAGAGCAGCTCGGCGTTGTCGAGGTCGGCCTCGATGGCGTCTCCGACGCCGGGGTACTGCACCTTGACCGCCACCACCCGCCCGTCGCGCGTCACCGCCCGGTGCACCTGCCCGATGCTGGCCGCCGCCACCGGCGCCGCGCTCCAATCGAGGAACACCCGCTCGGGGTCGTCTCCCAACTCGTCGCGCACGACGGAGGCCGCCAGGCTCGGGGCCATCGGGGGCGCGTCGGCCTGCAACGTGGCGAGCGCCTCCTGCGCGGGCTCCGGCAACGCTTCGATGATGAAGCTGACCAGCTGGCCGGCCTTCATCATCGCGCCCTTCATCTGCCCGAGCTCGCGGGCGACGTCGTGCGCGGTGCGGATCGCGAACTGCTCGTCGAGCGCGGCCCGGCGATCCGGCCCGTGGCGCAGCTGGCGCACGCGGGTGAGCGCGAATCGCGCGCCGTTGCGGACGGTGAGCCGCCAGACCCGGGCGGTGCGCCGCCACCGTTCCCGGCGGCGCGGGTCGGTCCACCAGCGGCCGGCCCGCCGGAGCCCGGCCTCCATGCTCACTCCGTGGGGCGAGCGGGCCCGCCGAACAGGCGGCGGGCGGTGGGGTTCTCCGCCAGGAACTCCACGGGCAGCGGTTCGCCCGTCACCTCGTCGTTCCAGTACTCACCGCTCTCCAGGCGGGTGAGCGCGACTTCGACGTCGAGCAACTCGCGTTCGATCGCCGCCAGGTCGAGCAGCTTGCCGGGCACGCCGTCGGATCCCTCCGGGCGGTCGTCGCTGACGCGGGCGGTGTCGTCGGCCTCGGTCATCACAGAGAACCTACCCGCGACGGGCGTGCCGCCTAACGTGCCCCTGTGGCACGTGTGCGGCTCGAGGACGTGACCAAGTGCTTCGGTGACGTCCTGGCGGTCGACGCGGTGTCGCTCGACGTCGCCGACCGGGAGTTCATGGTGTTGCTCGGTCCGTCCGGCTGTGGCAAGAGCACCCTGCTGCGGCTGATCGCCGGCCTCGAGGACGTCACCAGCGGCGACGTCTACATCGGCGGCCGGCGGGTGAACGACGTCGAACCCAAACGACGCGACGTCGCGATGGTGTTCCAGAGCTACGCGCTCTACCCCCACAAGTCGGTGCAGGCGAACATCGAGTTCCCGCTGAAGGCCCGTGGCGTCGGCAGGCGAGCGCGGGCGCAGGCCGCTCAGACCGTCGCCGCGACCCTCGGGCTGGCGGAGGTCCTCCACCGCAAACCGGGCGCCTTGTCGGGCGGCCAGCGCCAGCGCGTCGCGCTCGCCCGGGCGATCGTGCGCCGCCCTTCGGTGTTCTGCATGGACGAGCCGCTCAGCAACCTCGACGCCAAGCTGCGCGGCGACACCCGGGCGGAGATCACGGCGCTCCACCGCCGGCTGGAGGGCACGTTCGTGTACGTCACCCACGACCAGGTCGAGGCGATGACGATGGGCACCCGGATCGCGGTGATGGGCGCCGGTCGCATCGTGCAGGTCGGCACGCCCGACGAGGTCTACCGGCGCCCGGCCACCACGTTCGTCGCCCAGTTCGTCGGGACGCCTCCGATGAACATGTTCCCGCCGGGCATGGTCGAACGCGGCGATCACACCGTGGGCGTGCGCCCCGAGGACCTCCGCATCACCGATCTCCCGGAAGGGAGCCTGCTGCCGGCCACGGTGCAGCTCGTCGAGCACCTCGGACACGAGATGCTGGTCAGCTGCGCAGTCGGATCGAGCGGCGTCCCCGCTGTGGTGCGCTGTGCGGTGCGCGACGATGCCCCGCGCCGTGGAGACGCGGTGTGGCTCCATACCGACGAGTGGCGCGTCCACCGCTTCGACACCGGCACCGGCGCGCGCATCGCCGAGGGTCGCGACGCGTGAGCCAGCGTCGACGCGAGGCCGGCCTCGCGGCGTTGTTCCTGCTCCCGTCGATGGTCGTGCTCGGCGTGTTCGTGCTGTATCCGCTCGCCCGAGCGGTCTGGCTCGGTCATCAACGGTGCCGGCCCGACGGCACGGCATGCCGTTCGAACGGGTGGGACCAGTACGTCGACGTCGCGCGCAGCCCCGAGTTCGTCGACGCGCTGGTGGTGACCGCGAAATTCGCCGCGCTCACCGTTCCGGCCGGCATCGTGCTGGGTGTGCTGCTGGCCGTGCTCGCCGACAGGCACGTGCGCGGCATCCGGATCTTCCGCCTGATCTTCTCCAGCACGGTGGCGACGAGCGTGGCGGTCTCGTCGCTGATGTTCCTCTTCCTGCTCCACCCGTCGGTCGGGGCCTTGCGCGGGGTCTTCGACGGCGTGACCGACGGGCGCGGGCTGCTCGGCGACGAGGACACCGCGCTCGTCGCCGTCGCCGCCTCCAGCGTCTGGGCGAACCTCGGCTTCACGTTCATCGTCGTCACCGCCGGGCTCCAGTCGATCCCGCGCGAGCTCTACGAGAGCGCCTACGTCGACGGCGCGGGGAGCATCCGCCGGTTCCTGGAGGTCACCTTGCCGATGCTGTCGCCGACGCTGCTGTTCGTCGGCGTCGCGCTCGTGAGCCGAGCATTCCAGTCCTACGGCGAGTTCGACCTGCTCACCGACGGCGGGCCGCGGCGATCGACGACGACGGTCACGTATCTGATCTACGGGCGCAGCTCGGTGATCCGCAACGATCTCGGCCTCCAGTCGGCGGTCGCCGTGCTGCTGTTCGGCGTCCTTCTGCTGGTGTCGCTGGCGCAGTTCGCGTTGTTGAGAAAGCGCGTGCACTATGCCGCGTGACGCCGGCCGCGCCGTGAGGACATGGGCCCGCTACGCGGCCCTGGTGCTGATCTCGGCAGTCGTGCTGCTGCCGATCTGGGTGATGGTCGTCGCCGCATTCAAACCCGGCAACACGGTGCTGCGCGACCAGTTCCTCCCCACCGACGTCACGCTCGACACGTTGCGCGACGCGTGGGAGCAAGGCCGGTTGGGGCGAGCGCTGCTGGTCTCGCTCGTCGTCGCCGTGATCGTCACCGCGGCGCAGCTGATCACCAGCGTGCTCAGCGCCTACGCGTTCGCGTTCTTGCGGTTCCCCGGCCGGACGTTCGTGTTCGCCGTGTTCGTGGCGACGCTGCTGGTGCCGCTCGAGGCCACGCTGGTCATCAACCGGCGCACGATCCAGGACCTCGGCTGGCTCAACAGCTTCCAGGGCCTCACCGCGCCGTTCCTGGCCACGGCGTTGGGGACGTTCCTCGTGCGGCAGGTGCTGCTCACCATCCCGGTGGAGATGCGCGAGGCGGCGAGGATGGACGGGGTGGGACACCTGCGGTTCATGGGCGAGGTCGCCGTGCCGCTCGCCCGGCCGACACTCGGCGCGCTCGCCCTTTTCAGCTTCTTGACGTCCTGGAACCAGTATCTGTGGCCCGTGCTGATCACGACCGACGACGACTGGTTCACTGTGCAGAGCGGCCTGCGCGCCTTGCGGCAGGGCGGAATCGACCGGCCCAACCTGGCCATCGGAGGGACCATCGTGGTGGCGTTGCCCATCCTCGCCGTGCTCGTCGTGTTCCAGCGTCAGCTGGTGCGCGGCCTCACCGCCGGAGCTGTGAAGGGATGAGGCGGCGGGCACGCGCGGCCGGCCTGCTCGTCGCCGTCGCGCTCGGCGCGGCGTGCAGCGGGGGCAGCGACGGCGGCATCCAGCAGGCGGGCAACGACCCGGGAAGCTCGGCCTCGGAGGCGACCTCCCCGGCCGCGCCCGCCGACCTCGAGCCGTGCCCGGTCGACGCATTGGACGCCGCCGGCGGCGGCGCTCCGGTGGAGATCACGTTCTGGCACGCGTTGAGCAGTGAGAACGGCCGTGTGTTGCAGGCCGTCACCGACGCCTACAACGCGTCCCAGTCGAAGGTGCACGTGACGTTGGAGTTCCAGGGCGGCTACGAGCAGAGCATCGACAAGTACCTCCAGAGCGACAGCGCGAACCGCCCCGACCTGATCCAACTGCCGGAGTACGCGGTGCAGTTGATGATCGACACGGACTCGTTCATCCCGATGCAGTCGTGCGTCGCCGCGGCCGGCTACGAGCTGGACGCCTTCCTGGATCGCACCATCGCGGCGTACTCGACGGGCGGGGTGCAGTGGGCGATGCCCTTCAACGTCAGCAACCCGGTGCTCTACTACAACAAGAAGCTGTTCGAGGCAGCAGGCCTCGATCCGGAACAGCCGCCGCTGTCGCTCGAGGACCTCGACCGGGTCAGCGCCCAGCTGCGCGAGAGCGGCGCGGCCGGAGCCGGCCTCGCCATCGACAGCCACTTCGACGGCGGTGGGGGCTGGTTCATCGAGCAGTGGTTCGCCAAGGCGGGCGCGCTGTACGTCGACAACGACAACGGCCGCGTCGCCCCCGCCACCGAGGTCCTGTTCGACGGTCCCGCCGGCGTCGATCTGTTGACGTTCCTTCAGCAGCAGGTCCAGAACGGCAACGCGGTGTACGTCGGCGACAACCCCAGCCAGACCGACGCGCTGTTGAAGCTCGCCGACTCCGACGAACCGGCGGCGATGACGATCGCATCGTCGTCTGCGCTCGGGCCCATACTCGCCTTCGTGAAGGGCGGCTTGATCCCCGGTGTCGACGGCACGGGCATCGGGGTGGGCCCGATGCCCGGACCAGGCGGGGCTCCGGCGGTGTTGGTCGGCGGCAACGCGCTGTGGATCCCGTCCGGCCGCGGCGACGAGCGCACCGCCGCCGCGTGGGACTTCGTCGCCTACGTGGTCGGCGCCGAGGCGCAGTCGTCGATCGCTGCCGGCACGGGCTACGTGCCGGTGCGCAGCGATGCCCTCGAACTCGACCCGATCAAGACCGTGTACGCCGCCGACCCGCGCTTCATGGTCGCCTACGAACAGCTGGCCGCCACCCCGGACGTGCCGTCGTCGAACGGGCCCGTGCTCGGCCCGCTGCGCGAGGTGCGCACGGTCATGGCCGGCGCGGTCGGCGAGATCCTGCGCGGCGCCGACGTGCGCCAGACGCTGTCCGACGCTGCCGCGCAGGCCGACGCGCTGATCGCCGATTACGCCGCCCGCACGTCCTGAAATCACAGGAAAAACAGGCCGTCGCCGCCGGAACCGGCGACGCTGTGCCAGCTAGCCTCGCGCCCTCGTGGGTACGGCCAAGCGCGAACGTCAGCGGATCAATCGGCAGCTCGGGCGAGAGCTTCAGGTGAAGCAGGAGCGCCGCAGTTCGCGCAAGAAGCGAGCGCTCCAGATCGGCATCGGGCTGCCGTTGCTCGTCGTGCTCGCGTTCGTGCTCATCTGGCTCGTCGGCCGTGGCGACGACGACGACACGATCACCACCGCCTCGTCCACCACGGCCGACGGCGGAGACACACCCTGCCCGCCGGCGGAGGGCGCCGCCGAGCGGGTCGGCTCGTTCGACCGACCGCCGAGCCAATGCATCGACCCCACCAAGACCTACACGGCTGAGGTCGTCACCGACCACGGCGCCTTCACCATCGAGCTCGCCACGGCCGAGTCGCCGATCAACGTCAACAACTTCGTCGTGCTCTCGCGCTACCGCTATTACGAGGGCACCTCGTGCCACCGCATCCTGACCGACTTCGTCGTCCAGTGCGGACGGCCGGGCGACGACGAGAACGCTCCGGGGTACACCGTGCCCGACGAGCTGCCAGCGGCGGGCAGCTATGCCGAGGGCGTGGTGGCGATGGCGAACAAGAGCACCCCGAACACCGCCGGCGGTCAGTTCTTCGTCATCACCGGCGACCAGGGCGCGTCGTTGCCGCCGGAGTACACGATCCTCGGCCGCGTCGTGGAGGGCTACGACACCACCATCGCCGCGCTCGAGGCGCTGGCCGGCGACCCCGTGACCAACGGGACGCCGACGCTGGAGCCGATCTCGATCGAGAGCGTGACGATCACCGAGAGCGACCCGGACGACGCCGCCGATCAGTCGACGACGACGCTCTCCAGTGACGACACGTCGACCGCATCGTCGCCGAGCTGAAACGACACGTCGCCGGACGCGCTCCATCCGTCGGGCCCGTGCACGAGCGCGCTGCCGGTCGGCAGCGTCGCGAGCACGAATCCTCGGTCGAGCTTGTGTGTTCGGTGCAGGCGTTCCGGTGACCACGACTCCGCCTCGTAGATCACCGCCAGCGGGCGAGCGAGGCCCAAGCCGAGCGTGAAAGCCCCGCCGCGCGGGTCGGTCATCGGGTCGCACACCGCCGCAGCGCACGTGCCGGCGGCAGCGACGACGCCTCCGTCGGCGAGCACCTGGCGCACGGCGGCCCACACCGGCGTGTCCTTCATCACCGCGCGTAGGTGCAGCGGAGAGTCGCCGACCAGGTAGACGGCGCGGGCGGCAGAAAGGCGCGCCGCGTGCCCCGCTTCCAGCGCGTCCGATCGGGTCAGGACCATGACGGGATCGATCTCCACGCCGAGGCGCTCGCCCCACGCCTGAGCGACGGTGACGCAGTGCTCGGGGTGCTCGAACGCGTCGGCCGTCGGGACGACGGCGACCGAGGCGGCGCCCGCTCCCTCGAGGAGCCGTCGGTCGAGGTCGTCGTTGGCGACGAACGCGCCCCCGCCGATCAGTGCGAGCGTGCCGGTCATGGCGTCGCAGCGTAAACGGCGGTCGCGCCAGCGACGGCGATCACGGCTCGAGCAGCGCCGCGCGCAGGGCGGCCAAGGTGGCGGGCGTGACGCCGATGCCGACGAGGAACGCTTCGATGCTGCCGTGGGCCGCGATCACGTCGTCGAGCACCTGGGCCATCGCTTGGGGCGGAGCGGCGAGGAACGTCGCCGGGATCGCCTGCCACGAGGCGATCGACGCCGGACGGTTGCGTGCGATCCAGTCCCGGGTCCGTTCGATCGCCTCCGCCGTCAGGCCGTAGTCCGTGACGATCTGCTCGTGGTCGACCCCGACGGTGGCGAGGACCAGCGCCGAGAGCATCCCGGTGCGATCCTTGCCCGCAGCGCAGTGGAAGACCGCAGGCAGCGCCCCGGGCTTGGCCAGCGCGGTGATGGCCGCGGCGAAGCGCGCCGCTCCGGACGACAGCATGTCGAGGTAGGCGCGGTGCAAGAAGACGACGGCGTCTGCCGGCGCCGGCCCGTCGTCGCGCGACCACAGCACGTCCAGCACGGGGACGTGGTGGTAGGTGACCGGGTGGGCCTCGACCGGGAAGCGTCCCCGCTGGTCGATCTCACCTTGGGTCCGCAAGTCGATGACGGTCCGCAGCCCGAACGGCCGCAGGACGTCGAGATCGGCGGTGGTCAAGCGGTGGAGGCCGTCGGCGCGAAACAGGGTGCGCCACCTCGTCGTCCGGCCGTCGAGACCCGAGTAGCCGCCCAGGTCGCGGAAGTTGTGGGCTCCGTCGAGGCTGACGAGGCGGTGCGGGTCGGGCGCGACCGTGGCCGGCGTTTCGGCGGTCATGGAAATCACGGTAGCGGGGCGCCGCACGGGGAGCGCCGTCGAGCACGGGAGGTGGCCGTCCCTCGCGGAAAGTCAGGAAAATTGGTCGACCGATTGGCGGAGTTACCCGTGGGTAGCTACCGTCGTGCCATGACGGTCGAAGCGCCAGAAACACCCCGTACGGTCGGGATCATCGGGTCCGGGATCATGGCGTCCGGCGTTGCCGAGGTCGTGGCGCGCGCCGGCCACAGCGTCATCGTGCGTGGCCGGTCCCACCAGGCCGCCACCGCCGTCGAATCGTCGATCGCCGCGCGGTTGGCCAAGCAGGTGCAGCGTGGGGCGCTCGACCACGGCGCCCGTGACCAGGCGCTCTCCCGCATCACCACCACCGACGACATCGGCGCCCTCGCCGAGTGCAACCTCGTCATCGAGAGCGTCGTCGAGGACCTGTCCGTCAAGAAGGACATCTTCCGCCTGCTCAGCGCGTCCGTGAAGGACGGCGCGATCCTGGCGACGAACACGTCCACCCTGCCCGTGGTGGAGATGGCGACGGCCACCGACCGCCCCGAGCAGGTATGCGGCATCCACTTCTTCAACCCGGCGCCCGCGATGTCGCTGGTCGAGGTCGTCAAGCCGATCACCGCGTCGGACGACACGATCGCGACCGCCGTGGCGTTCGTCCGCGGCTGCGCCAAGGACGCCGTGCTGGTGGAGGACCGCGCCGGCTTCGTCGTCAACGCCCTGCTGTTCCCCTACCTGAACAACGCCGTGCGGTTGTGGGAGCAAGGGACGGCCAGCATGGACGACATCGACGTGGCGATGCGCGGCGGCTGCAACTTCCCGATGGGCCCGTTCGCGCTGCTCGACCTCGTCGGCCTCGACACGTCGGTCGCGATCCTCGACGCGCTGTACGACGAATTCCGCGAGCCGAACTACGCCGCCGTGCCGACGTTGCGCCGCATGGTCGCCGCCGGCCGGTTGGGGCGCAAGTCGGGCCGCGGCTTCTACGACTACTCCCGCTGACGACCGCCGGCGCTGCCCGCGCGCCGCACTGCCGGCGCGAGAGACTGGGCGTGTGGCGCCCACGTGGGGCATCGCACCCGTCGAACCAGAACCGAACCTGTGGGACTTCCCCTCGCCGCACCGCGCCGATCCCTCCGGGCTCGTCGCCGTCGGCGCCGACCTCGCGCCCGGCACGCTGCTGGCCGCCTACCGGCACGGGCTCTTCCCCATGCCCGTGCGGCGGCGGGCGATCGGGTGGTGGTCGCCGGACCCCCGCGGCATCATCCCGATCGACGGCCTGCGCGTCAGCCGATCGCTGCGTCGCAGCTGTCGCAACTTCGAGGTGCGCGTCGACACTTCTTTCCGCACCGTGATGGAGCGCTGCGGCGACCCCCGGCGGCCCAACGGGTGGATCACGTCCGAGTTCGTCGACGCGTACCACCGGTTGCACGAGCTCGGCTGGGCGCACAGCGTCGAGACGTTCGATCGCGCCGGTGCGCTCGTCGGCGGTCTGTACGGGGTGTCGATCGGCGGGCTGTTCGCCGGCGAGTCGATGTTCCACACCGCGACCGACGCGTCGAAGGTCGCTCTCGTGGCGCTGGTGGAGATCCTGCGCGAGATGGGCGCCTCGTTGCTGGACGTGCAGTGGACCACCCCGCACCTGGTGAGCCTCGGGGCGATCGACGTCGCGCGGGCCGAGTACCTCGCGCGCCTCGCGGAGGCCGTTGGGCAACCGGCTGGCGCGTCCGGTGGGGTCGGGCGTTGAGCGCGGCCGTCATCCGGGTGGCGCCACGCATTACCGACCGGTAACACTCGCGGCGTGGAACATCGGGACGAGCCGTGGCTGATGCGGACCTACTCGGGGCACAGCACCGCAGCTGCCTCGAACCAGTTGTATCGGACGAACCTGGCCAAGGGGCAGACCGGGTTGTCGATCGCCTTCGACCTGCCCACCCAGACCGGCTACGACCCGGATTCGCCGTTCGCCCGGGGTGAGGTCGGCAAGGTCGGCGTCCCCGTCGCCCACCTCGGCCACATGCGCACGCTGCTCGACGGCATCCCGCCGGCGACGATGAACACGTCGATGACGATCAACGCCACGGCGGCGTGGCTGCTGTCGCTCTACGTCGCCAACGCCGCCGAGCAGGGCGTCCCGGCGACGGCGTTGCGGGGGACGACGCAGAACGACATCGTCAAGGAGTACCTCAGCCGCGGCACGTACATCTTCCCTCCCGAGCCGAGCCGGCGGCTGATCGTCGACATGGTGGCGTGGTGCGCGCACAACGCGCCGAAGTGGAACCCGATGAACGTCTGCAGCTACCACCTCCAGGAGGCGGGCGCGACCCCAGTGCAGGAAGTGGCCTACTCGCTGGCGACGGCGATCGGCGTGCTCGACGCCGTGCGCGACAGCGGGCAGGTGGGCGAGGACCAGTTCGCCCAGGTGTTCGCCTCGATCAGCTTCTTCGTCAACGCAGGCATCCGCTTCGTGGAGGAGATCTGCAAGCTGCGGGCGTTCACCGACTTGTGGGAGCGCATCGGGCGCGAGCGCTACGGGGTCAGCGATGCGAAGGCGTTGCGCTTCCGTTACGGGGTGCAGGTCAACAGCTTGGGGCTCACCGAAGCCCAGCCGGAGAACAACGTCCAGCGCATCGTGCTGGAGATGCTGGCCGTCAGCCTCAGCAGGCGCGCCCGTGCCCGCAGCATCCAGCTCCCTGCGTGGAACGAGGCGTTGGGCCTGCCGCGTCCGTGGGACCAGCAGTGGTCGTTGCGGATGCAACAAGTTCTCGCCTACGAGACCGATCTGCTGGAGTACGGCGACATCTTCGACGGCTCGCACGTCGTCGAGGCGCGGACCGGCGAGATCGCCGAGGCGGCGTGGGCCGAGCTCGAGGAGGTGCTCGCCCTGGGTGGCGCGTTCCAGGCCGTCGACGAGCTCAAGGGTCGTCTCGTGCGCAGCATGGCGGAGCGCACTCGGCGCATCGAAAGTGGCGAGCAGACGGTCGTGGGCGTCAACCGGTTCACCGAGACCGAGCCGTCGCCGCTGGCCGTCGACGGCAGCATCCTGCGGGTCGACCCGAGCGTGGAGGCCGAAATGGTGTCCGACGTCGCCCGGTGGCGCGAGAGCCGGGACGCCGCTGCAGTGAGCCGCGCCCTGGATGAGCTGCGCCGCGCCGCGGGGTCGACGGACAACGTGATGCCGGCTTCGATCGCGCTCGCGGACGCCGGCGGCACCACGGGGGAATGGGGCGCGGCGCTGCGCGAGGTGTTCGGCGAGTACCGCGCCCCGACCGGTGTCGCCGCCGCGGTCGGCAAGCGCCCCGACGAGCTGGCCCGCGTCGCCGCGCAGGTTCGCTCGATGCCGGGAGGCCCGCCGCGCTTGCTGGTCGCCAAGCCGGGTCTCGACGGGCACAGCAACGGCGCCGAGCAGATCGCGGTGGCGGCGCGCGACGCCGGCATGGAGGTCGTCTACAGCGGCATCCGGCTGACGCCCGAGCAGATCGCGGCCAGCGCCCGCGACGAGGATCCGGATGTGATCGGCGTGTCGATCCTGTCCGGCAGCCACCTCCAGCTCGTCCCCGAACTGGTCGGTCTGCTGCGCACGCACGGCGTCGACGCGCCCGTCGTGGTGGGCGGGATCATCCCCGACGAGGACCGCGCCGCGCTCGAGGCCGTCGGCGTGTCGGCGGTCTACACCCCGAAGGACTTCGAGCTCGGCCGCATCATGAGCGACATCGTCAGCCTGGCGGAGTCGCATCGTCGCCGCTGAGAGAATGCCTGCGCTGCGGCTCAGGCGAACGTCGTCGCCAGCAGCTCGCGGCGCAGCGCCACCAACTTGGGCGCCGGTGACCCATCCGACCACGGATCGCTGGTGAGCACCCGCTCGTAGGCCGCCCACTCGGCCCGCACGCTGGCGTGATCGCCGGCGCGGGCATGGGCGCGCATGCGCAGCGCGATGAGCTCCTCGTGGCCCGGCAGCACCCCCAGCCCGCGGCTGGTCGCCCAGAACACCCCCTCGATGTCGCCGACGCGCAGGCACATGGCGGCCAGTTCGGCGGCGGCTGCGGTGGCCAGGAGCACCAGGCTGGAGGTGATGCCTTCGGCGTCGGCCCACGGATACGCCGCGGGCCCGAGCGGCGCGCCGCGGATGAGCTCGACCCCGGGCCGCAGCACGTCGATCGCCTCGTGCGGCGTGCAGCGCCGCGCGTGCGCCAAGCGGTCGGCGAGCAACTCGGCATCGGTGACGACGCGATCATCGAGCGGCAACGCCTCCGTCAGCGTGCGGCCGATCCATTCGGCGCCGTGCGGCGGGGGCACCGCTCGGGCGAGCGCGCGCCGGGCGTCGGAGACCACGTTGGCGAACGTCGCGTCGCGCACGTTGTGATCCCACAGCGCGGTGCGCGCTCGCATCCGTGTGGCGTTGGCGCGGTGTTGGGTGAGCCAGGCGACCAGCTCGATGGCTTTCGACCGCTCGAACGTCGCCACGCGGCCGTCGCCGTCGACGACGTCGACGTCTCCGAGGAGCCGCACCATGAGCGCCCGCGGTCGCTCGACGAAGGCCGCGACGCCCGGCGTCGGCGCTGCAATGCCGCCGGCGGGGTCGTCGAACAGCGCAGCGCCCGCCTCGTCGAGCAGTTCACCGATCGCCGCGGCGTCGTCGGCGGAGATGCCGACCGGACGCAGGTCGAGCTGGAGCGGATGCAACGTCCATCGGTCGTCGTCGCAGCGCAGCGACCATGGCGCGCCCGGCACGGGGCGGTCGACCACCACGGCGAGGCCGCGCCGCGGCTGTGAGCACATCTCTGCCAGATCGGCGCCCAGTCCGGGGTCGAGAGGCTGCCCGGCGCTGAGGACGATCGCCGGTTCCCACGCGTCGCCGGAGGTGTGACGGGTGCGCAGGTCGAACGTCGAGATGCCGTCCGCCGTGGCGCCGATGGTGCTGCCGAGCGCGGTGGCTGCCAGATCGAGCGCGGCGTCGAGGTCGACGGTGTGGTGCGCTTGGGGATGTCCGAGGGTGGCGGCCGGCTCCAGGCCGGTGACGACGAGGTGCGCGGTTTCGGCGAGCGCCGACACCGCCAAGGAGGCGGCGATGCCGCGCACGATGGCCGCCGCGGCCGCCGGCGGGCCGTCGATGCTGAGCAGCCCGAGCGACTCGAGGTCGATCATCAGAAGGTCGTCGTCCACCTCGCCGATCTGGCACAGCGCCGGGCAGGGGATCGCGGTGTGCCGCGCGCTCTCGGCGAGCTCGTCGAGCGTGACAGCTGGCGGCAAGGTCCAGCGATCGGCGGTCGCCGCCGCGACCCACGGCGCCGGGGCATCGTGTGCCCAGCCGGACAGCAGCACGTCGACCCGGCCGTCGCGCCCGACGAGCGCGCCGAGCGGCCGACCGTCCGTGCGCACGAGGCCGGACGCGGCCGACCGCATCGCCAAATCGATGCGGGCGAGGAGTTCGTGGCGATCGAGGGCCCGCAGCGTCAGCTCGGTGCGGATCGCTCGTTCGTTCGGACGGTGCAGTCGAGACCGCACGGTGGAGCGCCGCAGCTGCCGCTGGCGGCGAAGGTGGACGGCGCCGACGACGCCCGCGGAGAGCACGACGGCGCCTCCCACACCGACCGGCGCAGCGACGGGCCGATCGGCGGCGGTCCATGCCGGACCCGCCGGATCCACCGGCGTGCGTGCGGACGCGACGTCGGTCGTCGGTGGATCGCGTGGTGGGTCGACCGGCCCGGTGGGCGCTGGGACGGCGGTCGGTGGGACGGCGGGCTCGGCGGCGACGTCGATGCACACTGCGGGCCATACCGACGCGTCGTCGTGGTGGTCGGCGGCGATCGAACGCGGCGGCTCGTCAGCAGTCGTCTCCGGCGCGGACGTCTCCGATGCGGACGTCTCCGATGCGGACGTCTCCGGCAGCACGAGCGTCCATCCGGGCAACAAGCGGTCTGCCGTTCCGTCGAAGATCACACCCGGCGCGACCGACCGCCCGGTGTTGACGGCCACGATCTCGCGCCAGCGCGCTCCATCACCGAGGGTGTGCTCCGCGATCGACCACCAGCTGTCGTGTCGACGAACGACCCACGTCGGCTGGGCCGACGAATCGCCGACCGGGGCGGCCTCCCGGTTCGCGATCGGCTCCGTGTTCGGCGTCGGCGTCGCCGTCTGTGCGACGCCGTCGACGAAGCGGAAGACCGGCGCCGGTTCGAGGAGGTGTGGCATCTCGCTCGACGCCGCGACCGGTCGCACACTGGGTAGGACCAGCAGAGCACTGCTGACGAGCGACCGAGCGAGGCGCTGCGACGAGCCGAGGACGGCGATGTGGGGCACGCCGAGCCCGCGAGCCCGGGCGAGAACGTCGATGACGACTGCGAGCGCGATGCGCGCCCACGCCAGCCACGTGATGGTGGCGAGCACCGCGATGATCGTCGACGCGTCGACGTCGCCGGACCGCCAGGCGTCCTGCGCCGCTCGCATCGACGGAGCGCTCGACGGCCATGGGCCGCCGAGGCCGCGCACGAGCAGCACGGGGACGCCGACCAGGACCCCGGCGAGAATCGAGATCGCGAGGAGGCCACGCAGACGGCGCATCACGTCGTCACCGCGTCGGCCGATCTCGTCGCCGAGGCGTGCATCGTGGACACACCGACGAGCTGGAGCAGCACGGTGGACGTCGACATGTCGACCGAGACCGTGACGAGCTCGCGAGTGACATGGACGGCGCCGGTGAGGCCGTGTGCGCCCAGGTATGCGAGCGCGGCAGCCCGCGCCCGATCGGCGTCGAGCTGCGGCGCGCCATCGCGCAGGGAGATCAGCTCCTGGGCGCCGGCGCGGGCGGCGTTCTCGGCGTGGTCGGCGACCTGCACGTGCGCAGCGATGTTGCGGGCGCCGTCGATGACGAGGCCGGCGCACATCATCACGGCGAGCGTCGTGACGACGACGAACGCGCTGATCGAGCCGCGATCGCGAGACGGTGTCACGGCGCCCGGTAACGGTCGACGACCTCGGTCGAGCTGGCCTGCACCGATCGCGACGCCGCGCCGAGGAGGTCGAGGCCGCTGCGATCGACCTGGCACGTCACGGAGACGGTGACCCAGCGTGGCGCGCCCCGCGAGTCCGCGGAGACGGCGGTGTCGACCGACGTCGACGAGCACGAGACGCCATTGGCGGACAGATCGGCCACGACCGCGGCGTGCGCCACCGATGGCATGCGCCCGACGGAGACCTGTGATGCCGCTCGGGCCGCCTGGTCGGCAGCGTGGCGCACCTGGGCGCTGGACTGCCCGGCCCGACCGAGGAACACCACGGCGACGAAGAGCAGCACGATCACCGGCGTGAGGACGACCAGCTCGACCGCGGCGCTGCCCTGGTCGGGGGGCGCAGCATCGGGAGACGAACGGGACCTGCATCGGTCACCAATGAGTGCGCCGCTCGGCCGCCGACGGAAGCTCACCGCTCGTCCTCCGCCACGTATCGCTCCCGCGGCTCCGTCGCGCTGCGGGACACTGTGGTCGGGAAGAAGGGCACGATCCGGGGAGCCCTGACCGTCGCAGTCACGCGCACCGACGCCGCGTCGATCTCGACGATCGGCGGCGATGCCAGATCGCCGCCCAACTCGGCGACCGCTCGGGCTGCGGCTGACTCTCCTCCGTTCGCGGTCCCCGATTCCGGCGCCGCAGCAGCTGCGCCGCGCGCGGCCGCCGCCAGCGCGACGTTCGCGGCGTGGAAGTAGATCGCACCCTGGACCGCGAGAAGGATCGTCACCATCAGCACCGGGGTCAGGACGACGAGCTGTGTCGTGGCCTCACCGCGATCGCGCCGAGGTTGATGTTGTTGGCCTTGTCGCGCACCTTCTGGGTGATGATGACGCCGACCGTGATGGCCAGCGCGACCAGTGCCGCGGCGAGCACGACCGTGGTGGCGCTCACCTCGCCGCGGTCGCGGTCGGCGTCGCGTGAGGCGCCCAAGCGTGTGGCGTAGTAGAGCCAGAGTTGCTCGATGACCGACATCGGTTCTCCTTCGTCGATGGGAGGGATGGGAGATCACAGCGCGCCCACGATCTGGCGCATCGCCGGGTAGCCGAGGAGCACCATGAAGCCGACGAACAGCAGCACGGTCGGCAATCCCATGCGCTCGGTCGCGGCGTTGGCGTCGGCTTCGATGCGAGCGGACTGGTGGGCGCGCAACGCCGACGCCTTCGCCGCGAGCGAGAGCTTGATGCGAGCGCCGTGCTCGCCGGCCAGGCGAACGCTGGCGGCGATCTCGACGAGCTCGTCGACGCCCATGCGCTCGCCGAGGTCGGCGAAGCAGTCCCATGGTGATCGCCGCGTGCTGCGGGACCAGACGACGGCGTGGCGGATCTGGGTGAAGGCCCAACCGTCGCCTGCGTCGGCGGCGGCCGACAGCGCGGTCTCGACGCCCGCTCCGCCGGCGAGGAGCACGTTGACCAGATCGAGGTAGCTCGACAGCGCGTGCCGCAGCGCTGCTCGCCGGCGTTCTGCGGCCGCGCGCAGCAGGGCGTCGGGCACGCCGTAGCCGATCGCTCCACATGTCAGCAGGGCGACGACCACGGCGACGGCGGTGACGTGGACGCCGAAGGCGCTGATCAGCACGCCGACGCACACCGCGACGGCCGCCAGCCCGGCGCCGCAGGTCAGTTTCTCCGCAGCGTGGGTGAGCGGCGAGCGTTCGACCACGGCCAGGTCGCGCTCGACACGCCGGCCGAGCTTGCCAGCGGCGATCGCCCGGACGCGCTGGTGCGGACGCGACGACGGCCACGCGATCGACGCGTCGGCGCTGTGGTCGAGCCGAGCGAGCTCGCGCCCGAGGGCCATCGGGTGGCTCGTCATCGCCCGGGCGGCGATCGTGGCCCCGAGGCCGACGACAGCGCCGAGCACCACAGCCACGATCACGCCGACCTCCGGGCGATGAATCGGTCGGGCATCGTCAGCTGGCCCAGCCGGCGCATCGCCATCAACGCGACCGCGAACGCGGTGATCACACCGGCCAGGACCACCTGCCCGCCCGGGCTGTCGTAGGGAGCGAGATAGGCACGGTTGAGCACGAGGAGCCCGGCGACGAAGATCGCGATCGCGGCGGTGATGATCCGTGTGGCGCTGCGCGTGCGCGCCCTGCTGACCCAGACACGCGAGCGCATGCGCGCGTCGTCGCGCGCGCAGTCGGCGAGGTGCCCGAGCAGCGGACCCACGTCGCGTGCCTCGCGTTCGGTGGCGATCACGAGTGCTGCGACGACGAAGTCGGCGAGGGGGCTGTCGACGTCCTCGGCGAACTGCCGGAGCGCGCCGCTGAGCGGCTCGTAGGCGGCGCGGCCCGCGAGCCGCGCGATCGGGCCGGACAGCGCCGCCGGCGCGACGGCCGCGGTGGCGGCGATCGCCTGCTCGAGACCGCTCGCCGCGGCGAGGGTGTCGCGCAGCTGCTCGGTCCATGTCGCGATCGCTTCGGTGCGAGCGATCTCCCGACGATGGCGATCGCGTCCGCGGGCCATGTCCGGCGCGCTCCACAGCGTCAGGGCCGCGGCCACTCCGGCGACCGGCCAGTGTGTCGCTGCCGTGACGACGACCGCGCCCGACGCGCCGCACGCAAGGCGCAGGGCGATGCGGTCGACGCGCGCCGCCAGCGGCGTGTGGAGGGGCGGGGCGACGACAGCGTGTCCGCGCAGCCCGGCGGCTGCCAGCATTACCCCTGCGCCGACGAGGGCGCCGAGCACCGCCATGACGAGCGCGCTCACGACGTCCACCAGCCGTCGGGCTTGTCGAGCAGGTCGCTCTCGAAGCCGCATCGTTCGAGCGCAGTCAGCGTCGTGTCGCGCATCGGGTAGCCGGGGACGGCGCGGCCGGACGCGTCCGGCCGGAAGACCTCGTTCGACACGATGCGAGCACCATCGGCGTCGACCACCTCGCGCACGCTCGTCACCCGTCGCACGCCATCCACCGGTTCGATGTGCACCACGAAGTGCACCGCGGTGGCGATGAGCAGGTTGACCGTCTCCACCGGCAGCCCGGTGTCGGCCATCGAGACGTACGCCGCGAGCTTCGGGAACACCGTGCGGCTCGAGTCGGCGTGCATGGTGCACATCGACCCGTTGTTGCCCTGGCTCATCGCCATCAACATCGGGAATGCCTCCGCGCCGCGCACCTCACCGACCACGACGCGGTCGGGATCCATGCGCAGCGCCATGCGCGTGAGGTCGGCGAGAGAGATCTCGCCCCGCCCCTCGATGTTCGCCGGCCGGGACTGCAACATGTCGTGGTCGGGGTGCAGGTCTGCGAAGCGGTCGATCGCCAGCTCGTACGCATCTTCGATGGTGACGATGCGCTCGTTCCTCGGCGCCTCGTTGAGCAGCGCGCGCAGCAACGTCGTCTTGCCGGTTCCCGTCCCTCCGACGACGATCAGGTTGCGCCGTGCCCGCACCGCGGCGGCCAGGAACGCGTGGAGCGCCGCGTCGAGCAGGCCGCGATCGCGCAGTTCGCCGAGCGAGGACAGCTGGAACCGGTGCTTGCGGATGACGGCGCTCGGCCGCGCCGACACCTCCATCGTGGCGAACAGCCGGGAACCGTCGGCGAGCTGCACGTTGAGCTCCGGGTTGGCGGCGTCGAAGCGCCGCTCGGTGCGGCCCATGCGCGCCCCGACGAGACGCAGCAGATCGACGAGCTCGTCGTCGGTGTCGACGACCGGCGGCACCTCGGCGCGGGTGCCGTCGGCGTAGCGCACCCACACGGGCTCGCACCCCCGGATGTGGATGTCGCCGACGTCGGGGTCGTCGAGCAGCGGTTGGATCCTGCCCATCCCCAGTACCCGTGCGAGCACCGCGTCGGCAAGCGCGGCTTCGTCGTCGGGGGCCATCAGCGCGCGACCGCTGCCCAGCCACTCCGCGGCGAGCCCGTCCAGCTCGCGGGCGACGATGCTGCGGGCCAGCTGCCACTCGTCGTCGTGGCGCAGGGCCAGCCGTCCCTCGGTGTCGCGGCGAACCCGTTCGTCGGCCAGCGCCTCGCCGACGCGTGCGGCGATACGGCGCACGATCTGCTGGTCGACCGTCATCGCGCGGCCTTCGTGACGGGCGGCGCGCCATCGTCGCCGCCGCCTACGACGGCGTCGAGGTTGCGCGCCAAGGCGTCGAGCGCGTCGGCCAGCTGGCGGCGGGTCCGGCGATCGTGCGACCGCGGCAGCGTGGCGATGACGTCGAACCCCGTCTCCTGCGCGATCTCCGTGGGGTCGTACGGACTGGTCGACGACAGCACCACGCCGACGGGCAGCTCTGCGAGCAGCGGCGCGCGGTGACGGAGCCCGGCGAGCGCGTCGAGTGCTGGCGACACCATGACCAGCACGACGTCGGCGGCGGTGACGAACGGGAACGACGGCGAGGCGGGGCGCAGGCGGCCGGCGTCGACGATCGTGGTGCGCGCGTGCGCGCCGGCGAGAGCGGCGGCCACGGTCGCGGCGCCGGCGCGCAGCGCCAGTTCGACGTGGTCGGGCGACGCGGGGGCGACGACGCACGTGCCGCGCGGCGGCAACGGCTGGGCGACCTCGTCGAGGGCCTCGACCGAGAAGGCCGTGCGTGCGGCCGCCGCGAGTTCGGCGAGGCCCGGTGAGGTGCGCAAGCCCTCACGGGCGGCCAGGCATCCGCCGTCGGGATCGGCCTCGATCATAGTCGGCGGCGCACCCGGCCAGCGGCGCACGAGCTCGACGGCGAGGGTCGTGACGCCGGGCGCGCCGCGGACGCTGGTGATCGCGATCACGGCCACGTCAGCCTCCCACGCGTGCGATCTGCACGGACGAGGCCAGCGCCAGCTCGGTCGCGAGCTCGAGTGGTCCGCGCAACGTGACGACCGTGGTGGTCGTTCCGTCGGAAGGGGAGGTGACGTCCCACACTGTGACCGGCGCCGGGAAGAGGGTTGCGGTCTCGTCGACCGTCGCGCTGACCGGGCGCACCGTGACGACCCGAACGGGATCGCCGGGCGCCAGGTCGGCTGGGGCCCAGCCCGGCTCGATCGCGACCGCGCTCAATGCCTCGTCCACGCCGAGCGGCGCGACGTCCGCCACCGCTGCCGCGGTCAGGGGCTCACCGGCGCCGACGTCGATCACCGCCACGCGACCGACGAGGTCGCCGGCTCGCTCGCCGCCCATCAGCACGACCCCCTCGCCCGCCGCGTGCCCGACCGCGAGGTCGTCGGCGGAGATCGCGCTGCCGCGGGCGATCGGCCGAGCGGCGACGACGACCGGCGTCGTCGCCGTGGAGCGTGTGTGCCACAGCACCGCGGCGAGCGCGCCACCCGCGACCAGCAGGACGCCGAGCATCAGCTCGGGAACACGGACGCGGGTGGTGGTGCTCGGCCCCGGTGCCGGGCGGCGCGTCACCCGCGGCCGACGCCCACCGATCACCGCAGGGTCGGTTCGTTCGGCACGCGACCGTTCGACCCGCGCCTGCCCTGCTGCCCGCCGCTCGTTCACCGCTGGCTCGTCTCCTTGTCCGCCCGAGATGAGTGCCCGGTGAGGAGACCGGCGGAACAGCTTGCGAACCAATAGGTCGAACGACCTACTCACACGCTGGACCGTCAACCTGGCAGCAAGATGGCCACGTTTGGCGCGCGCACCGGTGGCCGGTGGTCCGTCCAGGCGCTGGCGACGAGGCGCTGGGTAGCATCGCCCTCGTGGCAACGCCGGCTCTGCGCTTCTCGTCGGTGCTGGCCCGGCCAACGCCGGCGATCGCGGTCACCTTCACCGATGCGTCCGCCGAGATCGAGCACGCACGCTCGCTCGGCGACGGCCTCGACGTCGCCGAACTGCGCATCGATCGCTTCGGCTCCCACGACTCCGGTCACGTCGTCGAGCACGCCCGCAGCTTCCGCGCGTTGTTCCCCACGATCGGCACCATCCGGTCCGCCGCCGAGGGGGGAGCGTGGACGGCCACGGAATCGGAGCGTCTCGCGCTGTTCCTCGCGGTGATCCCCGAAGTCGACGCGGTCGACATCGAGCTCGATTCGTCGGAGATCGCGCCCGAGGTCGCCGCCGCCGCCAAGCGGGCCGGCACGTTCGTCATCGTGTCGCACCACGACTTCACGGCCACACCGAAGGCGGACGAGCTCGACGAGATCGTGGCGCGGGCGCGTGCGCTCGGCGCCGACCACGTGAAGATCGCTGCGTGGGCCGACTCGATGGACGACACCCGCACCCTGGCGGCCTTCACCCTGCGCCACGCCGATGATGGCGTCATCGTCATCGCGATGTCGGAGTACGGCACGCTCTCGCGGGTCTTCTTCCCGCTCCTCGGCTCGCGCTTGACGTACGCGTTCGGCCAGGGTGAGCCCGTCCCCGGGCAGCTGTCGTTCGCCGAGACGGTCGAGATGATCCGCCGCTTCTACCCCGCGGCGACGCAGGCGACGTCGGGCTCTGCCGCTGCGGGCTGACGGAGGCGCCCGCGCGACCTCGCGGTAGGGTCGCCCGCATGGCCGATCGGGCGCGCTTCGCAGAGCAGGCGATGCAGTACGCCCCGCAGCTCTACTCCGCCGCGCTGCGCATGACGCGCAACCGGGCCGATGCCGAAGACCTGGTGCAAGAGACCTTCCTGCGCGGATATCGCAGCTTCCACACGTTCGAGGAAGGGTCGAACCTGCGCGCCTGGCTGTTCCGCATCCTCACCAACAGCTTCATCAACAGCTACCGGGCCAAGCAGCGCCGCCCGATCGAGACCGACGTCGACGACGTCGAGGACCTCTACCTCTACAAGCGGATCGCCGCGATCGAAGCCAGCCGCAGCGCGGAAGACCAGCTGATGGACGTGTTCACCGACGACGAGGTGAAAGCGGCGCTCGAGGCGCTGCCGGAGAACTTCCGCATCCCGGTGCTGCTCGCCGACGTGGAAGGGTTCTCCTACAAGGAGATCGCGGAGATGATGGACGTTCCAGTCGGTACCGTCATGTCTCGGCTGCATCGCGGAAGAAAGGCCATGCAGAAGCGGTTGTTCGAGTACGCCGCTGCGCATGGGCTGCTTCCCGAGCGCGACACGAACACGGAGGCAGGCGTCGAGCCGGAGGCCGTCAAACATGGGTGATTGCGAAGAGACCCTTCGGGAGCTGGAGCGCTTCCTCGATCACGAGTTGACCGGCAACGCCCAGAAGGCGATCCGAGCTCACATCGACGGCTGCCTCGACTGCCTGCATGCGTTCGACTTCCAAGCCGAGCTGAAGTCGATCATCGCCGCCAAGTGCCAGAGCGACGAACTGCCTCCGGGCCTGCTCAGCCGCATCGAGCAGTGCTTCGGCGCCGACCTCGACGGCGACGGCGTCGTCGGATGATCCGGCTGGGGCTCTCGCGATCGCCGGGGCTACGCTGACCTCATGCTCGCTGCGAACATCTGGCACTGGTGGATCGGCGTCCTCATGTTCGCCGCCGCCGTCGGCGCGGTGGTCAGCCTGGTTGCCGGTTACCTGAAGAACGTCACGTCGCAGCAGTACCCCGGCAAGCGCCAGCGCGAGCAGTGACCACAGACCGGCCGGGGCACCAGCCGGGCGCCTCGGCGCCGCAGAGCTCCCCGGTCGATTGGGGCCTCGCCCGGCAGGTCGCGCGCCGGGTCGCCCGGCGCAAGTCGTCGCCCGCCGACACCATCGATCCCGTGCAGATCGCGCCGATGGCGCTGGTGGCCGAGGAGCGCATCGGCGCCATGACGGGCCTGCGCTCCGCATCCGGCCCGGCGACGATCCAGGTCATCGACCGCGACGAATGGATCGACGCCAACATCGCCTCCTTCCAGCGCCTTCTCGCGCCGCTGTTCCAGAAGTGGGCCGAGCGCGCCAAGGGCACGCGCAAGGCCGCCACGGCCGCGACCCGCCGGATCACGGCCGTCGAGCTCGGCGCCCTGCTGGGCTGGATGAGCACGCGGGTGCTCGGCCAGTACGACATGTTGCTCGGGGAGTCCGACAGCGACGGAGCGGCCGCTGCGCCCGACGCCGTCTACCTCGTCGGGCCGAACATCGTGGGTCTCGAGCGCCGTTTCGGCTTCGCTCCCGAGGAGTTCCGGCTGTGGGTGACGACCCACGAGCTGACCCACCGGGCGCAGTTCACCGGCGTGCCGTGGATGCGCGGCCACTTCCTCGATCTGGTCCAGCAGAGCTTGACGCTCGCCGATCCCGACCCTGCCGCTCTCGGGCGTGCGCTGCGCGACGCGATGCGTGACCGTGCTGAGCTGCGCCGCCGGATGGCCGACGGAGGCCTGGTCGCGGTCGTGGCGACCCCGGAGCAGCGCGAGGCGCTGGCGCGCATCGGGGGGATGATGTCGCTGCTCGAAGGGCACGGCGACGTGACGATGGACCGCGCCGTCGCCGACCTGGCCCCGAGCGCCGCGCGGTTCAGCGGCGTGCTGCGTGCCCGGCGGGAGCGGGCGAATCCCCTCGCTCGCCTGGTGCTGAAGCTGAGCGGTCTGGAAGCGAAGTTCAACCAGTACCTCGCCGGCGAGCGGTTCATCGCCGCGATCGAGGCGGCGGCGGGGCCGCGCGCCGTCGACGTGTGCTGGCGTGACCCCCAGAACCTTCCGACGCTCGACGAGGTGCGTGTTCCGCAGCGGTGGCTGGAGCGCCTGCATGGCTCTCTCGCGTTCAGCGTCTGATCGGTTCGGAGCCGAGCGCGACGGCTGGACGGCTGGTCTGCTCGCGCGCTGCACGTTTCCGGCCGCGGGCACGAAGGTCACCTGCGCGGTGTCGGGCGGAGCCGATTCGCTCGCGCTGCTGGCGCTCGCGGTGGCCGCGGGCTGCGAGGTCACCGCGGCGCACGTCGACCACGGCCTGCGGCCCGGCTCGGCGCAGGAGGCGGCGGTGGTCCGTGCCGCGGCCGACCAGCTGGGGGCGGCGTTCGCCGGGTTCACGGTGCAGGTGACTCTGGGGCCCAACCTCGAAGCGCGCGCCCGCGCTGCTCGCTACGCGGTGCTGCCCGACGGCGTCCTCACCGGTCACACCGCCGACGACCAGGCCGAGACGGTGCTGCTCAACCTGCTGCGCGGCAGCGGGCTGGACGGGATTGCCGCCATCGATCCGGCCCGCCGGCCGCTGCTCGCGCTGCGCCGGGCCGAGACAGCGGCCGTGTGCGCGCGGCTGGGGTGGTCGCCGGTGAGCGACCCCTCGAACGCCGACCCGGTCCACCGGCGCAACCGGGTGCGTCACGAGGTCCTGCCGTTGCTGGCCGACGTCGCCGCGCGCGACCCGGTCCCCCTGCTCGCGCGTCTGGCGCAACTCGCTCGCGACGACGTGGCGGTGCTGGATGCCATGGCGGCAGTGATCGACCCGACGGACGCCACGGCGCTGAACGCGGCGCCGCGGCCGCTGGCACGGCGCGCCGTGCGGGCATGGCTCACGGGGGAGCATCCCCCGTCGTCGGCCGCCGTCGAGCGGGTGCTCGCGGTGGCCCGGGGGGAGGCGGTGGCATGCGAGATCGAGGGCGGCCGGACCGTGCGGAGACGGGCTCAGCGCCTCTCGGTCACCGGCCCGAGCAGGGAGAATGCCGACAACGTCGTGTAGCGTGATGCGCCGATGTCTGCGTCACGACTCGCCGCGCGAGCCCGCACCGGGAGGGTTGCCTGATGCCGCCGCGGTTGCGGGGCAAGTGGGCGCTCGGCATCACCCCGCGCAACTTCACCTGGATCCTGAAGGACAAGCTGGCGGTCTGCGAGCGTCCGGGCGGCTACGGCGACAACCACCGGCGGGTGCGCCGGCAGGAAGAGATCATCTGGTTGCGCGAGAACGGCTTCAGCTGCGTCATCTCGATCATCCCCGCGCCGCACAACCTGCACAACTACGACGAGCTCGGCTTGCCGTACCGCCACCGCCCGTTCAACGCGGCGGACGACCTCGCCGCCTGGCTGAAGGTGTTCTATTCGGAGCTGCACTCGATGCTCGCCGAGGGGATGAAGGTCGTCGTGCACGGCGAGGAGGTCGGCGATCGCATCGCCGGGATCATGGGCGGCTACATCCGCTGGAGCGGGCTCGTCGAGGACGGTTCGCAGGCGATCACGATCACCGAGCGGATCGCCGGCCGGCAGCTCGACCCCTTCGCCCGTGAGCTGATCCTCATGGCGCACACCCTGCGCTGACCGGCGCGAGGCGTCGGCGGTCGCGGGCGCTGCGGCCCTACTGTGGGTCTCCATGAGCACGACCCCCGCGAACTGGTATCCCGATCCGACTGGCCGCCACCAGTTGCGGTACTGGGACGGCACGGCGTGGACCGACCACGTCAGCACGAACGGCGCGACGAGCACCGACCCCGTTCAGACACGTCTCGACAAGGTCGATTCGGCGTTGACGGTCGGATCCGAGGGCAACGCAGCCAAGATCCGCGAGCAGGTCAGCGGCGACCGCAAGCACCGCAGCGCCAACGTCCAAGCCACGGCGTTCCAAGGCGGCGGCAGCATCTTCACCGAGCCGATCCTGGTGGTGAACCAGAAAGCAAAGATCATCGAGCTCAACAATCAGTACGGCGTCTTCGACCAGCACGGCACGCAGCTCGCGGCCGTGAACCAGGTGGGGCAGTCGGCGGCGAAGAAGGCGTTGCGGCTGATCAGCAGCGTGGACCAGTTCATGACCCACAAGCTGGCGGTCACCGACCGCAATGGGCAGACGGTGCTCAACATCACCCGCCCGCGCAAGGTGTTCAAGTCGACGGTCATCGTCAGCGACGGCAACGACAACGAACTCGGCAGGATCGTGCAGGAGAACATGATCGGCAAGATCCACTTCGGTCTGGTCGTGGGCGGCTCCACGGTCGGGTCGATCAAGGCCGAGAACTGGCGGGCCTGGAACTTCCGCATCGAGGACGCTTCGGGCGCCGAGGTGGCGCGCATCACCAAGACGTTCGAAGGCATCGCCAAGACGCTGTTCACCACGGCCGACAACTACGTCGTGCAGTTCCACACCGTCCTGCCGCAGCCGCTCAACAGCCTGGTCGTGGCGAGCGCGCTGAGCATCGACACTGCCCTGAAGCAGGACAGCCGCGGGCTCGGCTGAACACGCCGCGCGATCTCGGCGCCCACCGCCAGTGACCGCGCGGGTGACGTGGGCGCATGGAAAGATCGACGCATGTCCACCGTCACCGTCTGCGGCAGAGCGCACGCCCGTGTGCAGCCCGACTTCGCCACCGTCGAGCTGGTCGTCAGCCACGTGGCGGACACCGCTGCCGACGCTCTGAAGCGCGTGGCGGCCAAGTCGACGTCGCTCGAAAATCTGCTCGACCGCCTGGGGATCGCGCCGAAGGACTGGATCACCGGTCAGGTCTCGGTGTCGGAGGAGCGCGAGTGGCGCGGCGATCACAACGAGTTCGTCGGCCACCGCGCCACCGCGGGCGTCGAGGTGCGGGTCGACGAGCTGTCGAACCTGTCGCCGCTGCTGCGCGAAGCGGTCGACACCGCAGGAGCCCTCGTCGCCGCGATCCGCTGGGCGATCGAGCCGACGAACACGGCGCGCACCCAGCTGCTCGCCGACGCTGCGCGCGACGCACGCTCTCGTGCCGAGACCTATGCCTCGGCGCTCGGCTGCAAGCTCGGTCCGCTGGAGATCATCAGCGAGCTGCCGATCGACGGTTCGCATGGACCGACCCCCCACCCGCAGCTCGCCGCGAAGCTCGCCGACACGCAGGACCTCAGCATCAGCCCCGGGGGACTCGATCTGACGGCCGAGGTCCACGTGCGCTTCGAGGTCGTGCCGGCGGCCACGCGAGGGTGGCGCTGATCACCTGGCCGCGCAGGTCACCCGGCTGATCCGGCCTTCGGCGAGGTCGACCGTCGTCGTGCTGGCCGGTCCGAAGCGCTCGACGAAGTCGCGCAGCGACCGGGTGTCGTCGTCGCACACCCGCGAGACCGAACGCGACAGCGGGAGCTCCCATCCGTTCTCCAGGCGGACCCACCCGCTGCGCGTGAAGCTCACGATCGGTGGCAGCGAGATCGTGTTCCGCTGGCCGGTGGGGACGAGCGCGAACCAGATCACGGCGTCGCCCATGAGGTCGGCGACGACCGAGCATGCGCCCGGCGTTGCGAGCGATCCGCACATGTCGGATCCCAACGTTCCGGCGTAGATGTGCATCGTGCGCTGCTTGTCGAGCACCAGGTGCAGCTCGCCGCGCACCGTGCCATCGACGATGGCGAAGTCGGCCGACGGCTGCGGCGTGTCGACGGCTGCGACGAGGTCGATGGTGCGATCTTGCGTCCGCGGCACGACCGGGCCGATCGAGTTCGAGTCGTCGCTCTGGAGGAACAGCGCCAGCGCGGCGAAGAGGCCGACCACGCCAGCGATCGCGAACCAGAAGCGCCACGTGAGGAACTGCCGCATCTGCGGGGCAGCGTAGGTCAGCCGAGCGCAGCGACGGCCGCGGCTGCGGCGTCGTGGGCGATCTCGCCCAGAGCGGCGATCACGGCGTCGTCGTGGCCGAGGCCGACGAACAGCGCCTCGTAGGCCCCCGGCGCCATCGCCGCGCCGCCCTGGAGCATGGCGTGGAAGAAGGCCGCGTAGACGCGCTCGTCGGTGGTCTTCGCGCCGGCGAAGTCGACGGGGGGCTGCCCATCGCCGAAGTAGGCGCCGACGAGCGTGCCGACGACAGGGAACTGGGCACGCAAGCCGGCCGCAGCGCAGGCGTCGCGCAACAGCGCCGACAGGTGACGGGCGCGCGCCGACAGCTCGATGTAGACGTCGGGGGTGAGGTGGTCGAGCGCGGCGAGCCCAGCCGCCGTCGCCAGCGGGTTGCCTGCCAGGGTGCCGGCGTGGAACACCGGGCCGAGCGGTGACAGGTGCTCCATCACGTCGCGGCGGCCGCCGACCGCGCCGATGGGGAGTCCGCCGCCGATGACCTTGCCGAAGCACGTCAGGTCGGGGCGCACGTCGTACTTCGCCTGCGCGCCCCCGGGTCCGATGCGGAAGCCGGTGATCACCTCGTCGAAGATCAACAGCGCGCCGGCCGCATCGCACGCCGCGCGCAGGCCTTCGAGAAAGCCGGGCTCCGGCGCGACGACCCCCATGTTGGCGGCGATCGGCTCGACGATCACTGCGGCGACCTTGTCGTCGATCTCCGGCACGACGTTGTACGGCGCGACGATCGTGTGCGCCACGGCGGCAGCCGGCACGCCCGCGGTTCCCGGCAGGCCGAGCGTCGCGACCCCGCTGCCACCAGCCGCGAGCAGCGCGTCGGTGGCGCCGTGGAAGTTGCCGGAGAACGTCACGATGCGATCGCGGCCGGTGACGCCGCGTGCCAGCCGGACCGCGGTGCTCGTCGCCTCGGTGCCGCTGTTCATCAGCCGCACGCGCTCGCAGCTCGGCACGCGCTCGCGGATCGCTTCGGCGAGCTTCATCTCGCGCGGTGTCGGCGCGCCGTACGACGTGCCGTGGGCGGCCGCTGCCGTGATCGCCGCGGTGACCGCCGGGTGGGCGTGGCCGAGGATCACGGCGCCGTAGCTCTGGACCAGGTCGATGTAGCGCGTGCCCTCGACGTCCCAGACGTACGGCCCGTCGGCGCGGGCGACGACGTACGGCTCGCCGCCGACGGCCTTGAAGGCGCGGATGCTGCTGTTGACGCCACCGGGGATCGCGTCGCACGAGCGAGCGAACAGGGCGCGGTTCGATGTCACGCCGCGGCCCGTGCAGACGACGGGTTCGCAACCCGCGGCGGCGCAGGCGACCGGGTCGCACGCGGCGATCGTGCCGGCGTCGGTCGTCGTGGCCGTCATCGCGCGGCCTGCTCGGCGAACCAGCGGGCGAGATACGTGAGGATCACGTCGGCCCCAGCGCGCTTGATCGCGGTGAGGTGCTCGAGCGCCACGGTGTCGTGATCGATCCACCCGTTCGCCGCCGCCGCCTTGATCATCGCGTACTCGCCGCTGACGTGATACGCCGCGACCGGCACCTCGACGGACGATCGCACGCTGGCGATCACGTCGAGGTAGGCGAGCGCCGGTTTGACCATCACGATGTCGGCGCCTTGTGCCACGTCGGCCGCGACCTCGCGCAGCGCCTCGCGGGCGTTGCGCCAGTCCTGCTGATAGCCCTTGCGGTCGCCGCCGCCGGCGATGTGCACGTCGACGGCGTCACGGAAGGGTCCATAGAGCCCGCTCGCATACTTCGCGCTGTACGCCATGATCGCCACGTCGGCGAAGCCGTGCTCGTCGAGCGCGGCGCGGATCGTGCCGACCTGGCCGTCCATCATGCCGCTCGGCGCCACGACGTGCGCTCCCGCGGCCGCCTGCGCGAGCGCGGCACGGCAGTAGATCTCGAGCGTGCGGTCGTTGTCCACCCTTCCGTGATCGTCCAGCACGCCGCAGTGTCCGTGGCTCGTGTACTCGTCGACGCACAGGTCGGTCATCACGACGACGTCGTCGCCGAAGCGCGTGCGCAGTTCGCTGACGGTCACCTGGACGATGCCGTCGGGATCGAAGGCTCCCGATCCGATCTCGTCCTTGTGCTCTGGCACGCCGAACAACACGACGGCGCGCACGCCGAGGTCGACGAGCGCGGCGACCTCGTCGACGGCGCTCTTGCGCGTGTGCTGGGCGACCCCCGGGAGCGACACGATCGGCTGCGGCTCGTCGATGCCTTCGCGCACGAAGAGCGGAGCGATCAGGTCGCTGACACCGACGCGGGTCTCGGCCACGAGCTCGCGGATCGCCGGCGACGCGCGCAGCCGCCGCGGCCGCGCGGCCGGGAACGACGGCTGCGCCGGCACGGAAGACGGAATGGGCACCCGGCCATCGTAGGCAGCGGCGTGCCGGCCGGCGCAGGCGATCCCGGCGCCGCCATCCGAGCGCCGGTAGCGTGCGACGCCGATGGTGGCGCAGGCGCAGTTCTCCGAGTCCGGGCTGACGATCGCGCCCGGCGAGGAGGCCGTCGCCACCCTGGTGGTGCTCAACCTCGGCGATCGCACCGAGACCTACTCGATGATCCCGAGCGGCTTGGCGGCGGCATGGGTGAAGATCGCGCCCCCGACGGTCACGGTGTTCCCCGGCGGCAGCGAGAGCGTCACCGTCACGATGCTGCCGCCGCTGCAGCCGACCACGACGGCGGGCGCGGTGACGATCACGGCGCGAGCGGTGGCGCAGTCGGATCCCGACGATGTCGCCACCGCCGACCTGCCCATCACCGTGCAGAGCTTCGACGACCGGCGTGTGCACATCCTCCAGCCCGTGCAGCGCAGCGCGGCGCGAGCGCGCTACGAGGTGGTGCTCGAGAACCAGGGCAACGCGCACGCCAGCTGCCGGCTGCACCTCGTCGACCCGACGGGCCGCGTCGACGGCGACTTCGACCCGCCGTCGCTCGGTGTCGAACCGGGCGGCAGCGCGCTGGCGCAACTGCGCGTGAAGGCGACGAGCCGCCGCTGGCGGCGCGGCTCGCGGTTCCTCACGTTCCGTGTCGAAGCGGCGCAGCAGGGCCACGAGACGGTGTACTCCGAGGCCACGCTGGTGCAGACGCCGACGATCGGCGACCGCTTCTGGCCGCGTCTCGCGGCCGCGGTGCTGACGCTGGCGGCCGTCACCGCTGCCTGGTTCGGCGTGGTGCGGCCGGCGATCGACGACGCGGCGTCCTCGGCGGTCGACGACCGCATCGGCGAGCTGTCGCCGCAGTCGTCCACCGTCGACGCCTCGGTCCCCGTCGACACCTCGGCGAGTTCGGTGACCACCGTGTCCTCGCAGCCTCCGGCGGCGGAGCAGGGCGAGCTGTTCAGCATCCGGCTGGCCAAGGACATCCCGCTCGGGGCGACCGACGGCAGCGTCTACACCGTGCCGACGGGCTTCACCTTGCGGGTCACCGACGTCATCTTGCAGAACCCGTCACCCGACGCCGGCCGCGCCCTGCTGTTGCGCAACAGCGACGTGGTCTTCGAGTGGGCGCTGGCGAACGTGTTCGGCAGCGAGCCGTTGCCGATCGTCACCCCGATGGAGTTCCGCGCCGGCGACAACCTCACGTTCCAGGTGACGTGCGAAGCGTTCAACGACCTGACGCGTGGCGCCTGCACCGCGTCGTTGACGCTCGTCGGCCGGCTCGTGCCGGCCTGACCCGACCGCCGGTCAGCGCCCCGGCCACGCGGCCGACGCCGGACCCCGCGCGTCCGCTCGCACCACTCGCACGACGCCGGTGGTGGTGATGTCGGCCGACACCGACGCGACGAGCACCCGTTCGCCGGTGCGCTCACCGCGTGGGATGACGATCTGCGTCGCGAACGACCCGTCGTCCGCCGTCGTGGCGGTGGCGCTCTGCCCGATCCCGTCGGCCCAGGCGATGGTGACGGCGGCGTTCGGCGGGAAGCCCGCGCCGCCGACATCGAGCCGGCTTCCGGTCCGCACGACCGGGTTGGCCATGGTCAGCTGCGGCTCGTAGTGGCCGGCGCCGCCGAGGACCACGGCGGTGTACTGGTGCGCGCCGGTGGTCGACACCAGCAGGCTCGCGCTGCGCGGGCCGTCGTCGGTGGGTGTGAAGCTGACCTCGACGGTGCAGGTGCTTCCGGGGTTGACGGTGCGGCGTCGGCACCGATCGTCGGTCACGGTGAAGTCCTCGGGGTTGACGCCGGTGATCGAGATGTCGCCGATGACCGCGGGGGCGAGACCGACGTTCGTGATGCCGATCGCGGTCGCCCCACCGGGCGTGCCGACCACCGGGTTGCCGAAGTCGTACCCGCTCGGATCGCCGACGAGCGACGGCTCGCCGCCCGAGCCGCGCACCTCGGCGCTGATCGACAGCGCGCCGAACCCTTCCTCGGCCACCGTCAGCGTGCCGTCGCGGGGCCCGCCCTGCGTGGGCGCGAACACCACCGTCACCGTGCAGCTCCCACCGGGCGGGACGGAGCCAGCGGTGAGACACGTGCCGCCGGTGACGGTGAACTCGGGGCTCGAGCTGACGACGGTGGACGGCAGGAAGCTCGTCGGCCCGGCGTTGGCGACCGACGTGTACCACTCCTCGCCGGTGTAGCCGGGCGCCACGGTGCCGACGTCGAGCGCCGCCATCGTGATCCGTGGTTCGTGGGTCACCGCGGCGATGCGGCGTGTCCCCGTTCCGACATCGCCGGTGATCTGTGGCGCAGCGGTGTCGAACACGATGACCCGGCCGGTCTCGGAGATGTCCGGGTGGGCGTTGAGCGCCGCGGCCGGCGTGACGCCGTCTGCGGCGGTGCTCGCCCGCCGCAATGCGCCGGTGGCGCGGTCGGCGACCACGATCTCTCCCTGATCGGCGTTGCCGCCTCCCAGAGCCCGCACCGGCAGCAGGTTGGTCGCCTGGGTGACGAACGCGATCAGGCTGCCGTCGGCCGACACCGTCGGCTGCGACGACGCGCCCGTCCCGGCGACGAACCCGGCGTCGGGCGCGGACGCGACCGGATCGCGGCTCACCAGCGACAGACCGGCGGGCGGCGGGTCCTCGTCGAAGACGCCGTCGGCGTCGGGATCTCGGTCGAGAACGTAGACCTGCGTCGGGCAGCTCTGCGCGCAGGGCGGCATGACGGCGCCGTCGATCAGGTTCGTGGAGGCCGAGCTGAACGCGACGATGCGCCCGTCAGCCGACAGCACGGGCTCGGCCGCGTCGCCGTTCGGCGCCGCCGCGCCCGCGGAGACCAATCGCACGGCCTCGGCCGGCGTGGGCGCCTGGCGGTCCCACACGAACACCTGCGTCGTCGCATACTGGCCGGCGGTCGGCCCCGCGCCCCACGACGGCAGGACGTCGTTGGCGGTGGTGTCGCTGCGGAAGGCGACATGGCGGCCGTCCGACGACAGCGACGGCTGGCTTTGACCGCGGTAGCGGTATGTCGTGCGCGGGGGCTCGACGGGAAGCCCGGCGGCCGGGTGCGTGCGCGCCGGGTCACCGAGCGGGATCGTCAGGTCGACCACGTCGATGGCCGTGATCGGCCGACCCTCCGAAGGCTGGGGCACGTCCGTGTGCACATGGGTGTAGGCGATGACGGCCCCGCTCGCCGAGATCGCCGGGCGATCGCTGGGATCGACGTCGCCGCGCGCCGTGGTGCCGGCGGTGGAGACGAGCTGCCATTCGCCGGGGCGGCCCTCGCAGTCGGGCAGGACGGTGCTGTACACGTCCCACCGGGCGCCGCGGTTGTCGTCGCGGAAGAGGTCGTAGGCGATCTGGGTGACGACGGCGACGACGCAGCCGTCGTCGCTGATGACCGGCGCGAGGCTGTCGCCGATCGGCGTGGCCGGCGACGGGACCGTGAGCTCGCTGGTGACACCGGTCGACCGATCGCGCAGGTAGACCGTGCTCGAACGCCCGTCGGCGGTGGGCGGAGTGCCCACGAAGACGACGAGGCGCCCATCGCCGGAGATGGCCGGGGAGGCGCCCACGTCGGCAGCTTCCACCGACACCGCGGCCACGACGCCCGTCCTGGCAGGCTCCTCGGCGCGCACCACCGACGCGGTGCCGACGAACGCGGCACCGCCGATCGCTGCCGTGGCTCCGATGAGAAGAGCCCGGCTCCGAGTGCTCCTGCGACGCGCCATGTGTCGACCAGTTGCTCCGGATCGGGAACTGGCCCCGACGCTCGGCGCGAAAGCCTACCGGGGGTCGCCGAACGCGGACTCCAGCGCCACCACCAGACCTTCGACTGATTGATCGGCAGCGATCCGCGTGACCTGAAGCCCATGTGCCGCGAGCGCGGCCGCGGTCGACGGCCCGATCGCGACGACGACCGGCGGCGCCACTGCGCCGAACGCCTCGACCCAGCTGCCGACCGCCGAGCCGGAGGCGAACAGCACCGCGTCGGCGCTCGGGGCCCGCTCGGCCGCGGCGGGCTCCGGCGGGCGAGCGACGGTGCGGTAGGCGGTCACCACGTCGACCCTCCAGCCGAGCGCACGAAGCCCCTCGGACACGGTCGGGCCGGCGCGATCGCCTTGCGCGATCAGGACCCTGCCGGAGCCGGACGGGAAGTCGGCGACCAGGCCGGCGCCGGTCGCTCGGCGCGCGACCAGGTCGGCGGAGCGTGGCCCGAGCGCGGCATCCGTGGCCGCCCCCACGGCGGCGATCCGCGGGGGCGCGCCGCGGCCGGCGAGTGCCGGCGCGACGCGCTCGGCGCCGTTCGGCGAGGTGACCACCACCCAGTCGTAGCTGCCGATGCGGGCGAGGGCGTCGCGCAGCGCGGCGCCGCCGTCGGCGGCTTCTTCGATGGCGACCAGCGGCACGTGCTCGACGAGGGCGCCGCGGGCGGCGAGCAGGCTGGCCAGCGCTCCAGCCTGGTGCTGGGCACGCGTGACGACGACGCGCCGGCCGGCGAGCGCGCTCATCCCGCCGGGGCGCTGACCTCGGCGCGGCAGGCGCGTGCCGCCGACGCGGCGGCGTGCAGCGCGCCTTCGGCCGGCGGCAGCTCGATGACCGTCGTGACGTGCCGGCCTGTCGCGGGGTCGGCGAGGAACGCGCGCAGCGTCGTGCCGTCGGCGTAGGCGCCGACGGGCAGCGAGCATCCGCTGCCCAGTTCGGCCAGGAAGGCGCGCTCGGTGGTCACCGCCTTGCGGGTGGCCAGGTGGTCGATGGCCTCCAGCGCGTCGGCCGCCGCCGCGTCGCCGACCCGGCACTCGACGGCCACGCATCCCTGCCCGACCGCGGGGACGACGACGTCGGGCGCGAACGCGTCGGCGATCTCGGCGGTCTGCTCGAGGATCTGGAGTGCGGCGACCGCGATCACGATCGCGCCGCCGGGCGGCACCTTTCCCAGCCTGCTCCCGATGTTGCCGCGCAGCTCGGTGAAGCGCAGGTCGGGCCGCAGGATCTGGAGTTGCGCCCGGCGCCGCACCGAGCCGGTGGCCACGGTCGCGCCCGGCGAGAGGTCGGCGAGCGCGCGGCCGACGAGCGCGTCGCGTGGATCGCGTCGCTCGGTGAACGCCGCGATCAGCAGCCCATCGGTCGGCTGTGAGGGCAGGTCCTTCGCGGAGTGCACGGCGATGTCGGCGGCGCCGTCGAGCACGGCGCGCTGCACCTCCTTGACGAACACGCCTTGGCCGCCGATCTCGTGCAACGGCACGTCGAGGCGGCGATCGCCGGTCGTCTCGACGAGCACCAATTCGGCGTCGAGGCCGCGGTGCGCGGCGCGCAGCGCGTCGGCGACGGCCTCTGCCTGCCGGCGCGCCTGCGCGCTGGCGCGTGTGGCGATGCGCAGCCGCGCCATCGGCTAGAGCAGGTCGAACAGGTCGCGCACGGCGTCGGCGTTGCGCTCGCCGTGGGGCGTGCCGGCGTCGTGCTTCAGCCGCACCGACGGAAGGTGCAGCAGCTTGGCGACGATGCCCCGGGTCAGCGCGTCGACCGCCGCGCGCTGGTCGTCGTCGAGCCCGGCGAGGCGGGAGCGCACCCGCTCGAGCTCGGCGGCGCGTACCGACTCGCCGAGGGCATGGAGCTGGGCGACGAGCGGGGCGACCTGGCGCGACGTGGTCTCGACGCCGAAGCGCTGGACCTCCTCGCCGACGATCGCGCGCACGCGGGTGGCCTCTGCGGCGCGCTGGTCGAGGCCCCGGGCCGCCCACTCGCGCAGATCCTCGAGGTCGAGCCGGGTGACGCCCGGCAACGTCGCCACCGTCGGGTCCACGTCGCGCGGCACGGCGACGTCGACGATCAGCAGCGGCGGGCTGTCGGGGGTGCGCGCCGCGGCCACCATCTCGCGATCGAGCACCACCGTGCTGGAGCCGGTGCAGGTGACGAGGACGTCCGACGCGGTGAGCGCGGCGCCGACCTCGCAGATCGGCATCACCCTGCCTTGCACCCGCTGGGCGAGGTCGTGGGCGTGCGCCTCGGTGCGGTTGGCGACGGTGATGTCGGTCGCGCCGGCGCGAACGAGGGCGATCGCGACGCCTTCAGCGACCTCGCCGGCGCCCAGCACCAGCACGCGCTTGCCGGCGAGCCCGTGGAGGCGCTCGGTGGCCATCTCGACCGCGGCGTGGCTGACCGAGGCGGTGGAGCGGCTGATCGCGGTCTCCGTGCGCGCCCGCTTGCCGGTCTCGATCGCGTGGCGGAACAGCAGGTTGAGCGTCGACTTCGCCGCCCCCTCCGCCTGCGCCACCTCCCACGCGGTGCGGACCTGGCCCAGGATCTCGCTCTCGCCGAGCACCACGCTGTCGAGCCCGGCGGCGACCTCGAAGAGGTGCGTCACGGCGGCCTCGTCGTGCTGGCTGTAGAGGTGGTCGTGCACGTCCTCGGGGGCCAGCCCGCCGAGCTCGCAGAAGAAGTCGCGCAGATCGCCGTACGCCGGGTGGAACTTCTCCGCGACGACGTAGGCCTCGGTGCGGTTGCACGTGCTGAGCAGCACCGCCTCGCGCAGGCTGGGGCGGGACGTGAGGCTGGCGACCGCTTTGGGCAGCTCGGCGGCCGTGACGGCAACGCGTTCGAGCAGGGCCAGCGGCCCCGTCTTGTGGTTCACACCCATCACCACGATCGGCATGGCGCGCGCGTCCCCTTTCGTTCTGACTGCACCCTACGCGGTCGCGGTGCGCGAACCGTCCGCAGTCGAGACTGCGTGAAGGCCCCCGGCGGTGCGCCGTTGCTCGTAGTAGCTGAGGATCTGCATCTCGACGGCGAGATCGACCTTGCGGACTGTGACGGCTCGGGGCACCGACAGCACCACCGGAGCGAAGTTGAGGATGCTCGTGACACCAGCGTGCACGAGCCGATCCGCGGCGTCCTGCGCCGACGCCGCGGGGGTGGCGATCGCGCCGATCGACACGCGGCGTGCCTGGACGAGCTGCGCCAGCTCGTCGATGTGGCGGACGCGAACGCCGCCGATCACCGTGCCGACCTTGGCCGGATCGTTGTCGACGACGCCTGTCACGGGGAAGCCGCGCTCGCCGAAACCGCCGTAGTTGGCGAGAGCTTGACCGAGGTTGCCGGCGCCGACGATGACGACCGGCCAGTCGTGGGTCAGACCGAGCTCGCGGCGGATCTGGTACACGAGGAAGGCGACCTCGTAGCCCACGCCGCGGGTGCCGTAGCTGCCGAGGTAGCTCAGGTCCTTGCGGACCTTGGCGGCGTTGACGCCGGCCATCTCGGCCAGCCGGTCCGAGGAGATGCTGTCGACGTTGTCGTCCGCCTGCTCACCCAGGATCCGGAGGTAGATGGGGAGCCGTGCCACCGTGGCTTCCGGGATCCGACGACGAGGGCGTTCAGCGGGCATATCCAGCCCAGACGTTAGGCATTCGTGCACGTGTTCACAAAGCTGCGAGCGGGTCCGGGCGGCGGTTCTTCGTCACGCGGGGCGCCGGAGCCGGTGAAAACCCGTTCCGATCAGAGCCGCAGCAGCGAGATCGTTCCCGCGACCAGGATCGCCAACAACAGCAGGCCGAGAGTGAGGGTCGTCGCGGGGCGCATCGATCAGAACCTACCGGCGGCGCAGCTGCACGCTCGCGGTCACCGCGGGGGTCACGGGCGCATCGCTGGGGTCGACGCGACGCAGCACGACGCCGGTGCCGCCGGTGAGGCCGAGCTCCTCCGCAGCGTTGCGCTGGTCGAGCGCGAGCGCCAGCAGGCCGCTGCTGTCGACCACCAGACCTACGGAGCCAGACCCGATCTCGGCGAAGGTCCCGACGCGGCGGGCGGCGCGGACGGACGGCTGACCGCTGACGGCGTCGACGATCTCGACCAGCAACGTCTCGCCCCACTCCTCGACGTCGCCGGGACCGACGTTCAGCTGGCAGTTTCCGAAGCGGTCGACCCACAGCACCTCGGCGACGAGGGCGCCGTTCTCCTCACGTGGCAGCGGAACCATGCCGGGCATCAGCGCCGCCGGGTCGACCGGCTCGCCCAGCTCGGAGAGGTCGACACCGTTGCAGAGGTGGGCGGCGGCGGGCGCGAACACGTCGCGGCCGGCGAACGTCGTGCCCACTGCGGCGAGGTGGTAGTCGGTGTTGGTCAACACGACGGCGCGTTCCGCTCCGCCCGCCATCGCGACCGCGGGGGCGAGCAGGCCGTTGTCGGGGCCGACGAACACACCGTTGCCGCCGGCGACCTCGATCGCCACCGCGCGCCGCTCTGTGCCGACCGCCGGATCGACGACGGCGAGGATCACCCCGTCGGGGACGTAGCTGACGCACCGAGCGAGGGCCAGGGCGCCGGCGCGCACGTCGAACGGACGGATGCCGTGGGTCAGATCGATGACAGCGGCGTGCGGCGCGACGTCGCGGATGACGGCTTTGCACACCCCGACGAACTCGTCGACCAGGCCATAGTCGGTGAGGAACGAGATCGTCTCGTAGCGGCGGGCCACGCGCTCACCCTACGGGTCGGCTGTGCGAGCCGGAGAAAGCGAAACGGGCCGATGCCAACCCCCCGATGGCACCAGCCCGTTTCGGCGCAGCCCCGGAGGGCGCGTCTCCGGGTGGCGGTGGACGTCACCCGAGGTCAAATGACCTAGGTGCAGACTACAGAGAACCACGGCCGTGAGAAAAGAGTCACGCCGAGAAATTCCGCGTCTGGGGGATGCCGACGTGCTACGCGCGGCGTATCGGGTTACATCACCCCAGCTCACGGCTTCGCTCGGTCGCCGCGGTGACGGCGTCGATCAGCGCAGCCCGGACAGCGTGCCGTTCGAGAACTGTCAGGCCCGCAGCAGTGGTGCCACCCGGCGAGGTGACCATCGCGCGCAACGCGGGGGCGTTGCCGCGCTCGGACAACAGGGCGGCCGACCCGAGGAGCAGTTGGGCGACGAGCTGTTCGGCCACGGGGCGCGCCAAGCCGTTCAACACCCCGGCGTCGGTCAGCGCCTCGGCGATCAGGAAGACGTAGGCCGGGCCGCTGCCCGCCAAGCCGGTGACCGCGTCGAGCTGCGCCTCCGACACCTGCGCCACCGTCCCCACGGCGCGCAGGATGCCGGCGGCCCATTCGAGGTCGTCGGCCGTCGCGCTGGCGCCCCCGGCGATCGCCGCCGCGCCTTGGCGCACCAGCGCAGGGGTGTTGGGCATGGCGCGCACGACGGCGACCGGCTCGGCGGCCTGTGCGGTCGCGGCGGCCTGCTCGATCGTGGCGATCCTGACGCCGGCCGCGATCGACAGGATGCGGCGGGCGCCCGCGGCCACGGCTGCCGTCGTGGCAGCCGGAGCGTCGGCGGGTTTCACCGCGACGACGGCGGCCTCGCAGCGCGGGACCTCGGCGACGATCGAGACGCCGGGGTAGTCGATGCCGAGGCGCTCGCGCTGGGCGGCGGCGACCTCGACGACGGCGATCTCGGAGGCGGGCGCCCACGTGGCGGCCACCAGCCCTCCGAGAAGGGCGGCGCCCATGTTGCCGCCGCCGATGATGGCGAGGCGGACGGCGCTCACGCCGCCCACCCGGTGCGGCGCTCGATGTTGGTGATCATGAGAGCGCAGGTTATGTGGCGGGCGAGCGCCGGGACCTGACCTCCAGCCGCGTGCCCGAGCGAGCGGTTCGTCGACTTCCCCGACGCCGCTCACCCGGGCGCAGAGCAATGAGTGCACGGCGTCCGCGGTGGCGGAAGCGGCGGCCGGGTAGCTTCGCCCGGATGCGCTCCCTGTCGATCCCTCCCCTTGCCGGCCTCGTGGCCGGTCTCGCTGCGACGCTGCTCGCGGCCGGGTGCTCGGACTCCGGCTCCGACGACGGCGGCGCGGCGGCACGGCTCGTGCGGCGCGCGCCGCAGGTGGAGCGCTCGGGGTACATGCAGTTCGGCGATCTCACCCGGGCTTTCGAGCTGCTCGGCGTCGAGCTGCCCGACGCCGACGACGACGAGTTCGTCGACGTGGTCCTCGACGTGTTCGGCCCGGACCAGGCCCCGCTCGTCCTGCCGCCGAACGTGTCGCAGCCGAATCGTCTCCTACAGCACGGCGAGTTCGCCGACGAGCTCGGCTGGGACCTCACCGACGTCACCGCGTACGTCGAGACGGGGGCGCCGCCCGACGTCGTCACCGTGATGCAGGGCGCGTTCGACGCCGAGGCGATCACGGATGCGATCGGCGAGCCGGACGAGCGCGACGGCGGTCTGGTGTGGGAGATCGGCGAGAGCGGAGCGATCGCCGTCGGGGAGCCCACGCCGGCTCGGCCGCTCGGCGAGAGCCTTCGACTGTTCCTGCGGGACGACATCCTGGTCGTCACCCGCACCGACGAGGCCCTCGACGAGGGCATCGAGGCGCTCGACGGCGACGACGTGGCCGCCGACGACGAGGAGGTCCTCGCGGCCGCCCGCGCCCTCGATCGCGTCGACGCCACCGGAGGGTTCATCTCCCGCGGCGCCCTGCGCGTCGACGACGTGCTGGCGGCGTCGGGAGCGAACCTCGAGGAGATCGTGGAGCAGCTCGACCCGCTGCCGCGCTACGACGCGTGGGCCATCGGCGCCGCGCCGACCGACGACGCCGACGAGCCGGACGTCGTCATCGTGCTGATCTTCGGCGACGAGGACGATGCCACCGAGGCCGCCGAGCAGATCGAGGACGGGTGGGAGGACTCCGTCGTCGCCAGCACCTTCCAGCCGCTCGATGAGCTGCTCCAGCTCGGCGAGGTGACCGTCGAGGGCGCGACCGTGACGATCACCGCCGAGCCGCAGCGGCCCAGCCTGTGGCCACGCCTGTTCTTCACCCGCGACCTCGCCCTGCTGGTCAGCGACTGAACCGGCTGGCGAAGCCGATGCGCAGCAGCGGCTGGAAGCACTGCTCGACGTAGGCGTACAGCGAGCCGACGATCCGGTCCAGCTCACCCTCCGACAGCGAGCTGTTGGCGGCTTCGCCGCGCAGGTACACGGCATCCTCTGCCCCGATCGAGAAGTGCGCGCCGATCAGGCGGTCGTTGCGTCGCAGCAGGTTCTCGTGCAGCTCGGCGACGTTCTCCTCGGGGGCCGGCATCACGTAGGTCTCGTAGCGCAGGGTGCGCTGGCCGAGGGTCAACCACACGGTCGTGAAGTCCTTCTCCTCGCCGCGCATGCGCACGTACCACCGCGGCTCGCCGCCCGGCACGTCGCCCGGCGCGGCACGATCGATCGCGGCGACCACGCCGCCGGAGCTGGCCGCGAACGCCGCCAGCCACTCGTCGATGCGGCGTTCCAGGATCGCCAGTGCGCTGTCGTCGAAGAGGTCGGTCACCGATGCGCAGCCTAGGGATCGCCGGGTGAGGGGTCAGGAGCAGGCGACGAGCGAGCGCGCCGTGAGGTCGCCGTACAGGCGGCGCAGGCGTGCTGCGGCGAAGCCCCAGGTGTACCGCTTCGCCCGCTCGGCTGCCCGCACACCCATCACGCGCGCCCGATCGGGATCGTCGAGGATGTCGGCGATCGCGCGGGCGAACAGGCGGGGATCGCGTTCGGGGACGAGGAAGCCGGTGTCGCCGTCGTCGACGAGCGTCAGCAGTCCACCGACCGCGCTCGCCACCACCGGGATGCCGCAGGCGGCCGCTTCCAGAGCGACGAGGCCGAAGCTCTCGCTGCGGCTGGGGACGACGACCACGTCGGCCGCGCGGTAGTACGTCGACAGGATGTGATGGGGCTGCGGGTCGATGAATCGCACGTCGTCGTCGACGCCGAGTTCGGCGACGAGCTCACGGATGCGCGCGTCCTCGCTGTCGCCGTCGGCGCCGCTGGCGCCGCCGACGATCAGCAGCGACGCGTCGCGCCGGCCGAGGTCGTGGAGGTGGGCCAGCGCCCGGATGGCGACGTCGGGGCCCTTGAGCGGTTGGATGCGGCCGACGAACAGCAGCACGGGCCGGTCGTCGAGCCCCAGCGCGGTGCGGGCGCCGCTGCGCTCACCGGGGGCGAAGAACGCGTGCTCGACCCCGGGGGCGACGATCTCGATGCGTCCCGCGGGATCGCCGTAGAGCCGGCGGAACTGGCGCTCCTCTTCGCTGCAGCTGACGCAGATCGCGTCGGCGCACGTGATGATCTCCGTCTCGGCGCGCTCGCGCCACACCGGCTCGGGATCGCCGCCCTCGGCCTTCACCCGGGCGAGGGTGTGGAACGTGGACACGAACGGCAGATCGAGCTCGTGCTTCAGCCGGTGGGCGACCAGACCCGACAGCCAGTAGTTGGCGTGCACGACGTCCGCGCCCGGTCCGGCGCGCAGGTGCGCGATGACCGCGTCGCCGAACTCGTCGACGACCGACGGCAGCTTCTCCTTGGGCAGGTCGTAGGGCCCGGCGTCGATGTGGACGACGCGGTGGTTGGGCTCGATCTGCACCACCGGTGGCAGCTGGCTGGAGGTCGCCCTGGTGTAGGTGGTGCACTCAACGCCGGACTGCGCGAGCGACGACACCAACTCGCGGACGTAGACGTTCATGCCGCCGCTGTCGCCGGAACCCGGTTGGACGAGGGGCGAGGTATGGAACGAGAGCACCGCGAGCCGTTGCACGATGGCGCATACCCTACTGACCCGATCAACATTCGAGGCGCGGGCTCAGCGGGCGGCGCGGACGAAGCTCTCGTAGACCTCGAGCAGGGCGCGCTTCTGCTCGGACGTGAGCAGCGGGTCGCGGCCGACAGCCTCGCGCACACCCGGCACGTCGTCGCGGTCGTCGGCCAGGATGCCGGCGTGCACGTACAGCGTCTCGACGCTGATCTTCAGAGCGCGGGCGATCTGCTGGAGGATCTCTGCCGAGGGTCGGCGCAGGCCGCGCTCGATCTGCGAGAGGTAGGTGTTGGAGACGTCGGCCATCTCGGCGAGACGGCGCACCGACGTGCGCGTCAGCTCGCGCTGGGCGCGGATGAAAGCTCCCAAGTCGGCCAGGCGACGTTCGATCACGCGCCCATGTTGCCGTGCCGGGGTGGATCAGTCGTCGGCGAGCAGGCCGTCGACGTCGGCTTCGCCGTCGCGGTAGCGGCGCACGAGCTCGTCGCTGAGCTCGTCGATCTGTGCGAACAGCTCCTTGCGCTCGGCGCTGCGCCGTTGCTCGAACGCGCTGAGCTCCTGGCCGAGCGTGGCCAGCTCGTCGTCGGTGAGCTCGGGCAGCCGAGCCTCCCCCAAACGGGCGCAGAGCTCGTCGAGTTCGACCGCCAGCGGGTGGTCGCTGAAGTCGAGCGCCGGGCGCGGCGGGCGGGCCGGCCCGCCGGTGAGGTGCTGGCTGAGGATGACGGGCAGCTCCTGCGTGATCGGCGTCGGATCCTTGGCGCCGCGCCGGGCCGACTCGGCGCGCACGAGGTCGAGGCGTGCCTGCACCACCCGGCGCACGTACGAGACCGCGTCCTCCTGCTCCTGGAGCTGCGCTCGCTTCGTTCGGAGATCGTCGAGCGCGAGCTCCGACGGCACGAGCTTGTTGGTCATGCTGCCCCTCCTGATACGGGTGGCAGCACCGCCACCTCGTCGCGTGGTCCGACGCCGGTGTCCTGGTCGGCGTTCTCTCCGTTGACCCAGATGCGGCATGTGTCGAGCACCGCGGCGAAAGGCGTGCCGTAGCGGGCGACGGCGGCCGACAAGACGTCGCCGACGGTGGCGCCGGGCATTTCGTCGCGCCCGGTGCCCGCCGCTTCGCGAGCGGATGCGAACAACCGCAGGATCGCCACGGCGCTCAGCGTACTGGCCCCGCTACTCTCGCCACGGATGCCTTCGACCTCCACGACATCGTCCTCAGCGCGCGTGCTCGTCCTCCGCCACGGAGAGAGCGAATGGAACGCCGCCGGCCGCTGGCAGGGCCAGGCCGACATCGACCTCACCGACGAGGGCCGCCGGCAGGCTGCGGCAGCGGCGCTGCGGCTCGGAACGTTCGACGCGGTCATCGCCAGCGACCTGCGGCGAGCGGCGTTGACGGCGGCGATCATCTCGGAGATCATCGGCATCGGCCCGGTCGTGCTCGACTCACGACTTCGTGAAGCCGACGTCGGACCGTGGGAAGGGCTGACGCACCCTGAGGTCGAGGCCGGATGGCCGGGCTTTCTCGCCAACCATCACCGGCCCGACGGCTTCGAGCCGTACGACGCCGTCGCGGCCCGGGGGATGCATGCGCTGTGCGACGCGGCGGCGTCGTGCCCCGGCGGAGAGGTGCTGGCCATCAGCCACGGCGGCATGATCCGTGCGCTGCGGCGCGAACTGGCGGCCGACGATGTCCGCGTGCCGAACCTCGCGGGCGCGTGGTTCGTCGTGCGCGACGGGGTCGTCCACGCGGGGGACCTGGTGCACGGCTTGGCGTCGCACGAGGAGCCCGCCGTGCAGCCGGGCGCCCAAATGCTCTGACACGGCGGCGTCGCCGCAGCCGGCGACGCGATCGCGCAACCGTGTGACATCGGCAGATCAAGATGGCGACGTGGATCGTCAGCCCGAGCTCTTCCCCGCCCGCGGAGGCCCCGCAGAGGTGACACACGCGGCGCGGCCGCCAGCCTTCGTCGTCCAGGTTCGGCGTTCCACGCGCCGGCGCAAGACCTCCGAGGGCCGGCTCGTCGGGGGCGTGCTCACGGTCACCGTGCCGTCGTGGATGTCGGCCGCGCAGGTCGACGCAGCCGTCGAGGCGATGACCGAGCACTTCCGCCGGAAGCAGTCCACCGACCGCGTCGAGTTGGCAGAGCGTGCCGAGGCGCTCGCCCGGCGTCACCGGTTGCGCCAGCCCACCGAGATCCGCTGGGTCGACAACATGACCGCCCGTTGGGGCAGCTGTACCCCGTCGACCGGGGTCATCCGGCTGTCGTCGCGGCTCGCTGCGTTCCCCGACTGGGTCCTCGACTACGTGATCGTCCACGAGCTGGCCCACCTGCACGAACCGAACCACTCGCCTGCCTTCTGGCAGCTGGTGCAGCGCTATCCCAAGGCCGAGCGCGCCACCGGCTACCTCATCGCCAAGGCTGCCGACGGCGACGACCCCGACGCCTGGCTCTGAGCGCCGCCATCACGCCGGTAGGTTGTGCCCCCATGCCGTATCCCTTCCCCGCCCTCGACGGCTCCTCGCCGGTCGTCAAGCAGTTCGACCAGAAGCCGGAGATGGGCATCGACCCGTCGAAGCGCTACACGGCGAAGATGACGACGTCGCTCGGCGAGATCGTGATCGCGCTCGATCCCGTCAAGGCGCCGGTCACCGTCAACAACTTCGTGTTCCTCGCCGGGTACCACTACTTCGACGGCGTCGTTTTCCACCGCATCATCAACGGGTTCGTCTGCCAGGGCGGCGACCCCACGGCCACCGGCCGCGGCGGCCCCGGCTACCGCTTCGACGACGAGCTTCCGAAGCCGGGCCAGTACCAGATCGGCTCCCTCGCCATGGCGAACGCCGGTCCGAACACCAACGGCAGCCAGTTCTTCATCATCAGCGGTCCCAACGGCGCGTCCCTGCCACCGGCGTACTCGCTGTTCGGACAGGTGGTGAAGGGTCTCGACGTGGTCGACGCGATGCAGCGGGTCGAGACCGATCGCAATGACCGGCCGCGCGAAGACGTCGTGATCGAATCGGTCACGATCACCGTTGCCGACTGAGGGGCGACGCCGCGCCACCCTGTCGGCCAGCGCCGCCCGCCGGGCGGCCCTCGCCGCGCAAGGGTTCTGCGATCCACGACCCAGCGGCCGCGCAGACCTGCGCCACGTTCGCCGCGTGTTCGCACGCGTCGGGTTGGTGCAGATCGATTCGGTCAACGTGCTGGTCCGCAGCCAGGAGCTGCCGCTGTTCGCCCGGCTCGGGCCGCACCCGCGCACCCTGATCCCCGACGCGACGCATGCCGGGCGGCTGTTCGAGTACTGGGGCCACGAGGCCAGCCACATCCCCGTCGAGCATCACCGCCTGTTCCGCTGGAGGATGGAGGCCGCGGCGAATGGCGAGGTGTGGCGCGGCCTGCGCGAGCTGCAACAGCGCCGGGCGCAGTTCGTCGAGGACGTGTACGCGCTCGTGCGCGACGGCGGGCCGGTGGTGGCCGGCGATGTGAGCGAGCGCCGGGAGCGCAAGGGCCCGTGGTGGGATTGGGACGACGCCAAGGCAGCTCTGGAGCTGTTGTTCTGGACAGGTCGCCTCACGGCGCGGCGGCGGGTGAGCGACTTCGCCCGCATCTACGACCTGACCGAGCGCGTGTTGCCGGCCGCGGCGCTGGCGGCGCCGACGCCCACCGAGGAGGAGGCGCGCCGCGAACTCCTCGTGCTCGCCGCCCGGCACCTGGGCGTCGCGACGTTCGCGGATCTCGCCGACTACCACCGTCAGAACGCGGTGACGGCTCGTCCCCGGCTGCACGAGCTGGTCGAGGACGGGCGGCTCGAACCGGTCGCGGTCGACGGGTGGCGACAGACCGCCTACGTGTGCCCCGATGTGACGATCCCGCGCCGGGTGGAGGCGCGGGCGCTGTTGAGCCCGTTCGACTCGCTGGTGTGGGCTCGCCAGCGCACCGAGCGGTTGTTCGACTTCCACTATCGCTTGGAGCTCTACACGCCTGCCGCGCGGCGTCGCTTCGGCTACTACGTGCTCCCGTTCCTGCTCGGCGACCGGCTTGTCGCGCGGGTCGATCTGAAGAGCGATCGATCGCGCTCCACGCTGGTCGCGCACGCCGCCTACGCGGAGGCCGCCGCTGATCCGGCCACGGTGGCGACGGAGCTTGCCGCGGAGCTGGCATCGATGGCGGCGTGGCTCGGACTCGAACACCTCGAGGTCGGATCGCGCGGCGACCTCGCCGGCGCGCTCGCCCGGGCCGCGAGATCCGTATCGACCCGTCCGGCGGCCACGTTGGTCCGTTAGCGTCGCGAGCAGTGTCACGCAGCCGCGGCGCCCCTCTCATCGCGATCGCCGGGCGCATCGCCGCGCCGGGGCGCGTGTCCCGCAGCGCGATCTCGTTCTCCGGTCGCCGGTATCTCGACGCCGTGCTGCGTGCGGGAGGTGAGCCGGTCACCCTCGCGCCGCGGGAGCTCACGCCGTCGGCGGCGGCGGCGCTGCTGAAGCGCTTCGACGCGCTGGTGCTGATGGGCGGCGGGGACGTCGATCCGCATCGCTACGGGCGACCGCGAGCCCACCACGTCTACGGCGTCAACCACGAGCAGGACGACTTCGAGGTCGCCCTCGCGCTCACGGCGATCGAGCGAGCGATCCCGACGCTGGCGATCTGCCGGGGGGTCCAGCTCGTCAACGTCGCGCTCGGCGGCACGCTGATCCAGCACGTCGCCGATGTGGACGGCACGCACGACCACGCGCCCGGCCAGTTCCCCGCGGGGCAGGATCACGTCCTGCACCCCATCGACGTCGTCGCCGGCTCCAAGCTCGCCAAGGCCGTCGGCGGCACGGAGGTGGTCGGCGCCTCGTTCCACCACCAGGGCATCGAGAGCCTCGGGGAGGGTCTGCGCCCGGTGGCGCACGCCCGCGACGGCCTGATCGAGGGCCTCGAGCTCGACGAGGGCTGGATGATCGGCGTGCAGTGGCATCCGGAGGACACCGCGCCGACCGATCCGGCGCAGCAGGGGCTCTACGACGCGCTGGTGGAACAGGCCGGTGGCGGCTGAGCGTGAGCCGGTCGGGCTGTCCCCGATGCGGCGGCGTGCGGCTCGTACTCTCGTGACGTGAGCGACACCGCCGCGCGCCCGACCGCTGTCGGGCCCCCGCAACCGCCGCGCCGGATGCCGCCGTGGGTCTGGCGCGCGATCGCGGTGTTCTGGGTCGGCTTCCTCGCCACGATCGTCCTGCGCAAGAGCGTCACCCGTCTCAGCGGCCTGTTCCTGCTGCTGCTCGTCTCGCTGTTCCTCTCGCTGGCGATCGAGCCCGGCGTCAACAAGCTCGCCCGCCGGGGATGGAGGCGGGGTCGTGCCACCGCGCTGATCCTGCTCGGCGTGGTGCTCGGAGCCCTCGTCTTCCTGTTCGCCATCGGTTCTCTCGTCGCCACCCAGATCGCCGACTTGCTCACCGACTCGGAGGACAACGTCAACGAGATCGTCGACACCATCAACGATCTGTTCAACACGAACATCGACGCCCGTGAGGTCAACGACGCGATCAACGACCCCGACGGGCCGGTGCAGGAGTTCATCAAGGACCAGCAGGACAACGCGTTCCAGCTGTCGGTGCGCGCCCTCGGCATCCTGCTGCAGACGTTCTCGGTGCTGCTTTTCACGTTCTACCTGGTGGCTGATGGGCCGCGGCTGAGGCGCGTGATCTGCGCCCGTCTCAGTCCGGAGCGCCAGCTGGTGGTGCTCGATGCGTGGGAACTGGCGATCACCAAGACCGGCGGGTACCTCTACTCGCGGGCGCTGCTGGCGGGGTTGTCGGCGTTCTTCCACTGGATCGTCTTCCAGTCGCTCGGCACCACCGCGCCGGTGGCGATGGCCATCTGGGTCGGCCTCGTCAGCCAGTTCCTGCCCGTCGTCGGCACCTACCTCGCAGGCGTCCTGCCCGTGCTGCTGACACTGATCGATTCGCCCGTCAAGGCGCTCGTCATCCTCGGCTTCATCGCCGTCTACCAGCAGGTCGAGAACTACGTCTTCGCGCCGCGCATCACGGCCCGGACGATGGAGCTGCATCCTGCCCTGGCGTTCGGAGCCGCGCTCGCCGGCGCCGCGGTGCTCGGCCCGGTGGGGGCGGTCCTGGCGTTGCCCGCCGCGGCGATGGTGCAGGCGCTGGCGTCCACGTGGGGGCCACGCCACGACGTCGTCGACAACGACCTGACGCGCCTGCCGCCTCCCCGGCGTCGGCGTGGTCGCCGGCTGCGCCGGAAGGCCGCGGCGGAGGCGGAGCCGATCCCAGAGACAGAGGCTGAGCATGGCTGACATCCCGTTCTCGACGCTCGACGACGTGCGCTACGGCGTATGCGAGGTGGTCTCACCGCTGATCCGCCGGGTCATCGCCGACAACCCGTCGAAGTTCGCCTACCGCGGCACCGGCACCTACATCGTGGGGCAGGGCGACGTCGCCGTCGTCGACCCGGGGCCGGAGCTCGACAGCCATCGCGAAGCGCTGGCCGCGGCGCTCGCCGGCGAGCGCGTCGTGGCGATCCTCGTGACGCACTGCCACAGCGACCATTCGCCGCTGTCGGCGTGGCTGCGCGCCGAGACCGGAGCGCCGACGGTGGCGTTCGGCCCGCACCTCACGCCCCCGGACCCCGACGAAGCCGTGTCCGACGAGGTCAAGGAGCCCGTCGACCGCGACTTCGTGCCCGACGTGAGCGTGGGCACGGGCGACGTCGTCGCTTCGGGTCGTGGGTGGACGATGCGCGCCGTGCACACCCCCGGTCACACCGCGAACCACACGTGTTACACGCTGGAGGAGGAGTCGGCGCTCTTCACCGGCGATCACATCATGGGGTGGAGCACCACGGTGGTGTCGCCGCCCGACGGTGACATGCGTGCCTACGTCGACTCGTTGCGCGCCGTGCGCGGGCGCGGCGACGCGGTGCTGTGGCCGACGCACGGGCCGCCGGTGCGGGATCCGGGCCCGTTCCTCGACGCCTACCTCGCACACCGCCTGGAGCGCGAGGCACAGGTGCTGGCCGCGGTGCGGGCCGGGAGGACGACCCCGGAGGAGATCGTCGCCGATCTCTACACCGAGGTCGATCCCGGCTTGCACCGCGCCGCGGCGCGCAGCGTCCGAGCGCACCTGTTGAAGCTGCGCGACGACGGCCTCGTCGCGTTCGACGGCAGCGTCTGGTCGTCGGAGCTGGACCTCAGCGCTCGTCGAACGGCCGACCGAGACGCGAACGGCCGGCGATCGTGAGGGTCGTCTCGGGTCCGTAGGGGTGGTAGACCGCGGCGCGCAGGTCGCGGATCATCCGATCGACCGCTCCCGGGCGGGCGTACGACCGACCGCCGGCGATCTCGGCCGCCGCGGTGGCGATCGACTGCGTCGCTTCGATCACCGTGCGCTTCATCAGCTGCACGGTGACGAAGCTGTCGAGCGTCGGATCCGGGTCGTCGCCGAGATCGCGCAGGGCGCCGTCGATCGCCCAGCGCGCGGTGCGCAACTCGGCGTCGAGCAGGCCGACCTGGCGCTCGGAGACGTCCGGGCCGCAGGCGTCGAGCACGGTGTCGACCAGACCCTCGGCGACGCCGAGGTAGGAGGCCGAGATCACCGGCCATGCGTGCAGCGACGCCACCAGCAGCGGACGGTCGAGCACGCCCCAGGTCCGCCTGCCGACCACCTGCGCTTCGCTCACGAAGACGTCGTCGAGGATGATGTCGTGACTACCCGTGCCGCGCATGCCGGCGGCGTTCCAGGTCTCGTCGATGCGCACGCCGGGGGCGGACAGCGGCATCCCGAAGGCGATGACGTCGGCGCCCTGCATCGGCTCGCCGATCACGGCGAACGTCGCCGCCGCGCCGGCAGCCGGGGAGATGCTGGCGAACGTCTTGCGGCCGTTGACCCGCCAGCCACCGTCGACCGGCGTCGCGACCGCGGTGGGTCTGGTCCAGTCGGTCCCTCCGGTGGAACAGAGCACGAGCCGGTCGCGGGCGACCTTCGTCAGAGTGGGTTCGACGACCTTGTCACCGCGCCGCCATCGCCACGCCGAGGCGAGGACGAGGTGCAGGTGCATCGAGCAGGCCAATGCGGTCGACCCACACGCCCTGCCGATGATGCGCTGCGCCTCGACGAGATCGCGTGTCAGCGCTCCGTCGCCGCCCAGCTCTGGGGGTACCGGGCTGGCCAGGTAGCCGGATTCCTTGGCGGCCGCGACGCCTTCGCTGACGAACGTGCCCTCGCGGTCGTGGCGATCGGCGTGATCGGCGGCAGCGGTGGCGATTTCGTGTGCTTGCTTGATGAGTGTCTCCATGAGCCGCACGGTACGGATGACAGATCGGCTCCGGAAGTGCAAGATCTGGACCGTGAAGAGCTACGGCGAGTACTGCCCGATCGCGATGGGGGCCGAGGCGATCGGCGACCGCTGGACGCCGCTCGTCCTGCGTGAGCTGATCTGCGGTTCGCACCGCTTCTCCGAGATCCAGCGCGGCGTGCCGCGGATGTCGCGCACCTTGCTTGCCCAGCGACTGAAGCAGCTCGAACGCCAGGGGATCATCGAGCGACGTCCCGGCCCGACCTACCACCTGTCGGAGGCGGGGCGCGACCTCGAGGCGGTGATCTGGCGGCTCGGCGAGTGGGCCGTGAACTGGCTGATGAGCGATCCGGAGAAGGAGCAGTTCGACGGCGCCCATCTGATGTGGCGCGTGCGCCAGCGCGTCGTCGCCGACGAGCTGCCCGACCGGCGCGTCGTCGTGCAGTTCAACTTCCCACAGGCCCACCGCGGCCGGCGCATCTGGCTGCTGCTCGATCGCGCCGGGTCGTCGGTGTGCCAACGCGACGAAGGGTTCGAGATCAGCCTGTTCGTCACCGCAGACATCCGCGAGTTCATGCTGGTGTGGATGGGCCGCAGCACGTGGGACGCCGCGACGCGATCCGGAGCGATCACCCTGGATGGCCCGCGCGAGCTGGTCCGAGCGTTCCCGCGCTGGTTCGCGCTCAGCCCCTTCGCGGCCTCCGCATCAGCATGACGGCGCCGGCATGACGACGCGCCCACCGGACGAGTCGCGCGCCGGGGTGACGCTGACGAACCTCGATCAACCGCTGTTCGATGGCGCCGGGGCGACCAAGCGGGACCTCGTCGACTACCTCGACGCGGTGCGCGACCGGATCCTTCCGGCCCTCATCGGCCGCCCTCTGTCGGTCATCCGCGTGCACCGAGGCCAGGACGCGTTCATGCAGAAGAACGTGCCGAAGTACGCGCCCGAGTGGGTGCGAACGGTCAAGGTGTGGGCCGAGGCATCGCAGCGCGAGGTCGCCTATGCCCTCTGCGACGACCGCCGCACACTGCTGTGGTTCGCCAACCAGAGGGCCGTCGAGTACCACCCCACGCTCACCCTCGCCGACCGTCCCGACCGGATGACACATCTCGTGCTCGATCTCGATCCACCCGCGGGCGCGACGTTCGCCACCGTGGCGCGCGCCGCGCGGCTCGTGCAGCAGGTGCTCTCCGACGCCGGTCTCGACGGCGCGGTCAAGACCAGCGGCGCGAAGGGCATCCATGTGTTCGTGCCGATCGCCGACACGCCGATGGAGGACGCGGCCGCAGCGACGCGGGCGATCGCCGCGCGTGCAGAGCGACTCGACCCGCAGATCGCGACGACGGCGTTCCTCAAGGACGATCGCCAGGGAAAGGTGTTCGTCGACCCCACCCGGATCGGCGGCGCGACCGTCGTCGCCGCGTACAGCCCACGCGTGCGGCCGGGCACGCCGGTGTCGTTCCCCCTCGCCTGGGACGACCTCGACGCTGTCAGCCCCGCGGACTTCACCGTGCACACCGCGCTCGGACACCTCGGCGACGGGGATCCATGGCGTGAGCTGATGCCCGCGCCCCAGCGCCTCGACCGCCAGCTGATCGACGAGGGCCACGCGATCCCCGTGCCCCGGGTGGCGGCGATGCACGAGGGCAAGCGCCGGGCACGCGCCCGGCGCAGCTCGTAGCGTGGGGGTTCATGACGACGCGTGTGCTCGTGGTGTCGGACACCCATGTCGTCGCCGGGCGCGCGCCGGTGCTCGTCGATCACCTGCGCGAACAACTCGTCGCGGCCGATGTGATCCTCCACGCAGGCGACATCGTCGACGAGTCGGTCCTGGGAGCGCTGGCCGCGTTCGCGCCCGTCCACGCGGTGCTCGGCAACAACGACCACGGCGTGGCGCTGCCCGAACGGCGGGTCGTCGACATCGACGGGTGCACCGTCGCAATGGTGCACGACAGCGGCGACGCCATCGGGCGCGGCGGGCGGCTGCGCCGGTGGTTCCCCGACGCCGACGTCGTGGTGTTCGGCCACTCGCACCTGCCGTGGAACGAGACGGACGTCCGCGCCGCTGACGGACACGTGCAGCATCACCTCAACCCGGGCTCGGCGACCCAGCGCCGGCGGGCGCCCCGCTGCACGGTGGCGTGGCTCGAACTCGAGGGCGGCGCAGTCGTCTCCGTCGGGCACGAGCCCGTCGGTGGGGATGACTGAGCGGCCGATCCAGCCGTCAGGTGCCGCAGTAGGTGACGTACGGGGCGAAGCTCGGCGGCGCGGGCTCGGCGTAGCGGCCCAGGCCCGGTCGCTCGTCGAACGGCGCCGAGACGACGTCGATCAAGCGCTCGGCGGCGCCGACGTCGCCTGCCGTGGCCTCCGCCAGCGCCTCCTCGACGAGGTGGTTGCGAGGGATGTAGATCGGGTTGACGCGGTCCATGCGCGCTGCCGCATCGGGCCCGCTCACCCGGGCGGTCCAGCGCTCGGCCCAGTGGTCGAATGTGGACGGATCCGAGAACAGCGCCCGCGCCCGCTCGGGCGCGCCGCGCAGCACCGAAGACAGCGCGCGGAACGCGGACGTGTAGTCGACCGCCTGCCCGCCGAGCAGCCGCAGGAAGTCGTCGATCAAACCCAGATCGCCGTCCCGGTCGCGGTCGTTGGCGTCGCTGATGCCGAGCTTGGCCCGCATGCCGTCGATCCAGTGGCGCTCGAAGCGGGGGCCGAACGAGCGCAGCACGCCGGTCGCAGCCTCGACCGCGCGGTCCCGGTCGGGGTCGACGAGCGGCAGCAGCGTCTCGGCGAGACGCGCCAGGTTCCACTGCGCGATCTGTGGCTGGTTTCCGTACGCGTACCGGCCGCTGTGGTCGATCGAGCTGAACACCGTGGCGGGATCGAACGCATCCATGAACGCGCACGGCCCGTAGTCGATGGTCTCTCCCGAGATCGTCATGTTGTCGGTGTTCATCACGCCGTGGATGAAGCCGACGAGCATCCACCGTGCGACGAGAGACGCCTGCGCCTCGACGACCGCGTCGAGGAACGCCGTGGCGCGATTGTCGGCCGCGGCGACCTCCGGATAGTGCCGTGCGATCGCGTAGTCGAGCAGGCGCGGCACGAGCGTGCGGTCGGGGTGGGACGCGGCGTACTGGAACGTGCCGACGCGCAGGTGGCTCGCGGCCACGCGCACGAGCACCGCGCCCGGCGGCATGCCCTCGCGTGCGACGCGTTCGCCGGTCGCGATGACGGCCAGCGCGCGTGTGGTCGGGATGCCGAGGGCGGACATCGCCTCGCCGATGATGTGTTCGCGCATCATCGGGCCAACCGCCGCCTTCCCATCACCACCGCGGGCGAACGGCGTGCGCCCCGAACCCTTCAAGTGCAGGTCCCGGCGCCGTCCGTGAACGTCGACCACCTCGCCGAGCAGCAGTGCCCGGCCGTCGCCCAAGCGCGGCGAGTATCCCCCGAACTGGTGGCCGGCGTACGCCTGGGCCACGGGGGTCGAGCCCTCCACCACGGCGTTGCCGACGAGCGCTTCCACGCCGTCGGGCGTGGCTAGCTCGTCGGGGTCGGCGCCGAGCTCGACCGCCAGCGCACGATTGAGGGTGAGCAGCTGTGGCGCTGGGGCCGTGGCAGCGGTCCACGGCTCGTACAAGCCCGGCAGCTCGCGTGCGAACGAGTTGTCGAAGGCGAACAGCGGACGATCCCGCGCCGTGCGGTCGACGACCTTCATCCCCGTCGAGGGTAACGGGGCGATCGCCACGCCGCGACCAACTCGGTCGCTCACCCCTCGTCGGGGGCCTTGAGCCGCAGGTAGAGGTAGATCAGGCCGACGAGGAGGGCCACGACGACGATGGTGCGGAACAGCCAGGCGACGATGCCCGCCACTGCGCCCAGCAGCCAGATCGCCACGATGGCGACGATCGCATAGCCGATCGCCGTCGCGAGCAGAGAACGTCCCGAGCTCTCGGATGCCACACGGCGAGTATGCCGCGGCTCGCACGGAGCCGGCAGGAACCGTCACGGCTTCGACGCGGCGGTACGGTGCGATCCCATGGTCAGTTTGGAGGAGGCCGGGGCCATCGCGATGAGCCTGCCCGCGGTGACGCGCGGCGAGCGGTACGGGCGCCCGACGTGGGAGGTGGGCGGCAAGGCGTTCGCCTGGGAGCGCCCGTTCACCAAGGCCGACATCCGTCGCTTCGGGCACGAGACCCCTCCCGACGGGCCGATCATCGCTGTCCGCGTCGCCGACGTGGGCGAGAAGGAAGCCGTGCTGGCGTCGAACACCAAGGGGGTGTTCACCATCCCGCACTTCGACGGTTACGCCGCGGTGCTGATCCAGCTGAAGGCGATCGCGAAGCGCCCGCTGCGCGAGCTGATCGTCGACGCCTGGTTGGCGTGCGCGCCCGCCGCTCTCGCCGACGCGTACGTGGCGAGCGAGGCGGCGCGCCGCCGTCGCTCAACCCGCTGAGCGCTCGAGCGGCCAGGTGGCGATCGTCTCGTAGCGGGCCCCGTGCGGATGCAGGCGGCTCTGCACGAGCGCGACCTCCTCGACGTCGAACTCTGCGCTGACGAGCTGGCCGAGAACCCGCGGCATCGGCGCGCGCGGCGTCACGCGAGCGAGCGTCAGGTGGCCGACGAACCGCTTGCGCGGCGGCTGACCGATCTCGTGCGTGCGCGCCACGACGGCCTCTGCCAGCGCCTCCACGCCCGAGACGGGGATCACCAACGCGCGCTCGGCGATGACGTCGACGGCGGGACCGAGGCGTGCCCGCGAGGGCGGGAGCACGGCTCGGTCGAGCGCGTCGGCGACCACGCCGGGGTCGGCCTCGCCGAGGAAGCGCAACGTGACGTGCCAGTTCTCCGGGCGGACGAAGCGGACGCCGCGCTGGTCCTTGCGATGCAGCGCGGTCAGCTCCGCCGCCACATCGTCTGGCGGCCACACGGCGACGAAGAGGCGTGCCATGCGGCAAGTCAACCGTGCGCGTCCCGCTCGCGCTCAGCTGCCGATGACGGGTGAGCCGTGGTGCACGACGAGCTTCCAGCCGTCGCCGCTGTCGACGAACACGTTGGTGGCCGCGATCGTTCCAGCAGCGGCGCCGGCGACGAGGTTCTCGTCGACCGTCACCCACGCGGTACGGCCCTCGACGGTGATCGACATGTTCGTGAGGATGAACTGGTTGCGTCCCGGCCCGGCGAAGATGTGCCGCCACGACTGTTCGACGTCGCTCCATCCGCGCAGGATCGGCCATCCCGGATGGACGCAGATGACGCGGTCGGTGTGCTCCCACACCGCTCCCATCGCCTCGATGTCGCGTCGCTCGTGGGCGTCGTAGAACGCCTGGTTGACACCGAGCACCGCGTCGTCGGACATGCGCGGCGACCCTAATGGGCCGCCGCGCCAGCTCCGACGCCCACCTCCCGCGTTCTCGGCTACAGGCTCTGCGCGACCTCCTGGAGCTGCGCCATCGCCACCGGCGCGTGCTGCTCCATACCGGAGTCCTTCATCCCGTCGCGATCCGCGACCGATTGGAACACGGAGTGCTGGGTCACCTTCGTGCCGCCGTCGACCGCCTCGAACGTGTGCGCCTCGAGGCACACGTGGCCGGGCATCGCTTCGAACTCGAACGTCAGGATGATGCGCTCCTTCGGCACGACCTCGTGGTACACGCCGCGGAACGCGTACTCGTTGCCGTCGGCGTCGATGTGGACGATCCGGTACGAGCCGCCGGTGACGGGCTCGAAGCGATCGACGCGCGACGTCAGCTCGGCGGGCCCCCACCAACGGACCATGAGCTCGGGCTCGATGTAGGACCGGTAGACGGATTCCAACGGCGCGGCGATGACGGCGCTGATCGTCGCGGCATGGCTGCCCGGCTCGGCGATGAAGCTGGTGGTCGGTGCGGTCATGGGGGCTCTCCTTTGCGATGGTGAACGGTCAGCGATCAGACGCCCCGCGTCGCCGGAACTCATCGCGCAGGAACGCGATCGGTGGTCGCCGCCGGGAGAAGAATGGTCGCCATGCGTCTTGGCATCGCGGATCATCTCGGGTGGGCAGTGGTGGTGGCGGCCTCCGCTGACGGAAAGGTCGCCGATCGCCGCCGGATCGAACTCGTCGAGGACGGTGTTCCGAACATGCCGATCCACCACGACAGCAAGCATCTGAGCCTCGACGACACCGCCGCGCTGGTGGCGCGGGTGCGGGCGTCCGTCGCCCGGGCGGCGTCCGCCGCCTGCGACGAGCTCGCCGCGACGCTGTCGGAGCCGATCGGGTCGGTGTCGATGCGGGCGTTGCCGGCGAACTTCCCCGACGACATCGCGACGCAGTGCTGCGTCCCCTACGAAGCCCGTGCCGACGCAGTGATGTATCGCCAAGTGCTCGTCGAGCTCGCCGATGCTCGGGGTTGGAAGGTTCGTTTCTACGAGGCGAAGTCGGTCGTCGGCTTGGCAGAGCACGCCTTGGGCGCCCGCGCTGGCGAGGTGCTCGACGGCCCGCGGGCCACGCTCGGGCCACCGTGGGCGAAGGACCATCGGATGGCGCTCGCAGCGCTGATCATCGCCTGACCCCCCGCCGCCGCCACCACCCACCCCACCCAGCTTGCTTGGGCGCGGCCCGCTGCCGTGGTGGCAGCCGGTCGCGCCCGAGGCGTGGGGATGGTCACAGGACGACGACGGAGCGGAGCACCTCGCCGCGCTCCATCTTGTGGAACGCATCCTCGATGCCGTCGAGCCCGATGGTCTCGCTGACGAAGCCGTCGAGGTCGAGGCGGCCCTGGAGGTAGAGCTCGATCAGGTTGGGGAAGTCGCGGGTGGGGAGGCAGTCGCCGTACCAACTGCTCTTCAGCGCGCCGCCGCGGCCGAACACGTCGAGGAACGGCAGCTCGATCTTCATGTCGGGCCGCGGCACACCGACGAGCACCACGGTGCCGGCGAGATCGCGGGCCTCGAACGCCTGCCGGTACACAGCGGGATTTCCCACCGCCTCGATGCAGACGTCGGCGCCGTTGCCGTCGGTGACCGACTTGACGTACTCGACCGGGTCGGACGTCGACGCGTTCACGGTGTGCGTCGCGCCGAAGCGCTTGGCCATGTCGAGCTTGCGGTCGTCGAGGTCGACGGCGACGATCGTGCGCGCCCCGGCGAGCGCTGCGCCCGCGATGGCCGCGTCGCCCACGCCGCCGCAGCCGAACACCGCGACCGTGTCGCCGCGCGTGACGCCGCCGGTGTTGATCGCCGCGCCGATGCCGGCCATCACTCCGCACCCCAGCAACCCCGCCGCCGTCGGGGGCGCCGCGGGATTCACCTTGGTGCACTGCCCCGCCGCGACGAGCGTCTTGTCGGCAAACGCGCCGATGCCGAGCGCGGGGGACAGCACGGTCCCGTCGGTCAGCGTCATCTTCTGCGTGGCGTTGTGCGTCGCGAAGCAGTACCACGGCCGGCCGCGGCGGCAGCTGCGGCACTGCCCGCACACGGCGCGCCAGTTGAGGATGACGAAGTCGCCGGGCGTCACCTCGGTGACACCGTCGCCGACCGCTTCGACGATGCCGGCCGCTTCGTGGCCGAGGAGGAACGGGAAGTCGTCGTTGATGCCGCCTTCGCGGTAGTGCAGGTCCGTGTGGCAGACGCCGCAAGCTTGCACCTTCACCAGCGCCTCGCCAGGCCCCGGATCGGGGACGACGATGGTCTCCAGCGAAACCGGCTTCCCCTTACCGCGTGCCACGACACCGCGAACTTCGTGCGCCACCTGTTTGCCTCCCTAGTCGACATGTGCGAGCGCTCCGAACGTAGTGCCCGGCGGTGGGCCTAGCGATCGTCGTCGTCCGCGGCCGGCCGGGTCATCGCTCGCACGTCGAGCACACGATCGGCGTCGCCGGCGTCGAGCAGGCCCCGCTCCACGACGACCTCACGGATCGTCCGGCGCGAGCGCACGGCCTCCTTGACGACATGGGCCGCCGCTTCGTAACCGATCGCGAGGTTCAGCGCGGTGGCGAGCGACGGTGACGAGAGCGCGCCGCGCAGGCACGCGTCCTCGTCGGCTTCGACGCCGTCGATGCAGCGTTCGGCGAGCAGCCGGCTGACGTTGGCCAGAAGGCCGATGCTCTCCAGCAGGTTGCGCGCCATCACCGGCAGCATCGTGTTCAGCTCGAAGACGCCCATCGAGCCGGCGAACGCGACGGCAGCGTCGTTGCCGATCACCTGCGCGACCACTTGGTGCACCGCTTCGGGGATCACCGGGTTCACCTTGCCGGGCATGATGCTGCTGCCAGGCTGGAGGTCGGGCAGGCGGATCTCGCCGAGCCCTGCTGTCGGGCCGCTGTTCATCAAGCGCAGGTCCATCGCGATCTTGTTGAGGCTGACGGCCACGACGCGGCATGCGCCGCTCGCCTCGACCAGCGGATCCTGCATGCCCTGCGCCTCGAAGTGATCACGGGCCTCGCGCAACGGCAGGCCGGTCGACGCGGCGAGGCGTTCGATCGTGCGCGCGGCGAAACCCGCCGGCGCGTTGAGCCCGGTGCCGACGGCCGTTCCGCCGAGCGGCAGCTCGCACAGGCGCGGCAGGCAGCTCTCCAGGCGAGCGACGCCGTTGTCGATCGCGGTGGCGTAGCCGCCGAACTCCTGGCCGAGCGTCACCGGCACGGCGTCCATCAGGTGTGTGCGCCCCGCCTTGACCACGTCGGCGAAGCGCTCGGCGGCGGCGCGCAACGCGACGCCGAGACGAGACAGCGCCGGCTGGAGATCGTCGACCAGCGCGGCGGCGGCAGCGACACGGATTGCGGACGGGAACACGTCGTTGGACGACTGCGAGGCGTTGACGTGGTCGTTCGGATGCGCGGTGACGCCGGCCGCGGCGGCGAGCGACGACACGACCTCGTTCATGTTCATGTTCGTGCTGGTGCCGCTGCCCGTCTGGAAGACGTCGACGGGGAAGTGGTCGAGGTGCTCGCCCGCGGCGACCGACGACGCGGCGCGCTCGACAGCGTCGGCGATGGCGGGATCGATGACACCCAGCTCGGCGTTCGTGATCGCGGCGGCCGCCTTGATCGCCGCCAGCGCCCGCAGCACCCGGGCGTCGACGGTGGCGCCGGAGATCGGGAAGTTCTCGACGGCCCGCTGCGTCTGCGCCTTCCACAGCGCTCGGGCGGGCACGGCGATCTCGCCGAGGCTGTCGTGCTCGACGCGCATGCGACCTTCGGTCCCCATGCGGTGGACGCTATCGGCGGGCACGCGACCCATGTGGACGGCGATACGGTGAACCCGTGACCGATCTGCGTCCGCAGGTGGCGTACGAGTTGCGGGATCGTTACGCGCGGGAATCCGGGCGTGTCTTCCTCAGTGGCACGCAAGCGCTCGCCCGCTTCGCCTTCGATCAGCTCCGGGCCGACCGCGCCCGCGGGCTCGACACGGCTGCGTTCGTCTGCGGGTACCCCGGCTCACCCCTCGGCGGTTTCGACAAGGAGGCCGCCGCGGTCGCTCGCCAGGCCGACGGCTTCCGCTACGTCGCCCAGCCGGGCCTCAACGAGGAGTTGGCCGCCACCGCGGTGATGGGATCGCAGCTCGCGTCGACGTTGGCCTCGGCGCGCCACGACGGCGTGATCGGCGTCTGGTACGGCAAGGCGCCAGGCCTCGATCGTTCGAACGACGCGATTCGCCACGCGGTGTTCGCCGGCACGAGCCGGTACGGCGGGGCCGTCGCGCTGGTGGGCGACGACCCCGGCGCGAAGTCGAGCACGCTGCCGAGCACGAGCGACGCGACGCTCGTCGATCTGCACGTGCCGATCGTCTATCCCGGCGACGTGCAAGAAGCGCTCGACCTCGGCCGTCACGCGATCGCGCTCAGCCGCGCCAGCGGGCTGTGGGTCGGGATGAAGATCGTGGCCGGCGTCGCCGACAGCACCGGCACCGTCGACGTCGATCCGATGCGCATCCAACCGGTGATGCCGGTGGTCGAGGTCGACGGCGCGCCGTTCGTGCCACATCCGAGCGGCCTGCTGCTCACGCCGCGGACGCTCGAGATGGAACGCGAGTTCATCGAGGTGCGGCTCGAGGTGGCGCGGCGCTACGGCATCGAGAACAACCTCAACCGCATCACGGTCGACCCGCCGGACGCATGGTTGGGTGTGATCGCCTGCGGCCACACGTATCACGAGCTGCGCGAAGCATTCCGGCTCCTCGGGCTGGCAACCGACGACGATCTGCGTGCGGCGGGGATCCGCGTCGCCGCGCTGTCGCTGCCGCTGCCGCTCGATCAGCAGATCGTGCGCGATCTGGCGCGCGGCGTGCGCGAGCTGTTCGTCGTCGAGGAGAAGAACCCGACGCTCGAGCGGATGGTGAAGGAAGCGCTCTACGGCACGCCCGACCAACCCGTCGTGATCGGCAAGACCGACGCCGAGGGCAGGCGCGCCATCCCGCAGACGGGCGCCGTCGACGCCGACGTGATCATCGGGCCGCTGCGCGAGCGGTTGGTGACGCGACTCGCCGACCGTATCGCGCCCTTGCCTGAGCGGCCGCGCGAGAAGGTGCTCATTCCGGTCGCCGCGTCGCGAGCGCCGTACTTCTGTAGCGGGTGCCCACACAACTGGGGCGCCAAGGTGCCCGACCACGCGCTCGTCGGCGGGGGCATCGGCTGCCACGCGATGGTCGCCTTGATGGAGCCCGAGCGCGTCGGCGACGTCATCGGGTTCACCGCGATGGGCGGCGAGGGCGCGCAGTGGGTCGGCGCCGCGCCGTTCGTCGACGCGCCGCACATGTTCCAGAACATCGGCGACGGGACCTACTTCCACAGCGGGCAGCTCGCCGTGCAGTTCGCGATCAGCACCGGCGCCCGGATCACCTACAAGCTGCTGTGGAACGGGGCCGTCGCGATGACCGGCGGCCAGCACGCCCAGGGCGCGATCGGGCTGCCCGAGCTGCTCCAGATCCTGTTGCTCCAAGGCGTGAAGCGCATCATCGTCACGACCGACGACGTCGCCAAGTACCGCGGCGTTCAACTGCCCGACGGCGTCGACGTGTGGGACCGTGAGCGCATCGTCGAAGCGCAGGAGGCCCTCGCGGCCGTCGACGGCGTCACCGTGCTGGTGCACGACCAGGAGTGCGCGACGGAGAAGCGGCGCGCACGCGCTCGCTCGACCACCCCGTCGGTCGAACCACGGGTGGTGATCAACGAGCGGGTGTGCGAGGGCTGCGGCGACTGTGGTGACGTGAGCGACTGCCTGTCCGTGCAGCCGGTCGAGACCGAATTCGGGCGCAAGACGCGCATCCACCAGACGTCGTGCAACCTCGACTACAGCTGCGTCAAGGGCGACTGCCCGTCGTTCATGATGGTGACGCCGGGGGCGCCGGCGCGAGCGCCGAGCCGCGTGCGTCACGCGCCGCCCGACGATCTCCCCGAGCCGCCGGTGCTGATGCAGGACGAGGTCGTCATCCGCATGCCCGGCATCGGGGGGACGGGCGTGGTCACGATCAGCCAGATCGTCGGCACCGCCGCTCTGCTGGATGGAGCCAGCGTGCGCGGCCTCGACCAGACGGGCCTGGCGCAGAAGGCGGGACCGGTCGTGAGCGACCTGCACATCACGCGCGACGACCCGGCGCGCAGCGGCCATGCCGCGGCGGGCTCGGTCGACGTCATGCTGGCGCTGGACATGCTCGCCGCCACGACCGCCGGCAACCTCGCCGCGTGCTCGCCGGACCGCACGACCGTCGTGGGTTCGACGACCAAGGTGCCCACCGGCGCGATGGTCGTGCATCCGGACCTGCCGTATCCGGTCGAGGCCGACCTGCGCGCCAAGCTCGATGCCGTCAGCCGCGCCGAGCGGAACATCTACGTCGACGCCGGTGGCATCACGGAGGCGCTGTTCGGCAGCTCGCTGCCGGCCAACGTGTTCGTGCTCGGCGTCGCCGCGCAAGCGGGTCTGCTGCCGGTGCGCGCGGCGAGCATCGAGCGCGCCATCGAGCTCAACGGCGTGGCCGTCGCGTCGAACATCGCGGCGTTCAACTGGGGCCGCAGCTGGGTCGCCGATCCCCGTCACGTCGCCGCCGCCGTCGCTGCCGCCGATGTGCGCGACAGCGCCGCGCGCGCGCCGCGGGCGCCGAAGGCGTTGGCGAAGCGCGTCGACGAGCTGAGCGCCCGCTCCGGCCTCGGCGACATGCTCACGCTGCGCGCCGACGACCTCGCCCGGTACCACGATGTCGGCTGGGCCGATCGGTGGCTCACCGTCGTCGAGCGGGTCGCTCGCGCCGAGGCCGAGAACGGCGACCCCGAGCATCCGTGGCAGCTCACCGACGCGGTCGCCCGCAACCTCCACAAGCTCATGGCGTACAAGGACGAGTACGAGGTGGCGCGGCTGCTGTTGCTGCCCGAGGCCCGCCAGGCTGCGCAGGCCGTCGGCGGCCCCAAGGCGTCGATCACGTTCTTGCTCCATCCGCCCGTGCTCCGGGCGCTCGGGATGAAGCGCAAGATCAAGCTCGGTCGCTGGGCGCGTCCGATGTTGCGTGTCCTCGCCAGCATGCGGCGGGTGCGTGGCACGGCCCTCGACCCGTTCCGGTTCGCCAAGGTGCGGCGCGTGGAGCGGGCGATGATCCCGGAGTACATCGCCGCGATCGATCGACTCCTCGCTCGCCTGTCACCGGACTCGGCCGCCGAGGTGACCCGCATCGCGGGTTTGCCGGATCAGGTGCGCGGCTACGAAGACCTCAAGCTGCGACGCGCGGCGACCTATCGTGCTCAGCTGGCCGACGGTGTCGCGGCAGTCGAACGGCAGTTTGCCGTTGCGGGACCGGGGGAACTTCGCGGTCGTCGACCGCCCGACGAGGAGTGAGTCCGCCATGGAACCGTGGATGAGCCCGCTGGATCGTTACTACTACCCGTGGTATTCGCCGGAGACCGGGGTGTCCGGTCCCGTGCGTCGCAGCGACCGCGAGATCAAGGCCAACGTGGTCGATCGGCTGCGCAAGAACGCGTTCACCAAGGACCACACCATTCGGGTCGACGTCAAGGAAGGCGTCGTCGTCCTCCAGGGGACGGTGGCGAGCCGCGTGGCCAAGCGGTCGGCCGGGGACGACTGCTGGGACGTCGAAGGCGTCGCCGACGTGAGCAACCAGCTCCAGGTGACCGACAGCCGCGCGGTCAGCGAGCCGCTCGACGAGGTGATGAGCCGGCGGCCGATCACGATCCCCGCCCGTGGGACGATCGAAGAGGCGGCGCGCTTGATGCGCGACAACGACATCGGGTTCATCGTCGTGACCGCCGAGGATGGCTCGCTCGCCGGTGTGGTCACCGACCGCGACATCGTGTCGCGGGCGGTCGCAGACGGCCGCCCGGGCACGACCGCGGTGATCGACGTCGCCACCACCGACGTCGTGACCGCGCCCACCGGCTATCACCCCAACGACTTGGCGTCGATGATGGTGTGGTCGTCGGTCCGCCGCCTGCCGATCGTCGACCACGGCCATGTCGTCGGCGTCGTCTCGCTCGGCGACCTCGCCCGCCATCTCGACCCGGGATCGGCCCTGGCCAACATCAGCGCCGCGCCCGCCAACGCCTGAGCAACTGCCACGCGGTGTGAGGCGGGCATGACAGGCAAGATCATGTTGTCCGCCATGCCCACCAGGCCGGACAATTGGCGCATGCCAGCGCGCCAGCTCGCTTTCGCCCACGTGCACCGCTCGGAGCACCATCGCTCGTGGTCCTCGGGCCGGGCGCGGGCCGCGGTGTTCGGGCTCAGCGACGGGCTGGTGTCGAACCTGGCGCTGGTGGCCGGTGTCGCCGGCGCGACGTCGGCGCGCAGCGACGTGCTGGTCGGTGGGTTCGCCGGGCTCGTCGCCGGAGCGCTGTCGATGGCGATCGGCGAGTACGTGTCGATGGCAGCGAACGTCGAGCTGCTGCGCCACCAACTCGACATCGAGCGGCGCGAGATCGAGATCGACCCGGCCGGGGAGACCCTCGAGCTCGCCGGTCTCTACGAGAAGCGCGGCGTCGATCGCACGACGGCGCTCGCCGTGGCCAACCAGATGATGGACGACCCGTCCGCGGCGCTCGACGCCCACGCACGCGAGGAACTGGGCATCAACCCGGAGCAACTCGGCGCGCCGGTCGGCGCCGCGGCGGCCTCGTTCGGGGCGTTCGCCGTCGGGGCCGCCATCCCGTTGGCGCCCTGGTTCGCCGCCGAGGGCGCCGCGGCCGTCGTGACGTCGCTGGTGATCGGGCTGCTGGCGGCCTTCGTCCTCGGCGCCGCCCTGGCGCGGCTGGCAGGACGGTCGTGGGCGCGGTCGGCCGGGCGCCAGGTCGTGCTCGTGGCGCTCGCCTTCGCGGTCACCAACCTGATCGGTCGAGCGGTCGGGGCCGCGGTGTAGCTAGATCCGCGCGTCCTTCTGGGAGCCCGTCAATGGGGCGCCCTGGAAGTCGGCGAGCACGCAGATCACCTGACGGTCGTCCTGGTCGTTCCAGCTGCCGAGCGTCGGGACCAGCCAGGTGAAGACGAGCGAGGAGTCGAAGCTCTCGATGCCGACGTACGGTTCGAACGCGGCGAGGCATTCGACTTCGGCGAACGCGTCGAGGGCGGCGATGCCCGGGAACACGTCCTCTTCCGTGTAGTCGACCACCGCGTAGATCTCGTGGGTATGCGGCTCGGCGCAGTCAACGACGGGCAGCTTCTCCACCTCGGGCGGCAGATCCTCCGGAACCTGGAGGCACGTGCCCGCCGCGGTCTCGCCGTCCTGGAGATCGAGGATCGGGGTGCCGACGCTGTCGTCGTCCGAGCAGGCCGCGACCAGCGGGAGGAGCCCGATTCCGACGGCCGCGAGCCGCCGCCACGCTGCGCGCCGCGACGCTCTGCGTTGCGCGCGCTGCGTGGCGATCGAGAGCAGGCCCGGAGTGTCGATGGGCGGCACCTTACTGGCAGCGCTTGCGGGAGCGCCGTACGTGAAGAAGTTCGACCAGACAGTTTCAGAACACGCCACGACTGGCCGATGAAACATCGGTCGGTCGGACCGGGGCGCGCCCCCGGTGGACGGGAGAGGGAGAGGGACACGGTGCTCGAGTTCATCGACGCGAGCCTGGAAGCGTTCTTGCGCGCCACCGTGCCGCTGTCCGCCACCGACGTCGACGTGTCGTTCGAACCCCCCGATCGGGAGTGGAGCGCAAAGCTCAACCGCCCGACCGTCAACCTGTTCCTCTGGGACATCAAGCGCAGCTCCGATCGTGCGCGCGCCGGCATGGAGACCTACGAGGTGAACGGCAAGCTGATGCGGCGGATGGCGCTGCCGCGCGTCGAGCTGCGCTACCTGATCACCGCGTGGACCTCCGAGCACCGCGACGAGCGCGCCGTGCTCGGCGGCATGCTCCGCGCCGTTCTCGCCCACCACGAGATCCCCGCCACGTTCCGCGCCGCGGAGCTGGCGACGCTCTCGCCGCCCACGCTGCTGCTGGCGCGCAGCGGCGAGATCCAGATCGACGTCTTCAAGACGCTCGAAGGTCAGCTCAAGCCGGCGCTCGACGTGATCGTCACCACCGACGTCGACACCGGCCTGGGCATGGAGGCCGCGGCACCGGTCGTCGAGGTCGGTGTCGGGCTGTCGGATCGCACCACGAACGGGCGGCGCTCGGCGCAGCGGCGGATCGCCGGCGAGGTGCCGGAGCCGGCGGCGATCGGAGCCCGCGTGGTGACCCCCCGTGGCGCCACGACCGTGAACGCCGCCGGACGTTTCCTCGTGGCGGCCGCGCCGGGCGACCAGATCGTCGTCGAGACCGAACCGCCGCTGACGGCCATCGTGCCCGAGGTGGGGGGCGTGGTGATCGGCTGACCGTGCGCACCTCCCTCGACACCCAGCGGCTGGTCGTCCGTCCCGGCACACCGGCGACCCTCGAGATCGACGTCGTCAACACCACGGACGTGATCGACGGGGTGACGGCTGCGGTGTACGGCATCGACGCAGCGTGGGTGCGCCTGGCCACACCGGTGGTGACGTTGTTCCCGCAATCGGTCGGCCGCTTGACGCTGACGTTCGACGTGCCGACCGCATGCCCGGCCGGTGACTCGATGGTGCTGGTCCGGGTGCTGTCGACCGTCGACCCCGAGCGGCAGGAAGAGCACGACGTCTGGCTGACCGTCGAGCCGGTCGAGGCCGCGACCCTCGAGCTGCGTCCGAGCCTGGTCAACGGTGGGTCGGAGGCCGAGATCCGGGCCGTCGTCACCAACGTCGGCAACGTCGCCACCGAGTTCGCGGTGAGCGCTGTCGAACCGACCCGCGTCGTGGAATGCCACACCTCGCCGCCCACCGTGCTGATCCCGCCGGGCGAGGCGCACGAGGTGTTGGTCTACGCCCGCGGTCAGCGGCCGTGGTTCGGCCACAGCGCGGCGCGCAGCCTCGAGGTGACCGCGGTCTCGCCGACGATCACGCTCACGGAGTCGGCGCGGTTCAACCAGCGGCCGCGCATCCCGCGCGGCGTCGTCACGGCGCTGATCCTGGCCGCGATCGTGGCTCTGTGGGCGACGATCTTCCTCTTCGTCATCGACATGCTGCGCAGCGACCCCGCGGCGGCCAAGGCGGTGCCCGCCAACTGGAACGAGGGCGGCGCGCGCGACGTCAGCCTGGTCGACATCGCCGGCACGATGACCGGACAGGTGACCGCCGCGAGCACCGGCGATGGGCTGGCGCGGGTGACCGTGGAAGCGCATCGTGTCGTCCGCGCGGCCGACGGCTCGGAGACCACCGAGCTGACGGGGTCGGCAGCCACTGCGGACGACGGCACGTACACGCTCGGCGCCCTGCTGCCCGGCACCTACCGGCTGCGGTTCAGCGCCGACGGCTTCGACCCGGTCTGGTATCCGGCCGCCGAGGGCGACACGGTGAAGATCGCTCCGCGCGACGAGATCGCCGACCTCGACGTGACGCTCACAGGACAACCGGGCGCGCTGTCCGGCCGGATCGCGGCGCCCGAGGGCGCCGATCCGTCGGCTCCGGCCACGCTGACGCTGACGCTGGTTCCCGAGAACCCCGAGGATGCGGTGCCTCCGCCCGTGGTCATCGAGACCACCGGCGACTTCACGATTCCCGACCTCGTCACCCCGGCCACGTATCGCATGCGCATCGAACGTCCCGGTTTCGATCCCGAGGAGTTCGAGATCGAGCTCGGCGGAGGCAAGAGCACCGTCGTCGACACCGCGCAGCTGGCCGCCGCCGATGGCTCGATCGCCGGTGTGGTCGTCGACGGCGCCGGAGAGCCGCTCGGCGGGGTGACCGTGACGTTGCGCAGTGGCGCCGAGGAACGGACCGTCGCCACACCGACCACCGGCAACGTCGGATCGTTCGTCCTCGACGGGCTCGAGACCCCGCGCACGTACGTGCTGACGTTCGAACTGGATGGCTACTCGGGGGCGACGATCGCCCTCGATCTCGCCGGTGGCGAGGAGCGCACCGGATTGCGGGCGACGCTGGTCGGCGGGCTCGGCACCGTGCGCGGCACGGTCACCGACGCGAGCGGCCAGCCTCTCGGCGGCGTGACCGTCACCGTCGCGCGGAACGACTTCACGGCGTCGACGTCCACGCTGACGTCGGGCTCGGGCCCCAACGGCGCCGGCGCGTACACGATCTCGGAGCTGCCGGTGCCCGGGATCTACACGGTGACGTTCTCACGTGAGGGGTTCATCTCCGAGACCCGCCGCGTCGCGTTCGTCGCCGCCGGTGAGCAGACGGGCATCGACGCAGTGCTGCGCTCCGCCACCGGTGTCGTGCGCGGGGCGGTGACGGTCGACGGCGTCGGCCGCGCCGGGCTCGTCGTCGAGCTGAGCGACGGCGGCACGCAACGCAGGACGCAGACCGCCAGCGCGCCCGCCGGCGCGTTCGAGTTCATCGGCATCCAGCCCGGCTCGTACACGCTGACGATCTCGGGCATCGGCGTGCAACAACGCGTCGTCGTGGTCGACGTCAGCGCCGGCGCCGTGACCACGCGCGACGTCGCGGTGGGGGCGAGCTCGTGAGTTCGATGTTCGCCACCGCCTCGCCTGCGTACCTCTCCGCGCCGGTCGGTGAGACCGTCAGCGTCGAGGTGTCGATCGGGAACGTCTCCTCGCTGATCGACGGGTACACGGTGCGGGTCTTCGGACTCGATGCCCACTGGGTGCATGTCTCCACCGAGCGTCTCTCGCTGTTCCCCGGCGCGATCGAGCCCGTCCGCGTCGATCTCCAACTGCCCGACGACTTCCCCGCCGGGCCGCGGCAGATCTCGATCCACGTGCAGTCGGAGAACGATCCCACGGTCTTCGAGATCGCCACCGTCACCGTCGACGTCGCCAGCCGGCCGCGCTTGGCCATGACCGTCGACCCGGTGTCGGTCGCCGCGGGCAGCGCGGCGCAGTTCGGGCTCGTCGTCGCCAACACCGGCAACTCGATCCTCGACGTCTATCCCGGCGCGGTCGACCCCGAAGACCGCGCCGAGTTCACCTTCGATCCCGCGGCCGTGCACTTGCTGCCCGGCGAGCAGGCGGTGATCCAAGCGGGGGTGAAGGCGCCGCGGCCGTGGTTCGGTCAGCCCTCGGTGCGCGTGCTGACCTTCTCGGCGAACTCGCCCGAGCGGGTGGAGAGCGTCGCCACGTTCGTCCAGCGGCCCCGCATCGGCCGGTGGATGATGTCGCTCCTCGGTCTGCTCACCGCCGCGGCGGTGTTCGCCGCGGTGCTCAGCCACACGCTGTCCGACGTCGTCGACGAGGCCTCGGTCGGCGACAACCTCATCAACCAAGCGCTTGCCAACGAGGACGAGGCGTCCGCCGGCGCACGCGTTCCCGTCGACCCGGCGACGGTGAAGGGCGCCGTCGTCTCCGCCAGCACCGGCGAGGGGATCGCCGGCGTGCAGGCGGAGCTGTTCACCGCCAAGGATCCGGTCAACCCGATCGCGTCGGCGGCCACGGCGGATGACGGGTCGTTCGCCTTCGGCCGCCTCGGCGGCGGGACGTTCCGCGTGCGGTTCACCGGCGCCGGCTTCACCGAGACCTGGTACGGCGACGTCTCCACGTTCCGCGACGCCGCCGATGTGGACGTGCCCGCCGGTGAGACGGTCGAGCTCCCCCCGATGACGCTCGGCGGCCGGCCCGGTTCGATCGCCGGCGCCGTCATCGGCGACGACATCACCGGCGCCAAGGCGACCCTCGTCGTCGCAGGGTTCGCGGACCCCGACACGCCCGCGGTGGTCGCCAGCGTCGACGTCTCCGTCGACGGCTCGTTCCTGCTGGAGAAGCTTCCGTCGCCCGCGGAGTATCAGCTCGTCGTCGAGCGGCCCGGGTCGGCGACCGAGACCCGCGACGTGGTGCTCGGGCCGGGCGAGGCGATCGAAGGGATCGAGATCCGCCTGCGCGCCGGCGGTGGACTGATCTCGGGGCGCGTCACCGCAGGCGGCGTCGCGCTCGGCGGCGCGACGATCGAGGCCACCGACGGCACGACGACGATCCAGACCGTCAGCCTCACCGACGGCGATGTCGGCGCGTTCGTCGTCCGCAACCTGGCGGTGCCCGGCAGGTACACGGTGACCGTGCAGCGCAACGGTTTCACGCCGGAGTCGCGCACGATCGTGCTGTCGTCGACCGAGCCGGTCAGCGCCGAGTTCGCGCTGTCACCGGCGGTCGGGTCGATCTCGGGCACGGTCACCGAGGCGGGCGGAGGGCTGCTGGGCGGCGTCACCGTGTCGGTCACCGGTCCCGCCATCGAGGCATCGACGTCGACGATCAGCCAGGGCGAGGGCATCGGCACGTACGTGTTCGACCCGCTGCCGGCGCCCGGGACGTACACCATCACCTTCTCCAAGCCGGGATACGTCAGCCAGGTCCGCCTCGTCGAGGTCAACCCGATCTCCCGCACGGTGCACGTCACCGGTGTCGACATGACGCTAATCCACGCCGACGGCGTCGTCACCGGGCAGGTGCTCGACGCGTCCGGCGCGCCGGTCGCCGGCGCCGAGGTGACGTTGAACGACGGCGTCACCAGCCGGACGCTGCGCACGGCGCACGAGCCGCTCGGCGCGTTCACGTTCAGCAATGTCGCGCCGGGTTCGTACACCGTCACGGCCAGCCTCATCGGAGCCAGCGACGTCGTGCAGGTGATCGACGTGCGCTCGGGCGAGATCGAGACCTTGCAGCTCCAGCTCGGCGTGCAAGCGTCGCTCACCGGCCAGGTGGTGTCGGGCAACGGCACACCGCTGGCGAACATGAGCGTGCGCCTGTACTCCCCGCTCGGCTTCCCGACCGCAGGCCTGCTGACGACGACGGTGACCGACGAGAACGGCTTCTTCACGTTCGCCAACGTCGGAGCTCCCGATGACTACGTGGTCGCGGTGTTCGCCAACGCGTCGTCGGTGGACGCGCTGGATTCCGAGCTGGTGCAGAGCGTGCCCGGCACGGCGGTCGTCGTGCCGACGTTCGTGGTCAACCCCGCGGGCGGGACCACCACGACGACGTCGTCGACGACCACGACCACCACGACCGTCCCCACGACCACGCCCGACACGACCCCAGGCTGACCCCGATGACCGACCGAGTGACGACGACGAGGACCAGGCGATGAAGGCCGAGGCAATCACGCCCGTCGTCGCGGCCCGGCCGGGCGCGACCGTGCCGTGCCGAGTGCGGGTGCGCAACGACGGGTCGGCGGCGGCGGTGTACTCCGTGCGCGTCCACGGCCTCGGCGGTCCTGTGGAGACGATGCGCTTCGACGGCGATGCCGTGGCGCCCGGAGAGACGGTCGACGTCGAGGTGCCGCTGCGGGTTCCCGAGTCGTTCGCGCACGGCGACCACGCGGTGGCGGTCGAGGTCCAGTCCGACCGGCGCGGCGACGCGCCCGTGCTGGCGGACGTGACGGTGTCGATCGGCGCGCTCGACCGCGTGGTGACGACGATCGTGCCGTCCGTGATCCGCAACGGTCGGCGGGCGCGGTTCGTGATCGAGGTCGTGAACCGCAAGAACGAGCAGGTCGAGCTCGACCTGCTCGGCGGCGGCCCCGACCTTCACGTGGCGGTGCGTGAACCGCACGTCAGCGTTGCTCCCGGGGCCACGCGGCGGGTGCGGGCGAAGGTCCGAGGGCCGCGTCACGTCACCGGCGACCCGTTGATGCACGTGCTCACCGTCGAGGCGCGCGGTCGATCGCTGCCGAGCTATGCGACGGCATCCTTCCATCAGCGCGCGCTGATGCCGCGCCGGTTCCGCACCGCTGTGGCCCTGCTGACCGTGCTGGCGTTGTGGGCCACGGCTGCGATCGTCGCGGTGGCGTGGTGGTCCCAGCGCGACGCAGGTGAGACGGCGACGGAGACGTCGGTCCCTGCGACCGACGCTGATGGCGACGGTCTTCCGGATCTCCAAGGGCCCGACGTGACGACCGCCGGCGGAGGCGCGGCGCCCGGTGGCGGCTCGTCGGGTGGCGGGTCATCAGGAAGCAGCGACGGCGCCGACGGCGGCAGCGACGGCGGTGGCGCCACGGATGGCGCGCAGGCCCCGAGCGGGGCGATCGTGCGCGGCACGGTGAAGGCAGGCGGCACCGGGGAGGACGCCGGAGTGCTCGTGACGCTCACGCCGACCACGCCGGGCCTCGACCAGACCGACCAGACGACGACGTCGGGCGGCAGCGGCGGGTCGCCCGCGGCTCTGATCGGCGGAGGAGGGTTCAGCCGGCCGCTCGCGATCCCGGCTGGGGCGCCGGCACAGGATGGAACGGCATCGACGCCGACCAAGTTCTGGCCGGCGCGATCGAGCACGTACGACGGCAGCCGCCTCACCGGTCTGCGCACCATTTCGGTCCAGTCGAAGTCCTCCGATGCCGACGGAGCGTGGCTGTTCTCGGGCGTGCCGCTGGGACAGAGCTACGAGGTCTCGTTCGCCAAGCCCGGTTTCGGCACGCAGTCGTTCATCGTCACGCCTGGCCCCGACGGCAAGCCGGTCGAGCTGGAGGTCGAGCTCGAACCCGGCGACGGCGCGATCAGCGGGGTGGTCGCCGGCCCCGAAGGGGGCCTCGGTGGGGCGGAGGTCGCCATCACCGACGGCACGCTCACGTTCCGCACCACGTCGTCCACCGATCCCTCGTCGCCGGGAGTGTGGTCCGTCGGCGGCCTGACCACACCAGCGACCTACACCGTGACCGTCTCACTGCACGGCTTCGGCACCGAGGTCGCGCAGATCCGCCTCGATCCGGGCGAGGAGCTCGGCGGCGTGCGCATCGCGATGGCGCCGGGCACCGGCAGCGTGACCGGAACGGTGCGCGGCGACGGTGGACCGCTCGGCGGGGTGACGCTCACCGCGAGCAACGCCGACGTCACGCACACCGCGACCAGCCTGACGGGCGGCGACGTCGGCGCCTTCAGCTTTCCCCGGCTCGCCATTCCCGGCGACTGGACGATCACCGCGTCAGCGCCCGGCTTCATCACCCAGTCGCGGGCCGTCATGGTCGACGGCGCCATCGGCGCGGTCGACTTCGACCTCGTGCGCACCACAGCCTCGCTCACCGGTCTCGTCGCCAGTCGTTCGGCCGACGGCACGATCCTGCCGTTGAGCGGCGCGGCCATCAGCGTGCGGCAGGACGATCTGGAGGTGCGGCTGTCGAGCGCCGTGGCCCCCGACGCCGGCGCGTTCAACGTCGGTGACCTGCCGCCCGGCTCGTACGTCGTGACCATCGGCCGCTACGACCACACCATCGTGTCGCAGCTGGTGGCGCTCTCGGCCGGGCAGGTCCTCGACCTCGGCCAGATCGTCCTCGATGCCCGGCAGCGGGAACAGATCTCGCCGAGAGGCAGCGTGACCGTACGCGTCGCCGACAAGACGGGAGCGGGGCTGACCGACGTCACCGTGTCGTTGATCGACGCCGGAGGGCATCTGGCGACGCGATCGCAATCGAGCGGCAGCGAGAGCGCCGTGCAGTTCGATCAGGTGCCCATCGGGACATACCGCATCCGGCTGGAGAAGGCGAACTACCGCCCGGTCGTGCTCGAGAACGTCTCCGTCGGCCTCGGTCCGATCGAGCGCAACGTCACGATGTACCAGTACGGCACGGCCCGTGGGCAAGTAGCCGACGGCCTTGCCGGCAGCACCCCGACGTTCGATCACGACGGCGACAGCCTCACCGGGCCGATCTTGACCGCGAACCGCCCGCTGGCCGACTACGAGCTGGTCCTCTATCGCAAGCAGAGCGGGTCGCTGGTGTGCATCGGCACGATCGGTGTCGGCTCCGGCATCGTCCCCGACGCCAACGGGCGCATCGAATGGGAAGTCGACACGTCGATGGCGTTGCTCAGCGGCGAGTACGCGTTGCGCTTCTCCTCGTCGCCGGGCGACACCGCGCCGGCGTGTGCCGGCCGGGGGCGGACACCATCGGGGTACGCGCCGTCGGTCGACTCGACGGGAGCGGTCGCCGAGTTCTCGATCGCGGCCAACAGCGACGACAAGACCCTCGTGCCCGACATCTTCGTCTACCCGTACCCGCGGGTGACGGGACGGCTGTTCATCCCTGACTACGACGCGGGTCCGCCGCCCGCCATCGACTTCGTCCCGCTCTCGTCGCTGTCGAACCTGAGCGTGGTGCTCGACTGCGGCGGCGGTCGCACAGCCGAGGCCGCGCTGAGCGCGAGCGGCGGCGTGGTCTCGTATGAGGTGCCGCGGTCCGCGATCCACGAGATGTTCGCCAGCTCGCCCATCGCCGGCAATGGCGACTTGGCGTCGTGCGCCGTGAACGCCAGCGCGGGGAGTGACTACCTGCCGACCGTTGCCGCGCTCGCCAGCCCGCTGCGGGTGGTGTTCGACGGCACGACGTACGCCGACCCGATCGTCAACATCGCGCTGGTCGACGACCCCGGCATCGTGCAAGGCACGGTGTTCTGGACCGACAAGGGCGCCGACGACACGCTCGGCGAGACGCTCGTGTACGAGCTGACCGGCGTGACGGTCACCGGCACGGGCGTCACGACGGGATTCGGCGCCGGCCAGAGCAACGACGACGACGGCGAAGGGCCGGGTCCGTCGCCGACCGTTCCTCCGGTGGCGCAGACCCGCACCGTCAGCACGACGACCGGCACGGGCGGTTTCTTCTCGTTCCCGATCGACGGTTCGCGCCAAGGGATCGGAACCGCGTCGTATTCGTTCACCTTGCAGAATTTCCAGAATTCGACCCCGACCGCCGAGGTGACCGCCGACGAAGGAACGTGGGCTCTCACCGGCAGCATCCCGTCCGGCGCCGTGACCGAGTCCGGCGGCATGTTGAACGTCGAGATGTCGCCGCTGGCCGGTGATCTCGGCGGCAACGTTCAGATCTGGACATGGAACCCGATCGATCCGGCACTGTACGACCAGGTGGTCGTCACCGCCACGCCGCCCGGCGAAGCTCCCATCCAACTGCCCCTCGAAGGGGACAGCCGCTATGCGGTGGATGCAGCCGCAGCCGGAACGTGGGAGCTGTCGTTCTCGTCCGTCCCAAGCTCCAACTTGGTGACGCTCAGCCCTGCCCACCCGGTCCGGCCGTTCGTCGCACCTGAGGGCAGCACGGAAGCGCCGCTCGCGACGATGGTCGAGACGGGCCAAGTCACGGTCGAGATGAGGGACACCGAGGACAGCATCGTCGTGCCCTTCGACGTCGCGTCGGAGACGTATCCGCAGGTCCACGTGACGAAGGATGCGAGCGGTCAGACGCTCCCGGCGTGGACCGACCGCACGGTCGTCGGCGATGAAAGCGGGCACGCCGTGGTGAGCCGCCTTCCCGTCGACGTCGCGAACCCGTTCTTCGGTTCGATCACCTACCACCTCTCGGTGGAGGCCCCCGGCTACGAGGTCGTGCCGGCCGAGTATCGGGTGTACGACGCCACCAACGACCTGCTCATCACCTCCGGTGTCGACGCCACCGACATCGCGGTCAGCGTCGTCACCGGGACGCGTTTGCGCGTGGAAGTCGATCTCATCAAGTACGGAACGATCGCCGGCGAGGTGACCGGGCGCGAGGATCTCGCCGGCACCACGAGCCAGCTCCGGATCGGCGAGGGTCTCACCGTCACAGCGCAGCGGACGGACGAGCCCGGAGATCCGATCACCGCCGTGGTCGATCCCGACGACGCCGACCGCTTCACGTTGAGCGGGCCTCCCGGCACCTACGACGTCACGATCGCCTACCCGAACTACGTCACCGAGGTGGTCTCGGGCGTCCAGATCGTCAGCGACGACGTGACCGAGGTGACCGAGCAACTCGACCTCAACACAGGCCGCTTCCGTCTGCGCGTGATCGAGGACAACGTCGACCCGATCGACGCGGTCGACGTTGCGACCGTGTGGCTGTTCGATGCGAACGACACCGACCTCGACCCCGCAGACGCGGTGCACACCTCCACCACCGATGCCAACGGCGAGATCGATCTCACGGGCGTGTATCCCGGCGACTACACGGTGGTGATCCGCAAGCTGGACGTGTCGAACAATGACCTCCACTTCCCGGTCATCGCGTCGATCACGATGGGCCGTGGCGCCACGCCGAATGCGGCGGTCGTCAGCAAGATCGCGCTGATGCCGAAGGTCGACGGATCGATCACCGGCACGATCGTCGCCCTGAACTCACTCGAACGGCCCGTGCAGTTCCCTGCCGATGTCGTCGTCACGCGCACGTTCGACGGACCGGAACTCGACCCGACGGGCACGACGATGACCAGCGTGCTCGACAACGAGGCCGACGAGGACGACTTCAACGACCCACCCGCGGACGCGCTCACCGTCACGGAAGCCGACCCTACGTTCACGTTCACGGGTGTCGCCCACGGCATCCACGCGATCTCGTTCTCGGACGAGGACGGATTCACCACCCCACCGGCCGACGACTCTGTCGTCGTCGCTGATTCCAGCGGCGTCGACATGGGCCAGATTCGCTACGAGGCGATCGCCCGGCCTGTGCGGGTGACCGTCACCAACGGCGCCGACGACGAACCGGTGGAGGGCGCGACGGTCACGCTCGAGATCCCCTCCGTGACGGCGAACGGCTCGCCAACAGAGGAGTCCGACGGCGAGTACGTGTTCACGGCTGTGCCGCCGGATCTCGAGGAGTACACCCTGACCGTCGAGGCGTCGTTGTTCGAACCGTTCACCACGACGGTGACGATCGACCCCGGCGACGGCGAGTTCGCCGTCCCAGACGTCGCGCTCACGCCGCTCGCCGAGATCGTCGGCGTCGCCCAGCTGAAGAGCAGCGAGGCCGGCACTCCGATGGGCGGCGGCACCGTGCGGCTGCTCGAAGACGACGGCACGACGCAAGTCGGGAGCTCGGTGACCGTCGGGACCGACGGACAGTTCACGTTCACGCTCGACACCGCTGGCGATTACACGATCGAGATCTCCAACGCGGGCTATCGCACCGAGGTGTTCGACGTGGACGACCTCGACCTCGGCGACAGCCGCGATGTCGGCTCCCTTGTGATCGAGAAGTACGCCGCGGCCAACGTGACCGTCACGCCGGGTGGCGCGGCGAGCGGGGTGACGATGACCGTCGACGTCACACCGTCGGACCTCCCGACGCCGCCGGTCGACGGCACAGCGGGCGTCTTCAGCATCACCGAGCTCGATCCCGACGCGACGTACTCGCTGACGTTCGAGGCGCCCGGCTACTTCGACCAGACGGTGACGCTGTCGCCCGACATCGGCGTCACGCATGGCCTGAACGTGCCCATGGTTCCGCTCGCGACGTTCGAGGGCACGGTCACGAACGTCGACGACGGGGTCACCGTGTACCTCTGCTCGGGCAACGTCTCGGGGTGCGACTCGTCGTCCGACATCGACTCGGTGACCATCCCGTCGACCGGCCCGTTCACCTTCGCGTTCGAGGCGCTCGACGTCGGCGACTACACCGTGCGGGCGATCCGCGCCGATGGACAGGCGTCCGACCCGTACCACTTCGTCGTGCACAGCTCCGGCGCCATCACGCCGGCGGACTCGGAGCAGCTCGAGTTGCCGACCACCACCACCACGACCACGACGGCGCCGACGACGACAGAGGCCTCCACCACGACCGAAGAGCCGACGACGACAGAGGCCGCCACCACGACCGAAGAGCCGACGACGACGGAGTAGCCGCCGGCGACGTCAGCGGAAACGGGCGCCCAACTGGGGCCGCTGCGGTTGCTCCAGGTCGAGCTGGCGGCGGCGCACCTTCAACAGGTCGGTGCGGGTGCAGATGCCGATGAGCCGGCCTTCCGCATCGACCACCGGCACGTGTTCGATGTGCTCGTCCACCATCGTGCGCAGCGCACTCTGGGCGGCATCGGTGGCTCGGACGGTCACGACCTGGCGTGCCGCATGCTCGAGCAACGGCAGGTCGCCGACGTCGGCCTCGCGCAGCAGGTCGCCGCGCGTGATGATGCCCACCACCTGACCGTCGCGCACGATCGGGTACGCGCCGTGGCCTCCTGCGGCGAAGCGCTGGCGGGCGTCGCCCGTCGTCGCGGTGTGCGGCAACGTCTCGACCGCGGTCGACATGATGTCCTGCACGCGCATGTTCGTGAATGGATCGACGCCGTAGTGCCGGCCGATCAGCAGCCCGCGGCGGCGCAGCTTCTCGGTCATCAAGCTGTCGTCGTTGACCGCGGAGTAAACGAGATCGGCCAGAACCGTGGCGAGCATCAACGGCACGATCACGTCGTAATCGCGGGTCAGCTCGAACACGAACACGATCGCCGCGAACGTCGCCTGCGTCGCCGCACCGAACGTCGCCGCCATGGCGACGATGGCGAAGGCCCCGAGCGCCACGTTCGGTCCGGGGAGCACGTCGTTGAGCCCCGCGCCCACCACGGTGCCGAACGACGAGCTGATCAGCAGGATCGGCGCCAGGGTGCCCCCCGACGTCCCGGAGCCGAGGGCCAGCCACCACGCCAGCAGCTTGCCGAGGGCGAGGCCGGCGGCCGTGCCGACGGCGAGCCGCGAGTTGAGCACGTCGCCGATGGCGTCGTACCCGACGCCGAGGGCGCGCGGCACGAACAACCCGACCACCGCGAAGCCGAGAGCGCCGATCGGAGGGTGCCAGAACGAGCTGACGGGCAGGCGCCGGTACATGTCCTCGACGAAGAACAGGCCGCGGCTGATGACGATGGCCAGCAGACCGCACGCCAGGCCGAGGATGACGAAGGCCGGCAGCACGTCGAGGCCGGCGAAGTCGTGCACCGGCACGTCGAACAGGGGACCGTCGTCGAACAGCGCCGAGTGCATCCCGGCGGCGACCGACGCCGACACGGCGAGCGGCACCAAGGCGCGCGCCGAGAACTCGAACAGCAGGAGCTCGATGGCCAGCACGACCGAGGCCAGTGGCGCCCCGAACGTCGCCGACATGCCCGCTGCCGCGCCCGCGGCGAGCAGGATCTTGCGCTCCGACGGTGACACGGGGATGACCTGCCCGATCAGCGAGCCGAGCGACCCGCCGGTGACGATGATCGGACCCTCGGCGCCGAACGGAGCGCCGCTGCCGATCGCGATCGCGGCCGAGATCGGCTTGGCGATCGCGGTGCGGGGGGCGACGCGGCTCTGCTTGGTGAGCACCGCCTCCATCGCCTCGGGGATGCCGTGACCGCGGATCACCGGCGCCCACTTGGCCAGCAGGCTGATGAGGATCGCGCCGCCGACGGCCACCACGGGCAGCCACGCGGACGGGTCGAGATCGGCGAGGGAGCGGTCGTGCGTGGAGAACTCGTGGAACAGCGCGAGGTTCGTCAGCACTTGGATGAGGTGGACGAGCACCCAGGCTGCGCCACCGCCTGCCACGCCGAGAACCGCGGCGAGGGCCGTGAGCAAGAGCAGCCGCTTGGGAGGTGTCGTGGAGATCACGTCGAGCAAGAGTATCGTGCCACGATATGAATCGGCGAGGCCGCAGGCTTTCCGACGCGGACTATGCCCGCTTGCTGAGCTTCCGCGACGGGCTGCGGACCTTCCTCCGCTGGAGCGAGCAGCAGGCGCGCCGCGCCGGGTTGACCGCGGCGCAGCACCAGCTGCTGCTGACGATCCGCGGCCACGGTGAGCCGCCGTCGATGGGCGAGATCGCCGAGCACCTGCTGCTGCGCCACCACAGCGCGGTCGAGCTCGTCGACCGAGCCGAGCGCGCGGGGCTCGTCGAGCGCCTGGTGGATGGCGACGACCACCGCGTCGTGCGGCTGCGCCTGACGGCAGGAGGCGAGGCGAAGCTCGCCGCGCTGTCGGCCGCTCACCTCGAAGAGTTGTCGCGGATGCGCGATCAGTTCGCAGCGCTGTGGGAGTCGTTGCCCGCCTGAGACCGCTCAGAAGAGGTCGAGCGTCTTGCCCTCGGCGAGCAGCTCGACGTACTGGGCGATGCGCTTGGCCCGGGTCTCCGGCCGCTTGGCGTCGTGGATGCGGTAGAGGAACGGATACCGCTTGCTCGACCCGAGCGTCGCGAAGAACGCGGCGGCCTCCGGCCGAGCGTCCAGAGCGGCACGGAAGTCGGCGGGAACCTCGACCGTGCTCGGTGAGTCGTAGGCAGCGGCCCAGCGCCCATCGGCCTTGGCCAGATCGATCTGACGCTGCCCTGCCGGTTGCATGCGCCCCGCCGCGATCAGCCGCTCGGCGTTGCCGACGTTGATCTTCGACCACTTGCTCCGCGGCCCGCGGGGCGTGAACTTCTGGAGGAAGTACGTGTCGTCGAGACCGCGGCGCTGGCCGTCGATCCAGCCGTGACAGAGGGCTTCCTCCAGGGCGCCTGCGTGATCGACGCTGGCGATGCCGCTGTTCTTGCGGGCGATCTTGATCCACACGCCGGCGGAGGTCGCATGGTTCTGCGCGAGCCATTCCGACCACGCTGCTTGCGACGGGAAGAACACCACCGGCTTGTCGAGCGGCGTGGCAGCCATGGTCCGACGTTGTCGCCGACGCGCGATCTGCGTCAGATGTAGTGCTCGGCCAGCGGCGTGAAGCCGTTGAACCCCACAGAGCTGTACGTCGTGGTGTAGGCGCCCGCCGACATGATGTCGACCATGTCGCCCTCGGCCAGCGCCAACGGCAGCTCGTAGCCCGACTTCTCGTAGAGCACGTCCGCCGAGTCGCACGTCGGCCCGGCGATCGCCACCGGACCCGCCGGCCCGCCGTCGTGCGCGGTGCGCAGGCCGTAGCGGATGGCCTCGTCCATCGTCTCGGCGAGCCCGTGGAACTTGCCGCAGTCGAGGTAGACCCAGCGATCCGCGGCCCCGCGGCGCGACACGAGGACCACCTCGGTGCGCAGCACGCCGGCGTCGGCCACCATGTAGCGGCCCGGCTCGACCATCAGCTCACCGATCCCGTCGGGGAACCAGCGCGCCAGCGACCGGCGCAGCGCTGCGCCGTATGACTCCATCGGCGGGCTGGGCTCGCGGTACGCGCCGGGGAACCCGCCGCCGAGGTTGACGAACGTCGGTGTGGCGCCGCGGTCGCGTGCCGTGGCGAAGATCTCCGACACGATGGCCAGCGCGTCGTCCCACGCGTCGAGATCGCGCTGCTGCGACCCGACGTGGAACGAGACCCCCGACGCCATGCCGGCGTCGGTGGCGAGCGACAGCAGCCGGACCACATCGCCGGCGTCGCAGCCGAACTTGCGCGAAAGGGGCCAATCGGCGCCGCCGCACTCGTGCCGCAGCCGGACACAGACCGACGAGCCCGGCGCGGCGTCGGCGATCTTCTCCAGCTCGGGCTCGGCATCGACCGTGTAGCGACGGACGCCACAGGAGCGCGCGTAGGCGATGTCGCGGCGCTTCTTCACCGTGTTGCCGTACGAGAGGTGCGCAGGATCGGCGCCGGCGGCGAGGCACATGTCGATCTCACCGGGGCTCGCCACGTCGAACGCCGAGCCGAGCGCGACCAGGCGCTCGAGGATCGGCGCCGCCGGGTTGGCCTTCACCGCGTAGTAGACGCGAGCGTCGGGCAACGCCGCGGTGAGCGCCCGGTAGCGGTCTTCCACCACGTCGAGGTCGACGACGACGAACGGCGTGGGCGGATTCTGCTCGCGCAGGAACGCGTCGATCTTGGGCGAGATCGACGGAGTCGCCGGCGCGGAGATCGTGGCGTTCGGCATGCGGCTCCCTTCGATGCGAGCGGTCGATGCGTGCGGGACGCGTCCCACGGGGCGGGCCGGGTCACGATAAGCACTCGTCGCCGCGCCGTCTACTCATTGATCCATCAGCCAGCCGCGCCGACCCATCAGTCAACGCCACTGACCAACCGATCTCGCATCACACGAGCGGTTCGCGGGCGATCAACCCTCCGGAACGAGGAAGAGAGCGCCGAGCGGAGGGACGGTGAGGATGACGCTGTGGTACTGGCCGTGGCTGCCGACCGGCCACGTCGAAACCCCTCCGGCGTTGCCCACGCCGGAGCCTCCGTACTCGATGGCGTCGCTGTTCAACGCCTCACGCCAGCGCCCCGGGAGCGGCACGCCGATGCGATAGTCGTGGCGTGGGATCGGTGTGGTGTTGACGACCACGACGACCGGCCGATCGTCGGGCGCCGCCGGGTCGCGGCGGATGAAGGCGTACACCGAGTTCTCCACGTCGTTGGCTTCGAGCCAGGCGAAGCCGCCGCCGTCACAGTCGCCGCGGTGCATCGCCGGCTCGTTCCGATAGAGCGCATTGAGGTCGGCGACCCAGCGGCGCACACCCGCGGAATCGGGGTCGTCGTGGCGCCACCACTCCAATGCGTGGTCGTGTGCCCACTCTGCGGATTGAGGCAATTCGCCGCCCATGAAGAGCAGCTTCTTGCCGGGCTGCGCCCACTGCCACGCGTAGAGCAGGCGGAGGTTGGCGCGCTGCTGCCACCAATCGCCGGGCATCTTGCCCAGCAGCGAGCCCTTGCCGTGCACGACCTCGTCGTGGGAGAGCGGCAACGTGTAGTTCTCGCTGGTCGCGTAGATCGACCGGAACGTCAGCTCGTGGTGGTGGTAGCGGCGGTGCACCGGGTCGCGGCGCATGTGGGCCAGCGTGTCGTGCATCCACCCCATGTCCCACTTGAACCCGAAGCCGAGGCCGCCGACGTACGTCGGGCGGCTGACCATCGGCCACGCCGTCGATTCCTCGGCGAACGTCGTGGTGCCCGGGTGCTCGGAGAACACGGCCTCGTTCAGCTGGCGCAGGAACGTCACCGCCTCGATGTTCTCGCGGCCGCCGTACCGGTTGGGGATCCATTCGCCGGCGTTGCGTGAGTAGTCGAGGTACAGCATCGAGGCCACCGCATCGACGCGCAGGCCGTCGACGTGGTAGCGGTCGAGCCACGACATCGCGCTCGACAGCAGGAACGAGCGCACCTCGTGACGGCCGTAGTTGAAGATCGCCGACTGCCAGTCGGGGTGCCAGCCCTGGCGCGGGTCGGAATGCTCGTACAGGTGCGTGCCGTCGAAGCGCGCCAGCCCGTGCACGTCGGTCGGGAAGTGCGACGGAACCCAGTCGAGGATGACGCCGATGCCCTCCTGGTGGAGGTGGTCGACGAGGCGCATCAGCCCGACGGGATGGCCGTAGCGGGCGGTGGGCGTGAAGTAGCCGGTGGTCTGGTAGCCCCACGAGCCGTAGAACGGGTGCTCCATGATCGGCAGCAGCTCGACGTGCGTGAAGCCGTGCGCTCTCGCGTGCTCGGCGAGCGCGGGGGCGATCTCGTCGTACGTCGGGAACCGGGCGCCGTCGTGCGGGGTCACCCGCCCCCACGACCCGAGGTGCACTTCGTAGATGCTGATCGGCGCGTCGAGCGCATGGCGCTGGGCGCGGTCCGCCATCCACTCGTCGTCGCCCCACTCGTAGGACAGGTCGGCGACCACGGATGCGGTCGCGGGCGGCGTCTCGCTCTGCGCGGCGAACGGATCGGCCTTGTCCTGGATCGACCCGTCGGCGGCGTGGACGCGGAACTTGTAGCGGTGCCCGACCTCGAAACCGTCGACGACACCCGCCCAGATCCCCGACGACTGCTGCTGTTCGAGGCGGTGCTCGACGTGCCACCCGCCGACGTCGCCGACGACGCCGACTTCCTTCGCCGACGGCGCCCACACCGCGAACCACGTCGCTCCTCCGAGCGCGTGCGCCCCGAGGTGCCGGTACAACCGGCGGTGGGTCCCCTCGTTGAAGAGGTGGAGGTCTGCTTCGCTCAGCAGCCCGGCGAGGGCCTCGGCGTGGTGGTCGGCGTGCACGTTCATCAGCCTGCCCGTTCCGCGAGCACACCGAGCGGCAACCACACCCACTCGGGTCGGTTGTCGAGCTCATAGCGCACTTCGTAGAGCGCCTTCTCCACCACGAAGATGTCCAGGAGGAGCTCGACCGCGGCGCGCTCGGCGGGCAGCAGACGTTCGACGCCCGGCGTCGACAGGTAGCCGCCGATCAACGCCGCGCCGGCGGCGCGCGGCCACCACGCCGCCCACGCCGCGGCGAGCGCATCCTGATGCTCGGCGACGAGGCCGCGCTCATGGCGTGCTTGCAGCCCGCGCCGGGCCACGTAGTCCAGCGAGCGCAGCATCCCGGCCACGTCGCGCAGCGGGCTGTGCTTGATGCGCCGCTCGCCGACCGGCCGCGCCGGCTCGCCCTCGAAGTCGATGATGACGAAGTCGCGGCCGGTGTGCAGCACCTGCCCGAGGTGGTAGTCGCCGTGCGTGCGCGTGCGCATCGCCTGAATCCGCGACGTGCGCAGCGGATCGAACGCCCCCAGCAGCGCGTCGCTCGCGGCGAGGACCTTCTCGGTGAGCGCGGCCGCGGCGTCGTCGAGACGGTCACGGTGGCGGCGCAGCGTCGACAACGTGGTGCGCAGCTGCGTGCGCATGCCCTGGTACAGCGACCGCTGGTACAGACCGGTGAACGGCTCGGGGCGGAACGCTGCGCTGTCGCCTCCTGCCAGGGCGAGGTGCAGCTCGGCGGTGCGGCGCCCGAGCAGGACGAGTTCGGGTCCGGCCGCGTGCAGCGAGGGGTGCGGTTCGGGCTCGCCCCCCGCGGAACCGACCAGCGGCGGCGGCGGTGGCGGCACGTGCGGGCCCGGCGCGACGGCGTCGGCGGCGAGCGAATCCTCGAAGAAGAACCCGACGAGGTCGAGCATGCGATCCCAGCCGCTGCCCTCGTTGGGGACGAAGCGCGAGGCGATCGCGATCGTGTCGGGGTCGCCGCGGCGCGACGTCCGCCACGAGAGCGATCCGAGCAAGTCCGGCGAATGGCCGAAGTCGACGGATCGCAGGTGCCTGCCCACTTCGAGGTCGGGGTTGACGCCGCCTTGCAGCCGGCGGATCACCTTCAGCATCACCGAGTCGCCGACGACGACCGAGCTGTTGCTCTGCTCGAGGGCGAGCACCCGCACGGTCGGGGGTTCACCGCGCAACGCGCTGCGCAGCTCGGGGAACGGCTCCGCTTCGAGCGCCTCGTAGTGCGTGCGGCGCGCGGCCATGCCACGGACGAGCGCGAGCATCGACATCTCGTCGACCACCGCGTCGATGACGAGCGAACCGTCGGGCAGCGCGGCGATGACCGAGTCCGGCCGGAACGCGCCGACCGCGTACGCCCGATCGCCCTCCACCACGGTCAGCGGCACGACGTACGTGTCGGGCTCACCGTCGACGTAGTCGATCTGGAGCAGGCAGATCCGCAGAGGGTGGCGTTCGCTCGACACGCCGGGCGCCGGCACGGCGGCGATGATCCGGGCGGCGGAGATCTGGCGCGACTTGCCCGCGAACCACCGGCGGCGGCGCACCCACGCGGTGAGCACCGGTGTGAGCGCCGGAGAGCGTCCCTCGACCGCGGCGGGCCAGCGCGCGTCCAGCGGGCGCACCTCGAACTCGGCGTGCTCGTCGTCCGCGCTGCGCGGCGCGAGCTCGAACCAGTAGTAGCCGTATGGCCCCAGCGTCAGCGTGTACGGCCACTCGGTGATCGGCGCGAACGGGGTGCGCCCGAAGACCTCGATCGGCGCGATGCCGGCCCACGTCCGCAGGTCGAGCTCGACGCTCTGGGCCCGCGCCGACAGGTTGACGACGACCAGCACGGGATGCTCGCCGTCGAGTTGGCGGACGAACGCCAGCACGCGGTGGTTGTCCGGGTCGAGGAACGAGATGTCGCCGCGCGACAGCACCGGGTGCCGCAAGCGCACGCTGATCAACTGGCGCGTCCACGACAGCAGCGAGTTCGGATCGTTGCTCTGGTTCTCGACGTTGACCGTTCCGTAGTTGTACGGCCCGTCGACGATCGGGGGCAGGTAGAGCCGCTGCGAGCTGGCCTGCGAGAAGCCCGCGTTGCGGTCGGGGCTCCACTGCATCGGCGTGCGCACACCGTCGCGGTCGCCGAGGAACACGTTGTCGCCCATGCCGATCTCGTCGCCGTAGTACAGGACGGGCGTGCCCGGCAGGGCGAACAGCAGCGTCGTGAGCAGTTCGATCTTGCGGCGATCGTTGCCGAGCAACGGCGCGAGCCGCCGGCGGATGCCGAGGTTGAGCCGCATCTGCGGGTCGGCGGCGTAGGCCCGGTACATGTAGTCGCGCTCTTCGTCGGTGACCATTTCCAGCGTCAGCTCGTCGTGGTTGCGCAGAAACGTCGCCCACTGGCATCCCTTGGGCAGCTCCGGGGTCTGCTCCAGGATGTCGATCACCGGCATGCGGTTCTCCTGCCGGACGGCCATGAACAGGCGCGGCATCAGCGGGAAGTGGAAGTTCATGTGGCACTCGTCGCCGTCTCCGAAGTACGCGGCCGCGTCCTCGGGCCACTGGTTCGCTTCGGCGAGCAACAAGCGGTCGGCGTAGCGCTGGTCCACGTGGGCGCGCAGGCGGCGGATGAACGCGTGGGTCTCGGGCAGGTTCTCGCACGACGTGCCCTCGCGCTCGAACAGGTAGGGCACCGCGTCGAGGCGCACCCCGTCGACGCCCATGTCCATCCAGTGGTCGAGGACCTTCAGCAGCTCCTCCTCGACCTCCGGGTTGTCGAAGTTCAGGTCGGGCTGGTGGCTGTAGAAGCGGTGCCAGTAGTACGCGCCGGCGACGGGATCCCACGTCCAGTTCGACGTCTCGAAATCCTGGAAGATGATCCGCGCTTCGCGGTAGCGGTCGGGGGTGTCGCTCCACACGTAGAAGTCCCGCCAGCGCGAACCCGGCGGCGAGCGGCGGGCGCGCTGGAACCACGGATGTTGATCGGACGTGTGGTTGAGGACGAGCTCGGTGACGACGCGCATGCCACGGGCGTGCGCGCCGGCGACCACCCTGCGGAACATCCGCAGGTCGCCGTAGGCGGGGTCGATGCGCCGGAAGTCGGCGATGTCGTAGCCGCCGTCGCGCTGGGGCGAGGGGTAGAACGGCAGCAGCCACAGCGCGGTGACGCCGAGGTCGCGCAAGTAGTCGAGCTTCGTCAGCAGGCCGCCGAGGTCACCGACGCCGTCGCCGCTCGAGTCGGCGAACGCGCGCAGGTGCAGCTCGTAGATGATGGCGTCGCGGTACCACTCGGAGTCGGGCGGCAGACCCGTCGACCGCCGCTCGGCCGTGGCGGTCGATCGGACGCGAGCCTGGCGCGGCGTGGCGCGAGCACGACTGCTCACGGGACCTCCTCGTGCGTGGCCGAGTCCGGCGACGGCGCATGGTCGTCACCGGGGTCGACGATCGGTGTGACCGAGCAGATGTGGGCGCACAGCCCGGCGGGATCGAGCCGGACCCAGGCGCTGTTGCCTTGCCATTCGAAGACCTCGCCGCCGAGCTCGTCGTGCAGGCGGTAGCGCGAACCGTACGGCAGGGCGATCGCAGCCAGGTCGATGTCGAGCCAGCCGTGCTGCGGATGGTGCGGATCGAGGTTCACGACGACGAGCATCGGATCGGCGCCGGAATGGGGTTCGACGCGCGTGAAGCACACCAGGGCGTCGTTGTCGCAGCGGTGGAAGCGCAGCCCGCGCAGGTGGTGCAGCGACGGGTGCCGCCGGCGGATCTCGTTCAGCCGGCGCAGCAGCGGGGCGAGCGTATGCGGCTGGTCGAGCCGCCAGGCGCGCAGCTGGTACTTCTCGGAGTCGAGGTATTCCTCCGATCCTTCGCGCACCGCACGATGCTCGACGAGCTCGAACGCGGGGCCGTACACGCCCCAGCTCGGCGACAGCGTGGCGGCGAGGATCGCTCGGCTCATGAACGCCGGCCGGCCGCCGTGCTGGAGCTGCTCGGTGAGGATGTCGGGCGTGTTGGGCCACGCGTTGGGGCGGAAGAAGTCGACCGTGCGGGTGGCGAGGTCGGTGAAGTACTCCTCGATCTCCCAGCTGCTCTGCCGCCACGTGAAGTACGTGTACGACTGGCTGAAGCCGATCTTCGCCAGCCGCTCCATCACGCGTGGACGGCTGAACGCCTCGGCCAGGAACACCACCTCGGGATAGCGGCTGTGGATGTCGTCGATCATCCATTCCCAGAACGCGAACGGTTTCGTGTGCGGGTTGTCGACGCGGAAGACGTCCACGCCGACGTCGATCCAGAACTCGACCACGTCCCGCAACGCCTGCCACAACGCATTCCACGCCGGACTCTCGAAGTCGAGGGGGTAGATGTCCTGATACTTCTTCGGGGGGTTCTCGGCGTACTGGATCGTTCCGTCCGGACGGTGGCGGAACCATTCGGGATGCTCGCTCACCCACGGGTGGTCGGGGGCGCACTGGAACGCGATGTCGAGGGCGAGGCGCATGCCGCGCGTCCGGCACGCCGCAGCGAGCTGGCGCACGTCGTCGACGTCGCCCAGTTCGGGGGCCACCGCGGTGTGCCCCCCTTCGGCGGCGCCGATCGCCCACGGGCTGCCGACATCGCCCTCCTCGGCGGCGACGGTGTTGTTGCGTCCCTTGCGGAAGCTGCGCCCGATCGGATGGATCGGTGGCAGGTAGACGACGTCGAAGCCGAGATCGGCGATGTAGTCGAGGCGATCGATCGCGTCGCGCAGCGTGCCGTGGCGAGGGGGCCCGTCCGTGTCGCCGTCGACCACGGTCGAGCGCGGGAAGAACTCGTACCACGCGCTGAATCGAGCCCACGGCGGTTCGACGAGGACCGGGAGCGGCCCCGACATCGCCTGCGGGCGCCGGTCGAGATGGCGCCGCACGATCGCCGACAGCTCGCGGTCGGTGAGCCAACGTTCCGGGGTGCCCGAACGCAGGCCTGCGATCGCAGCGCTGACGTGGTCGGCGTCCGCGCCGTCCAACGTGTCGGCGAACTCACCGAGCAGGTCGGCGCCGATGCGCAACTCGATCTCGACGTCCTGCGCCGCGGCGAGCTTCAGCTGGGTGCCCGACCGCCAGCTCGACCAGCGGGCGTGCCACCCGCTGACGCAGAACTGCCACCGTCCCAGCGCGTCGGGCACGAACGTGGCGCTCCAGCGATCGTTGCCCAGCGGATCCATCGCGATCTCACGCCACGCCGGTGACGGGTTCTCGGAGGTGGCCGGCGGCATGACCCACAGCGACGCATCGGGATGATCGTGGCCTTCGACGAACACGTCGGCGAGCACCTCGACGTGCTCACCGACCGTGGCCTTGGCGGGAAAGCGGCCGCTGTCGACCACGGGCGCGACGACCTCGACGACCGCCCGCGACGGCCGCTGGGCGCGGGCCTCACGCTCGTCGGGGCGCGCTCGACCATCGGTGGTCGCTGTTCCGCCGGTTGCGACCGCGTCGTCGCGCGGCACCGCCGGCGCCGGTTCCCCTGACGTGGTTCCGTACGCCATGTGCCCCCACGTTCCCGGAGTGGAGCTGGCCGATTCCTGCCGAGCGGTGCACGGCGAGGACCGCCGCCAATGTAGATCGGCGTCGACGCCGTCGCGACCGCGCCGGTCTCCTTCTCGGCCGCGCGGGGTACGGGCCACCCGATGCCGACAGAGCCGACCCCTGTGCCGCCCGTTCCGCCGGTCCCACCCTCGCCTGAACCGCCGGGTCCTCCGCCGGTCCCGCCCGTTCCGCCGGACCCGCCGGAGCCGGTGCCGACACCACCGATGCCGCCCGTCCCGCCGATCGGACCGGTGCCGCAGGTGTCGCCGTCACCGGATCCGAGACCGACGCCTGGAGAGACGCCGCCGACGCGGCCGCTGCCCGATCTGCCGACCGAACCACCGGCGCCGCCGACGCCCTTGGCTCAGACCACCGACAGCAGCTGGCGCAGCGCGACGTAGTGCGGCGTGACGTCGGCCAGCAGGGGCTGGATCCCGAACTCTCCGCATCCGTCGTTGGCCTCGGTGGCGCCGGTCTTGTTCTCGACGAGCAAGGACTTCTTTCCGATCGAGCGCGCCCACGACTCGAAGCCGCCGCGGACGCGCGTGTACGTGTTCGACGTGTGGAAGCCGGCTTCGCCGGGGACGCGCAACCCGACGGTGAGCGCGTACTCGGTGGCGGCGGGGCGCAGTGCGGTGGCGACCTCGTCGGCTGCTCCGGCGAGGCTCGCCGGGGCGACCCAGTTGTAGTTGTCATGGTGCGAGACGACGACCTCGCACGGGATGGCGCCGCCGTCGAGGACGTCGCGCAGGCGCCGTGACTCCACCAGCGCATAGGGCTGTGCGCCGGTCTGGTTGACGACGCACCGTTCGGGCACCGGCGCGACGAGCGGCTCCCACTCCCACGGGAAGTCCCGGTTCATGTTGACGCCGTGGGTGTAGCGCACGTTGCCGGCGCGGGCGTCGGGGTTGACGTTGGGCAGCAGCCACAGCGTCCAGCCGTCGATCGCCCCTCGCCGGGCGATGTCGACGATGACGGACTCGCCGGTCCACTCGTCACCGTGCAGGTGGCTGAGGACCATCGCGTGGCGGCTGCCACGGCCGAGCCGGAACGCTCGCAGCGGCCGCCCATCGGTGCTCAGCCCGTAGTCGAACCACTCGGTGACGAGACCCTCCAGCGCGAGGTTCTGGATGCCGTAGCTGACCTCGCCGCGCGCCGGGCGGTCGGCAGGCTGTGGATCTCCTGTGAACCACCCGTAGGCGTCGATCGCGATGTCGCCGTCGAACCCGACGCCGACCGCGGTTCCACGCGTGGAGCGGCCGAGCACCGCGAAGCTGGTCTCGGTCGCGCTCAGCGACGGTCCGGCGATCGCGGTCGCCGCCGGCTCGCCGCCCGCCGGGTGTGCGTACAGCACCGGCTCGTCCGGGGTCGCTTCGTGCGTTCCCGAGGCGTAGGTCGTGATCGCTGCCGCCCATGCCGCACCGTCTCCGGCGCCGGCGATCTCGCGCTGCGCGCCGGCCACCAGCGAGGCCGCGCCCGAGGGCGCGGAGGCGTGCGTGTCGAGCACGCGGTGGGGAGGGGTCGGCACGAACATGCCGTCGGTGGACGTCGGCGCCGAGGGACCGGTGAAGTAGCCGACGACGTCGAGCGTGGCGTGGCCCCCTGCCGTCGTCGCGACCGCGATGCCGCCGCGACCCAGCGGCGCGACGCACCACACCGTGCGTGAGCGCACGGTCGCATCGGTGCGCAGTTGCGCGACGGCCGGTGGTGACGGCGCGTCGGCGCGCCACAGCGTCCAGGCTCCGACGCCGTCGCTGTCGGCGACGTCCGTCGTGGTGAGCACGACGACGGCCGCCGTCGCGTCGGCGGGAACGCTCGGCGGCCTCGCCACCACGACGCCGTCACCCGGCCCGAGGCGGCCGCTGGCGCGCGTGTCGAGCACCCGCCCCGCAGCGATCGACGTCCAGCGGCCCTGCGACGCGCTCTGCTCGGGGGCGAACCAGCCGCACAGGTCGACGAGGATCTCCGGCGGCGTGCCGTCGCCGATGACCTCGCATGCGATGTCGACGTATCCGTTCGTCTCGACGAACACGCTGGTCGTCACGCGCTGTGCCGGGCGGAAGCTGAGCGCACGCGTGGACGGGCGCGGACCGCCGCTCGCCCACGCGGTCAAGAAGCCGGTCGCCGAGCGTGACAGCGCGGTGAGCCCGACCACGACGGCGGCAGCGTCGGCGGACACTCCGGCGATTCCCGCGGTGCGCACTCGGATGGTGTCGCGGCCGATGCGCGTGAACCCGAAATTGCTGCGGGTGTCGGCGAGCGGCACCGGACCCGCGGGCCGGTACGACGACGCGCCGGCTGGCGCGTGGCCGTCGGGCCACCCGACGTGTGGACCCAACGCGACGCCCAGGCCGAGCAGCCCGGCGCGAGCGATGAACGTCCGCCGCGCGACACCGTCGTTCGGGAAGGGGACGTCCACGACGCTCCACGTTGGCAGATCGTGTCAGGCGCCGACCAGCGCGCCGGGCAGCCCGGTCATGCGCCGCGACGCGGTGAGGACGCACGCGCGCACGGAGTCCTCGCTGGCCGCGAGCAAGAGGTCGCCGCGACTGCGCGTGATCGCGGTGTACAGCAACTCGCGCGACAGCAGCCGCGACTCCGGCGGCAGCACGACGGCCACCCGACGGTATTCGCTGCCCTGGCTCTTGTGGATCGTGGTGGCGAACGCGGTCTCGACGTGGTCGAGCTGCGCCGGTGCGAACACCCGCACGCCGCGCCCGCGGGTGTCGCTCGGATCACGGAACGCCACCGCGCGCCGACCGTCGTCGACCACGACCACGCCGGTGTCGCCGTTCACCAGACCGGTGCGCGGATCGTTGCGGGTCACCAGCAGCGCCCGGCCGGGATGCCACGGGCCGTGCAGCCCCGCCCAGGACTCGATCGCTGCGTTCCACGCCGACGCCCCGAACCGGCCATGCCGGTGGGCGCACAACACCCGCACCGCGCCCAGCTCGGTGAGCGCGGTGATCGCGTCGCCGGCGGCGGCCGCGTCGGCGGCGGCACGCACCGCCGGGACGACCAGCCCGGCGACGCCCGCCCCGCTCGCCGCAGCCAGGGGATCGGGCGCCTCGGACCACACCACCCGCGAGCTCGGGTCCGACGTGGCCGACCGGAGCAGCTCGATCACCGTGTCGGCGTCGCCGGCGCCGATCGCGTCGGCGATGCGCCCGAGCGCCGACGCGCCGTCGAATCGACGCGGCCGCTGCAATCGGACGACGTGCGCCGCCAACGCGGGCGCTCCACCCGAGACGGGCGCCTCGGCGGCGCGCACGATGTCGGCGAGCACGGCGCCCGCTTCGACGCTCTCCAGCTGCCCCGGGTCGCCGACCATCACGAGCCGCCCCCCGGGCCGCACCGCTTCGAGCAGGCGCGCCATCAACGGCAGCGCCACCATCGACGCCTCGTCGACGACGACGAGGTCGTGGGGCAGCGGGCTCTCGGCGTCGTGGGCGAACCGGGTGCGGTGACCGGGCCGCGAACCGAGCAGGCGGTGGATCGTGGTCGGCTGGAGGGCAGCGAGCTCGTCGGCGATGTCCGCGGGAACATCACCGGCGGCGAGGGCGCCCGCGACGGCCTCGCGCATGCGTTGCGCGGCCTTGCCGGTGGGGGCGCACAGCGCGATGCGCAGCGGTCGCTCCATCGCCTTCGCGTCTGCGATGGCCACGGCGAGCGCGCGCACCAGCGTGTGCGTCTTGCCGGTGCCGGGGCCACCGACGACGACGGCGAGGCGTGACGTGAGCGACAGCACCGCTGCTCGGCGTTGAGCATCGTCGAGCAGCTCGTCGAGCAGGGCGGCAGCACTGGGGCTGAGCGATGCATCGCCGCCGCAGCGCGCCCGGATCGATGCCGCCACCAGGCATTCGTCGATCCATTGCCGTTGCAGCGTCAGCCGGGTGCCGTGCAACACGAGGGGATGCTCATCGAGCACCGCGCGAGCGTCGTGCGCGTCGACGCAGCGGACCAGCGGGCTGGCGCGCAGCGCGGCGAGCCACGGCTCGAGCTCGGGCCAGCGGACGCTGTCGATCGCCTGGTCGATCGGCACGACGTCGTCGACCATGGCCAGGTCGACGCACACGTGGCCGTGCAGCGGCGCCCAGTAGGCGAGCGCGATCGCGAGGTGCACGAGAGGGTCGTTCTCGCCGCTGAGGCGGGCGAGCGTCGCCGCGGCGTGGGCCTCCGCGGCGGAGAACACTCCGGCGTCGACGAACGGCCGCACTGCCTGCTCGACGACGGGCGCAACGGTGACGTCCACGGTGACGGCCGCGCTCATGCCGAGCCTCCGGCGAGCAGATCGTCGAGATCGGCGATGAGCGCGGGCGACGGGCGCCAGGCGAAGACGCCGTACGGCTCGTCGCCAGCGCGCGGGGTGCCCTCGCCGACCATCGCCCGGAGGAAGAGGTAGCCGATGCCGCCGAGGTGCGTGGCGGGGTCGTAGTGGGGCAGCCGCCAGCGCAGGAAGCGGTGCAGGGCCACGCTGTAGAGCAGCGCCTGGAGCGGATAGTCGTGGTGCGCCATCGCCTCGGCGAGGCGTTCGGGTCGGTAGGCGGCGAGCGGATCCGCGTCTGCCTGTCCGGCCAGCCTGTTGGTCTTGTAGTCGACGACCACGTAGCGCTCCGAGCCCGTGCCGGCTGGTCGGATGCGCAGGACGGCGTCGATGCTGCCCTGCAGGAAGCCGCCGAGGTCGAGCCCGCGCAGCGACGCCGCAAGCTGCTCGGCATAGGGGCGCAGCGGCGCGCCGCTGGGCAGGTGATCGGCCAGCACGGCACCGATCGCGGCGGCGGGGAATACGCCGACCGCGGCGTGCAGCGGCATGTCGAACGTCAACTCCACGAGGCGGTCGCTGGCGGCGACGTCGCAGAGGCGGGTCTCGTCGAACATCGGTCCGAGCGGTGTGCGGGTGGCGCGCCACAGCCCCTCGGCGACGGCGGCGGGATCGACGCCACGGCTGATGCCCAGACCGAGGCGGGCGCAGTGCCGTGTGACGGCGTCGGCGATCTCCGTGACCGTTGCCGGGCCGGGGTCGACCTCCTCGAGCACGGCGTGTGCCATCACTCCGAAGTCGACGCCGCCGGGAACAGAGAGCAGCGGAGCGTCCGCTGGGGCGGAGACCACGACCGGCTCGTCGTCCCCTGCCTGCGCCTCGTCCTCGCCACCGAACGGCGGAAGCGGGGTCTCGGTGGGGCGCGGCGCCGCGGCGCCGGCGATGCGGGTGAACGACCAGTGCCGCCACGCCGGATCGACCAGGCTGCCACGCTGCCACGCGGCGAGCGTGAGCTCCGGTTCGTCGGCGCTCGGAGGCGGGACGTACACCGCTGGCGTCGTGCGGGGCTGCACCGGGTGGCATGCCACGTTGCCGCCGCCCAGGCCGTCGAGCCGGCCGAAGCGCTCCGCCAGCTGTTCTGCGGTCTTCGGCATCTCCTTGGCGAGCACCGCCGAGGATGTGTCGCAGCGGTCGCCGCGGCGGTTGAGCAGGACGCGGGCGAGCGGCGACGAGCCGATCCCGGTGCGCGTGGCCCACCAGGCGACCACCTGATGGCGCGCGCGGGTCAAGGCGACGTACAGCAGCCGCATCTCGTCGCCCGCCTCGTCGGCGTCGGCCGCGGCCTTGCGCTCGGCTTGGGTCGACGGCGGTGGGCCGTCGGCGCGCCAGTCGATCGAGGCCGCGACGTCGAGGGTGCGCCGCCCGCCGTCGTGGTAGACGAGCGCCCCGTTCGGTCCGCCGCCGGAGCCCTTGGCCAGCATCGGCAGCAACACGATGGGGAATTCGAGGCCCTTGCTGGCGTGCACCGTGGTGACCTGGACCGCGGCCGCGTCGGAGTCGATGCGGCGCTTGCGCTCGTCGACGTCGGCGTCCTTGTCGGCGGCGAGTTGGGCCAGCGTGTCGGCCAGGCGCCCCGCGGACGCGATCGCGTCGCCGTTCGCCACGTGCAGCAGTTCGGCGATGTGATCCAGGTCGGTCAGTCGGCGCTCGCCCCCGGGGGCCGACAGCACCCGCTCGACCATGCCGCTGTTGGACCGGATGCCGGCGTAGAACCCGGCGACGCCGGCGCGCTGCAGGTCGTCGGCCCATTGGCGCAGCCGCATCTGCACCTCCGCGGTGGCCGCGTCGTCGCAGGCGACGGTCAGCGGTGTCACGCCGAAGAATGGGCCGAGCGCGCACGCGCGAACCCTGCCGAGGTGCCCGGGCGCAGCGAGCGCCCGCAGCAACGTCGCCCAGTCGTCGCATGCCTGACCCTCGAACACGTCGGTCGCCCCCGTGAGGACGTGGGGGATGCCTGCCGCGCTGAGCGCCTGTCCCACGCGGGCGCCGTCGTCGTGCGAGCGCACCAGCACGGCGATGTCCGCCGGCTCCACCGGCCGGGCCGTGTTGTCGTCGCCGGTGATCGTGGCTCCGCCGCTGGTGAGCGACACGACGTGGTGGCAGAGGTCGGCGAGAACCAGCCGGAACGCGCCATTGGTGTCGACGTAGCCGGAGCGGTCGACGATGTCGCGCGTCGGCGAGACCCAGCGCAGCTCGACAGGTGCCCCTGCCGCAGGGGCGGTCAGCCGTCGCAGGGGTGTTCCCTCCGGCGCCGAGACCGGTACGAACTCGATCGCCGCGTCGCCGAACGTGGCCCCCCGCAGGAGCGCCTCGAGCCCTTCCAGCAGAGCGGGGTCGCTGCGGCGGTTCGTGGCCAGCGTGCGCCGCTCTCCGGCCTGCGCGACGGCTGCCAGATAGGCACGGACATCGGCGCCGCGGAAGCGATAGATCGCCTGCTTCGGATCGCCGACCACGACCACGTCGACGGGATGCGGCTCGGATCGGAAGGCCTCGGAGAAGATCTCCCACTGCACGGGATCGGTGTCTTGGAACTCGTCGATCAAGACCAGCGAGTAGCGCTCACGCAGCCATCCGACGACGTCGTCGCGGTGGGGACCGTGCACGACGGCGTGCAGTCCGGTGATCAGCTCGTCGAAGCCGGTCTCGCCGCGGGTGCGCCGGCGCCGGTTCACCTCGTCGACCGCGCGCTCGACGAGCGTTCGCCAGCGGGCGGCCACCTCTGCCGCGTCGTCGGACGGGTCGAGGTCGTCCAGCGCAGGCGTGAGCACGGAACCCGGGTTGTTCACGACCGACATCACCGCCGAGAACAGCGTGCCCTCGATCCACGACAGCGTGAGTGGCGACTTCCGCCCCGGCCCGTCGAGCGCGAACGGATCTGTCGCCAACACCGGGACGAGCACGTCGCGGCACACCCCCGCGACGAGCGAGCGGGGATCGCCGACGAAGCGCGCGCCGAGCGCCATCGGAGCGCGCAACCCCACCTGCGCCAGCGCTTGCTGGCAGAAGCCATGAATCGTGGTGATCGTCGCGTCGTCGAAGCGCGCCAGCGCGCGCAGGACGTTGGCGCGACGCGCAGCGCGCTCGTCCGGCGTCGCGTCGGCGACGGCGCGCAGCCACGCGTCGTGGGGTGGCGCTACTCCCGTCGGTGAGAGCGCCGCTGCTGCTTCGTGCAGCTTGGCGCGGGTGCGTTCGCGCAGCTCGGCTGCCGCCGCGCGGGTGAACGTGACCATCAGCAGCTCGCTGGCCAGCATGCCGCGCTCGGCGATGGCGCGAGCGACCAACGCGGCGAGGGAGTAGGTCTTGCCGGTGCCGGCGCTGGCTTCCAACACCACCAGGCCACTGGGCAGGGGACCGGCGAGGTCGAGCGGAACGCGCGCCGTCTCGGACCTGATCATGGCGCGTCGTCCTCGATGGTGTCGGTGTAGAGGCCCCAGATGTAGCGGGCCCATGCCTGCGCCCGGCCCGGCGCGGCGGGTAGGTGCGCCTCGTGCTCGCGTACCGGCTCCGCGAGCACGGCGTGGACGTCGACGCCGTCCCACACCAACGACGCGGGACGGTCGTACTCGAGGTCGTTCTTCCACGCCTTCGGCGCGTCCTTCGGCACCCGGTCGCCGGCCTGGAAGAGCACGCGCGAGGTGCGTGCGAACAGCGGGACGTCGTTGCGCAGCGCGGCGCGGCGAGTATCGACGGCGACGCGCAGCACCTCGCGCCCGGCCGCCGCGCGCTGCGCGCGGGTCATGCGGGGGCCGAATCGCATGTGGACCGCGACGGGCCGTTTCGTGCCCGACATGGCCCGCGTGGCGAGCGCCGCGCACCATGCCTGCGCGGGGTCGAGCGCGGTGAGCGCGGCCAGCTGCACCCAGGCGTCGAGCAGCATGCCCGGGGTGTACCGCGTGTACTGGAGCCGCACGACGTGGTCGCCCGCTGTGCCTGCCACCGACCCGGTGACCGATGTGCCGTCGTCGAGGACGACGTGGACGTCGCGCGCCATCGGCAGAGCGAGCGGGGCGGCGAGGTCGCCCAGCGCGCGCTCGAGCTCGAGCACCTCGGCTTCGACCTCGTCGAGGGTGCGAACGCCGAGCGCCAGCGGAGGCAGCCCAGCGGTGAGGGCGCTCTGCTCGCGCCAGGCGCGCAGCAGCGCGTCGGACGTCGGTGTGCCCGCGTCGATGGCTCGCGCGAGTGCTTGCCCCAGGCCCGAGCGCTGCAACGGATCGGCGGCGAGGGGGATGTCGATCGCAGGCGGATCGTCGTCGCCGGGAAGCGCGACGTCGAGGCGGTCGCGCAGCAATACACGCGCCGGCTTGACCATCGCATCGCGCAGCTCGCCCAACGTCACGGTGGTGACCTCGGCGGGCGGCAGCTGCCACGACCGGCGCGTGGACCGCTGCTGCCGACCGCGACGTGCGGCGGCTGCCGCATCGAGCGTGGACCGATGGAAAGCCCACGGCCGGCGCGGATGCAGCGAGGGCTGCCGTGGGTCGGGCGCGGTCACCGCGCGCAGGTCGAACGCGTGACGAGGGTGGCGGGTGACGACGCCGGCCAGCCGATCCTGACCGTCCGCCGCGCCGAGGCAGGCCGCGGCGACGTCGAGCAACTCGGCCAGCGGCACCGCGAACGGGACCGGGGCATTGGTGAGCGGGTCGTTGCCGGTGCAGGTGATGAGCAGCATGTCGCTCGCCGCCATCACGATGTCGAGCAGTGCGTGTCGCTGCTCGCTGCTCTCGTCGCGCTCGCCGACGCACGGCGCCAAGGCCAGCACGTCGTCTCCGTCGACGGCGGCGCCGCCGCCCACGTCGTCGAGCCCGAGGACACACAGCACCTTCGCCGGAACGCCGCGCGCCGAGATCGGCGAGGTGACGGTGACGGCGCCGCTGCGGACGTCGAGCCGCCGCGGGGCGCCGCCCAGCCGGGTGCGCACGACGGCGTGCGCGTCGGTGATGCCGAGGCGGATGTCGCCAGCATGCGCCGCGTCGGCCCGCACGTCGTCGAGCGTGGCGAGGACCTCGCGGGTCTGCCAGCCGTCGCCCGGCGCGGCCGCAGCCGTGGCCGCGACCAGATCGGCGAAGCGGTCGCACCACACGCCCATCGGCAGTTCGTCGTCCGACCACGACGCGACGGTGTCGAGCCGGGCGAGCAACTCCGCCAGGCGGCCTGCCACCTCGAGGTCGGCCGTGCCGACGTCGTCGAAGGGCGCGCAGTCGAAGACGCTGCGCGCCGTGGGGGCTGGCATCGCCGCGCCGACGAGCAGCTGGTCGAGCGCCGATGCCCAGGTGCCGCACCGCACGTCGGACGGGATCTGCCACCGCTCCCGATGGTCGGCATCGAGCCCCCAGCACACGTGGAGCGTGTCGACCCAGCGTGAGAGCACGGTGAGGTCGTCGTCGGTGAACCCGAGCGATCGCTGGACAGGCCCCAAGCCGGCGAGCGCCAACACGTCGAGCGCGCTGACCCGCCCGCGGGCGACGGTCAGCAGCGCGTCGAGCGCCTCTGCCACGGGATTCGCCGTGACCAGGGATCGATCGGTGACGCGCACCGGGATGCACGGCTCGCCCGACTGCTCGAACGTGGCCGTGAGCAGCGGCGCGTAGCGGTCGAGGTCGCTGCACACCACGATGACGTCGCGCGGCAGCAGGTCGGGCCGGTCGGCGAAGAGGTGGGCGAGCGCATCGCGCAGCACCTCGACCTGACGCGCCGGGCCGTGGCAGGCATGCACCTGAAGGGTGCCATCGGGCTGGGCGTGCCCCTCGTCGAGCTGGCGGTCGAAGAGGATGCCGCGCTGGACGGCGGCGAGCAGCGTCCCGCCGCGCTCGGGCGGTTCGACCGCATGCTCGACGGTGTCGATGCCGTGCAGGAGCGCTCGCGCTTCGAGCGACGGCCGGCCCCACGACGCCAGCAGCGGATGGTTGACGTGGGCCGTGACGTCGACGGCGGCGCGCCGGTTGAGGCTGCCGGCGAGGCGATACGGCGACGTGCGCCAGGCAAACGGCGACGGGTGGGCCACCAGTACGTGCACCTCGCGCGTCTCCGCCAGCGCGCGCACCACCTCGAGTTGGGCCGGCGGGATGGTGCTGATCCCGAACACCGCGACCCGCGCCGGCAGCGCGGGCGTGAGACGCCCGTCGCGGAGATCGGCGAGCAACGACGGCAGGCGCTCGGCGAGGCTCTCGCGGCCGATGCGACGGCGCACCGCGCGCCACAACGCCGGCTGCCACCGCATGGCGAGCGGCAGCAGCGGCGCCGGATCGGCGGCGCTCGACGCGTCGGTATCGATGCCGGCCGCCCACCGCTGGAGCAGCCGAGGGCGTTGTGCGGCGTACCGGTCGAACAGGTCGGCGATGCGCCGCGCGCGCAGCCACCGATCGGCGCCGGGCGCACGCGGGTCGGACGGCCAGCCGGGGATCGTCACCTCGCCCTCCGCCGCGGCCTGGAGGACGACCCACGTGAGCCGCTCGACGTTCCACGGGTCGTCTGCTTCGACCGGGTCGCCCAGCGCCGCCGACATGAGCCGGCCAGGAAAGACCAGGTCGATGTTGGCGACGACCCCGTCGTCGCGGCCGCGGCTGCCCAGGCGACGCCCCAGGCAACGGCTGAGCAGGTCACGCACGCCCACCGAGGGCACGGCGACCACGTCGGCGGTGAACGGGTCGTCGAGGGGCACGGCGAGCACAGCCGCGAGCGCGTCGGCGAGTGCGCCGAGGTGCGGGCTGTGGTGGACGTGCAGGGTCACGTCGGCGACGTTACGGCAGCCCTGTCACACGGTTCGGCATGCCATCACGCCCGGCTGCGCACGAAGGCGTCGATGCGGGCGACGCGGGTGCGAGCCGAGGGATGCGTGGCGAAGAGGCGTTCACCCCACGTGCGCGGACGTTCGCCTCCGCCCGCGGCGATCGCCCGGCGCAGCGCCGCCGACAGCTCGCGGCCGTAGCCCATCGCGACCACCCGCCGGTCGGCCTGGAACTCCGCCCGCCGGCCGACCACGTTGCCGATCGCCGTGCTGGTCAGCAGCGCGGCGAGGAAGACCCAGGACACCACCCGCAGCACGAAGGCCATCAAGCGACCGACGGCGGTCAGCGCCGCGGAGTGGCTGACGAAGCTGCCGGTGGCCGCGGTGGCGACGTTCTGGAGGAAGAAGCCGACGCGAGCGAGCACCAGGATCGGCACGCTGAGCCAATGGCCGATCGTGAGGGCGACGGTGTGCAGACCGAGGTGATGGCCGAGCTCGTGAGCCAGCACGCCGGCGAGCTCCGACCGCGGCAGGCACTCGACCGCCCAACTCGTGACGACCACCAGGTGGCCACCGCAGGCGTACGCGTTCAGCTCGTCAGCGGGCAACACGGCGAGCACGAAGCGGCGCGGAGCCAGGCGATTGGCCTGGGCGATCTCGTTCCACAGCGGCTGGAGGACGGCGCGCTCCTCCGGTGTCGGCCGGCGCGCGCCGAGCAGGCGTGTGAGCAGCACCGCTTGCACCGGGCGCAGGAACAGCAGCACCCCGGCGGCGAGGTAGAGCGCCGCGAACATCCAGAACGGCACGTCGGACACCAGCCGCACGGGCGCCCAGAAGACCGCCAAGGCGAGCAGCCACACGGGCACGAGCGCGAGGACGGGGAAGATCGCGGCCACGGCCGACGATTCGAGGTGGCGGCCTCCGAGGTGGCCTGCGGACCACTGCGCCGCGCGCGCGTCGGCCCTGCGGGCAGGGAGCGGCCGGCTGGTGGGATGGCGGCTGGCGCTGTTGGCGCGGTCGCCCGCCGCGTGACGGTCCGGCATCGCCTCCTCTTCTCGATCGTCCCAGCTGAGCCACCCTACGGCGTCGGGCGGGCGCTGCGGCCCACCGCGCAGAGTGCGCCTTTCATCAAGAGTCCGCCAAGAAGGCTCAAGTTTGTCCTCCCCCGCGTCATCGAGATCACTAGCCTGCGGTCGTCTTAGGCGAGGAGCCGCGTTGTCCGGATCGGTGATCACGACAACCGAAGGTCGCGGGGGCGGGTTGAACGCCCGTGAGCTGCTCGACGCCGCGCGTTCCCTCGAGAACGAGGAGGCGGCGCGGGCTCGCGGCCTGGCGCAGCAGGCCCGGCTCCTCGCCCGATCGCTCGGGCAGCAGACGCTCGAAGCCGAAGCCCTCTACCGTCTGGCGAGCATCTCGTACTACATGGGCGCCGCCGACGAGGCGTTCTCCGTCGCGGTCGACGCCCGCGACCTCGCCCGCAGCTGCGGGGCGCAGGTGGTCGAAGCGTGGGCGCTGAACCTGATGGGCGTCGTGCACCTCAACGCCGGGAACCTCTCCGAAGCGCTGTCGTGCTGCCTGCACGGGCTCGAGCTGTATCGCGGCACCGACCACCGCGTCGACGAGGGCAACTTGCTGAACACGATCGCGGGCATCCATCACGAGCTCGGCGACACCGACCGTGCGATCGTCACCTACGAGGCCGCGCTGGCGGCCAACGCGCAGCTCGGCCGGCCCGAGTTCGACGCCATGACGTTGGCGAACATGGCCGAGCTGCGTTCGCAGCGCAACGAGCACTTCCTCGCCGTCAGCCTCGGTGAGAGCGCGCTCGAGATGGCGCGCGAGCACGCCCCGGCGTACGTGCCGCAGATCCTCGCCAACCTCGGCGACGCCTACAGCAGCCTCAGCGACATCGCCCGCTCGTCGCGATGCTTCGACGAGGCGCTGGAGCTTCTCGCCGAGCGCGCGGCGCGTGGCGCGGAGGGCAACACGCTGTCGGCTGTGAACGTGCGCCTGATGCGCGGCCGCGCCGCGCTGCGCGAGGGCAGGGTCGCTGACGCTGTCGCCGATCTCGATCTCGCCCTCCAGGGAGCCACGTCGGCGAACGCCCGCACCGTCGCGCTCACGGCGCACGACCTGCTGTCCAAGGCCCACAAGACGCTCGGCAACTTCGAGCAGGCGCTGGCGCACAGCGACGCGCGGTACCAGCTGAACCAGGAGCTGTTCAGCACCGGAACCGACCTGCGGATCAAGACGCTCCAGATCGCCCACGACACCGAGCAGGCACGCCAACAGGCCGAGATCCTGCGGCTGCGCACGGGCGAGCTCGAAGCGATGGTGCGCAACCGCACCCACCAGCTCGAGCAGTCCCAGCTGGACGCGTTCAGCCGGCTGGCGGTGCTCGCCGAGTTCCGCGACACCGACACCGGCGAGCACACGATCCGCGTCGGTGAGCTGGCGGGCGACATCGCCCAGGCGATGAAGGTCGACGAGGAGTGGGTGTCGAGCCTGCGCCTCGCCGCTCGGCTCCACGACATCGGCAAGGTGGCGGTGCCGGACGCGATCCTGTTGAAAGCCGGCCCCCTCACCGAGGCCGAGTTCGCGGTGATGAAGACGCACACGACGGTCGGCGCGCAGATCCTGTCGGGCAGTACCTCCACGCTGATCCAGCTCGCCGCCGAAGTGGCCCTCACGCACCACGAGCGTTGGGACGGCCGCGGCTACCCGAACGCCACGGCCGGCCCGTCCATCCCGCTGTCCGGTCGGATCACCAGCGTGGCCGACGTCTACGACGCGCTCACGAGTGCCCGGCCGTACAAGGAGGCGTGGTCGAACGCCGACGCGGTGCGGTACATCATGGGCGCCCGCGGCACGCAGTTCCAGCCCGAGGTCGTCGACGCGTTCCTGGACGTGATCGTCGAGCGGCACCCCGAGTTGGCGCCGGTCGCTTATCCCAGCGCTGTCTGAGCGCCCATCGCGCGCAACACCCACCGGCCGACGGCGGCGGCGAACTCGTCGAGCGGCATCGCGATGCGCCCCGACCGGTAGGCGTGGCTGAACGACGCGACTCCCGACATCAGCCCGATCGCCATCAAGTGGATGTCCTCGTCGGCGATCAGGCCGCACCGTTGCGCCTCGCGCACCGCGGCCTCGGTGTCGGCGGCATAGACGTCGCTGCCTTCGCGCAGGATGTCCGCGATGCGCGGATCGGCGCGCTCGACGTGCAACAGCGCGAAGTAGGTGGCGTGGGCGGCGAAGAACCGCACGGTCGCTTCCGTGGCGCGCCGGATGCGGGTGAGCGGGTCGTCGTCGGGGTTCATCGCCGCGCCCTGGGCCCGGCGCAGCTCCTGGCGCATCTCGCGCACCAGCTCGGCGAACAGGCTCTCCTTCGTCGGGTAGTACCAGTAGAACAGGCCCTTGGCGACGCCGGCTGCGGCGCAGATGTCCGAGATGCGGGTCTGTGCGTAGCCACGCTCGGTGAACAGCGCCGCGGCGGCGTCGAGCAGCTGGCGCTTGCGCTCGAGCCCCTGCCCGGTGTGCTCACGCTCGGACGCTGCGCTCATGGCGGGCTCGGTGCTCTCATCGGTTCAGTCCACCGGACGCGGCCGAGCCGGTCAAGCTGGCAGCCGGCGTGCGCCCGGTGGCGACCGGGCGCGCCGCGCTAGACATGCAGCATGAGCGGTTCGATCATGTCCGGCGCCGAGCCGTGGAGCCACGTCGGCGAGCGCCCACACGGCGCGCTCTGCCTGCACGGCTTCACCGGCAGCCCGTCGTCGATGCGGGGCGTGGCGCAGGCGTTCGGGCGGGCGGGATACCACGTCGAGCTGCCGCTGCTCGCCGGGCACGGCACGACGATGGAGGACATGCTGACCACCGGGTGGCACGACTGGGCTGCATCTGCTGAGGCCGCGTACCAGCGCCTCGCCGAGCGGGTCGACGCCGTGGTGGTGGCTGGGCTGTCGATGGGCGGCGCGCTCACGCTGTGGATCGCCGCCGAGCATCCGGAGGTCGCCGGCATCATTTGTGTCAACCCGGTCACGCAGCCGCAGCCGGACGAGGTGATGGAGATGGTGCGCGGCATGGTCGCCGACGGCGAGGTCGTGGTGCCGGGCAGCGGCAGCGACATCTGCAAGCCGGGCGTCGTCGAGGCGTCCTACGCGGCGACGCCGCTGCCGTGCCTCGTGTCGCTCGTCGACGACGGTGTCGTGCCGCTCGCCCGCCGCTTCGGGTCGATCTCGGCGCCCCTGCTGTTGATGACCGCCCCGAACGACCACGTCGTCGACCCTGCGCAGAGCGATGCGCTCGCCGCCGCCTACGGAGGTCCGCTCGAGCGCATCACCCTCGAGCGCAGCTATCACGTGGCCACGCAGGACTACGACCGTGAGCTGATCGAGGCTGCCGCGGTCGAGTTCGCCGACAAGGTCGTGAACGCGTGATCGCGTCGGCGCTGCCAGCCAGCATCCCGAGCCCGTCGAGCGGCACGCTCGACTTGGGGCCGCTCAAGCTGAACGCGTACGGGCTGATGATCGCCCTCGGCGTGCTCGCCGCGGTTTGGCTGTTCGGCCGCCGCCTCGAAGCGCGCCGCTGGGGCACGCGCGAGGATGCGAGCGCGATCGCGCTGTGGGCTGTTCCCGCCGGCGTCATCGGCGCCCGGCTGTACCACGTCGTCACGGACTGGGAGCGCTTCGAGGATGACCTCGCCGACATCCCGAAGATCTGGCACGGCGGGCTCGGCATCCCGGGCGGTCTCGTCGCGGGCATCCTCGTCGGCATCTGGGCTGGCCGCCGCCGTCACATCACCACGCCGCGGCTGATGACCGCTGCCGCGCCTGCGATCCCGTTGGCGCAGGCGATCGGCCGGTGGGGCAACTGGTGGAACCAGGAGCTGTTCGGCAGGCCCACGGATCTCCCGTGGGCGCTCGAGGTGTCCGACGAGAAGGCGCTCACCGCGGGCCACCCGCCCGGCACGACGTTCCACCCGACGTTCCTCTACGAATCGCTCTGGAACCTGGCGTTGTGTGGCGTGCTGCTGTGGATCGACAAGCGCTTCCACCTGCGTCCCGGCCGGCTGATGGCGGTGTACCTCGTCGGCTACGGCGCTGGGCGCTTCTGGGTCGAAGGGCTGCGCATCGACCCGGCCGACAAGCTCGGTGGGCTGCGCTGGAACCAGTGGGTCGCGCTCGCCGTCGTCGTGGTCGCCGGCCTGTACCTCGTCCTGTCCGCGGGACGCGGGCGCGCCGACACGCCGAGCGAGGGCGATTCAGGTGATGGCGAGGATGTGGCCTCGCTGACGCCGGGATGATGGCGGCGACCCCGTCGCGCCTGCGGCGCCGCAGCATCCTGCTCGTGACGACGCTGGCCCTGGCGGCGGGGGCCTGCGGCGGCGACGTCGTCTCGAGCACGCAGGGCCCGGGAGTGGTCGTCGCCCCGCCGCCGACGTCCACGTTGCCGGCGACGACGACCACGACCACGCCGCTGCCGGTCGTGTCGGTTCCGTCCTGGGCGGTCTTCGACGTCAGCCGCCAGCAGATGATGGCTGCCAATGCCGCGGACGCGCCGATGGCGGTCGGCAGCCTGATGAAACTGCTCACGGCGTACGTCGTGAACGAAGCGGGCGATCACACAAGGGTCGTCACGGTCCCGCGCATGCAGATCGACCCGATGGAGTCGGCGATCGGGCTCTACGCCGGCGAGCAGTTGCCGCGCGACGTGCTGGTGAGAGCGATGCTGATCGTCAGCGCCAACGACGCCGCCCGCGCGCTCGCTCGCGACGTCGGCGGCAGCGAGGACGCGTTCGTGGCGATGATGAACGATGCCGCCGGTCGCCTCGGCATGACCGGCACCCACGCCGTGAACCCGGTCGGTCTGGACGCGGCTGGCCAGCACTCGACGGCTCGCGACATCGTGCTGCTGGGCAACGTGCTGATGTCGGATCCCACGTTCCGCACGACGGTGGCCCGCACGAGCGCACGCTTGCACGGGCAGGTTTTCCCCGCGACCAACGACTTGCTCGGCGTGTACGCCGGCGCCGACGGCATCAAGACCGGCCACACCACGCAGGCCGGCTATTGCATCCTGGCGTCGGCGACGCGCGACGGAAGGACGGTCATCGTCGCCGTGCTCGGGGCCGCCACGGAGCCCGACCGCGACGCCTCGGCGACGGCCCTGCTCGATTGGGCCTTCGCCAACTGACACCCGCCGCGTGACCAGCGGCACGCGTGTGCTCACAGCGCCGCCGCCACCCGGTGAGGGAAACGTCAGCACGAGGAAACACGCTCGACTCATTCGCCTCGCAGCATCGACGTTGCCCACCACCACGCAACGCACGGAGGCGGATCGATGTCGATCTCTGCCCAATTCGTCGAGAGCTCGATCGCCGCCGGGGCCGCGCGACGCACCACGCGCGGCGGCCGATGGATCGACGAGTGGCGTCCGGAGGACGTCGCCTTCTGGGAGGCGACCGGACGGCGAATCGCGCGCCGCAACCTGATCTTCTCGATCGTGTCCGAGCACGTCGGCTTCTCGATCTGGAGCATGTGGTCGGTCTTCGTGCTGTTCCTCGGCCCGGAGTACGGATTCGACCCGGGCCAGAAGTTCCTCCTCACGACGGTGCCGACGGCGGTGGGCGCGCTGTTGCGGCTGCCCTACACGTTCGCCGTGGCCAAGCTCGGCGGGCGCAACTGGACGCTCGTCAGCTCGGCGCTGCTCGTCGTTCCGTGCATCCTCACGGCGCTGGTCCTCGAGCCCGGGGCGTCGTTCGGCGTGCTGCTCGCCGTGGCGACGACGGCCGGCGTCGGCGGCGGCAACTTCTCGTCGTCGATGGCCAACATCGACGCGTTCTACCCGCAGCGCCTGAAAGGGTGGGCGCTGGGATTGAACGCCGGCGGCGGCAACATCGGCGTCGCGGTCGTGCAGCTCGTCGGCTTGCTCGTGCTCGCGACCGCGGGCGCCGGACACCCGCGGGTGATCCTCGCCGTCTACCTGCCTCTGATCGTCGCTTCGACGCTCGCGGCCGCCTCGTCGATGGACAACCTCACGTTCCTGTCGAACGAGGAGCGGGCGATGCGCGAGGCCGTGAAGCACGGCCACTCGTGGATCATCATGCTGCTCTACGTCGGATCGTTCGGCTCGTTCATCGGCTTCGGGTTCGCGTTCGGGCAGGTGCTCCAGGTGCAGTTCAGCGCCGACTTCGACACCCCGCTGAAGGCGGCATACCTCACGTTCCTCGGGCCGCTGCTGGGCTCGCTGATCCGACCGATCGGTGGCCGGTTGGCCGATCGCCTCGGCGGCTCGCGCGTCACGTGTTGCACCTTCGCCGCGATGGGTCTCGGCGCTGCGGTGATCCTGTTCGCGTCGCAGATCGCGTCGCTGCCGTTGTTCGTCGCCGGCTTCGTCGCGCTGTTCGTGCTCACCGGCATCGCCAACGGCTCCGTCTACAAGATGATCCCCGCCGTGTTCCGCGCACGCGCACAGCGCGCGGTCAGCGCCGGCGCAAATCCCGATGAGGCCGATCGCGCGGCGCGACGGCTGTCGCGCGCGCTGATCGGCGTCGCCGGATCGATCGGCGCCTTCGGCGGCGTGCTCGTCAACCTCGCGCTGCGCGAGTCGTTCCTCAGCCGGGGCAGCGGAGACGCCGCCTACGTCGCGTTCATCGCCTTCTACGCGCTGTGCGTGCTCGTCACGTGGGGCGTCTACATCCGTCCGTCACGTCGTCGCCTGGAAGGAGTGTGAGCATGACGACGGTCGAGCACACGACGACGATCCTCGTCGTCGGCAACGGAATGGTCGGGCACCGCTTCGTCGAAGCAGCGGTGGAGCGTGGGTTGCACCGCAGCCACGGCGTCCTCGTCGTCGGCGAGGAACGCCGGCGGGCATACGACCGGGTGCACCTGTCGTCGGTGTTCGACGGCGCGACCGCGGAGGACCTTCTGCTCGGTGACGGCGCGGTCTACGACCTGCCCGGGGTCGAGTTGGTGCTCGGTGACGCGGTCGTCGCGCTCGATCCCACGACGCGCTCGGCGCGCCTTGCGAGCGGCCGGGGCGTCGCGTATGGCACGTGCGTGCTGGCGACCGGCTCGTCGGCGTTCGTGCCGCCGATCCCCGGCGTCGACGCGCTCGGCTCGTTCGTCTACCGCACCCTCGACGACCTCGACGCGATCCAGAGCTGGGCGGCGGGCGTCAAGACCGGCGCCGTCGTCGGAGGCGGACTCCTCGGCCTCGAAGCCGCCAACGCGCTGCGGCTGCTCGGCGTCGCGACCACCGTGGTCGAGTTCGCGCCGCGCCTGATGGCCGTCCAGCTGGACGACGGCGGCGGGCGGGCGCTGCGCCGGCACGTGGCCGACCTCGGCCTCGACGTGCGCACCGGCGCAGCCGCGACCGCGGTGCGCACCGGCGCCGACGGCACGGTCGCCGGGCTCTCGTTCGCCGAGGGTGACGACCTCGACGTCGAGATGGTCGTGTTCGCCGCGGGCATCCGTCCGCGCGATCAGCTCGGCCGTGACGCCGGGCTGGCGATCGGAGAGCGCGGCGGGATCGTCGTCGACGACGCGTGCGCCACCTCCGCGCCCGGTGTGTTCTCGATCGGCGAGGTCGCCTGCCACGCCGGGCGCGTCTACGGGCTCGTCGCGCCCGGATATGCGATGGCCGAGGTGGTCGCCGACCGGCTGGCCGGCGCCAGCGCGTCGTTCACTGGCGCGGACATGTCCACCAAGCTGAAGTTGCTCGGCGTCGACGTCGCCAGCGTCGGCAACCCGCATGCGGACGGCGACGAGGTCATCGTGTCCGACCCGGTGTCGGGGCTGTGGCAGAAGGTCGTCCTCGATCCGGACGGCACGGCGATCGGCGCGGTGCTCGTCGGAGACGCAACGGCCTACCCGATGCTCGTGCAATGCGTGCGCGGCACGATCCCGACGCCGGACGTGATGACGCTCCTGCGCCCGGCAGGCGGCGCGGCGCCGACGTCGGCCGACCTCCCCGATGCCGCCGGGGTGTGCTCGTGTCACAACGTGTCGTGCGGCGCGATCCGCGCTGCGGTGCGCGAGGGCTTCGAGGACGTCGCGGGTGTCAAGTCGTGCACGAAGGCGGGCTCCGGATGCGCGTCGTGCGTTCCTGTCGTCCAGGAGCTGATCGACGCCGAGCTGCGCGCCGCGGGCAAGGCGGTCGTCAAGACGCTGTGCGCGCACTTCCCGATGACGCGTCCCGAGCTCTTCGAAGTGGTCCGGGTCACCGGGATCAGATCCTTCGCCCAGCTCGTCGCCGAGCACGGCACGGGACAGGGGTGCGAGATCTGCAAGCCCGCGGTGGCGTCGATGTTCGCGTCGCTCGCGTCGGGCTACATCCTCGACGGCGAGCAGGCGAGCCTCCAGGACTCCAACGACCACTTCCTCGCCAACCTCCAGCGCGACGGCACGTACTCCGTGGTGCCGCGCGTGCCGGGCGGTGAGATCACGCCGGCCCAGCTGATCGCGATCGGCGAGGTCGCCCGCGACTTCGACCTGTACACCAAGATCACCGGCGGTCAGCGCATCGATCTGTTCGGCGCCCGCGTCGAGCAGCTGCCCGCGATCTGGGAGCGCCTGATCGCTGCCGGGCTCGAATCGGGCCACGCCTACGGCAAGGCGGTGCGCACGGTGAAGTCGTGCGTCGGATCGACCTGGTGCCGCTACGGCGTGCAGGACTCGGTGAGCATGGCCGTCGATCTCGAGCTGAGATACCGCGGGTTGCGGGCGCCGCACAAGATCAAGCTGGCGGTGTCCGGATGCGCCCGTGAGTGCGCGGAGGCGCAAGGCAAGGACGTCGGCGTGATCGCCACCGAGCGCGGCTGGAACCTGTACGTCGGCGGCAACGGCGGCATGCGCCCGGCGCACGCCGAGCTGCTCGCCGAGGACCTCGACGACGCCGCGCTCGTCCGGGCGATCGATCGCTACCTCATGTGGTACGTGCGCACGGCGGAGCGGCTCGAGCGCACCGCGACGTGGCAGCGCAAGCTTCCGGGTGGGATCGACTTCGTCCGCCGCGTGGTGATCGACGACGAGCTCGGGATCGGCGCCGAGCTGGAGGCGGACATGGCGCGCCACGTCGAGAGCTACCGGTGCGAGTGGACCGAGACGTTGGAGCACCCCGAACGCGTGGCGCGCTTCGTGTCGTTCGTGAACTCCGACGTCCCCGACCCGACGATCACGCGCGTCGAGCTGCGCGGCCAGAGGATCCCATGCTGACGCAGACGAACGCGGTGTCGTGGGCGCCGATCTGCCCGCTCGCCCGGCTGATCCCGGGTCGTGGTGTCGCGGCGTTGATCGACGGCCGCGCCATCGCCGTCTTCCTACTGCCGGACGGCGACCTGCGCGCCATCGACAACGTCGACCCGATCAGCGGGGCCAGCGTCATGAGCCGCGGCATCATCGGCGATGTCGCCGGCGTCGCGACGGTGGCGTCGCCGATGTACAAGCACCGCTTCGACCTGGCGACCGGAGCCTGCCTCGACGACCCACAGGTGGCGATCGCCGTCCACCACGTGCGCGTCATCGACGGCGTGATCCACGTCGGTGTCGCATCGTGATCCCCGTGGTGGGCATCTCGCCGCGCGGCCCGGAGTTGCTCGCGCTCGACGCCGGCGAGCAGTACCGCTTCGGGTTCGACATGAACGCCTGCATCGGCTGTCATTCGTGCGAGGTCGCGTGCGCGGAGCAGAACGGGCTGCCCGACGGCACGACATGGCGCCGTGTCGGAGAGATCGAAGGAGGGGCGCACCCGCAGACGCGGCGCTTCAGCCTGTCGATGTCGTGCAACCACTGCCTCGATCCGGCATGCCTCGAAGGCTGTCCCACCAACGCGTACGAGAAGCTGCCCAACGGCGTCGTCGCCCACCATGCCGACGACTGCATCGGCTGCCGGTACTGCACGTGGAACTGCCCATACTCGGTGCCGGCGTTCCAGCCCGATCGGCGAATCGTCACGAAGTGCGACATGTGCCAGCCGCGGCTGGAGAGCGGCCGGGCGCCCGCATGCGTGGCCGCTTGCCCGACGCACGCGATCACGATCGAGAAGGTGAACGTCGCCGAATGGCGCGCCGACCATCGCGCCGCGGATGCCCCACAGCTGCCGAGCGGTGACATCACGCTGTCGACGACGCGCATCGAACTGCCGCGCGACGTCCCTGCCGAGACCTACGCGGCGAGTGACTGGAACGTCCGCCCCGAGCACCCGCACTGGCCTCTCGTCTGGCTCACGCTGCTGAGCCAGCTCGCCCTCGGCGCCAGCGCGACCGCATCCTCGCTCGGCGAGCGCTTACTTGCGGCGGCGCTCGCGGGCGCCGGCATGGTCGGTGCGATCTTCCATCTCGGTCGACCGATCGTCGCGTGGAAGGCGCTGCGCAACCTGCGCCGTTCGTGGCTCAGCCGTGAGGTCGCATTCCTCTCGGCATATGCCGTTCTCGCCGGGATGGCGATCATCGTGCCGGCGCTCGCGGTCCCCGCGGCCGTGACGGGCGCCGCCGGCGTCTACGCGTCGGCGCGCCTGTACGTCGTCCCGGGGCGGCCGGCGTGGAACTCCCGGCTCACGATCGTGCGCTTCTTCGCCACCGCGATGGCGTTGGGCCCCGTGCTGACCGGTCATCAGCTCCTCGCCGTGGCCGGCGTCGCCACCGCGCTGGCGGCGACGGTCGCCAACTGGCTTCGTCTCGCGCGCAACCCGAGCCAGCCGCACCGCGGTTCGGTGCGACTCGAGCTCCGCTGGTTCCGCGCAGCGACCACAGCGCGCGTCCTCACCGCGATGGGAGGCATCGCCGCGGCGCTCGCGGGCGCGCCGATCGCGATCTCGTTCGTCGCCGTCGCGCTCAGCGAGACGCTCGCACGTTGGCTGTTCTACGTCACCGTCGTGCCGCTGAACATGCCCGGCGCGTTCTGGCGCGGCGCCGCGGGGAGCCACCGGTGAAGCTCGGCGAGCGGGTCGGGCGGTTCCTCGGCCTCGATCACGGTGGCGACCGCTATGGGTACGTCGACGATCCCGTCCGCGGTCCGGTCAGCGTCAGTCGCGCCGTCGATCGGTGGGTGCGGACCACGTGTGGCTATTGCTCGGTGGGATGCGGGATGCTTCTCGGTGTGCGCGACGGCGTCGCCGTGGCCGTGCAGGGCGACCCGCACCATCCGGTGAACCGTGGCCGCCTGTGCCCGAAGGGACTGTCCGAACATCAGATGATCGCCGCAGAGGGCCGCCTGCGGGCGCCGCGCGTCGACGGCCGGACAGCGACGTGGGACGCTGCGCTCGAGCGTGTCGCCGGCGGTTTCCGCGATCTCATCGACCGCTTCGGCCCCGAGTCGGTCGCCGTGATCTCCACCGGCCAGCTCGTCACCGAGGAGTTCTACACGCTCGGCAAGCTCGTGCGCCTCGGCATGGGGCTGCGCCACTACGACGGCAACACGACGCTGTGCATGGCGAGCGCGGTCTCGGGCTACAAGCTGAGCTTCGGCAGCGACGGGCCTCCGGGATGCTACGAAGATTTCGAGCTCGCCGATGTCGTGGTCCTGTGGGGAGCCAACATCGCCGACAACCATCCCCTGATCGCGCCGCGCGTGCTCGGCGGCGACAAGACCGTCATCGTCGTCGATCCACGCGTCACCAAGACGGCGATGGTGGCCGACCTCCATCTGCCGGTGCGGCCCCGCGGCGACATCGCTCTGCTGAACGGCATCCTGCGCGTGCTTCTCGACGAGGGCTACGTCGACGTCGGCGCGCTGCGCGCACACGTCGACGGCCTCGACGAGCTCGTCGCCCACCTCACCGGTTGGACCGTCGAGCGCGCCGCGCACGACAGCGGCATCGACGCCGAGCAGCTGGGTGCCACGGCGCGCGCCATCGGCAACGCCGAGCGCTGCGTGCTGGCGTGGACCATGGGCGTCAACCACTCCGTGCAAGGCACGCACACGGTGACGCTGTTGAACACGCTGACGTTGCTGACCGGCAACATCGGCAAGCCGGGCGCCGCGCCGTTCTCGATCACCGGCCAGTGCAATGCGATGGGAACGCGCGAGACAGGCTTCACCGCGTCGATGCCCGGTTACCGGGCGTACGACAACGAGGCTCACCGCGCCGAGCTGGCGGCCCTGTGGGGCATCGATGTCGAGCGCATCCCGACCGAGCGCGGCCGCGCCTATCCCGACATCATCAACGCGATCGTCAGCCGGAAGATCAAGGGACTGTGGATCATCGCCACGAACCCGATCGTCTCCTACCCGAACCGCGAGACGCTCGAGTACGCGCTGCGGCAGCTCGACCTCCTCGTCGTGCAGGACGGCTTCGAGACGCCGACCACCGACCTCGCCCACGTCGTCCTGCCTGCCGCGGTGTGGGGTGAGAAGGACGGCACGTTCACCAACAGCGAGCGGCGCGTGTCGCGTGTGCGCGCGGCCGTCGCCCCACCCGGCGAGGCGCGCACCGATTTCGACATCTTCCTCGCGATCGCGCAGCGGTGGGGCTGCCGGGACGAGCTGTTTCCGGCATGGGAGTCACCGCGCGACGCGTTCGACGAGTGGCGGCGGGTCTCGTCCGGCCGGCCCTGCGACTACAGCGGCATGACATGGGAGCGCATCGAGGACGCCGGTGGGGTGCAGTGGCCATGCCCCGACGACGCCGAATCCGTGCCCCTCGGCGGGACGCCGCGGCTGTACACCGATCTGCGCTTCCACCGAGCGAACGGTAAGGCCGAGGTGCACGCCGTCGAACCGAAGCCGCTGCGCGACCCACCGCGACCGGCGTTCCCGTTGCTGCTCAACACCGGACGCACCGTCGAGCACTGGCACACGCGCACCAAGACCGGTCGCATCGCGATCCTGGAAGGACTCTCGCCCGAGGCGTGGATCGAGATGCATCCCGACGACGCCGCGGCGCTCGGCGTGGCGTCCGGCGACTGGGTCAGCGTCACCTCCGAGCGCGGCACGATCGAGCGCATCCGCGCCCGTGTCACCTCGATCGTGCGCGCCGGCGAGGTCTTCGTGCCGTTCCATTGGGACGACCGCTGCGCCAACCGCTTGACGCTCGACGAGTTCGACCCGATCAGCCGCGAGCCGAACTACAAGCAGTGCGCGGTCCGCGTCGCCCGCTTGCCTTGATTCTCGATGACGCTCGCTACCGTCTGGGGGCGATGACGCTGCTGCCTGCTCTCGAGGGCTCGTTGCCCGATCAAGCCGACGCGGTCTCGATCGGCGACGACGCGCTGTCGTTCGCCGAGCTGCGGCGCCGGGCCGCGGTCGTCGGCGGGCGCATCGCCGGGATGCCGGCGGTCGGCGTGTACGCCGCGCCGACGCTCGACACGGTCGTCGCCGTCTGCGCCGGCTTGCTCGCCGGCGTGCCGGTCGTGCCGCTGCCGCCCGACGCGGGACCCGTCGAGCGCGGCCATCTCGTGCGCGACGCCGGCCTCGCAGCGACGTTGGGGCCGGTGCCGTGGCCCGAGATCGAGCTGCCCGCGGTCAGCCTCGATGGCGCCGGCGTGGCGACGAGCGCGCCCGACGTCGCCGACGATCGCACGGCGCTGATCATGTACACCTCCGGCACCACGGGTCTGCCGAAGGGAGTGCGTCTGTCGCGGCGGGCGATCGCAGCCGACCTCGACGGGCTGGCCGACGCGTGGGCGTGGACGGCCGACGATCACCTCGTGCACGGGCTGCCGCTGTTCCATGTGCACGGCCTCCTGCTCGGCGTGCTCGGCGCGTTGCGCGTGGGGTCGCGCGTCACCCACACCGGGCGGCCGACCCCCGCTGCATACGCGGCTGCGGGCGGCAGCCTGTACTTCGGTGTGCCGACGGTGTGGTCCCGCGTCGTCAACGAACCATCGTCCGCGGCCGCCCTGCGCACCGCACGCCTGCTGGTCTCGGGCAGCGCCCCGCTGCCCGTGTCGGTGTTCGAAGGGCTCGCTTCGGTTGCCGGCCAGCGGCCCGTCGAGCGCTACGGCATGACCGAGACGCTGATCACTCTCAGCACCCGAGCCGACGGCGAACGGCGCCCCGGGCACGTCGGTGTCCCGCTCCCCGGCGTCGAGACCCGCCTGGTGACCGACGACGGAGCGCCGTGCCCGCACGACGGGCAGGCGATCGGCGGGCTGCAGGTGCGCGGCGTGACGATGTTCGACGGCTACGTCAGCGGTGGGCGCAGCACGGACTTCACCGCCGACGGGTGGTTCGTCACCGGTGACGCAGCGACGATCGACGCCGGGGGGTTCCATCGCATCGTCGGGCGTGCGTCGGTCGACATCATCAAGTGCGGCGGGTTCAAGGTCGGCGCGGGAGAGGTGGAGGCCGTCGTGGCCGACCACCCCGGCGTCCGCGAGGTCGCGGTGGTGGGCGTGCCCGACGAGGATCTCGGCCAGCGCATCGTCGCCTTCGTGACGGCGAGCGATGCCGGCGCAGGCGAGCTCGCGGACGCCGTGCTGGCGTTCACCCGCGAGCGCCTGACGTCGCACAAGTGCCCGCGTGAGATCCGGGTCGTCGAGGCGCTGCCCCGCAACGCGATGGGCAAGGTGCTCAAGGCGTCGTTGGCGGCCGCCATCGAATGATCCCAGGGGTCGGTGGGTGGCAATGGGTTGGTGTGGGCGCACTACGTCGATCCGGCGCCGATGCTGGAGGCGGTGGCCGATCTCCTCGACCGCTATCCGACCCGATTCGTCGCCTCAGCCCACGGCAACGTCATCGACGATTGCGGCATCGGCCGGCCGGTGTCCGTAACATGGCGTCCGATGGACCAGGCCCCGGTCGCGCAGCTCCCTGAAACCGGCATCACCCCGAGCAGGTGCCCCGTCGCCCACAGCGCTCCGCCTCCGGCCACATCCGACGGCAAGTGCCCGTTCCCCCACCACGCGGCGGCCGGCGGTGTGCAGCGATCGCGCGCCGACATGGCGGTCCGCCGGATCCTGCGCATCCGCGAGCGCCCTGCCGGCGTCTCCGCGGCGTCGGCGTACAGCGCGTTCCAGCGCTCGATGCTGATCTCGGCGATCCGCTGCACGCTGACGTACGTCGTGTTCCCGTTCGTCGTGCCGGCGGTCGGATTCGCCACCGGCGTCGGCCCGGTGATCGGCATCGTCATCGGAGTGGTCGCGATGACGTGCGACGTCTTCACGATTCGGCGGTTCTTCTCGGTCGACCACAGATGGCGCTGGCACTTCTCCGCGATCGCACTTTGCGTGATCGGCCTGCTGTCGGTGCTGCTCGTGCAGGACGTCGTCCACCTCCTGACGTGACCGATTCGTCGGCGCAGCCGCCTGAGCCGCTCGCCCGCAACAGGGTGGTGCGCGCCGGGTGGTTCGTCGGCGGCTGGATCTCGGTCGGGTTCGGGGCGGTCGGCATCGTCGTGCCGGGTCTGCCGACGACGATCTTCTTCATCATCGCCGCGGCGTGCTTCGGGAAGTCGAGCCCGCGCTTCGAACGCTGGGTGCTCGGCTTGCCCCGCATCGGCCCGCTGGTCCGCGACCACCGAGCCGGGCTCGGGATGCCTCGCCGGGCCAAGGGGTGGGCGATCGGGTCGATGTGGACGTTCATCGCGCTGAGCTCGGTGTTGCTGCGCGATCGCCTCCTGATCGTCGGCGTGGTCATCGCAGTGGGGGCGGTGGGAACGGCGTACATCGCGTGGCGCGTGCCGACCCGGGAAGCCGTGCTGGCTCGCCGGGCCGCCACCACACCTGCACCTCAGGTCGGTCGGCCCAGAAGCGTCAAGTGAACGGCAAGACGGCATGCCCGGCGGTCGAGCGTTCGTATCCTCGGTCCCTTTCCGGCGGGAGGAACCGAATGCAGCACATCGAGGTACGCGACGCCGAGCGCCTACGGACTGTCGATGCGGTGCGCACGCTGGCCGTGTCGCTCGTCATCTGGCACCACTGGGGGGCTGCATATCCCGACAATGCCGTCGCCCGGCTCGCAACGCGCTCGGGGTGGGTCGGCGTCGATCTCTTCTTCGTGCTCTCCGGCTTCTTGGTGTCGGGGCTGATCTTTCGAGAACACCAGCGCCTGGGGACGTTCGACGCGCGCCGATTCCTCGTTCGACGGGGCCTGAAGATCTATCCGGCGTTCTACGTCTTCATCGCGGTCAGCGTCGTCGCCAGCGGCTACCTCGGGCTGCGCAACGCGGGCTCGTTCGGGCCGCGGGTCGCCGGTGAGATCTTCTTCGTCCAGAACTACGCCACGCCCTTGTGGGGGCACACGTGGTCGCTCGGAGTCGAGGAGCATTTCTACCTCCTGCTGGCGGGCGTCGCCGTCATCGCCGCGCGCCGCGGATGGCTCGGCCGGCCGTCGCGCGATGTCGCAGTCGTCGTGGTGTCGGTGTGCGCCCTCGTTCTCGCCGTCCGTGTGGGGCACGCTCTGTTCGTCGACTACCGGTGGGAGCGGGTGTACGCCCGCACGCACGTGCGCATCGACAGCCTGCTGTTCGGCGTCCTGCTCGCGTACGTCTACCACTACGAGAGAGATCGGTTCGTCGGCTTCCTGGCTCGACGGCGATTCGCGCTCGGGCTGCTCGCAGGCTGCCTTGGGTCGTTGCCGCTCGTCCTCCATCGCTCCAATGCGTTGATGTACACCGTCGGGCTGTCGGCGATCACCGCCGGTTTCGGGCTCGCATTGATGCTCGTGCTCACGTCGGCACGCACCGAATGGCTGGCAGCGACGCGGCCGGGACGTCTGCTCGCGTACACGGGCAAGCACTCCTATTCCGCGTACCTGTGGCATGCGCCCGCGATGGTCGTCGTCGGACGCGCTCTCGGCTCGTTGCTGCACGACGCGCCGTACCTGCGGCTCGCGCTCGAGCTTGCCGCGTCCTTCGCCCTCGGCATCGCCGTCGCTCGGCTGGTCGAGGCGCCCGTGCTGCGGCTGCGCGATCGGGTGTTCCCCTCCCGCAGTGGCGACGTGGCCGGTGCAGCTGCCATATACCGTTTCTCGAAGTGACGTACGAGCCGGCTCGCGAGTGGTTGGATGGCCAGCGGGCGCGTTTCGAACGAGCTCAGTTCCTCGAATCACAAGGTGACTACCACGCGGCCCTCGAGGCGTGGGACGACTTCATGTCTCACGCAGACGACCGGCTTGAACCGGGATTCGAGGGGCCGACCTCGCGGGCAGCGTTCAACAGAGCTCGCGTTCTGCGCATCATCGGCCGGTCGAGCGAGGCGGTGACAGCCCTCGACGAACTGATCGGCAGATTCGGTCGCAGCGAGGGCGCGGGGACTCAGGGCATCATCGCTCTGGCACACGTGGCGCGTGGCGACCTCTTGAGCGAGCTCGGTGACGATGGGGCTGCGCGAGCGGCATGGGACGACGTGCTGCGCCGGTGGGGAACCTCGACGGATGCAAACGCACGAGAGGCCGTTGCACTCGCCGCTGAGCGCAGGGAGACCGCCCCTCCGACGTCGCGTCCGGTCGCTTCACCCCCGCTCGGCGATTTTCCCGAGTGGGCTCGCTCTGCCATGGAGGTCTACCTCGATCCGGGCGAATCGTTCCAGATCATCGTTGACGTTCGTTCCCATTCGGAGAACATCGAGTTCGCGTGCGGCCTCACCGAATCGAACGTCGTCATGGTCCAGTTCGCTGCCCCTGCGGATCACTCGACCTACTCCTCCGACTTCACCGACAGATTGATTGCTGCCGCTGCTCAAGCGCGAGCGAACAAGGCCCCGCGCCCTGTGGTCTGGTGGCAGAAGGCCGGATACGAGCCGATCACCGACCTCGACGTCCAGCAGAAGACCGAGAAGCGCAGAAGGACCGTGATCACCAGCACGCTGATTCGGTTCAACGCCGACGGCCACACGTTCCGCTGGGAGGTCGCCGGACCAGCGGGCTCTCAGTTCGGAGCCGCGCTCCAGAGGCTCGTCTCGAACGCTGCACGACCCCACGCCGGGCACGTCTCGTCCCCCGAAGAGCTACGTCGCATGGTCAAGGAGGGCCCGCTCGCCCGCCTGGTCGGTCTCCACGCCGTCAAACAGGAAGTCGCCCAGATGGCGGAGTTTGCGATCGTCCAGCGTGAACGCGCTCGCCAGGGCCTCACGCAGGCGCTCGTTCCGAGGCGCCTCGTCTTCGTCGGTAACCCGGGGACCGGAAAGACGACCGTTGCTCGAGCTCTCGGAGAGTTGTACGCGGCGGCGGGACTGCTCACCGACGGCCACGTCGTCGAAGTCGCCCGTGGTGACCTGGTGGGTGAGTACGTCGGACACACGGCGCCCAAGACGGCTGCTGCGTTCGACAAGGCGCGCGGCGGGATCTTGTTCGTCGACGAGGCCTACACGCTCACCGAGAGCAACGGCGGCGGCTTCGGACAGGAGGCTGTCGACACACTGCTCAAGCTCATGGAGGACCATCGCGACGACACGGTCGTGATCGTCGCCGGTTATCCGGCGGAGATGGGCCGCTTCCTTCGCTCGAATCCGGGTTTGCAGAGCCGGTTCACCACGACGATCCACTTCCCGGATTACACCGATGACGAACTTCGGCTCGTGCTTCGCCAAGCCATCGCCGAGAAGGGATACTCGCTTTCACACGAGGCGACGATGGTCGCGCGTGAGGTGTTCCGGTCGTGGGGCGCGGAGCAGCGCCAGGGGAACGCTCGATCCGTTCGCAATCTTGCGGACCAGGCCATCATCAGGCATGCCACTCGCGTCGGGCCCGCTGGCAACGTCACCGCAGCCGCGCTGACGACGATCGAAGCCGCCGATCTGCGCGACCCCGTACAGGTGCGGGTCAGCCCGGGCCAACTCGAGAACGTGCTCGCTGACCTCGACGACCTCGTGGGCATGGATGTGGCGAAGTCCGAAATTCGATCGCTGATCGCATCCTCCGAACTGGAGGCTCAGCGGCGGGCGGCGGGTCTGCCTGCCACGAGGGCGATCCGCCACCTCGTGCTCGTCGGCAACCCGGGCACCGGCAAGACCACCGTGGCGCGAGTTCTGGGTCGTGCGCTCGGTGCGTTGGGTCTCCTGCGCAGTGGCCATCTCGTCGAGGTGAGCCGCGAAGACCTCGTGAGTGGCTACACCGGCCAAACGGCGATCAAGACGTCCGAGAAGATCGAGGCGGCCCTCGGTGGGGTGTTGTTCATCGACGAGGCCTACGCGCTGGCTCCCGGCCGAGAAGGCGGAGCGGACTACGGGCAAGAGGCCATCGATACGTTGGTCAAGATGATGGAGGATCACCGCGACGATCTCGTGGTGGTCGCCGCTGGCTACCCCGACGAGATGCGCACGTTCCTGTCGGCCAACCCGGGTCTCGGTTCACGTTTCGCGCCGCCGATCACGATCGCCGACTACAGCGACGCAGAGCTCGCCGAGATCTGTCGCCGGATCGCGAAGCAACACGGCATGGTGCTTTCCGAAGACCTCGACCGCCGACTGGAGGCGTACTGCGCTCACGAACGCCGCCTTCCCGGGTTCGGCAACGCGCGAACCGCGCGAAACATGGTCGAGGCTGCCTTCGTTCGACAAGCTCAACGGCTTCGGGGGGTCGAGGACCCGTCCCGAGATTTGCTCGCCACCCTCGAGCTGAGCGATTTCGGACAACTCCACCCTGAGAGCGCGAAAGAACGCCTGGACGACGTCCTGAATGAGCTGAACCAGCTGGTCGGGATGTCGGAGCCGAAGGCCGAGCTGGAACGCCTGATCGACGTCGCTTGGCTGGACCGCCAACGAGTCGAGGCTGCACTCCCATCCACCCAGACCACCAGACACCTCGTGCTCGTCGGCAACCCCGGCACGGGTAAGACCACGATCGCGAGGATGTTCGGCCGCGCCCTCGGAGCGCTCGGGCTGCTTCGCAGCGGGCACATGGTGGAGGTTGGCCGAGACGCGTTGGTCGGCGGCTACGTCGGGCAGACGGCGCTCAAGACAGCCGAGAAGGTCCAAGCAGCGTTGGGCGGTGTGTTGTTCATCGACGAGGCGTATGCGCTCGCGCCGGGCGCGGGAGGGAGCGGCCCCGATTTCGGCAAGGAAGCGATCGACACGCTCGTGAAGATGATGGAGGATCACCGCGACGACCTCGTCGTGATCGCCGCCGGCTACCCCGACGAGATGGCCAGGTTCCTGGCGGCCAATCCGGGTCTCGGTTCACGCTTCGCGCCTCCGATCACGATCGCCGACTACACCGACGACGAGTTGGCTCAGATCTGTCGCGTCATGATCAGGCAACAAGGCATGACCATGACGCCCGATCTCGCCGCAGCCTTACCTGAGATCTGTTCACATCTGCGTGAGGACCCCCGGTTTGGGAACGCGCGAAGCGTTCGAGCTCTGATCGAGCAGGCGATCAGCCGGCAAGCTCGAAGGTTGCGCGGCTCCCCAGCCAGTCGCGACGACCTTGCGCTCCTGACCCTGACGGACTTCTCCTGACTGCCGTTAGGCGGCGGGGCTGTGGGAGGTGGGTCCTCGTGGGTAGCTGGTTTGCACGGCGCCTGCTGGGGTGGTGACGACGACCTCGGCGGCGGGTCCCAGGATCAGTGACCAGCCGTCGCCGTGGATGAGGTGGTGGTGGTAGGTGCAGAGGAGGCAGAGGTTGTCGAGCGCGGTGCCGCCGCCGTTGCGCCAGTGGACGACGTGGTGGGCGTCGGAGAAGCGCACTGGTCGGTCGCAGCCGGGGAACCGGCAGCCGCCGTCGCGCAGGGCGACCGAGCGGAACAGCGCCGGTGTGACGAGCCGCTGCCGCCGCCCGTAGTCGAGCACCGCCGAACCGCTGCGCACCACGCGGTGCATGACACAGTCGCACAAGAAGGCATTGGTCGCCGCGCCGTCGAGCGCCGTGCCGTCGGATGTTGCGGCCGACGCATGCGGGTCACCGAGTTCGTGGGCGTGGAAGATCAGCTCGACGTGCGGGCGATGACGCGGCGTTCCGTCGCCGGCATGGTGTGCGTTGAAGTAGGCGCACACGGAGGCCAGAGCGTCGGCTCGCCGCTCGCCGAGCGATCGGGGATCGTCGGCGCGGTAGGCGTCGAGGGCGGTGGTGATGGCGTGCTCGACCTGTGCGCCGGCCGCTGGTGGCAACACCCCGTCGATCACGAGGTGGCCGTCCGATGCCCGCGCCATCCGCAGATCGGACGAGCGGGGCGCTGGCGGCGCGATGCCCATCGTGGCCTCGGCCCGCTGCCGCCACGCATGGCACGCCGCTTCGGTGTCGCGTACTGACAGGGGAGCGAACGCGGGAATCAGCGCTGGGGCGTGCTCGCGGAACAACGATGTGAGTTCGACGCGCATCACTGCGCCCAGTGCTTCGACGTGACCCTGTGACCAGACACCGGCGGTCGCTGCGTCGGCAACCTCGGGGATGTCGGTGAGGAGACGGCCCCGGCGAACCCACGCCGCCGCGGCGCGATGGCTCATGCGAGCGTGATGGCGCAGCCAGGCGGCCATCGACACCGCGCCGTCGACACCCCACGCGCCATCGCGATCGAGCGCGCCGATCGCCGTCGCGATCGTCGCGCTGCGACGCTCGAGATCCGCAATCGCATCGGCGACATCTTCGAGGGTCGAGGGAATATCTGGCACCGCCGCCATAGGAACAAGGCTATCGAACATCTGTTCGTAGCACAACGCCGTTCCCGAGATTCTTCGGCGGCATTATTTCCGTCGAGTGCTCTTCGTTCGCGATGTGCACACCCGATTGGTCGAACCTGGTCGCCGCCCTGCGTCCGGTGAGGGCGTCCATCCGCTTCGGCTGGGGCTGACCTTCGTGCGGCAGCCGCAGCGTCCTGCCGGCTGCGACGCGCAGGCGACTACCATGCCGACGGCACGCCGGCACGAAGTCCGGGAGCTTCCTCCCAGGATTTTCGAGCCGGTCGAGCGCCTCTAGCTCAACGGCAGAGCAGTGGACTTTTAATCCATTGGTTCTGGGTTCGAATCCCAGGGGGCGCACGTTCGAGCCGTCCTGACTCGGTTGCGTTGATACCCCCCTTGGGTATGATGCTCGCATGGCGACGACCGCGACTCCCGGCTATCACGCCGACAAGGACGCACTGCTCACCCGGCTGCGCCGCATCGAAGGTCAGGTCCGGGGCCTGCAGCGCATGGTCGACGGCGACACCTACTGCATCGACGTGCTCACCCAGGTGGCTGCCGTCACCAAGGCGCTCCAGGGTGTGGGCGTGCAACTGCTCGACGAGCACCTGCGTCACTGCGTCGCCGGTGCTGCCGCGTCTGGCGATGGCGAGCACACCGAGCATCTGGTGAGCGAAGCCACTCGTGCTGTCGAACGGATGCTGCGCAGCTGACGCTGCGTGCATCGAAAGGCCTGGAGAGGAGAACGAGCCGATGACGACGATCGAACTGCGGGTGCCGGCGATGACCTGCGGGCACTGCGAGAAGGCCGTGCGCGACGAGATCTCGAAGGTCGACGGCGTCACGGACGTCAGCATCGACCTGGAATCGAAGGCCGTCGTCGTCAACGGTGACAATGTCGACCGCGCTGCCGTCTTCGCCGCGGTCGCGGAGGCTGGATATGACCCCGTCGAATGAGGCGCACGTCGATCTCGAGGTCACCGGGATGACGTGCGCCGCGTGCGCGGCACGGATCGAGCGTCGGCTCAACAAACTCGACGGGGTGCGCGCGAGCGTCAACTACGCCACCGAGAAGGCGTCGATCGACTTCGACGCGACCCAGGTGACGCCGGAGGTCTTGGTCGACGCTGTGGAAGCGATCGGATACGGCGCGTCGCCATCGGTCGACCTCGCCATCTGCGACCACGACGGCAGCGATGCCATCGACGACGAGTCGACGCCGGCAGAGCGCAACGCGGCCGCTCGTCTCGCCGACCTTCGCCATCGGCTCGCTGTCAGCGCAGCGCTGAGCGCGCCCGTCCTCGTGTTGTCGATGGCGCCCGCGCTGCAGTTCGACCGATGGCAATGGCTCGTGCTGATGCTCGCGGCGCCGGTCGCCGTGTGGGGCGCGTGGCCGTTCCATCGCGCTGCCGCTCTCAACGCCCGGCACCGCACCGCCACCATGGACACGCTCGTCTCGTTGGGCGTGCTGGCGGCGTTCGGGTGGAGTCTGTGGGCGCTGTTCATCGGCGACGCTGGCCGGCCCGGGATGAAGATGCCGTTCGATCTGTGGCCCGGCCGCGACGGCGGAGCCGGCACGACGGCGCCCACCGATCACGGCCAGATGCCTGCGGCGCAAGGCGCGAGTGGCCACGACGAGATCTACCTCGAGGTCGCCTCGATCGTCGTCGTATTCCTCTTGGCGGGCCGCTACCTCGAGGCGAAGGCGCGCCGGCGCGCTGGAGCAGCGGTGCGAGCGTTGTTGCGCCTCGGGGCCCGCGACGCCACGGTGTTGCGCGATGGCGCCGAGACCCGCGTGCCGATCGAAGCGCTGGCCGTCGGTGAGCAATTCCTCGTTCGGCCCGGCGAGAAGATCGCCACCGACGGCATCGTCGAGCAAGGATCCAGCGCCGTCGACGCGTCGTTGGTGACCGGCGAGAGCACGCCAGTAGAAGTCACCGCGGGTGACGCCGTCACCGGCGGCACGGTCAACGTCGGCGGTCGGCTCGTCGTGCGTGCCACGCGGGTGGGCCACGACACGGTGCTTGCCCAGATCGCTCGTCTCGTCGAGCAGGCGCAGAGCGGCAAGGCGCCAGTGCAACGGCTCGCCGACCGCGTCAGCGCGGTGTTCGTGCCCGTCGTGATCGCCGTCGCCGTCGCCACATGGGTGGCGTGGGCGATCGCAACCGGCGATCTGGATGATGCGGTCACGGCTGCAGTCTCGGTGTTGATCATCGCCTGCCCGTGCGCGCTCGGCTTGGCGACTCCCACAGCGTTGCTCGTGGGTACTGGCCGCGGCGCGCAGATGGGCATCATCATCCGCGGTCCGGAAGTGCTGGAGTCCACCCGCCGTGCCGACACGATCGTGCTCGACAAGACGGGCACGTTGACGTCCGGCCAGATGCAGGTGGTCGACGTGATCGCGGCCGAGGGTGAGAACGCGGTCGAGGTGCTGCGACGCGCGGGAGCCGCGGAGACGTCGAGCGAGCACCCGATCGCACGCGCTGTCGTCGCCGCCGCACGGGATCACGGCGACCTGGCCGTGGTCGCACACTTCTCCAGCGAGGCGGGGTTGGGCGTGCTGGCAGACGTCGCAACGCCATCGGGCACGTCCACCGTCGTGGTCGGCCGGCGGCAGTTCCTGGTCGAGCGCGGCGTCGCGGTGCCGCCGGCGCTCGCGGATCGCATGGCGGTGGCCGAGAGCCAGGGAGCGACGGTCGTCGTCGTCGGCTGGGACGGATCCGCCCGCGGCGCGGTGGTGGTGGCCGACACGGTGAAGCCGTCCAGCCCTGCGGCGGTCGCCGCTCTGCGCGGTCTCGGCCTGCGCCCGCTCCTTCTCACCGGTGACAACGCGGCCACCGCTCGGTCGGTCGCGCGCGAGGTCGGCATCGACGAAGCGGACGTCGTGTCGGACGTGCTGCCCGCCGACAAGGTGGACGTGGTGCAGCGGTTGCAGGCGGATGGCGCCGTGGTCGCGATGGCCGGCGACGGGGTGAACGACGCGGCCGCGCTCGCGCAGGCTGATCTCGGGATCGCGATGGGGACGGGGGCCGACGCCGCGATCGAGGCAAGCGACCTGACGATCGTCGGTGGCGACCTGCGCGCCGCTGCCGACGCCATCCGGCTCAGCCGGCGCACCCTTGCAACGATCAAGGGAAACCTCTTCTGGGCCTTCGCATACAACGTGGCGGCGATCCCACTCGCTGCTGGCGGCTTCTTGAACCCGCTGATCGCAGGTCTGGCGATGGCGCTGAGCAGTGTGTTCGTCGTGACGAACAGCCTGCGTTTGCGCCGCTTCGGCCGCTGAGCGAACTCAGGCCGCGGCGACATGGCGGAGCCGCTCCACGGCTGCGGCGCGGCGGGTGCGAACGGTGCGATCGGTGACGTTCAACTCGGCAGCGATCGCGGCGACCGATGGCGCCGACGCCAGGCGGGCGATGAACGCGACGTCGCCGGCGTCGGCGCCGCTCTCCCGCGCGGCAGCGAGGAACTCGATGAGTTCGAGCAACGGATCTTCACGTGCGACGTCGGCAGCGGCGCGATCGTGCATGGCCTCGAACGGCGTCGTCGGATGCCGGCGCAGCCGCGCCGGCCTGGTAAAGGCGTGGTAGTTGGCGTCGCGCACGAGGTTCGCGGCGATCCAGCGCGGTCGCCGGTCGATCGGATACGTGCGGATCAGCTGCCATGCGCACCCGAGCAGCTCGTCGAAAGCGGCGGCGGTGCGTGACGGATGGTTCCGGCCATGCCGTCGTGCGACGTTGGCGAGGCCCGGGAGGATGCGCTGGAGGACGATGCGAGCGGCGAGGTGTTCGGTGGCTGCCAGGCGCACGAGCTCGCCGAGGTTGGCGTCGGTCTCGTCGTCGCCGGGCCAGCCGTAGCCGACGCGGTGGAGAACCTCGTCGAGCGACGAGACCGCGCCGAGGGCAAGGCCCCAGCCGTTCACCGTGGCGATCGCGTGAGGGCGGCGGTTGAGGCGATGCCATTCGCACTGGAGGCGAGCGGCGAGGTGATGCGGTGGGGGAAGCCGTCGGTGAGACATGTGCGGCAGCAGACCGCGCGACCCTCACAGGAGGTCTCACCGCGAACCGCTGATCCGGCTCACAGGGCGTCAAGCTTTTGTCAAGGAATACTTGCCTTCCGGTGACGCCGCGTCGGTGCACACATCAGCGGCCATGGCTTCGAACCGAGCGATCCGGCGCCTGCCCGCTCTGGCGGTGCGTGGGCCAGACGGTGAGCGCCGAGAGGCGCGCGGCCTCCCCGCCCACGCCACTGCCGGGGAGGCCGTCGCTGCGCTCGGGCTCAGCCGCGATCCACATGGCGCAGCACTGATCGACGGGCGGCGGGTTCCGGCCGCGACCGCGGTCGAACGAGCTGGCATCCGTCAGGGGTCGATGGTCGGGGCCGCCGTCGACGATGCGACCGCCGCGCCCGTCTCACCGGCCGAAGGTGTGCGGGTCGTCTGCACGGCGGGTCCGGCAGCCGGTGGATCGTGGACGCTCGGTCGGGGGCGTCACATCGTCGGTCGGTCGGCGGGCGTCTCGGTGCGTGTCCCGGATCGAACGCTCGAGCCGCATCACGTCGCCTTGGACGTGGCCGCCGACGACGTCCGGGTGTTGCACCTCGCTGGGAGGGCTCCATCGGTGGGCGCGCTCGGCGTCGGTGACGTCTGCGAGATCGGCGCCAGCCGGTTCCGCATCGAGCCGCTTCCGCACGAGCGCGCCGTGCATTCGGCCTCCCGCGCCCAGCTCGCCTCCGATCCCTGGCGCGTGATCCACCATCGCCCGCCTCGCCCGCCGCGGCCCGAGCCGCCGCGCGCGGTCCAGGCGCCCGCGCCCCCGGCGCCCGATCCCGACGAGGGGGCGGGAGGCCTGGCTGCATCCGTGTTGGGATTGATCGGCGCAGTGTCGCTCGCGGTCGTGATGCGCCAGCCGATGTTCGCCATGTTCGGCATGATGGGAGCGCTGGTCGGGGTGGGCGGTTGGGCGGCGATGAAGTGCTCGCGACGGCGCCGTCGCCGCCGAGCTCAGCGCACCTATCAGCAGGCCATCGCTCAATTCGACGCCGAACTCTCCGCAGCGCACGATCAGCTCCGCAGCGCGCACGAGGTGTCGACCGCCGATCTGGCGACGTGCCTGCGATGGATCGAGGACGAATCGGCGCGCTTGTGGGAACGGCGGGTCGGCGACCACGACGCGTTCACTGTGGGCATCGGCGTCGGTGACATCGGCGTCGAGGCGCCGATCATCGCCGAGTCCCGGCGCGACGGCGATCGTGAGTGGCTGCCGGCTGTCGAACGCCACCAGATCCTCCGCGATGTCGTCGTTCCCGCGTGTCTCGCGCCTGGATCGACGATCGGCATCGTCGGATCGGTCGCCGATGCTGCCGCCGTCGGCCGTTCGTTCGTGGTGCAGCTCGCTGCGATCTGCGGGCCAGCGGATTGGGAACTGATCGTGTGCGTCTCCGATCCCTCGTTCTGGGAGTGGACCTCGTGGCTGCCGCACACCGAGAGCGGCCCCCTCGACGTCGACAGCGACGACATCGTCGCAGGCGCGGGCCGCGACGCCGTGGGCGAGCGCCGCCACCTGGTCGTCGTCACCGATCGATGCGACGTGCTCGGCCGCCGCACGAGCCCGCTGCGCCGCCTCGTCGAAAGCCGCCGGGCGTGTGTGCTCGCGATCGCCGGTGACCGCCACGATCTCCCCGCTTCCGCAACGTCGATGCTCCACGTCGGTGAGCGATCGCGAGCGCGCTGGTTCGCCGATCTCGGCCGGCCCGGGCTCCCGTCGACGGTCCATGCAGCGGGCCTCGGCGTCGATGATGCGCTCGACGCGGCCGCCCGCCTCGCCCGCTTCGTCGATCCGGAACAGGCCGGCGCGCTGGCGAGTTTTCCCGACGACGTCGACGTCCTCGACCTCGTCGCTCCCGAGGGCCTGGACGTCGCCCAGCTCGTCGACACGTGGACCGCGCATCGTGTCGACGACCGCGTCGTCGCCACCCTCGGCGCCGCGCTCGACGGCGTGGTCGAGATCGATCTCGATCGCGATGGACCGCACGCCTTGGTGGGTGGCACGACGGGGTCTGGCAAGAGTGAGCTCCTGCGCTCCTTCGTCGCTTCGTTGGCGGTGCACCGCAGTCCCGACGACCTGTCGATCGTGCTGATCGACTACAAGGGCGGCGCCGCGTTCGATGCCTGCGCCGGCCTGCCACACGTGGTCGGCGTGGTCACCGACCTCGACGCCCGTCTCGCCGATCGGGCGCTGCGCAGCCTCGATGCGGAACTACGGCGTCGAGAGGCACTGCTGCGCTCGCTCGGCGCCAGCGATCTCGTCAGCGCGCGCCGCGTCGCCCCCGACGACGCGCGGCGAGCAGACCTCGCGCGACTTGTCATCGTGGTCGACGAGTTCGCCACCCTGGCCGCCGAACACCCGACGTTCCTGCGGTCGCTGGTGGGCATCGCGCAGCGGGGACGCAGCCTCGGCGTCCACCTGGTGCTTGCCACGCAGCGACCGAGCGGCGTCGTCGACGACGACATCCGCGCCAACACGAGCATCAGGGTGGCGCTGCGCATGCACGACACGGCGGACTCGGTCGACGTGATCGGCGTGGCGGATGCGGCGCGGTTGCCCCGACGGTCACCGGGTCGGGCCGTTCTCCGACTCGGGGCCGACGAGCTGATCGAGCTCCAGGCGGCGCGGGTGGTGAGCCCCGCGCAGATGTCGGCCATCGTCGCGACGGCGCGCGCCGCGACCCGGATGCTGGGCTGCGCCCGGCCGCCGGCGCCGTGGCTTCCCGCGTTGGCTTCGGAGCTTGTCCACGACGCCGTGCCGCCCGACGCCGTGGGCCTGGTCGATCGGCCGGACGCGCAAACCCAGGAGCCGCTGCGATGGCAGCCGAGCGACGGCAATCTGCTGCTGTGCGGCAGCGTGGGCAGCGGTGTCACCAGCACGGCCGTGGCGGTCGTCGAACGCCTCATGGCCCGTCGGTCCAGCGAACGACTCCATGTCTACGTTATCGACGGTCACGGAGACGCCCGGCTGGCCGCGCTCGAGCGGTGGCCACAATGCGGGGGTGTCATCGGCCTCCACGAACACGAGCGACTCCGGCGGGCCCTGGCCCACGTGTCAGCGACCGCTGCCGGGCGCGCCGCTCAACCCGAGCTGGGCGATGGCCCTGAGGTTCTACTCGTCGTGGACGGCGTCGAGCCGTTGCGTGCCGCGCTCGACGACGATGCCTGGGGAGGCGACGACGGCGGGCTCGGAGGGATCGTCCGTGCCGCGGGCGCACACGGCGTCGTCCTGCTGGCCACGGCTCGGGCGGCGACCGCAGTCCCGGCGCCGATGCTCGCGCGCTTCACCCACCGTTGGGCGTTCCATCTCACCGACCGCTACGAGGTGTCGGCGCTCGGCATCGCCCCCGGCGATGCCCCGCCACCCATCGCGGGACGGTGTGCCGTGGCTCCCGAGGGCGTGCACGCCCAGATCATCGCTCCGCTCCCCGCCGAGGGGCCAGCGGCGGCGCCGGTCTCCCGCGAGGGGGCGCGGCCTGCTCCACGGGTCGAGCCGCTGCCGGCGGTCGTCCCGGTGGATGCCATCCGCAGCGCTGTCGATCCAGCCGCAGATCCCGACGATGTCCTGCTGCCGATCGGGCTGTCGTTCGTCGATCGGGCGCCGGCGACGTTGTCGTTGCCGCCCGGCGCCCACCTCGCCGTCGTCGGGCCGTCGCGCAGTGGTCGCAGTTCGGCGCTGGTGCGGCTCGCGCGCGCGTGGGCGGCAATGCACCCGGATGCCGCGGTGCGCGTCGTGGCCCCCCGCCGGTCGCCCCTGCGCGACGAACCATGGGAATGGTGTGCCGAGCCGAGCGTCGACATGCTCGCGACCCGGCGTCGCCTCCTCGTGGTCGTCGACGACGCCGAACTCGTTGATGACCTGGAGGCGTCGTTCGCTCGGGTGTTCAGCGACCCGCGCTCGCGTGTCACGGTCGCGATCGCGAGCAGAGCCGACGCGTTGCGCGGCCTGGGCGCTCACTGGACGTCGGCGGTGCGGCGCTCACGCCGCGGCATCGTCCTTACGGGAGGCAGCGAGCTCGACGGCGACGTGCTCGGAGCCATCCTCCCGCGCCGGCTTCCGTCACCGGCGCCGCCTGGGATGGCGCGCCCCGGCCTCGGATGGGTCATCGGCGATGGTGAGCCCGTGCTCGTCCAGGTGGCGCTCGACGACGCCCCGGATCACAGGGCGGACATCGCCGCATGACCGCCGCCGTCAGCCGTGCGCCCCCGAGGGTGAGATCATGCGGTCATGTCGCGCATCGTCACGGTTGCCGCCGCGCAGCTCGGTCCGATCCAGCGGGACCACTCCCGCGGCGACGTCGTCAAACGCCTGGTCGAGCTGCTCCGCGCGGCGCACGCCGGCCGCGCCGACCTCGTGGTGTTCCCGGAGCTGGCCCTGACCACGTTTTTCCCAAGGTGGTTCGTCGACGACATCACCGAAGCCGACCACTGGTACGAAGAGTCGATGCCCAGCCCGGCAACGCAGCCGCTGTTCGACGAGGCCGCTCGTCTCGGCATCGGCTTCTGTCTCGGGTACGCCGAGCTGACGCCGCCGGACGCCCAGGGGACGCGGCATCGGTACAACAGCCAGATCCTCGTCGAGCGCGACGGCAGCGTCGTCGGGCGTTACCGCAAGGTGCACATCCCCGGCCACGAGAGCCATGAACCCGATCGCCCGTTCCAGCACGCCGAGCGCTACTACTTCGAGCCATCCCCCGACGGGTTCGGCGTGTGGCGTGCGTTCGGCGGCAACGTCGGGATGATGATCTGCAACGATCGCCGGTGGCCCGAGTCGTACCGGGTGATGGGGTTGCAGGGCGTCGAGCTGATCCTCTGCGGCTACAACACGCCCATCCACTACGCGCCCGATCCGAGCCAGGACGTGCTCGCCGGCTTCCACAACGCCCTGGTGATGCAAGCCGGCGCCTACCAGAACGGCACGTGGGTCGTCGGCGTTGCCAAGGGCGGTGTCGAGGAGGGCGTCGACAGCCTGGCGCAGAGCTGCATCATCGCTCCGTCCGGCCAGATCGTCGCCCAGGCGCTCACCGCGGACGACGAGGTCATCGTCGCTCGCTGCGACCTCGACTGGTGCGGGCGCTACACCGGCACGCTGTTCGATTTCGAGCGATACCGCCGGCCCGAGATGTACGGCCGGATCACCAGCCAGCGCGGGGTCACGCCGCCCGACGAAATGTGACCGGCAGGGTGTCCGGGCGCCCGCGTCTTTGACAAACTGTAAAGCGTGACCGATCTCGCCGGGACCTCCGTGGCGTTCGTGCTCAACGGTTCCCCGGTGTCCGTGCGCGGCGATCATCCCCACCTTCTCGCTGCCCTGCGTGAGGAGCTCGACGTCACCTCACCCAAGGACGGATGTTCGCCGTCCGGTCAATGCGGGTGTTGCACCGTCTTGGTCGGTGGCAGGGCTGTCGTCGCGTGCCAGCAGCCGCTCGTCAAGGTGGCGGGCAAGAGCGTGGTCACGCTGGAAGGCCTCGACCCCGATGAGCGGCAGCGGTTCGCCGACGCGTTCGCCGCGTGCGGCGGCCTCCAGTGCGGCTTCTGCATCCCTGGCATCGTGATGCGGGCGAAGGCCCAGATCGACAAGAAGGGCGCCGACCTCGCACGCGACGACATGGCGCGCCATCTCGGCGCGCACCTGTGCCGCTGCACCGGCTACGTGAAGATCCTCGACGCCATCGAGGCCGTCGCGCTCGACAAGCGTCCGGCTCCCGAGCGTCCAGGAGGCGTCGGCGCCAGCGGCATGCGCTACCAAGCGCGAGAGCTGGCTCTCGGCGACCGCGGGTACATCGACGACATCCGGGCGCCGGGCATGCTCCACGCCGCGCTGCACCTCACCGCGCACGCGCGCGCCGACGTGGTGCGCATCGGCACCGCGGCCGCGGCGGCCGCCGAGGGCGTCGTCGCGGTCTTCACCGCGGCCGACGTGCCGGGGGAGTTGCGCGTCGGGCTGATCCACAAGGATTGGCCGATCCTCATTCCGGAAGGCGGCCGGACGAGTTTCGCCGGCGATGTGCTCGCGGTGGTCGTCGCCGACACCCGCGACCACGCGCGCGCCGCGGCGCGACTCGTCGACGTCGAGTACCGGCCGCTGCGGCCGCTGACCGACGCGGTCGCAGCCGTCGGCGACACCGAGATCGCCGTGTGGGGCACCGACTCCAACGTTCTCAGCACCAGCACGTATCGGCGTGGCGACGTCGACGCGGCGCTCGCCGCCAGCGCGCACGCGGTCCACGAGACGTTCACCACACAGCGCATCGAGCATGCGTTCTTGGAGCCGGAGTCCACCGTGGCGATCCCCGCCGACGACCGGCTGCACGTCTACTCGGGCGGGCAGGGCGTGTGGGACGACCGCGACGACATCGCCCGCGTGCTCGGCGTCGACCGTGACGTCGACGGTGACGCCGACCGTGACACGGTCACCGTCGAGCTCGTCTCCAACGGCGGCGCGTTCGGCGGCAAGGAGGACATGGCGAACCAGGCCCAGACGGCGCTCGCGGCGTGGCTGCTGAAGCGTCCGGTGAAGTGCACGCTGAGCCGCGAGGAGAGCCTGCGGATCCACGCCAAGCGGCACCCGATCCGCATGGAGTACTGGGCTGGTTGCGATGCCGACGGCATGCTCACCGCGCTGAAAGTCCGCGCCATCGGCGACAGCGGCGCGTACGCCAGTGTGGGCATGAAGGTGCTCGAGCGCATGGCCGGCCATGCCAGCGGGCCCTATCACGTGCCGGCGATCGACGTGGAAGCCGTCGCGGCCCGCACCAACAACCCGATCGCGGGGGCTTTCCGCGGCTTCGGCGCCAACCAGGCGCAGTTCGCGATGGAGGGGGTCATCGACCGCCTTGCGCACGAGGTCGGCATCAGCGGGTGGGAGATGCGCAAGCGCAACGTCATCCGTCCCGGCATGGTGTGGGGTCCGGGCCAGATCATGGACGACGGCTGCGCCGGCGCGGAGCGCTGCCTCGACGAGATCAAGCCGCACTACGACGCGGCGGTCGGCGCCGGCAAGCCGGTCGGTCTCGGCCTGGCGTTGAAGAACAGCGGCCTCGGCAACGGCTTCAAGGAATGGACGGGCGCGGTCGTGCGCTTCCGCTCCGACGGGATCGTCGAGGTGCGCCACGGCTGGACCGAGATGGGCCAAGGCGTCAACACCGTCGCCCTCCAGGTCGCGGTGAACGAGCTGGGCATCGACCCCGAGCGGATCCGCGTCATCGTCGACACGACACGAGAGCTGGGGAACGGGCAGACCACCGGCAGCCGGGGCACCTTGATGGGCGCCGGGGCGGTGAAGGATGCGTGCGCAGCCGCCCTGGCCGATGGATGCAGACTCGACGTCGACTACCGGGGTGAGTACCGCGTCGATTGGACACAGAAGCTCGGTGAGGTCGAGAACCCGACGATTCACTCGGCGTTCGGCTACGCCGCGCAGCTCGTCGTCCTGCGCGAGGACGGCGCCATCGAGAAGGTCGTCGCCGCTCACGACGTCGGGCGCGCCGTCAACCCGCAGCTGTGCGAGGGGCAGATCGAGGGAAGCGTGCACATGGGGCTCGGGTACGCGCTGACCGAGGACTTCCCTGCAGACCCCGAGACCGCGTTCCCGACCAACATGACGCTGCGCAGCTTGGGGATCTTGCGCGCCAAGGACATGCCGCGCGTCGAGGTGATCCTCGTCGAGTGCCCGCAACCCCATGCGCCATACGGCATCAAGGGCGTCGGCGAGATCGGATTGGTGCCGACAGCGGGCGCGGTCGCCGCCGCGTTGCACGCCCACGATGGCCAGTGGCGCACCTCCCTGCCGATGCGCCGGAACGTGGACACGTCGGAGAGCGACGGGGAATGACGGCCACCACCGGCGGGCTGGTGTGTGGGCACCACCACCTGTACTCCGCGCTGGCCCGCGGCATGCCCGCGCCGCCGCGACAGCCGCAGAGTTTCCGGGAGATCCTCGAGCTCGTCTGGTGGCGGCTCGACGCTGCCCTCGACCTCGACATGATCCGTGCCAGCGCGCGTCTCGGCGCGCTCGAAGCGCTGGAGAGCGGGGCCACGGCGATCGTCGACCACCACGAGAGCCCGAACGCCATCGAGGGCAGCCTCGACGTGATCGCCGAGGCGTGCGCCGAAGTCGGTGTGCGTGTCGTGTGCGCGTACGGCGTCAGCGATCGCCACGGTCCCGACGGCGCCCGCCGCGGGCTGGCGGAGAACGAGCGCTTCCTGCGCGCCGGAGGGCGCGGCATGGTCGGCGTGCACGCCGCGTTCACGTGCAGCGACGCCACGCTCGAGGCGGCAGCCGGGCTGGCGCGGGATCTCGGCGTGGGCGTGCACATCCACGTCGCGGAAGGTCCCGACGATGTCGATGCCGGCCGCCGGCTCGAGGCGCTGGCGTCCGACGATTGGCTGCTGGCGCACGCGGTGCTCCTCGACGTCGATCTGCCCGGCGTCATCGCGCACAACCCGCGCAGCAACATGAACAACGCCGTCGGGTACGCAGCGCCGGCGCGCCGTTTCCCCGGCCAGCGTGTCGTCCTCGGCTCCGACGGCATCGGCGCCGACATGCTCGAAGAGTTCCGCCTCGCTTACGTCGCCCACCGTGCCGACGACGTGAGCGCCACGCCGGAGACAGCGTGGAGCTGGCTGGAGAACGGCTACGACCTCGTGCCGGAGGCGCGCGACGACGCCGTCGTGTGGAACTACCCGCACGCCGACAGCGCGTGGCACGTGGCGTTCACACCGGGGGTGCGCGCCGTCCACGTGCAACGCGCCGACGGCGAGGTGCTGCTGCGCGACGGCCTTCCGACGCTGGTCGACGCGGCCGAGGTGGTCGAGCATGCCAACGAGAACGCGCGCCGCCTGTTCGCCCGCCTCTGACGGGCGCGGCGCCTCGGCGGTCGCTGCTTGACAAATCGTCAAGGCGCCGGGAGCATCGGCGCATGACGACCCCGGTCGCGCTGTACCTCCAAGACGCCCATCCGATCGCGGAGGGCATCGAGCTCGTGCGATATGCCGAGCAGCAGGGCTTCACCGCCGTGTGGCAAGCCGACAGCCGGCTGGTGCGTGATGCGGTGGTGCCGATGGCGGTGTTCGCGGCGTCGACGTCGACGATCTCGGTCGGGTCCGGCGTGATCGACATCTGGACCCGCAACCCGGCGCGCCTCGCCAGCACGTTCGCCACGCTCGACGACGTCGCCCCCGGCCGCATCATCTGCGGGTTGGGAGCGTGGTGGGACCCGCTCGCGGCGAAGGTCGGCATCCGGCGCGAGCGCCCGCTGACCGTCATGCGCGAGGTCGTCACAGTGGTGCGAGCGTTGCTGGCCAACGAGACGGTGACGTTCGACGGACGGTACGCGCACCTCGACGGCGTCGAACTCGACTACGTGCACCAAGAGCGCCGCCCCAAAGCCGTGCCGATCTACATCGGGGCGACCGGCATGCAGATGATGGAGCTGGCCGGCGAGATCGCCGACGGTGTCGTGTTGAACTACCTCGTCTCGCCGTCCTACAACGTGCGAGCGCTCGATGCGCTGCGAAATGGGGCCGAACGGGTGGGACGCTCGCTCGACTCCCTCGATCGCCCGCAGCTGGTCGTGTGTTCGGTGGACACCGATCGCGCCGCGGCACTCGACGGCGCGCGCATGCTGGTCACCCAGTACCTGGGCCAGCAGCCGCACATCATGAAGGCCAGTGGTGTGCCGGCCGACCTGCTCGACGAGATCGCCAACGTGCTCACCTGGCCGGCGACCCATGACGAGGTGGTCGCGGCGAGCAGGCTGGTGCCCGACGAGATCGTGCAGATGATCACGGCGTCCGGCGAGCCCGACGACGTGCGCGCCAAAGTGGCGGAATACGTGGCCAACGGGTGCACGTGCCCGATCCTGTACCCGCTCGGCGCGGACGTGCGCCTGATGATCGACACGTTCGCGGGTGGGATCGCCTGAGCGACCGCGCTCGGACGCGCTCGGTAGGGTACGGAGAATGATCCGGCTCGACCGCGTCACCAAGCGGTTCGGAGGTGGGCCGCCGGCGGTCGACGACCTCAGCATCGACGTGCCCGAAGGCGAGGTCCTGGCGCTCGTCGGCTCGTCCGGATCGGGCAAGACGACGACCCTGCGGATGATCAACCGCCTGATCGAACCGACGTCGGGGACGATCACCGTCGCCGGGCGGGACGTGCGCACGGTGCCCGATCACGAACTGCGACGCGGCATCGGATACGTCATTCAGCAGGCGGGCCTGTTCCCGCATCGCACCGTCGTCGACAACGTGATGACGGTGCCGCGCCTGCTGGGTTGGGACAAGGGCCGCGCCCGTGCGCGCGCAGCCGAGTTGCTCGAGCTCGTCGGCCTCGACCCGAGCTTCGCCCGTCGCTATCCAGCCCAGCTCAGCGGGGGCCAGCAACAGCGCGTCGGGGTCGCCCGGGCGCTCGCGGCCGATCCGCCGGTGCTGTTGATGGACGAGCCGTTCGGCGCGGTCGATCCGATCGTGCGCGAGCAACTCCAGAACGAGTTCCTCCGCCTCCAGCGCGAGCTCCACAAGACGGTCGTGTTCGTCACTCACGACGTCGGCGAGGCGGTGAAGCTCGGCACCCGGGTGGCGGTGATGGAAACCGGCGGGCGCGTCGCGCAGTGCGACACGCCGGCCGAGCTGCTCGCGCACCCGGCGTCGCCATTCGTCGCCAGCTTCCTCGGCGCGGATCGGCGGGTCACGCTCCTCGGCCTGATGCCCGCCTCTGCCGTGCCGGTGAGATCCCTCGACGCGCTGTCGGCGTGGGAGGTCGCGATCGACGCCGCCGGCCGTCCCCTCGGCTGGCGACCGCGGCGCACGGCGGCGCACGCACCGCCCGCGATCGACAGCACCGCGATCATCAACGGCGTCGCGGCGGCGTCGGTGGGTCCGGCCGGAACAGCGCGCGCGGTGCTGGAGGCGGCGCTCGCTTCGCCGTCGGGCGCGGCGATCCGCGTCGACGCGTCCGGCGCGGCAGTGGGCGTCAGCCTGCTCGAAGATCTGCACGGGCTCGGCGGCCATGATGGCGACGGAGGGCATCGGTGAGCGGCGTGGGCACCGGCCTGGTCGCGCGGGCGCCGCAATGGAGCGGAAAGCAGCTGGCGGGCAACTGGGACGTGATCTGGTACTACACCGCGCAGCACGCGCGGTACACGATCACCGCGATCGCGATCGGGTGCGCGCTCGCCGCCCCGCTCGTCTACGCGGCCCATCGCTGGCCGCGGTCGTACGCGCCGATGCTGGTCGGCACGAACGTCGTCTACGCCATCCCCTCGCTCGCCATGTTCGTGCTGTTGATGCCTCTGCTCGGCCTCACCAACGACAAGCCGGTGATCGCGGCGATGGCGCTCTACACGTTGGTGATCCTGGTGCGCAACGGCGTGGAGGGCTTGCGGGCCGTCCCGCCGGAGGTGCGCGTCGCCGCGGACGCGATGGGTTATCGGCCGGCGCGCAAGTTCGTCCGCGTCGAGCTGCCCCTCGCGCTGCCCGGCATCGTCGCCGGGACGCGGCTGGCGACGGTGAGCACGATCTCGCTCATCAGCGTCGGAGCCGCGGTCGGGCGCGGCGGTCTCGGCCGTGTGTTGAGCGACGGACACGTGCGCTCGATCTCGACGGAGCTGTGGGCCGGGTTGATCGCCATTGTGGCGCTCGCGCTGGTCGCCGACGCGCTGATCGTCGTCGCCGGACGTCTGCTCACGCCGTGGACCAGGAGCCGGGTGTGAGCCGCTTCCTCGACGGTGTGGAGTGGATCTTCACCGCGTCGAACTGGGGCGGCTCGGGCGGGATCGGCCGCCGCATCGTGCAGCACCTCTGGTACTCGTTGCTGGCGACCGGCGCGGCGGTGGCCATCGGCCTGCCGACCGGCCTGGCGATCGGCCACAGCGGGCGCGGCCGGTTCGCCGCCTCGGCGACTGCGGGGATCCTCCGTGCGATCCCGACGTTTGCCGTCGTCGCCTTGCTCTTCCGTTGGAGGCCGCTGTCGCTGTGGCCGATCCTGGTCGCACTGGTGCTGCTCGCCGTGCCTCCGGTGATGCTGAACGCCGCCGCCGGCGTCGACAGCGTCGATGCCGATGCTCGAGATGCCGCACGCGGGATGGGGCTCACGCCGTGGCAGGTGCTGATGCGCGTCGAGGCGCCGTGTGCGATGCCGCTCGTGCTCGCCGGCGTGCGCTCGGCAGCCAACCAGGTGATCGCGACCGCGACGGTGGCCGGAGCGATCGGTCTCGGCGGCCTCGGCCGGTTCATCTTCACCGGATACTTCACCCAACGGTACGCCGTGGTGTTCGGCGCGACGATCCTCGTCGTCGTGCTGGTCCTGCTGGTCGAACTGCTCTTCGCGGTCGCGCAGCGGTGGGCGGTGTCGCCCGGGTTGCGCCCGCGCGGAAAGCGGCGG
>CAZGUH010000002.1:0-34081 GCA_964529005.1 uncultured Ilumatobacteraceae bacterium | reverse complement strand
GGTCGCGCAGCGGTGGGCGGTGTCGCCCGGGTTGCGCCCGCGCGGAAAGCGGCGGTGGCAAGCCGCCTCCGTCCCCCTCACCCCGCCGGCCTCGCTGCCGGCGATCACCCCCGGAGGAAGTTGATGAGATCCCGTCGATTCACGACCGCGCCCGTCGCCGCATTGTCCGCGTTGGCACTCGTGCTTGCCGCGTGTGGCGACGACAGCGACAGCGGCGACGACCCGGGCACGACGGTCGATGCAGGGACTCAAGCGTCCGATCCCGACACCACCGACTTGACGCCCGGCACGGCAGGCGACAGCGCGCCGTCGGCGGGCGGGGCCCTCACCGTCGGATCGGCGGACTTCTCCGAGAGCGTGTTGCTGGCCGAGATCTACGCGCACGCGCTGGAGGACGCCGGCTTCACCGTCGACCGCAACCTCAACATCGGCTCGCGCGAGATCTACTACCGGGCGATCGACACCGGCGAGGTCGACCTCGTGCCCGAGTACACCAACTCGCTGCTGTCGTTCGTGCTGCGCCAGGACGATCCGAGCGCGCTTCCCGATGCCACGACGATCGACGAGCAGGTCGCCGATCTGAACGAGGCGTTGCCGGAGAACCTCACCGTGCTCGCCGCCTCCACCGCTGAGGACAAGGACGTCATCGTCTGCACCAGCGAGGCCGCCACCGAGCACGATCTGAAGACGTTGTCCGACCTCGGCGCAGTCGCGTCGGAGATCAAGCTCGGCGCACCGCCGGAGTTCGAGGACCGTGCGCCGTTCGGCCTGCGTGGCTTCCAGGAGATCTTCGCCGCCGAGTTCGCGGAGTTCGTCCCGCTGCAAGGCGCGGCGATCGCCGACGCGCTGAAGGCGGGCGAGATCGACTGCGGCAACATCTTCTCCACCCTTCCCGTGATCACGACCGAAGGCTTCGTGGCGCTGGAGGACGACCAGAACCTGGTGCCCCACGAAGCGGTGCTGCCGTTGATCGCCGCGGATGCCGCGACGCCGGACGTCACCGAGGTGCTCGACGGCATCAGCGCCGAGCTGACCACGGACGTGCTGAAGGAACTGCTCGTCAAGGTGGAGGTCGACAAGCTGTCGCCAGAGGTGGTGGCTGAGGAGTACGTCGCCGGACTCGGCTGACGCGGGGCCACCTGGGGCGTTCTCGTCGCGCACCATGCGACGGGAGCGCCCCGGAGCGCCTAATTTCGTTCGGGTGCGTGCGACGTTGCCATCCGGGACCGAAGTCGAGATCGCCAATCCCGGATCGTCCGAGTCGGGCGGTCCTGTCATGGGCCTGGTGATCGTGCCGGACATCTTCGGCCTGCGTCCGCTGTTCGACGATCTGACCTCCCGCCTTGCGCGCGAATGGCGCATGACCGTGTGTGCCGTCGAACCTTTCCCCGGGCGCCGTCTCGGGACCACCCTCGAGGAGCGGGCCGCCGCGATGCCCACGCTCGACGACGACGTGCTGCTGCGCGACCTCGAACATGCCGCGGACATGACGGGGCACGAGCGCGTGGGCGTGATGGGTTTCTGCATGGGCGGGATGTACACGATGAAGGCCGCCCGCAGCGATCGGTTCGTGCGCTTCGTCAGCTTCTACGGCATGGTCCGTGTGCCGGCTGCGTGGCGCAGCCCGACCCAGCGCGACGCGCTCGACTATGTGGCGTCCGGCCATGCCGACCGGGTCCTCGCCTTCATCGGCGGCAAGGATTCGTACACGCCGGCCGACGAGGTCGCCGAGCTCGAAGCGACGGGCGCAACGGTCGTGCGATACCCGGATGCGGACCATGGCTTCGCGCACGATGCTGCGCGGCCGGCCCACCGTGCGGACGACGCGGCCGACGCGTTCGCCCGGGCGGAGGCGTGGATGAAGGGGTGAGAGGTCAGCGGGCGCGCAGCTCGATGCGGTCGCGCTGGAGGATCTGATACCGGCGGTCGTGCTGCTCGAGCCAGCCGAGGCGGATGAAGCTGGCGATCGCCTTGTTCACCCTCTCGCGCGATGCTCCCACCATTCCCGCCAGCTCCTCCTGGGTGATCGGCAGGACGAACTCGTCCTTGCCATCGCTCAGCTCGAGCAGGCGCTTCGCCGTGCGCCCCGTGACGTCGAGGAACACCGAATCGGACAATGCCTCGTCCATGTTGCGCAAGCGCCGGGCGAGCAGACGGGTGACGCCCCACAGCAGCGACGGGTTGGCGTGCAGCACGTTGAGCACGGCGTCGTAGGGGATGGTGAGCAGCGTCGTGGCCTCGAGGGCCCGTGCCATGGCGGAGCGGGGGAGCTCGTCGAACATGCACAGCTCGCCGAACAGGTCGCCTTCCTCCATGAGCGCGACCATGCTCTCGCGGTTGTCGATCGGGTTCGCGATGGCGATGGCGATCCGGCCGCGCAGCACGACGTACAGCGCGTCGGGCGCGTCGCCCTCTGCGAACAGCACGTCGCCGCGGATCAGCGACATCTCGCGCGCAGAGCGAGCGATCGTCTGGATCGTCTCGGGCGAGGCGTCGGCGAAGAGTTCGGTCTGGGCGAGGACGTCGTCATGAGCCATGGCGACCGAGACGGTACTACCGTTGCCGGTCGTGCCGGCCCTCGACCCCGTGTGGACCATCGTGGTCGCCGCAGGCACGGGCGCGCGCTTCGGCGGCCCCAAGCAGTACGAGATGCTCGGCGGCCAGCGTGTGCTCGACCGATCCGTGGCGACGGCCCGAGCTGCGAGCGACGGCGTGGTGCTGGTGGTCCCGCCGGAGCATGCCGAGCGCGAGGGCGGCGTCCCCGGGGGCGCGACCCGCAGTGGCAGCGTTCGGGCGGGGCTGTCGGCCGTGCCTCCCGATGCGGGGATCATCTGCGTGCACGACGCCGCCCGGCCACTGGCGAGTCCCGGGCTCTTCGCCGCCGTGGTGGCGGCGGTGCGGGCCGGCGCGGACGCGGCCGTTCCGGGTGTGCCGGTGACCGACACCGTGAAGGTGGTCGACGCCGACGGCGTGGTGACCGCGACGCCGGATCGAGCCCGGCTGGTCGCGGTGCAGACACCGCAGGCGTTTCGCGCCGGCGTGCTGCGCGCCGCTCACGCCGGCGAGCCGGAAGGGACCGACGACGCGGCGCTGGTCGAGGCGATCGGCGGGCGCGTCCTGGTCGTTCCCGGTGAGGCCGACAATCGCAAGATCACGGTTCCCGCGGATGTGGAGTGGGCCCGCGACAAGGTGGGGTGCTGAGATGCCGGCGATCCGCGTCGGTCAGGGTTTCGACGTCCACCGCTTCAGCGACGACCCGTCGCGACGATTGGTCCTCGGAGGCTGCGAGTTCGCTGGCGCGCCGGGCCTCGCCGGCCACAGCGATGCCGATGCCGTCGCCCACGCGATCGCCGACGCGCTGCTCGGCGCTGCTGACCTCGGCGACATCGGTCAACACTTTCCCGACACCGACCCGGCGTGGGAGGGCGCAGACTCGGTCGCGTTGTTGCGTCACGTGGTCGCGCTCGTGCGCGACGCCGGATGGACGATCGGCAACGTCGATTGCAGCGTGGTGTGCGAGACGCCCAAGCTTGCGCCGCTGCGCGACGCGATGCGTCAGCGCCTGAGCGACGCCGTGGGCGCGCCGGTGAGTGTGAAGGGCCGTCGAGCCGAGGGCCTGGGAGCTCTCGGGCGCCGTGAGGGCATCGCCTGCTGGGCAGTGGCCGTGATCGTACGTGAGGAGCAGGGATGAACCGACGAGGGTCGAGCAGCGGTCGCAGGAACGGCCGCGCCGCGCCACGCACGGGTCGGCAGTTCGCGTCTCGCGGCGCGGGTCGGACCGGGCGGGTCACCGGCGCCGGGGCGCCGCCGCCGAAGACCGAGAAGACGCTCGGTGGCGAGCAGGTCGAGGGCCGCCAAGCGGTGCGCGAGCTGCTGCTCGCCGGCCGGCGCAAGGTGCGCGAGATCTGGGTGGCGAGCGATCTGGACCAGAACGAGGTGGTCGACGACATCATCGAGATCGCCGGGCAGATGCGTGTCCGCGTCGAGCGTGTCAACCGCAAGCGGCTGGAGGCAGCGGCGCGCAGCGAGGCCCCGCAGGGGATCCTGGCGAAGGCAGCAGGGTTGCCGGAGACCGACTTCGAGCAGCTGATCGCCCGCCGTCAGGGGCGGCCGCCGTTTCTCGTCGCGGTCGACGGCGTCACCGATCCGGGCAACCTCGGGGCGTTGATCCGCTGCTGCGACGGCGCCGGTGTCGACGGCGTGATCCTTCCCCGGCACCGGGCGGTCCACGTGACGCCGACCGTCGCCAAGGCGGCTGCCGGCGCTGTCGAGTACGTGCCGATGGCGCTCGTCGGCGGGCTGCCGGCTGCCCTCGCGCGGATGAAGGACGCGGGCATCTGGGTCGTCGGTTTGGACGACGGCAGCGATCGCGAGCTCTTCGATCTCGGCGACCTTGCGGCGGAGGGCATCTGCCTCGTTCTGGGTGCCGAGGGGGCGGGCCTCAGCCGGCTCGTGCGTGAGCGCTGCGACATGATCGTCAGCATCCCGATGCTCGGCCGGCTGTCGTCGCTCAACGTGTCGGCCGCGGCTGCGCTCGCCGTCTACGAGGTCGCCCGGCAGCGGCGTTGACCGGTGGAACTGCGTCGGCGGTTCGCAGCGTCCAAGGTCGAGATGGACGAGATCACGGTGACGGCCGAGCCGCCGGAGGCGGAAGACCCGCCGTCCTCGCCGCGCCGCGTCCCGCGGCGGTGGATCGTGGCGGCGGCCGTGGCCTCCGGCGCCGTGCTGTTCGGCCTCGGAGCGTTGGTCGGAGCGGCCCTCGACGGAGATTCGGATCCGGCTCCGGAACGCCCCGCTGGCCCGGCTGAACCGGCGGACTGCCAGCCGGCCGCGGCGGGCGAGGCGACGGTGTGCCCGAAGGACGTGATCGCGATCCCGATGCAAGGCCCCCCGATCACGATGCCCGGACCGACCTCCAGCGACGCTGGCAGCTGATCCATCGAGCTGGGGCGAGTCCCAGCGAGGCGACCTACACTCGGAGATCCTCGCCGGGTTAGCTCAGTTGGCAGAGCACTTGACTTGTAATCATGTGGTCGTGGGTTCGATTCCCACACCCGGCTCTGGTGATGGCGGGCTCCTTTGGCGCTGTCTGGCGAAGTCCTGAGATCGGGCGCCACGACGGGGCATCGGCGGTCGTGCGCCGAGCCATAGGCTCGCGAGGATGCATCGGATCTTCAGGGTCAGCGTGGCGTCGGTGTATCCCCACTACGTGACCAAGGTCGAGCGCAAGGGGCGCACGAAGGCCGAGTTGGACGAGGTCATCACGTGGCTCACGGGGTATGACGACGTGGCGTTGCAGGCTCACCTCGGTGTCCGCGTCGAGAACGTCGAGGATCCGCTGATGCAGAAGATCCGCTACCTGGACAAGCTCGTCGACGAGCTCGCCAAGGGACGGCCGATGGAGAAGGTCCTCCGGACCTGACGTCGAGCTCGACGGGCTCTGGGGACGGGTACGGGGGTGGGGCGCACGGTGCGCCCCACCACCACCGGCGGCGCCACGATCAACCGCCTGCGCGCTGTGCGCTCGCCGTCAAGGGAGTGGGATGAAAGTCTTCGAATCGCAGTTCATCGATGGGCAGTGGGTTCGGTCGACCTCCGATGAGACCATCGACGTGTTCGACTCGGTGACCGAGGAGGTCATGGCGACGATCCCGTCGGGGACGTCGGCCGACGTGGACGCGGCGGTCGCCGCTGCGGCCCGCGCGTTCCCGGCCTGGGCGGACACGCCGGTCGAGGAGCGGGCCAAGCACCTGACACGAATCGGTGACGCGCTCGCGGCGCGTGCGGACGAGCTCGCCGCGGTGATCGCGCGCGAGACCGGGATGGCCGCGCGGCTGTCCAAGCGCCTCCAGGTCGGCTTGCCGATCGGGTCCTTCGCCACGGCTGCGGCGATCGCGACGAGCTACGAGTTCGAACGCGTCGTCGGCACGTCGCTGATCGTGCGGGAGCCGATCGGTGTCGTCGGATGCATCACCCCGTGGAACTATCCGCTGCACCAGATCGCGGCGAAGGTCGCCTATGCGCTCGCCGCGGGATGCACGGTGGTGCTCAAGCCGAGCGAGGTCGCTCCCATCGACGCCCTCATTCTCGCCGAGGTTCTGCACGAGGCAGGTCTGCCGGCCGGTGTCGTCAACATCGTCTGTGGCGTCGGGCCGGTGGTCGGCGAGGCGATCGCGGCGCACCCGGCCGTCGACATGGTGTCGTTCACGGGGTCGGCGCGCGCGGGCACGCGCGTGGCGCAGGTCGCCGCCGAGACGATCAAGAAGGTCGCGCTCGAGCTCGGGGGCAAGTCGCCCAACATCCTGCTCGACGACCTCGACCACGACGCGTTCGCCGCAGCCGTGCGATCGGGGGTGAACAGCGCGTTCCTCAACTCCGGGCAGACGTGCTCGGCGTTGACGCGCCTGCTGGCGCCGCAGCATCGCCTCGACGAGGCCGAGCAGGTGGCGGCGGCAACGGCCGCGTCGTTGGTCGTCGGCGACCCGTTCGACAGCGCGACGCATCTCGGGCCCCTCGCGTCCGCGGCGCAGCGCGATCGGGTGCAGCACTTCATCCGCTCCGGCATCGAGGAAGGCGCGAAGCTCGTCGCCGGCGGGCCCGGCGCGCCGGATGGGTTGGAGACCGGCTACTACGTCCGACCCACGGTGTTCTCACGCGTCACGCCGGAGATGACGATCGCCCGGGCGGAGATCTTCGGCCCGGTGCTGTCGATCATGGGTTTCGTCGACGACGCCGACGCTGTCCGCATCGCCAACGACACCGTCTACGGACTGTCGGGGGGTGTCAGCGCCGCCGACCCCGAGCGGGCTTGCGCCGTCGCTCGCCGGCTGCGCACCGGGCAGGTCGCGGTCAACGGCGGCGCGTTCAACCCGGCGGCGCCGTTCGGCGGCTACAAGCAGTCCGGCATCGGGCGCGAGTACGGAGAGTTCGGCTTCGAGGAGTTCCTCGAGGTCAAGAGCATCCAGCAGTAGTCGCCGGCGACATCAGGTCTGGCTGCCGCCCAGCAACCCGTCGAGAAGGTCGGTCACCGGCGTCGTCAGGTCCTCGACGACCGGCGGCAGCGTGACGCCGAGGTCGACGCCGACGTCGACGCCGACGTCCAGCCCGAGCACGTCGGTGTCGAGGCTCACGTCGACGCGTTCGGGATCGACGTGGACGCCCAGCTCGGCGTCGACCACGTCCGCGGCGGCAGCCGACACGTCGACGTCGGCGTCGAGCGCGGGGACGTCCACCACAGCGTCGGCCTCGACGTCGACCAGATCGGGGATGACGACACCGGCGATCGCGTCGACACGGCCGCCGTCGAGCCCGGCATCGATGGTCGCTCCGGCGATCTCGACGGACACGCCGATGCCGCCGGATGGCTCCGGCACAGTCGGCGGCACAGTCGGCGGCGCAGTGGTCGGCACGGTCGTCGTCGGAATTGCCTGCGTCTGGCCTCCCGCGCCGTCGTTCGCGGGCGGGTCCGCGCGGGGGTCGGGATCGCTGGCGGGCGGGACGTCGATCAGCGACGAGGGCAGGGTGACGACCGGACCGAGCGGCGACACGCCTGTGGTGGTGATCGGGGCCGCGGTCGCGCCGGTTCCATCGGGCGGCATGGCGTCGCTGCCGACGACCTGAGCGTCCGCGGCGGTGTGGCGTGGCTGCGTCGCGAAACCCTGGCCGGTGGTCGCGTCGAGGAAGACGGAGGCGACGTCACCCTTGGGCGACTCTGCGGCGGCATCGATGCGCGACGGCGCATCACTCGTCAACCCGAGCCCGACCGACGCGGTGATGCTCGAGGCCACGAGCAGCTTGCCGATGGACGCGCTGGAGAACAGCGATCCGACCACGCGCCGCCCCGCGGCGCCGACGGCGGGGAGCGCGAACAACGGGGGCGGGAGCGATCGCAACCCACGCTCCAAACCACGGAGGTCGTTCGACAGGTCGCGACAGGCCAGGCATGCCTCGAGGTGTCGCTCGACTCGATCGTGGTGCGCCGCCGTCAGCTCGCCGAGCACGCGGTCGACGATCAGCGGGGCCACCTCCGCGCACGATCGACCGACGTTGTGCGTGGCGAACGCCGCCAGATACGCCCGGCCCAGGCCTTTGCGCGCACGGCGGGCGAGCGCGATCGCAGCCGGGCGCCGGATGCCGAGCCGCTGGCCGATCGCGGCATACGACATCTCCTCCACCTCGGCGGACCACAACACCGTCTGCCAGCGCTCCGGCAGCGAGCTGAAGGCCGCGGCGAGGACCTCGCGGTCTGGCCCTGACTCGATGTCGGGAAACTCCGCGAACGCCGGGAGCTCGCTGTGCGCCGACCGCCGTGCCGATTCACCGCGCCCGTGCCTCCCGCAGTTGTGACGCACCGAGGTCAACAGATACGTGCGGAACGCGTCGCGCGGACCACGACCGTTGTTGAGCGCCCGCCACACCCCCGCGAACGTGTCCGCGACCACGTCGTGGGCATCGGCGTCGGTCTTCGTCAACCGCCGCGCGAGCGACAGCGCGGCGCGGTGATGGCGGTCGTACAGCTCCGCGAACGCGGCATGCGAGCCCGCTGCCGCGTCCTGCACCAGCCGGTCGTCGCCCGCGTCGGCGTGTCGGTTTTCGCGCGACGGCCGCCGTCCGCCCATGCCCAACCCCTCTCTCGACAGCCACCCTACGTGGCGCCGAGTCGGGCGGGCCCTGTCGCCGCGACGGAGCGCGGCGGTTTTCGACGACTCTTGATCACCAGCGTGTCACGCGCAGCAGGCGGCGACCGATGCGCTCGAGCATCGACGCCCGCGTGTCGGAGCGGGGGGCGAGCGGCGCCGGCGTCAGCCAGGCCACCGCGTCGACGACGGCGTCGGCCGCGGTCGAGCGATCGATGCACACGGCCCCGTCGTCGAGCGTGACGGCGACAAGGTTGGCGGCCGGCGAGCCGCCGTGGCTCACCGTCGAGGTCGCCAGCGCATCGTCCGAGTCGCACGCGTGCACCGTCGAGAAGCCGGGCGGGTCGCCGGCCGCGGCGATGTTGACGATGGCGCCCGTCGCCCCCCGCGGCGCGGCCAGTGCGGTGTCGATCCGCACGGTGGACGTGCCGCGGCCCTCGCCGGTGCGGGTGTCCGCGAGCCGAGCGCCCTCTGCGAGCACGACCCGCGATCCGTCGCCACCGATCGCGCCGACGAGGTCGACGACCAGGTGGGTGCGCGACGAGGCGATGACGCACACGCGCCCGTCGGCGCCGAGGCGCACGATCGTGCTCGCCGCGGCGTCGCCGCCGTCGTAGTTGAGGTTTGACGTCGGCGGCGGGGCGGCCGAGCACGGGCTGGGGTAGACGGTGACGAAGCCCGGCGCCGACGGCGACGTGGCGGTGACGTTGACCATCACCGCTTCGGTGGCAGGGGGCAGTGCCTGCGTTGCCGCGTCGATCGCGACGGGCTCTCCGGGAGTGACGGGACCGTGCGCTCGCGTGTCGAGGATGCGCGCCGGATCGATCGCCGTCATCGGAGCTCCATCCGGCGTGACGTGGCCGACGACGTCGATCGCCACGTCGACGGTGGCCGAGCTGTACACGCACACGTCGCCGTCGGCGACGCTGACCATCACCATGTTGGCGACCGTGCGGCTGCGCGTGTAGTTCAGCGTCGACGTGCGCGGCATGTGGTCTCCGCACGCGAACCCGGTGAGGAAGCCGTCGTCACACGGGTCGATCGCCGTCACCGTGGCGATGACACCGACGGCGTCGGCGGGCACCCCGGTTGCCTGCACGTCGACGCGCAGCACCCGCCCACCGACGACAGCGCCTCCGGCGCGTGCGCGCGTGTCCACAGCGCGCGCCGGCTGCGGGCGGGTCACGACGCCACCGGGCCTGCTGTGCCGCGTCGCCGCCGACACCGGTGGCGGGGCCTCGCCGCCCGACGCGCTCGCGCAACGCGACGGCGTCAACCCATCGAGGGCGTCGGCGACGAGGCCCGCCATCGCTCTCGCGCCCGCGCCGTTCAGGTGCAGCCCGTCACCGCTGACCCAGTCCGAGCGTCCGGCGCTGAGCGTCGCCCAGTCGGCGATCGACAGCTCCGGATACTCGGCGGTCTTGGCGACGAGCGTGTCGTTGTGCCGCTGGTAGGACGCCGCGTGCGAGCCCGCGAGCCGGTACGTCAGCCAGACGACGTGGTCGACGCCCTGCGACCGCGCCTCGGCGACGACAGCGTCGACCGCCGCAGCGATGTCGCCATCGTTGTATCCGGCGGCGACCACGATCACCCCGCTGAACTGGCCGGCACGCCTGCGGATCGCGTCGAGCGCGTTCGACGGCGTGTCCCCCTGGTACGAGCAGCTCTGCGAGATCAGGCGGCGGCACACCTCGGCGTCGAAGACGTGGGGGTGGCGGGCGGACAGGTCGGCGCGGCTGGCCCCGGTCATCCCGGCCATCACGGAGTCGCCGACGAGGAGCGGGACCTGCCCGGAGCTGCGCGCTCGGGCGGCGTTCGACGTGCCGGACCACGAGCCGCCGATCATCGTGCTCACGGCGAGCAGCATCACCACGGCTCGTCGCATCGCGCAGCGACCCTAATGGGTGTCGCTCAGTTCAAGACAGCGAGGTCACGGGCCAGGCCGCCGCTGGACGGCTGGGGTCCGGGCAACGCAAGGCGCAGCCGTGCGACGACCGCCTGGCGCACGCGGTCGCCCCGGCCGAACGCCGGAGCGAGGTTGTTGACCATGCGCGCCACGATGGCCAGGTCGGGCGTGGCACGCAGGAAATCGTCGCTCCACCGCTCGTCGCCGGTGACCCGCTCGTACAGCGCCCGGCAGCCCGAACGGTCGAGGACGCGGCCTCCGCCGAAGGGGTCGGCGAACCAGTCGGGGTCGTCGCGGTCGCCGACGATGAAGTGGCCCGGCATGCCGACGCCGACCAGGGGAACGCCGACCCGCCGCGCGACCTCGACCGCGACGACCGACAGCGAGATCGGCATGCCTCGGCCGGATGCGAGCACCCGGTCGATGCACGAGTTGGTCCACGACCGGTAGGTCACCGTGTCGCCGACCAGGCGCCCGCTGGCGAACAGGGCGCGCATCACGCCCTCGCGGCTGCGCGGTTCGCACTGCCCAGCGAGGTCGTCGAGCGCACGGATCCATCGATCGCCGTCGAGCTGTGGTTGCAACGTGGCGGAGAGCGCGAGCGCCAGCTCGTCGAGATGCGGGGACGGGTACGCGGTGGAGACCAGCGCCGCGAAGCGTTCGAGCGCGCGGTGCACGCGATCCGAATCGCCCGGGTCCATGCCAGGACGGTACCGGAGAGGCCCGAGGGCGTCACCGATCCGTAGCCTGCGTCCATGGGATCCGTTCATCCGCCCAGCCCCGGCCAGCTGCGCCGGTTGGTCGAGGAGCTCGCCGAGATCGGCCTGTCGCTCGACGGCTCCGAGGCGTGGCATGCGCTGGCCGTCGAGGAGATCGCGTATGCGCTTCGGCCGGCGGTCCACGAGCGGCGCGTGCCGAGCTACGGAGCGATCCTCGAACCGACGACCGACGAAGGCGGCTGGTCGGCCGCAACCGACCTCGAGATCAGCCGCCGCCCCACCGCCACGACGTCGCTCGCCGGGGCGCGGCGCTTCGCCGACGGGTTGGCGAGCTGGCTGATCCGCCGCACGGGCGGCCGAGACGAATGGGCCGTCTTCGATCGGCCGGCGGGGTCCGAGCGGGACCTGGTGGTGCTCGCCGAGGCGCTCGGGGCCACCATGGCCCAGCGCCATCCGTCCGGACTCGTGCGCATCGTCGGCACGTTCGGCGTCTACCGGTGGGACGGCCTGCGCTGGCAGCACGAACCGCTCGTGTCGACGTGGATCGACACCGTCGGCGCCTGCGCGCCCGACGGCGCCGCGCACGGCGACGGCGAGGTGCTCGAGACGATGCTCGAGTTCGCGGTCCACGACCTCGGGTCGCGCGGGATCGGAGCGATCCTCGTCTACCGCCCCGACGACGCGCCGGCGCCGGCGCTCGAACAGCGCCTGCCCGTGCCGCCGCCGCTCCAGATCCGCAAGCCGTCGGATCTCGCACCACTCCGGCATGCGCTTGCTCAACTCGACGGCGCCGCGGTGTTCGACGTCGACGGCACGCTGCGGCATCTCGGGGTGCGGCTGGTGCCCAGCCCCGAGGCCGAGTCGGGCGTCGAGGGCTACCGCGGCATGCGCCACACGGCCGGGCGGCGCTACAGCTACGACGACCGGGCGGCGACGGTCATCGTGGTGAGCGAGGACGGGCCGGTGTCCGTGCTGCGCGACGGCAAGATCCTCGGCGCGTCCGCACCGGCGGGGGACCGGCGGGGATGAGCCTCGTCGAGGTCCGCACCCGGGTCGGCGACGCGGCGACCGGTGAGCGCATCGCCCGCGCCCTCGTCGAGCGGCGGCTCGCCGCGTGCGCGCACGTCACCGCTGGCGGGGCCAGCTTCTACTGGTGGGACGGCGCGCTCCAGGCCGACGCGGAGGTCGACGTCGTCGCAACGTCGACCAGCGACCTGCTCGACGCCGTGGTGGCGGCGATCGCCGCCGCGCATCCGTACGAGCTGCCCGGCATCCAATGGCACCCGATCAGCGCCACGGACGCCTACACCGACTGGGTCATCGCCTCGATCTCACCGACGCCGGGGTCGTGATCGTCCGGGTCGGCGACCGACGGCTCCATCGCCCAGCCGAACACGCCGAGGATCACGAAGACCAGCCCGACCAGCGCCAGCACGACGCTGAACACCAACCCGTAGGCGCCGATGAACAGCCCGGCCGCGACGACGATCGGCCAGTACGACGGTGACGGCATGTGCATGTCGCTGTCGGCATGCGCCTCCTGGTCGGCGAGCAGCTCCTCCGCGGTGGCGACCTGGTGCATCTCGCCGGTGTCCTCGTGTTCGGCGTACTTGCGGTGGAAGAACTCGTCGAGCGCGTGGACGGTGGGGAGCACGTCGTAGTTGTGCGCCTTCGGCGGGTTCGTCGTCATCCATTCGAGGCTGCGCGCATCCCACGGGTCGAGCGGGGCGGCAGCGCTGACCTTGCGCGACCCGCTGTGCGTGTATGCGACGTTGACGATGAACGCCAAGATGCCGGCCGCGAGCGTGAAGGCCCCGATCGTCTGGAGCCTGTTCCAGAACTCGAGGTCGAAGAGCCCTTCTCCCGTGCGCTCGTCGGGCAGGACGTACATCCGGCGCGGCTGGCCTTGCAGGCCGATGATGTGCATCGGCCCGAACGTCAGGTTCATGCCGGCGACCATCAGCCAGAAGTTCACCTTGCCGAGCTTCTCGTTCAGCAGCTTCCCGAACGCCTTCGGCCACCAGTAGTAGAAGCCGGCGAACAACCCGAACACGGCGCCGCCGAACAGGACGTAGTGGAAGTGGGCGACGATGTAGTACGTGTCGGTCTGCTGCGTGTCCGACGGTGAGATCGCATGCGTCACGCCGGACAGGCCGCCGATCGTGAACTCGACGACGAGACCCATCGCGAACAGCATCGCGGTGGTGAAGCGCAATCGCCCGCCCCACATCGTCAGCGTCCAGTTGACGATCTTCACACCGGTGGGCACCGCGATCGCCATCGTCGTCACCGAGAACACCGCGACGCTGAGCGGCCCGATGCCGCTGGAGAACATGTGGTGCGCCCAGACACCCCATCCCAGGAAGCCGATCGCGGCGCCGGAGAAGACGACGAACGGGTAGCCGAACAACGGCTTGTGCGAGAACACCGGCAGCACCTCGCTGACGATGCCGAACGAGGGCAGGATCAGGATGTACACCTCGGGGTGGCCGAAGATCCAGAACAGGTGCTGCCACAGCAGCGGGTCGGCGCCGAGGTCGACGTTGAAGAACTGCGCGCCGTACTCGCGGTGGAAGTACAGCAGGAACAGCGCCACGGTGATCACCGGGATCGCGAACAGGATGAGGAACTGGATGACGAGCTGCATCCAGGTGAACACCGGCATCTTCATCAACGACATGCCGCGCGTGCGCATGTTCAACACGGTCACGATGAGGTTGATCGCGCCGGTCTGCGAGGCGATGCCGGTGACGATCAGCCCGACGCACCAGAACGTGTTGCCGACGCTCGGCGAAAACGCCGGCCCCGAATTGGGCGCGTACATGAACCAGCCGCCGTCGGGGGCCGCGCCGAACAGCCATGAGCTGCTGAGGAACACGCCGCCTGCGAGGAACGTCCAGAAGCCCAGCGCGTTGATGCGGGGGAAGGCGACGTCGCGGGCGCCGATCTGGAGCGGCACCAGGTAGTTGCCGAACGCGGATGCCATCGGCATGACGAAGAGGAAGATCATCGTCGTGCCGTGCATGGTCATCAGCTGGTTGTAGGTGTCGGCGCTCAGCACCTTGCCGTCGGGCGAGGCGAGCTGGAGGCGGATGAGCAGAGCTTCCACGCCGCCCATCACGAAGAACGCCAGGGCGGCGACGCCGTACATGATCCCGATCTTCTTGTGGTCGATCGTGAACAGCCACGACCGCCAGCCCGTCGTCTCCACCGGCCGCCGAAAGATGCCGTAGGTCGTGCTCGGCGTGACCGCCGGCGGCGCCGGCACGGCCGCCGGGCCGCGCGTGATGATCGCCATGTGTCCCTTTACCCCTGAACGGAGGGGTGCGATCCCGGTTTGAGATCCACGCAGCGTGGTTACCGACGATGCGACCGTCGACCCTGTTGACCGAGGAGGAGCGACATGCTCGGATTCATCCTGTTCTTGCTGGTGATCGGACTGATCGCCGGGTTCCTGGCACGTCTGTTGGTGCCCGGCCCCGATCCGATGGGGTTCGTCGGCACGATCGTGCTCGGCATCGTCGGATCGTTCGTCGGTGGGTTCATCGGCTGGGCGTTGTTCGGCAAGGACCTCGACGAGGGGGCGCTGCAGCCGTCGGGCATCATCGGCTCGATCGTCGGCGCGATCATCGTCCTGCTCGTCTACCGCGCCGTCAACCGCTCACATCCGCGGGCTCACATCTGAGGGTGCTTGTTTCGCCGGGTCCGACGCACAAGTCTGTCCGGCGTGACCGACGCCGATCTGGGTGAGCTGACCGAGCGCGACCGGGCGTTGCTCGACTTCGAGCGCGACGCTTGGACCTTCGACGACCCGAAGGACGTGCTGATCCGCGCGAGGTTCGGCTGCTCCCCCGACGACTACTATGCCGAGCTGAACCGGGTTCTTGACCATCCGGCAGCTCTGTCTCACGACCCACTGGGGGTGCGTCGGCTCCGGCGATTCCGCGATCGCCGGCGCCGGGCTCGGCTGGAGGGCGGGCCCGGGCTGGCCGGTGCACAGGGAGGCGTCAACACATGAGCACCGAGCAACAGCCGTCCCGTCCTGGGCGCGGCGGGGGCGCTGCGCCGGTGGGCTCCACGGTGGCGATCGTCGTCGCCGTCATCGCCGTCGTGCTCGGCTTCGTCATCCTGCGCGACCTCAACGACGACGACGGCGGCGACGCCATCTCCGGCCCCGGCACGGAGGAGACCACGGGCGACACCATCGACCTGTCGTCCACGACGGTCACCTCGGCGCCGGCGGAGACGACCACGACGCTCACCGTCGACGGGGCCAAGGTCGTCGTCGCCAACGCCTCGGGAGCGCAGGGCACCGCAGGGAAGTGGACGACGGCGCTCCAGACCCGTGGGTTCACGGTCGGCACGGCGACCAATGCGACCGGAGCGGAATCGCGCCTCGACGTCACGAAGGTCTACGTCGTGGCCAACAGCGAGGCCGTCGCCCAGAGCGTCGCCGCGGTGCTCGGGGGGGTCGAGGTCGCGCCGATGCCCGACCCGGCGCCGGCGGAGGCGTTGGGCGACGCGACGGTGCTCGTGATGCTCGGCAAGGACATCGCCACCAAGACCCTGGCCGAGGTCGAACCGGGCGGGACGGCGACCGCGCCGACCACGACGACCACGACGGTGGCCGGCAGCGCCGCGACGTCCTGACGGACCCGTTCAGCCGCGCACGAGCTCGAGCGCGGCCGCCTCGATGCACATCAGCGTCTCGGTCATCGCGCGCTCGCGCCCGAAGCGCTCGACGAGCGAGACGGCGCGCATCCGGCCCGCCACCTCCGGCGCGATGTCTCCGGCGATCGCCGCCACGGGCACGCCCGCGTCCGCGGCCATCGCGCACACACCGCCGACCACCTTGCCGTCGAAGCTCTGCTCGTCGAGGTAGCCCTCGCCAGTGATGATCAGATCAGCGTCCAGGATCAGATCGTGCAGATCGACCTCGTCGGCGACCAGCTCGAACCCCGGGACCAAGCGGGCGCCGAGAGCGGCGAGCCCCCCGGCGAGGCCGCCCGCGGCGCCGGCTCCCTCGATGGCGCGCACGTCGACGCCGTAGGTCTCGAGGTACATCTGGGCGAGGCGCTCGAGGCGGCCGGTCAGCAGCGCGACCTGCGCCGGTGATGCCCCCTTCTGCGGCGCGAACACCTCGGCCGCGTCCGTGAACGCCGTCCGCACGTCGCACGCGACGACGAAGTCGATCCCGCGCAGCCGGTGCGGGGCGTGGATGGCCCGCACGGCGCCGAGGCCGCCGTCGGTCGTCGCCGACCCGCCGAGGCACACCAGGATGCGCGTCGCCTTGGCGTCGAGCGCGGCGTCGATCAGTTCCCCCGTGCCGGTCGTGGTGGCCCCGAGCGGATCGTTGTTCTCGGCGCCGCCGATCAGCGCCAGGCCGCTCGCTCGCGCCATCTCGATCACCGCGGTCGAGCGGTGCAGGCGCCAATCGGCCTCGACCGGGTCCCCGAGCGGCCCGGTGACGACCATCGTGCGGTTCGGACCGCCGAGCGCCTCGAGCGTGCCCTCGCCGCCGTCGGCCACCGGGCGCTCGACGCAGTCGTGCCCCAGCTCCCAGCAGGCGTGCCCGATGGCGCGCGCGACCTGATGAGCCGTTGCCGTGCCCCGGAACTTGTCGACGGCGGCGATCACACGCATCCCGGCGAGCCTAAGGACCCGACGGCCGAGATGTCGGACGGACGGAAATCCGACTGGCTGGGTAGTGTTTGCGCTCATGGCTGTGACGGTCCGCATCCCCACCACCCTTCGCCCGCTCTCCGGCGGGGCGTCCCAGGTCCAGGTCGACGCCGGCACGCTCGGTCAGGTGCTGGCGAACCTCGACGGAGCGCACCCGGGCTTCAAGGACCGCTTGTTCGACGAGGAGGGTGGGCTGCGCAAGTTCGTCAACCTCTTCGTGGCCGACGACGACGTGCGTTTCCTCCAGGGCCTCGACACGCCGGTGCCCGACGGCGAGACCGTCTCGATCATCCCTGCCGTCGCCGGCGGCTGATCCGGCGCGTTCCTCCGCTCGGCAGTTGTCTCGTTAGCACTCGGTGGTTTAGAGTGCTAGCACTCGTTCCGTACGAGTGCGAACGATCGCGCCGACCTCAAAGCGCCACCTCACAGCGGAGGGAAAAGAGATGCCGAAGTTGATCGCTTTCGACGAGCAGGCTCGTCGTGGCCTCGAGGCGGGCATGAACAAGCTCGCCGACGCCGTGCGCGTCACGCTCGGGCCGAAAGGCCGCAACGTCGTCCTGGAGAAGAAGTGGGGCGCTCCCACGATCACCAACGACGGTGTGTCGATCGCCAAGGAGATCGAGCTCGAGGACCCGTACGAGAAGATCGGCGCCGAGCTCGTCAAGGAAGTCGCCAAGAAGACCGACGACGTCGCCGGTGACGGCACGACGACCGCCACCGTCCTGGCGTGGACGATGGTGCGCGAGGGCCTGCGCAACGTCGCCGCGGGCGCCAACCCGATGAGCCTGAAGAAGGGCATCGAGGCTGCCGTCGCCGCCGCCGTCGACAGCATCCGCGACCTCGCCAAGGAAGTCGACAACAAGGACCAGATCGCTCAGGTCGCCAGCATCTCCGCGGCCGACAACGAGATCGGCTCGATGATCTCCGAGGCCATCGACAAGGTCGGCAAGGACGGTGTCATCACCGTCGAGGAGAGCCAGACCTTCGGCATGGAGATGGACCTCGTCGAGGGCATGCGCTTCGACAAGGGCTACATCTCGCCGTACTTCGTCACCGATCCCGAGCGCATGGAGGCCGTGCTCGACGACGCCTACATCCTGCTCGTCTCTTCGAAGATCTCGTCGGTCCGTGACATGCTGCCGGTGCTCGAGAAGGTCATGCAGGGGGGCCGCCCACTGGTCATCATCGCCGAGGACGTCGAGGGAGAGGCCCTCGCGACCCTGGTCGTGAACAAGATCCGCGGCACGTTCAAGAGCGCTGCGGTGAAGGCTCCAGGCTTCGGCGAGCGCCGCAAGGCGATGCTCCAGGACATGGCGATCCTCACTGGTGGCCAGGTCATCAGCGAAGAGGTCGGCCTCAAGCTCGAGAACGCCACGCTCGACCTGCTCGGTCGCGCCAAGAAGGTGATCATCACCAAGGACGAGACCACGATCGTCGAGGGCGCCGGAAACGACGACGACATCAAGGGTCGCATCAACCAGATCAAGACCGAGATCGAGAACACCGACAGCGACTACGACCGCGAGAAGCTCCAGGAGCGCCTTGCCAAGCTGTCCGGTGGCGTCGCGGTGCTGAAGGTCGGCGCGGCCACCGAGGTCGAGCTGAAGGAGAAGAAGCACCGCATCGAGGACGCGGTGTCGACCACCAAGGCGGCCATCGAGGAGGGCGTCGTGCCAGGCGGTGGCGTGGCGCTGCTGCGCTCGCAGGCTGCGGTGCTGAAGACCGCCGACGGCCTGCAGGGTGACGAGGCCACGGGCGCCCGGTTGGTCGCCAAGAGCCTCGAGGCCCCGATCAAGCAGATCGCCGAGAACGCCGGTCTCGAGGGCGGCGTCGTCGTCGAGCGGGTGAAGGGCCTCAGCGGGAGCGAGGGCCTCAACGCCGCCACTGGCGACTACGAGGACCTCGTCAAGCTCGGCGTCATCGACGCCGCCAAGGTGACCCGGTCGGCGCTCCAGAACGCCGCGTCGATCGCCGCTCTGTTCCTCACCACCGAGGCCGTCGTGGCCGACAAGCCGGAGAAGGAAGCCCCGGCGATGCCCGGTGGAGGCATGGAGGACTTCTGATCCCATCCCGATTCACAACGTGAGGAGAGGCCGGGCCCCGGGGCCCGGCCTCTTCGCGTGACCGGACGGCGTTCGTGTCGGCGTGCGCGTCGCGATGGCGCGTGGACGCGACATGAACGCGATCAGTCGGTGATGTCCTCCACCTCGTCGACGACCTCGTCGATCGCCTCGTCGGCGATGTCGCGCGCCTGGGCCAGCGCGGGGTTGAACAGCGACGTCTCCTCGAGGCGAGTGTCGTCCAGCATCAGCCAGATCATCGCCCCGAGCACCGCGCCGAGCAGCGGGAAGACGGTGAATGCCCACAGCTGCTCCAGCGCATCGCTGTCCAGAGTTGCGTAGATCGCGGCGCCGAAGCTGCGGGCCGGGTTCACCGAGGTGTTGTCGACCGGGATCGTGATCATGTGGATCAGCGCCAACGTGATGCCCGCCGTGAGCCCGCCGAAGCCGACGAAGAACTTCGGCCCCATGGTCGAGATCACGACGAACACCAGCAGCGCGGTGAAGATGACCTCCACCACGATCGCCGCGCCGAGGCCGTAGCCGTTGATCGTCCAGGTGTTGGCGGCGAAGCTGCCACGTTCGAAGTCGTCGCGGCCGCTGGCGATGCCGAGGATGATGGCGCCGCCGAGCGCGCCGCCGATGATCTGGCCGATCACCGCGAACACCGCGTGCTGCGTGGTGATCTTGTTGACCAGCCGCAGGCCGAGCGTGACCGCGGGGTTGATGTGGCACCCGCTCACCGGTCCGATGACATAGGCCATCACGAGCAGCGAGAAGCCGAAGGCGAGGGCCACGCCGAGCGTCCCGATGCGATCCCCGGCGAGGATCGCGGAGCCCGGCCCCCCGAGCATCAGCACCGTCGTGCCCACCAGCTCCGCCGCCAGGATCCGTGCATGGTTCTCAGGCATGTCGACACAGTAGGTCGCTAGCGTGCCCCTGTGGTTCGACGCCGTTCCGAGACGGTCCTGGTCACCCGCATCGACGAGTCCGGCGCCCGCCGCCGGCCCGACGAGCTGATCGTCGAGGAGCCGATGCAGATCCAGCTCGACGGCGTCCTCGTCTCCACGACCATGCGCACGCCGGGCAACGACTTCGAGCTCGCCGCCGGCTTCTGCTTCACCGAAGGCCTGCTCGGCGGCGCGGCGGTCACCGGCGTGCGCTACTGCGCCACAGGGTCGGCGGCCGAGACGGCGTTCAACGTCGTCACGGTCGACACCGGAGGCGCTGCGCCCCCGGCAGTGCCGCGCTTGGTGGTGACGTCCAGCAGCTGTGGCCTCTGCGGATCCACGACGATCGACGACCTGTGCGCACGGCTCGATCCGTTGCCGCCCGGGGCGTGGACATCGTTCGGGCTCGACGTCCTCGCCGCTGCCCCAGAGCGGGTGCTGGGAGAGCAGGGCCTGTTCGCCCGCACCGGCGCGGTGCACGCGGCTGCGGCGTTCGACAGCGCCGGCGGCGTCGTGGCGCTGCGCGAGGACGTCGGCCGGCACAACGCCGTCGACAAGGTCGTCGGGCGGCTGCTGCTCGACCGAGCGCTGCCCGCCTCGCGCCTCGCGCTGTTCGTCAGCGGGCGCGCCAGTTTCGAGATGGTGCAGAAGGCGTGGGCCGCGGGCTTCGTCGCGGTCGTGTCGGTGTCGGCGCCGACGGCTCTGGCGGTGCAGACCGCACGCCGGGCCGGCCTGCTGCTCGCCGGTTTCGCCCGCCAAGGCCGGCTCAACCTCTATGCGCCCGAGCGTCTCGAGCCGTAGCCTCGACGTGATGAGCGATCCCGTCGCGCCGAGCACCGGACTCGGTGTCCTGCACCTCTTCGCCAAGCCGTCGTCGACCTTCGATCCCGAGGCGACGGTCGCCGCAGTGAAGGCCGCCGAAGCCGCCGGGTGCACCGTGGTGACCGTGGCGATGCTCGGCCACAAGTCCGACCTGGCGGTGATGGCCCTGCACGCCGACCTCCGCCAGCTGCGCGCCCTCCAGACGGCGCTCCAGCACGCCGGCGTCGACGTCGTCGACAGCTACGTGTCGCTGACCGAGCTCAGCGAGTACGCCAAGGGCCTGCCGGAGGAGATGGCGCGACAGCGGCTGTACCCGCGGCTGCCGTTGCCCGACAAGCCGGCCTTCTGCTTCTACCCGATGAGCAAGAAGCGCGAAGGGCACGCGAACTGGTTCACGCTCGACTACGAGCGGCGCAGCGAGCTGATGCACGAGCACGGGCGCAGCGGCCGGGCCTTCGCCGGACGGGTCACGCAGCTGATCACCGGCAGCGTCGGCCTCGACGACTACGAGTGGGGCGTCACGCTGTTCGCCCAGAAGCCCGACGACCTGAAGGAGGTCGTCTACACGATGCGCTTCGACGAGGCGTCGGCCCTGTACGCCGACTTCGGCCCGTTCTACACCGGCTTCGTCGTCCCGGTGGAGGAGCTGGTGCGGGCGATCTAGTCGCCGCGCGAGACGGCGATGCTGCCGTCGAGGCGATCGACGCCGTTGCTGTCGAACGAGAAGACGTCGAAGCGCGCCCGGAACGCCTCGCCGAGCGGCGTGAGCTCGACCTGCCCATCGGGGCCGTTGTAGTCCACGTTGCGCCCCTCGGCCAGGAGAGCGGCGCAGTGGGCGAACGTGGCGCAGGCCGAACCGCCCGAGCTCGCCGCAGACATCGCCTCGGCGATGTCGTGGGGGGCATCGGACAGGGTCTGGGCGCTGGCGAGCGCGAGCAGGTTCACGCAGTCGTACGCGTTGACCGCGTACGGGCCGTTGGCATCGCCCATCGCGGCGGCGAACGCCTCGCTGTTCGTGCGTGCGGGCGGCGCCACGCCGACGATGTCGTCGAGCGTCGCGGCTCGCATCCGCTGGCGCACCTGCTGCGACAACGGCGCACGCATCGCATCGTTGACCACGAACATGACGTCGCGGCTTGCCTCACCGGTGGCGGCGACGACGTCCATGCCGTGGTCGCGGTCGCCGATGACCGCCACGACGGCCGGTTCGGCGCTCAACAGCTCGGCGGCGACGTCGGACCGGTCGTCGTCGGACGCGTCGTACCCGACCGACGCGACCACCGTGAGGTTGCGCGCGTGTGCCTCGGCCTCGAGCGCAGCCGCGAGCGGGCGACCGTAGGGGTCGTCGATGAATGCGATGGCCACGCTCGGCTGGCCGGTCTGCTCGATCTGGTCGGCGAGCGCGGCGGCGAGCAACGAGTCGGACGGAATGGTGCGGAAGAACAGGTTGTCGTCGGGGAATGCATCGAGCGCCAGCGACGACGCCGTCGGCGAGCACGCCACCACGCCCGCCGACACGATGTGTTCGAGCACACCGAGCGCCACGTTGGACGACGCCGGGCCGACGATCGCGTCGACGTCCAAGTCGATGAGCTCGCGGGCGGCTTGCAACGCCAGCGGGGTCGTCGCGCCCTCGTCGCGGAACTCGAGCTCGACCTCGTTGCCGAGGACGCCTCCGGCGGCGTTGATCTCGCGCACCGCCAGCTCCGCCGCGGCGATCAGCGGCCGGCCGAACGCCGCCGCGCTGCCCGAGTTGGGCAGCAGCACGCCGATGCGCAGGACGCCGTCGTTGGGCCTGGCGACGGTGGTGGTCGGCGCTGCGGCGACCGATGTCGTCGTGCCCGTGGCCGAGCCGTCGTCGCACGCGGCCATCGCGAGCATGCCCAGCGCGGCCACGACGGCAGGCGCGCAGAGCATGGGGCGTGGCATCGCGGTGAGTGTAGGTGGAGCGCCGTGCAAACTGTCCTCGTGGAATCCCCTGCCGTCGATCTGCTGGCGGCCGTCGAACGCGCCGTTCCAGGCTGGGTCCAGCGCTCCGTCCGGGAGGTCGCGCGGCGTGCGGGCCGGGCGGTCGATCCGGCTTTGGATGCCGAAGCTCAGGCCGCGGGTGAGCGAGCCCGCGCAGCGGTGGCGGCCGAGCTGGGCACCTTGCTGAACACGGACGTCGACGCGCAGCGCAGCAACCCGCTCACGGTGTTGCGCAACGCCACGCGCTTTCCCACGTCCGTGCTGCGCGCCGCCGGCGTGCCTCCAGCGCGCCGCGACGCGGTCGCCGTACGGATGTTCCCCGACGACGTGTACGACCTGTGCCCGGCGGGGTGGGCGGACGTCGATCCGGCGCTCGTCGAGCCCGGCGTCGTGTGGGGGGCGTGGAAGGCTGCGACGGTGCTGGACCGCCGCCGGCGCGAGGGTCGGCGCTGACGCTTGGGTACTGTCGCTGGCGTGAGCGACTCGACGCCACAGGACTTCACACGCGAGCTCGTTCGGTGGAGCGAGACCCTGGCAGCCATCGCCCGCACCGGTCTCGGGTTCACCGAGAGCCTCTACGAGCGGGAGCGGTTCGCCGAGGTGCTGCACGTGGCGGCCGACATCAAGGCCGCCGCCGACGAGGCCCTCGAGGTCCGTCGTGAGAACGACCACTTCGTGCAGGAGTGGCTCGAGTCGGTGGGCGAGGGCATCCCGGGCTACGTCACCCCAAAGGTCGCCGTCGGCGCCGTCGTCGGCAACGACGACGGGCAGGTGCTGCTCGTGCAGCGGGCCGACAGCGGGGCCTGGCTGTATCCCACCGGCTGGGCCGACGTGGGGTATTCCCCGGCCGAGGTGGCGGTGAAGGAGGTGCTCGAGGAGACGGGCATCGAGTGCGAACCGGTGCAGCTGCTCGCCGTGCTGGACGGTCAGCGCATGGGCTTCAGCCGCTTCGCGATGTACATGCTGCTGTTCCACTGCCGCGCGGTCGGAGGTGGGCTCGCCGCCCATCCGCTCGAGACCGCGGGCGTGGGATGGTTCGGGCGTGACGAGCTGCCCGAGCGCACGGCGGGCGCGCACTGGTGGGCGTCGATGGCGTTCGGCGCGATCGCAGGGGAACGGTCCGCCACCGTGTTCGAGCCCGTGCGCTCACCTGTCTGGCGAGGGACATGACCGCTAGCGTGCTCGGCCGTGCCGGCCACCGTCGAGATCGCCACGGACACCACATCCGAGCTGGTCGAGGCGCTGACGCGCTTGCTGCCGCAGCTCTCCAGCTCCGCGCCGGCGCCCACGCCGGCTGACGTCGCCGAGATCGTCGACAGTCCGACGACGGTGCTCTTCGTCGCGCGGGTCGACGGAGCGATCGTCGGCAGCCTCACGCTGGCGGTCTTCCGCCTGCCGACGGGCGTGCGGGCGTGGATCGAAGACGTGGTGGTCGACAGCGCGGCACGTGGCCACGGGGTGGGGGAGTCGCTGAACCGCGCGGCCCTCGACGAGGCGCGTCGGCGGGGCGCCCGCACGGTGGACCTCACCAGCCGGCCCTCCCGGGAAGCGGCCAACCGCTTGTATCGACGCCTCGGGTTCGTCGCCCGCGAGACGAACGTCTACCGCTACGACCTGGGGTGATCGGCGGCGCTCTGGAGATCTTCGGCGGCCTGGCGCACCTGCCAATCCCGATCGGTGAGCGCAGCGCTGATCGCCGCGTCGACCTCCGGCCCGGAGAACGGCGCCAGGGCGAGGACGGCCCGCCGTCGCACCGCAGGCTTGTCGGAGCATCCCGCCAGGATCGCCGGGAGACCGCGCTCGTCGCCGAGCGCGCCCAGCGCCGCGACCGCGGCTTCCCGCACCAGCGCGTCCGGGTGGTGCAGCGCCAACGACGTCAGCGTGCGCAGGTCGTCATCGGACACGACCTCGCGTTCGCCGAGCGCCCACGCCGCCACCTCGACGACGGTGGCGTCGGGATCCGCCAGCGCCGCCTGCAATGCCACCTCCCGATGGTGAGCGGCGATCTCCGCGGCCCGGCGGCGCACCGCGACCTCGGGATCGGCCAAGGCTGCCGCCAGTTCGGCGTCGAGCAGATCTCCGAGGCGATCGAGGGCGCCGAGCGCGGCGGCGCGCGCTGCCCCCGTGGCCGCGGTGAGCGCACGCCGGGCCGTCGCGGCGTCACCGCGGTGGCCGGCCAGCACGACGTCGCGAACGGCCAACGACGGTTCGTCGGTCACTTCTTCAGCAACTCACTGCTTGAGCAACTCGGTGAGCGTCGTCACCGTCCACGCCACCGTGTAGGCGATGACCGTCGCGGCCGCAGCGCCGATCACCACGGTGATGACCGTGGTGGCGAGGAGCGCCCACACCTTGCGCCACACGGGTGTGCGGCGGTGGTACGGGGCTTCGACCTCGGACACCGTGTACCCGGTGGGACCGACCACCGCACGGCGAACGCGTGGCGCTCGCGGCGCCGCTCTGGCAGTCTTGCGCCAGCCCGCGAAGAGCAGCGCCACGAGGGCGAGGCCCGCCATCCACGCGGTACGAGTGGTGAGATCCGTGATCGACACTGAGAACGAGATGGTACCGGCGACGCCTGCGCCGCTGGGTCCGGCCCGCGGGCGCAAGCTGTGGGCGTCGATCCTCGCCACGATCGGTGTGGTGGTGCCGGTCGCGATCCTGACGATCTCGCGGGTGCCGTCGACGTCGATGCCGGGCATCACGCGGCCCTACGCGCTCGTGCCGAGCGAGGCGATGCCGGTGTCGCCACGCATCCACCTGGATGTCGACCGCTATCCGGCCGACGGCCGCTTCCTGTTCGTCACCGTGCGCGAGCCCCAGCTCGACACCCTGGCGTGGTGGGTCGGGCGTGGCGAGGATCCGGTGGTCCATGGGCTGACGCCGGAGGAGAAGCTCGGGACGTTCACGCCGTCGGAGGAGCGGCGTTACAACCGGATGCTGATGGCGGGGGCCAAGCACACGGCGCAGTACGTCGCGCTGACGCGCCTCGGCTACGACGTCGAGGTGGTGCCCGGCGAGGTGGTCGTCGACCGGCTGGTGTGCCTCGAGCCGCGCGCCGCCGCGCCGTGCGCGCGGTTCGCCCCCGCCGATCAGGTGCTCGAACCCGACGACCACATCACCGTCGTCGACGGCCACGAGATCTCTGTCGTCGACGACGTCGGCGAGGCGTTGCGCGGCAAGGTTCCGGGCGACGTCGTCAGCGTGACGGTGGAGCGTGCCGACGTGGGCGAGGTGACGGTCGACGTCGAGCTGATCGCGTCCCCGGACGACCCGAGCCGGACGATCATCGGGTTCGTCCCGTTCGACACGTCCAGCGTGGTGTTGCCGTTCGACGTCTCGATCGACACCGGCTCGATCGGCGGCCCGTCGGCCGGTCTGGCGTTCACGCTCACGCTGATCGACGAGCTGACACCGGGCGAGCTCACCGGTGGGCTCGACGTCGCCGTGACCGGGGAGATCCGCGCCGACGGATCCGTGGGCGCGATCGGCGGCCTCGTGCAGAAGACCGAGGCGGTGGTGCAGGCCGGCGCGGACGTGTTCATCGTGCCGCTGGCCCAGGGCGAGGACACCATCGCAGCGGCCCGTGCCGTGGCCGACGACCGTGTGATGATCGTGCCGGTCGCAACGGTGGACGAGGCACTCGCCGCGCTGGCGGCCTTGGGTGGCAACGGGCTGGAGCTGGACGCCGGTGGTGAGGTCGCCGCGGGCGGCTGACCGCGGCTCGCGCGCGCATTGCCACCCTTTCGTCCGACCTTGGACCTACGCTTGCCCGCAATGGCCATTTCTTCCCCGCGCCCCGACCCCTCCTCGCCCAACGAGGTCGCGTCGGCCGGTTTCCCCACGGCGCGCCGCGGGTTCGACCAGAGCGAGGTGCGCGACTTCCTGCGCATGGTGGCGGCCGAGCTGGCGCGCTTGCAGGAGCGCGAGCGGTACCTCGAGCGCGAGCTGCGCGGCGCGCAGCAGCGGGTGGGCTCGGGTCCGGTGGAGTTCGACGAAGAGACGGCCACGCGCTTGCTGGGGGAGGAAGCCGCCCACATCCTCCAAGCGGCGCGCGAGGGCGCCGTGGCGATCCGCACGCGGGCCGAGGAGGGCGCAGCGCGCTTGTTGCGCGAGGCCACCGACGAGGCCCAGCGGTTGCGCGAGGAGGCCGAGGTCGAGGCGGCTCGGCGGCGCCAGGACGCGTCGGCCGACGCCGAAGCCGAGCTCCAGATGGCCAAGCAGCAAGGCCGCGAGATGGTCAACGAGGCGCGCGCCTACCGCGAGCGCGTGCTCAGCGAGCTCGCTCGCCGGCGTGAGCTGGCGCGCCAGCAGATCGAGCAGCTGATCCACGGCCGCGATCGCCTGCTCCAGGTGTTCGAGCGGGCGCGGCTCGTCGCGGTGGACGTGATGGCGGATCTCACGCCGCTCGGCGGACCGGACGAGTACGTGAACCTCTCGCCGACGACCGGTCCGGTGCCGGTGATGGTGCCGGCAGAGCCGCTGGTGTCTCCCGTGTCGTTGCTCGACGACGCTGGGGACGATCGGGAGCTGGACGACGTCGCCGTCGACGATGCTGCTGCTGCCGAGGAGACGGGCGTCGATGCGCCGGCTGGCGATGTCGCGATGGCGGGCGACGACGTCGACACCGACGCGGGTGAGCAGCAACACTTGGTCGAGGACGCCGTGGACGCCGTGGACGCCGTGGGCGCAGCGGACGCGGAGGATACCGCTGACGCCGAGGCCGCCGCCGAGGCGCCGGCTGTGGGCGGCGACGTGGAGATCGAGTCCGATGCTGAGGCTGCGCCCGATGCCGACGTCGATGGCGAGGTCGATGCCGAAGTCGACGGCGAGGTCGATGCGGACGTGCAAGCTGGCGACGTCGTGCCGATGCCCGACGCCGCCGCGGGCGACGACGCGACGAGCGACGACGACGAACGCGAGCCCGCTCCGGTCGTGGCGCTGTTCGCGCAGGATGATCCGCTGGCGGTGGATCTCAGCGAGGATCGGCACCCGCTCGACGACACGACCGCCGTCGACAACCTCTTCGCCCGCCTGCGAGCGGCGCGCGCCGAGAGCATCGCCGAGCGCGCCGCCGCTGCCGCAGCGTCCGTCCCCGCGGCACCGGACACACCGGCGGCGACCGACGAGCAGGCAACGCCGGAGGCGGCGCGCGACGATGCGCCGTTGTTCGAGCGACGCGATTCGGCGCTGGTCCCCGTCATCACCGCCGCGGCGCGCAAGTTGAAGCGCGTGCTGGCCGACGAGCAGAACCACGTGCTCGACACGTTGCGCCGCAAGGACCCGGTGCGGACGCTCGACACGCTCGTGCCGTGGGAAGGCGATCACGTCGCCCAGTACACCGACGCCATCGGCGTCGAACTGCTGACGGCCGCGGTCACCGGAGCGGCGTCGGTGTCGAGCGCCCCGGAGTCGAAGCACAGCAAGGACATCGAGCGCACCGCGGCGTTGAAGCCGGTGTGCGAAGCGCTCGCCGCCGAGCTGGTCGCGCCGCTACGGCGTCGTCTCGAGGCGGGCATCGAGCGCGCCGACGGCGACAACGCCGAGCTGGCCACGCATGTGCGCGCCATCTACCGCGAGTGGAAGACGCAGCGCATCGACGAGACGTTCGCCGACATCGCCCGCATGGCGTTCGGCCACGGCGCGTTCGCCGCGGTCAAGAAGGGCACGCCGCTGGTCTGGAAGGTGGACAAGAGCCGGGAAGGCTGCGCCGATTGTGAGGACAACTCGCTGGCCGGCGCAGTGCCCGCGGGCAGCGAGTTCCCGACGGGACATCGCTGCGCGCCGGCGCACACCGGGTGCCGCTGCCTGGTGACTCCGACGCCCCAGTAGCCTCGCCGTTCGTGCGGACACCTGGAGACCTGCCGCCACGGCAGCGCCGACCCCGCCCCCGTCGCAGCCTGGGTCGCCGTGGGCGCGTCGCGATCATCGTCGGCGTCGCTGCCCTGCTGGTCGCGCTGATCTTCTCCCGTGCGCTGGCGAGCTTCTACATCGACTACCTGTGGCACGAGAACCTCGACCGCACGGACGTCTTCTGGGGCGTGCTGCGCACCCGGGCACTGCTGTTCGTGTCGTTCGCAACCGGGTTCATCCTGCTGGCGATCCTCAACCTGCTGATCGCCGATCGGCTGTCGCCGCGAACGCTCGGCAACGACGTCCATCCCATCGTCGCCCGCTTCCACGAGCTGTTCGGGCGGCGCACCCGCCTGCTGCGCATCGCCATCGCGGTGCTGTTCGGCCTGGTCGTCGCGATCCCCGCCTCGGGCAGGTGGAAGGACTGGATGCTGTTCCGCCACGGCGTCGAGTTCAACGTCGACGATCCGCAGTTCGGCGAGGACGTCGGCTTCTACGTGTTCAAGCTGCCGTTCCTGACGTTCCTCCTCAACTGGGTGTTCGTCGCGCTGTTGCTCGTCACGGTGCTGACCGCGATCACGCACGTGCTGAACGGCGGGATCGTTCTCCAGCCGCCGATCCCGAAGGTGCGCAAGGGGACCCGCGCCCACCTCGCCGTGTTGCTCGCGGCCCTCGCCTTGCTGCGCGCTGGCGGGTATTGGCTTCAGCGGTACGACCTGACCAACGATCGCCGCGGGTTCGTGCAGGGCGCGACCTACGCGGTCGTCAACGCCCAGCTGCCGGCGGTCACCCTGCTGGTGATGGTCGCGGTGCTCGTCGCCGGGTTGTTCATCGCCAGCGTGCGCACGGGCTCGTGGCGCCTGCCGCTGATCGGCAGCGCGCTGTGGGTCGTCGTCTCGCTCGTCGGAGCGGCGATCTTCCCCGCCGCGGTGCAGGCGCTCGTCGTCAACCCCAACCAGAAGGACCGCGAAGCGCCGTACATCGCCCGCAACATCGACGCGACCCGCCAGGCGTTCGACCTCGCCCGGGTGGAGACAGTGCCGATCGGCTTCAACGCCCTAAGCGCTTCCGACATCGAGAGCGACGTCGAGCCGCTGCGCGACGTGCGCCTGCTGAACCCGGAGATCATGGTCAAGCGGTTCACCACCGACGAAGGCCAGGCCGCCGGGTTGACCGTCAACGACGTCGAGGTCGATCGGTACACGATCGACGGGCGGGCGCAGCAAGTGCTGATCGCCGCGCGCGAGCTGGAGCTGAGCAAGATCCCCAACAAGAGCTGGCAGGGGCGTCACCTGATCTCGACCCACGGGTGTGGGCTGGTGATGGCCCCCGCGAGCAGCGTCGAGTCCGACAACGGCCGCCCCCTGTACCGGGAGGTCGAGCTCGATCGCCCGGAGTTGTACTTCAGCGACAAGATCGACGGGTTCGCGGTGGTGCGCACCGATTCCGCCGAGCTGGGGTGCCCCGACGAGGACGGAACCACGTACGAAGGCACCGGCGGGGTGCAGCTCAACTCCGGCATCCGGCGCCTGGCGTTCGCCTGGGCGTTCTTCGACTACAACCTGTTCGGGTCGCAGTCGATCAAGAGCGATTCCCGTGTGATCTGGATCCGCAACGTGCGCGACCGGGTCGAGAAGCTCGCACCGTTCCTGCACTTCGACGGTGATCCGTATCCGGTGGCGCTCGACGGCCGGACAGTGTGGGTCATCGACGCGTACACGACGACGAATCGGTATCCATACGCCCAGAACGCCGATCGTGATCAGCTGACGGCGGCCAGTGGTCTCGACCATCCGTTCAACTACGCGCGCAACAGCGTGAAGGCGGTGGTCGACGCCTACGACGGGTCGGTCGACTTCTACATCGTCGATCCGTCGGACCCGATCGTCCTCACGTGGCAGAAGGCCTTCCCCGACCTGTTCCGCTCCCGTGACGAGATGCCGGCCGATCTGCTGGATCACCTGCGCTACCCGGAGGACCTGTTCCGGGTGCAGACCGCGCTGTACTCGAAGTACTTCCTCGACCCGGCGCAGTTCTTCGATCGCAACGGGGCATGGAGCGTCGCGCAAGCGCCGTCGCCCGAACCGCGCGCCGAGCGCTCCGACAACACGCCGCCGACCACGACACCGGATTCGAGCGGCAACAACGCGGCCAACTTCTTCGCTGCAGAGTCGCGCACCGACCGGTTCGTGCCCTACTACACGATGTTCCACCCGCCCGGCGCCGACGGGGCGCCGCCGCAGTTCGCACTGCTGCGCCCGTTCGTTCCGTTCTCGCCCGACGACCAGCGTCGCGAGCTGCAGGCGTTCATGGTGGCGTCGAGCGATCCGGCGACGTACGGCGAGCTGACGGTGTACACCGTGCAGGACCCGCTTCCCGACGGCCCGCTGACCGTCGCCAACGCGATCGAGAGCGACTCGGAGATCTCGGCACGCATCGCGCTGTTGAACACGCAAACCTCGAACGTGCTGCTCGGGGACATGCAGGTGGTGCCGATCGCGGACGGCTTGCTGTACGTCCGGCCGTTCTACGTGGCGACCGACGAGCGGGCAGAGCTGCGCTTCGTGATCGTGTCGTACAACAGCCGCTCCGCGCTGGCGACCACGATCGGCGGGGCGCTCCAGCAACTGTTCCCGTCGCTCGAAGGGCTGGACGTGGGTGATCGCCAGGGCGTCGAGCCGACCACACCGCCCGACGGCACCGACGAGCCGCCGCCGACCGAGGAGGCGACCCCTGAGGAGCTGCTCCAGCAAGCCGACGTGCTGTTCCGGGAGGCGGACGAGGCGCTGGCGCAGCAGGACCTCGGGCTCTACCAACAGAAGGTCAACGAGGCGTCCGAGCTGGTGCGCCGGGCCCTCCAGTTGCTCACCGCGACGCCGAGCTGAGCGGCGTGCACTTGCTCGCGGCGGCTCGGCGTCCGTCGAGGAGCCGTTCGCCTGCCGTCAGTGGTCGCCGTTGCGGCCGCGGCGCAGCTTGTCGGCCAGGGCGGCGAGGTCCTGGCGGAAGGCGATCTCGTAGCGCGCCTGCTCGTTCGCCAGCTTCACCTGGCCGACCCGCAGCTGCTCGATGACGACACCGTCGGAGCTGAGCGTGCTGCGCTCGACGAGGACGTCGAGCTCGCGGCTGAGCTCACCGAGCTGGTTGGCGAGCTCCGTGGCGACGTTGGAGACCCGCTCGTCGATGGTGGCCGCCCGGTCGCGGGCGAGGCGCACATCGTCCGCCGTGGCTGCAAGGCGAGCCGAGAGTTCGCTCAGCTGGGTGCGCGCCTCTTCGTCGGTGACGGCGACGTGCATCGAGTCGATCTGCTCGCCGAGGTCGGTGACCTTGGCCATCAGGTCGTCGAGCTGAGAGCTCTGGCTGCCGAGGGCGTCGGTCCGCGCCGAGAGGGCGGAGGCGGCTGCCACCAACGCGGTGGTGGTGGCGTCGAGCGTGGAGATTGTCACGTCGAGCTCGGAAAGCTTGTTCTCGAGGGCAGCGCGCGCCATCTCGCTGTTCTCGAGCCGTGTGCGCAGCTCGATGACCTCGAGGTGAAGGGCCTCGAGAGCTGCGGGGTCGACTTTCGGAGAGCGGCGGAAGAGTCCCATCGGCGTGTTCGGGGTTGTGATCGCAACCCCGTGTGGCTACGGTACAACCCTGCACAACACAACGACGCGGGGTGGAGCAGCTCGGTAGCTCGTCGGGCTCATAACCCGAAGGTCGCAGGTTCAAATCCTGCCCCCGCCACCAACGAAAGCCCAGCTCAGAGGCCCTTTCCGAGAGATCGGGAAGGGCCTCTTTCGTTGTCTGAGGCGCCGAGCGCGAACAGAACGCGAACACGGCGACGTGCGAACACGGCGAACACGGCGCACTACCGGAGCCAGAACGTCACACGGGTACCGGGGCTTGACAGAACACGGCGGTGTGCTGTTCCGGTTGTGCTGTACCGGTGTGCTGTCCCGGTTGCGAACACGGCGCGCGAACGCTCCGCTGCGACGCCACCAGGCCAACTCCCTCGTTGCCCTCTGCGATCGGAGGTCGCTCGTTTGGGACACCAGCGAGTCCTCGCCCCCAACGGCACTTCCGGGGCATCGCCCATGAGCGATATCGGCTCGCGTTAGGTGACGGTCGACCGCCGCGCGATCGGCACGTCGGGACGGCTCAGGCATGGGCGAGGATCCGCTCGACCGCTACGTCAGCACCCGGGATGGCGCTCCGCACCCCGTCAGCCATCGCCGAGGCCGACGCCTCGTCCGCGAAGACGACGAACGCCTGCGCAGCTGCACCGTCACCGATGTCTTGGCCCCAGAACCCAGACACGAACCCAGGTTGACTGCTCACGGTGTCGGCGATGTGAGCGAGCTGCTCCTCGTCGAGTTCCCCGTCGACGGGCCAGCTACCTCGGATTGCGAACATCTGCATCTCCTCGTCGCTCGGGCGTTGGATACTGCCGGTGATGTCGCGCCGCCGTCAACGAAGAACGGATCTTCGGAGCCGTGACCCCTCTCGACGCGGGAAGGTCCGCGAGCGTCCCGAGCGGCACCTCTCCAGCGTCTCCTCGATGGCACAAGACGGGCGCGACTCGCCGGACCACGGAGGAAGCTCCGTTGTCGGGAGTAGTCCAACGAGGTTGAGCTCGTCGCGAGTGTCGTCACTCGTGTGGTCGATCATGCAGGACACTCCCACACGGGATGCTCCAAGCCCCTCAACGAGCTGCCGGGTCGTTTCGGGCCTGGTTACCCGTCTCGATCCGGTCGTCGACGAGTAGAAGGCGATCCCAGACGCGAATACTCAGAGGGCTGACCCCGAGCACGACCTGGTTGCCACGCCAGTCGGGCTGCTCCGCTGTCTCCTCGCGACCGCTCCAGGGTGAACACCGCCCGGGTTCCGCACCGACCAATCAACTGACATTGCCTTCATCTGCGCCTGACGACCATGCAGTCCATATTGTTGATCGCCTGTGGAGATCGACTGGTCCTGATCAGGTCGCAGCAGGACGTCGCGGCCTCGGATCATGGGCTGGCTTGAGGAATTCGGCAGGATCTGCGGCGCAGGTCCGCAGGGTACGCAGGTGCCATGTCTAGGGTGCAGGGACCCGTTTTACTGGAGGTCCGGTGACGACACGGTCCGAGCGCCACAAGGCGATAGCACGCGCGGTGTTCGATGTCTGGAACACCGGAGCCTTGGACTTACTCGACGAGCTGGTCTCGGTCGACGTTGTGCACCACGATCCGCTCGATCCCAACGCCGCCGACGGTCTTGGAGGGATGAAGCGCACGATCGCCGCGGTGCGAAGGCGATTTCCCGCTGTTCACCTCACTGTCGAGGATCAACTGGCTGACGGCGACCGGGTTGCGACGCGCTGGATCGGTCAGCTCGCCGATGGTCATCGCGTCTCGGGCATAACCATCGATCGGTACGAGAACCACAAGATCGTGGAAGCCTGGCGAGCAATTGTGGCTCTCCGAGCAGATCCGTGGGTCATGGTCGGCCGGGTAGGGGTGGGCAG
>CAZGUH010000001.1:253295-270993 GCA_964529005.1 uncultured Ilumatobacteraceae bacterium | reverse complement strand
CCTAGCTGCAGCCGCTGGTGGTGCCGCAGCTCGGGCACACGTGGCAGGCGCCGGCGCGCGCCATCTGCACGCCGCACTGCATGCACATCGGCGCATCGGCGTGGCGAACGGTGCCGGTCAGACCGTGCGCCGGCGTGTGATCGGAGGTCGGAGCCGGCGGCGCGACACCGAGCGTCAGCTGGTCGACGAGGTCACTCGCAGACGGGATGCTCTTCGGGTCGGGCGCGATCTCGGTGCCGGTCGTGGTCTCGATGACGCTCTCCTCGACCCCCGGCAGCGTGGGCTGCATCCGCTCGTCGACCGTGAAGATGCCCAGCTCCGCCCGCTCCTCGTAGGTCATGTAGATGATGGCGAGCTTGCGGAACAGGTAGTCCATGATCGACTGCGCGAACCGCACGTCGGGGTCGTCGGTCATGCCGGCGGGCTCGAAGCGCATGTTGGTGAACGCCTCGACGAACGCGCGCAGCGGCACGCCGTACTGCAACCCGTACGAGATGCTCTTGGCGAAGGCGTCCATGATGCCGCTCAGCGTCGAGCCTTGCTTCGAGAAGGTCAGGAACACCTCGCCGGGCCGGCCGTCCTCGTACTCACCGATCGTCGCGAAGCCCTTCGCGTCGGCGACCCGGAACTCGAACGTGCGGCTGCGGCGGCTGCGGGGCAGCTTCTGGCGGGCGGGCCGGGAGACGATCTTCTCGACGACCCGCTCGATGACCTGCGGCACGTCGGCCGCCGTGACCGGCGCGCTCGCGTCGCCCTTCTTCGCGGTGGACAGCGGCTGGGCGACCTTGCAGTTGTCGCGATAGATCGCGACCGCCTTCAGACCGAGCTTCCACGACAGCATGTGGAGGTTCTCGATGTCCTCGACCGAGACCTCTTCGGGCATGTTGACGGTCTTGGAGATCGCGCCGGAGATGAACGGCTGCACCGCGCCCATCATCCGCACGTGGCCTTCGTAGTGGATGACGTTGTCGCCCATCGAGCAGGCGAACACCGCGAGGTGCTCAGGGGCGAGGTGCGGCGCGCCGATCAGCGACTTGTGCTCGTCGATGTAGGCGACGATCTCGTCGGCCTGCTGCGGCGTATAGCCGAGCTTGGCGAGCGCCCGCGGGATCGTCTGGTTGACGATGCTCATGGTGCCGCCGCCGACGAGCTTCTTCAGCTTCACCAGGCCGAGATCGGGCTCGATGCCGGTGGTGTCGCAATCCATCATCAGCCCGATGGTGCCGGTGGGAGCGAGGACGCTGGCCTGGCTGTTGCGCACGCCGTACTCCTCGCCGTCGCGCACGGCGGCTTCCCACGCCTCCTGCCCTGCGTTGAGCAGATCGGACGGCACGACCTCAGCGTCGGCGATCGCATAGCTCGCGTCGCGGTGCATGCGCAGCACGTTGAGCATGTGGCGCTCGTTGTCGGCGAAACCGGCGAACGGGCCCATCCGGCTCGCGGTGCGGGCGCTCGTGGCGTAGGCGTGGCCGGTCATCAGCGATGTGAGCGCCGCCGCCCACGCACGGCCCTCGTTGGAGTCGTACGGCAGGCCCAGCGCCATCAGCAGCGCGCCGAGGTTGGCGTAGCCGATGCCGAGCTGGCGGAACAGACGGCTCGTCTCGCCGATGCGCTCGGTCGGGTAGTCGGCGTTGCCGACGAGGATCTCCTGCGCGGTGAAGATGATCTCGACGGTGTGCTTGTACGCCTCGACGTCGAAGGCGCCGTCGTCGGTCAGGAACTTGAGCAGGTTCAGCGACGCCAGGTTGCAGGCCGAGTTGTCGAGGTGCATGTACTCGCTGCACGGGTTGGACCCGTTGATCCGACCCGTCGCGTGGGCGGTGTGCCAGCGGTTGATGGTGGTGTCGAACTGCAAGCCCGGATCGGCGCACTCCCACGCCGCCGTGGCGATCTGGCGCCAGAGGTCACGGGCGCGCACGGTGCGGATGGTCTCCCCGGTGAGCACCGACACCAGCGCCCAGTCGGCGTCTTCCTCGACCGCCTGCATGAACTCGTCGCTGACCCGCACGGAGTTGTTGGCGTTCTGGTACTGGATGCTGAAGCTGTCGGCGCCGTCGAGGTCCATGTCGAAGCCGGCGTCACGCAGCACGCGAGCCTTGCGCTCTTCCTTCGCCTTGCACCAGACGAACTCTTCGATGTCGGGGTGATCGACGTTGAGGATCACCATCTTGGCGGCGCGGCGCGTCTTGCCGCCGCTCTTGATCGTGCCGGCGGACGCGTCGGCGCCGCGCATGAAGCTGACCGGACCGCTGGCCGTGCCGCCGCCGTTGAGCAGCTCGTAGCTGGAGCGGATCTTCGACAGGTTGACGCCTGAGCCGGAGCCGCCCTTGAAGATCACCCCTTCTTCCCGGTACCAGTTGAGGATGGAATCCATCGTGTCGTCGACCGACAGGATGAAGCACGCGCTCGCCTGCTGGGGCACGCCCTTGACCCCGATGTTGAACCACACCGGGCTGTTGAACGCCGCCCGCTGGGTGACGAGGATGAACTTCAACTCGTCGCGGAACGTCTCCGCCTCGGCCGCGTCGACGAAGTATCCGCCGTCGATCCCCCACTGCGTGATCGTGTCGGCAACCCGGTCGATCACCTGCCGCAGCGACGACTCGCGCCCGGGCGTGCCGAGGGTGCCGCGGAAGTACTTCTGCGCAACGATGTTCGTGGCGTTGAGCGACCACGACACGGGGAACTCCACGTCGCGCTGCTCGAACGCGACCGTGCCGTCCTTCCAGTTCGTGATCCGAGCGTCGCGCCGCTCCCAGGCGACCATGTCGTACGGATGCACGCCCGCCGTCGTGAAATGTCGGGACAGACCGATTGCGAGCCGCTCCGGTGCGAGTGACATGTGTGCTCCGTTTCTCGTCGTCATCGGTGAATCGTCGGCGGGTCATCGAGGGCGAGCGCCGTCGTCGGCCCGTACCCACTACATCTGGTGGGCGAAGCTCGTTCGGGTCCCCCGCAACCACTAGCTCTAGGGGAGAGACCAGATTACAACACTGTAGTTACAGAGCTGTCAATGGCCTCTCGACAACCGGCTGGCACCACGAGGCGGCTCCGGCCCGCCACCGAGCGTCTCCGCCGTTCGACCATCTCGACATCTCGTCGATGGTGGCTGCGGTGCGACGTCGCAGGTCCCGGGCCCTGCCCCAAGCGAGCGTCCGTCGTCCCATCCCGGATCACCACTTGCCATCCGCGCCGTGCACCGCAGCCAATACGACGAGCACGTTACGAGCGACCGCCTGTGTGCAGGAAGAGGGAAAACGGTGTGAATTGCCCACGGGTTGCCTGTGGACGACACGCGTTCGTCCACCTGTTGTCCACACCTTTGCCCACCCTCCGCCAAGATCACCACGAGGAGCGGTCCCGCGCGCCACAGCGCGACCCGGCCGACCGGATGCCATGATCGCCCGCATGCGTCGCCTTCATCCCGGACCGGCCGCGGAGATCACCGTCGACGAGGCATGCGCCACGCCGCGCCGGCGTCACCCCGGCGGGACGCCATGGATCGAGATCTGCATGGTCGCCAGCGTCGACGGATCGACCGTCATCGACGGGCGCTCGGGCGCGCTGTCCGGACCGACCGACCAGCGGATGCTCGCGGCGCTGCGCGCCTGCGCCGACGTGGTGCTCGTCGGCGCCGGGACGGTACGCGCCGAGGGGTACGGCCCGCCCAAGCGAGCAGGCCTGCGTGTCGGCGTGGTGACGCGCACCGGCAACGTGGACCTGGACGGTCCGCTGTTTCGCAGCGGCGCAGGGTTCCTGGTGCTGCCGGAGGACAGCCCCGCGCGCGCCGAGATCGATCGCGCCGGCGTGGACGCCGTGAACGCCGGACACTCGACGGTCGACCTCGCCGCCGCCATCCGCCGCCTCCCCGGCGATCCGGCCGTCGTCCACGTCGAAGGAGGCCCCTCGCTGAACGGCGCCCTGATCCGCACGGGACTCGTCGACGAACTGAACGTGACGACCTCGCCGATGCTCGCGGGAGGAGATGGGCCACGCCTGGCGACCACGCCAGAGGCCATCGGTCAGCGGCTGACCTTGTCGCACCTGGCCATCGACGACGAGGGCTTCGTGTTCACGCGATGGCTGCGGGCGGACGCGTCAGCCGGGTGAGCTCTGGAGCTTCTGCATCAGCTCGAGCTCGCGATGGAAGTCGGCGGCAGCGTCGAAGTTCTTGTACACGGACGCGAATCGCAGGTACGTGACGTCGTCCAGGGCACGCAGCCGCTCGAGCACGGCAAGGCCGATCTGGGCGCTCGACACCTCCGGCCCCCCGAGACGAATCTCGTCTTCCACCGCCTCGGCCAAGGCTTCGACATCGTCTCTGGCGACCGGCCGGCCCTTCGACGCAGCGACGACGCCGGCGACGATCTTGGCTCGATCGAACGGCTCGCGTGCGCCGTGCGCCTTGACGACCACCAACGGAGCCTCCTCGAGGCGTTCGTACGTGGTGAAGCGGTAGCCGCACGCGACGCACGAGCGCCGACGCCGCACCGCCGCGCCTTCCTCCGCGAGGCGCGAATCGATGACCTTGGTGTCGTCAGCGCGACACGAGGGACAGTGCACGCCTCGGAGGTTAGCGGTGCCTCATGGCAGGATGATCTGCTGCCCTGCCTGGATCGACGCCGATCCGTTGAGCTCGACGAGCTCGTCGACGTACCAGTCGAGCGCGGCGCCACCGTGGAACCGCTGCGCGATCGACCACAGAGTGTCGCCCGGTTGCGCGATGTAGGTGGGGACCGCCGGCGTGAAGCCCTCGCCCGTGCGGACCGTGGCAGCAGAGGCAGGGACGCCACCACGGTCCGCGAGGGCCACGCTGGCCGCGCGCGCCAGCAGGACGGAACCCACGATGACCAACGACGCCACCAAGACGGCGGTGCGCCGGCGGCGGCGGTACACCTCGCCCGACAACCGGCGCGGCGCGGCGGTTGCGGGCAGCGGGATCGATGCCGTGCGAACGCTCATGTCGGTGGCCTCCTGGTCAGGGAACGCCCGTTCGGGGAACAGGCGTTCGCCAGTCTGGCGGAACGTCCGTTCGATGTCAACCCGCTCGACCGAACCAATGTTTGACACCGGGGGCGAACACGTGTACGTTCGCTCCATGGTCGAGACCAGCATCGACACCCCCGCACCCGGCAGCCTGGAGAGCGTGCTCAGCAAGCGCCAGGTGCAGATCCTCGAGTTCGTCGAGCGACAGACCCGTGACCGTGGCTATCCCCCGTCGATCCGCGAGATCGGTGAAGAGGTAGGCCTCAGCTCCCCCTCCACCGTGCACGCCCACCTCGCCGTGCTCCAGAAGCACGGCTATCTCCGGCGCGACTCGGCCAAGCCGCGCGCCATCGAAGTCCGGTTCGATCCCAGCAGCGGCGCCATCCTCGAGCGCCGCCCCGCCCGCCACGTGCCGCTCGTCGGCGACGTCGCAGCGGGCACCGACGTGCTGGCCCAGGAGAACGTCGAGGAGCTCCTTCCCGTGCCCGCCGATTTCACCGGCGACGGCGACGTGTTCATGTTGCGCGTCCGCGGCGACTCGATGATCGACGCCGGCATCCTCAACGGCGATTACGTCATCGCCACGCAGCAGAGCACGGCCGAGAACGGCGACGTGGTCGTGGCCGGCATCCCCGGCGAAGAAGCGACCGTGAAGACGTTCCAACGCACCGGCGACACCATCACGTTGGTGCCGGCCAACGCTCGCCTGTCACCGATGGTGTTCGCCCCCGATGAGGTGCAGATTTACGGGCGGGTCGTCACGGTGATGCGGCGGCTCTGAATCACGGGCCGGGTGGCGGCGGCGTCCAGCCTGCCGGCGGCGCGGGAGGCGTTCCGAACGGCGGCGGCGAGCCGGGCGGGGTGAACGTCGGCACGCCAGGACCGGGCACCGGCGGAATCGGCGCCGTGGGATCGGGCGTGCCGAATGCAGGCGTGCCCGGCGTCGTCGGCGTGAACGCAGGGATTCCGGGGCTCGGAGGCGCTGGCCGGCGCCGCAAGCCGAGGATGATCAGGACGATGCCGATCAGCAGACCCGCGGCGGCGACGATCAGACCGATCGCTGAGGCGCTGTCCGCATCGCCCTTCGGGTCGTGCCCGAACGCGATCGCGAAGTCGGTGTCGTCGGATTCGACGCTCACCGTGTACGTCGTGCCCTCCTCCAGCTCCACCCGTCCGATCGCGGTGCCGACGAATCCGTCGATGTCGTAGCTCGTGTCGTCGTACCGCTCGATGTCGATCTCGTCGTCGCCCTCGAAGACCGCAACGTCGACATCCGGCTCGTCGTCGCGCTCGTAGTCGGTGCCGACGTTGTCGCAGTCGCCCCGGAGGTCGCCGATCTCACCTTTCGTCTCCACGTACACGACGAACGACGCCGTCTCGCTGGCGTCGAGCTCGGTTTCGCACCCCACCGGCACGCGAGCCAGGTTGGCGACCGCGTCCGAATAGGTGGACTGGGCGACGCCCACGATCGCCAACCCGCCGATCAACCCTGCGACGAGCACGACGATGCCCAGCAACAGCAGACCCTTGCGACGTGACCCCTTCGCTCTCGGCTGCGCCGCCGGTACTTGGTACGACATTCAATCCACCTTCAGACGTTGTGCGACGAGCTCGATGCGGACGTCCGGTTGTACCACAGCAACCCGGACGTTCTGCGCACCGCCAGCTCCGTAGAAGTCTCCGGGGCTGACCAGCGCGCCGCCGTCGCGGGCGAGCCGCTCCGCGAAATCCCAACCGTCCGCAGCGTCGAACCACAGGTAGAAGCCGCCCGCAGGGAGCGCCACGTCGATGCCGGACCATGCGCTGATGATCGCCGCCGTGCGCTCGAGCCGGGACCGGTAGCGGGCACGCTGCGCCGCGACGTGCTCGTCGTCGTCGAGCGCGGCGATCGCGGCGGACTGCGCTGGGCCCGGCACGAGGAGACCGACGTGCTTGCGCACCTCTTGCAGGTAGCGGACGATGTCGGCATCGCCCGCGTAGAAGCCGACGCGCAGCCCAGCCAGGTTCGACCGCTTCGACAGCGAATGCACCGCCACCACGCCGTCGAGCCCCGATTCGAGGATCGTGCGCGCGGGGCCGTTCCAGGTGAACTCGGCGTAGCACTCGTCGCTGAACACCGGCACCCCGTGACGTCGACCCCACGCCGCCGCGGCCTCGAGATCGTCGAGCGCCCCCGTCGGGTTGCTCGGGCTGTTGACCCACAGCAGCAACGCGCGTGCAGCGTCGTCGGCCGAGATCGCCCCCAAGTCGAGACCCCCGCCTGCGCTCGGCGGCACCGGCGCGGCGCGGCAGCCCGCAAGGGTCGCGCCCATCTCGTAGGTCGGATATGACACCGCCGGATACAACACCGTGTCTCGGTCGGGTGTGCGCAAGCGGAGCCAGTGCGGTGTCGTGGCGACGAGCTCCTTCGTGCCGATGCAGGCGCCGATCCGTGTGATCGGCACGTCGACGTCGAAGCGGCGCCGCATCCACGCCTGCATCGCAGTGCGCAAGGCGACCGTTCCGATGCTCGGCGGATATCCGCGCTCGGCGCCGGAGCGGGAAAGAGCCGCCACGACCGCGTCGGGCGGAGGGTCGCAGGGAGTTCCGACGGAGAGGTCGACGACCCCGCCAGGATGCGCGTCGGCGATCGCGGCGAGCCGGTCGAGGCGGTCGAAGGGATATGGCGGTGGAACGAAGCCCGGCGAAGCGTTCTCGGGCGGTGTCGTGTCGGAGGCCGTCACCTCGCCATCGTGCCCGACACGGCCGGCTCCTGCGGCGCCACGAAGTCGCTGAGGCGTCCTGCCGAGGCGTCGGACAACCGGGCGCGGACGCGCAGGCCGTGCGGCTCGTCGCTCGTCGAGACGACCTCGCCCTCGCGGTGGACGGAGGCGAGGACGTCGCCCCGGTCGTACGGGATCAGCAGCTCGACGACCGTCGCCAACGCGCGCATGCGGTCCGCAAGGGTCTGGAGGAAGACGTCGATGCCCTCACCGGTCACGGCGCTGATCGCCACCGATCCCTCGTGGCGGTGGCGCAGGTCCACGGCGGCGGAGGGGGCGACGTCGGCCTTGTTGAACACCAGAAGCTCGGGCACAGCGAGGGCGTCGATCTCACCGAGGACCGTGCGCACGGCTGCGATCTGGCCCTCGGGATCGGCGGCGCTGGCGTCGACGACGTGGACCAGCATGTCGGCCGAGCTGGCCACGTCGAGCGTGCTCTTGAACGCCTCGACGAGACCGTGCGGCAACCGCCGGACGAACCCGACCGTGTCGGTGAGCAACACCGGCTCACCTCCGGGCAGCGAGAGCCGGCGGGTCGTGGGGTCGAGCGTCGCGAACAGCCGGTCCTCGACCAGGACGCCCGCCTGCGTCAGCCGGTTGAGCAAGGTGCTCTTGCCGGCGTTCGTGTACCCGACGATCGTCACGCCCGCCAGCCCGCTGCGGGCGCGGCTCTTGCGTTGCAGCTGGCGAGTGCGGTGCAGCTCGGCGATCTCGCCCTCCAACCGGCTGATGCGGGTGAGGATGCGGCGACGGTCGACTTCGAGTTTCGACTCGCCGGCGCCGAACCGGGTGCCGACGCCGCCGCGCTGCTGCGACAATCGAGCCGTCGCGCCGCGACGCAGCCGCGGCAGCCGGTAGCGCAGCAGGGCGAGCTCGACTTGGGCCTTGCCCTCGAGGGTGTGCGCGTTCTGAGCGAAGATGTCGAGGATCACCGCGGTGCGGTCGATCGCAGTGCGCCCGAGCAGCTTCTCGAGGTTGTATTGCTGCGCCGGGCTGAGGGCGTTGTCGAACACGACCGTGTCCGCATCGACCGCGAGGCACAGCTCGCGCAGCTCTTCCGCCTTGCCCTTGCCGAGGAACCACGTGTGGTCGGGATGGTCACGTTTCTGCACCAGGCGCGCTGCCTCGTCGGCGCCTGCGGTGTCGATCAGCAGGGCGAGCTCGTCGAGCGCGGCCTCGGTCTCCTCGTCGGTGTGACCCGGCAACGTCACGCCCACGAGGACGATGCGCTCCCGGCGGGTGCGCTCGATCAGGGTGGCGCCGAGCGCTTCTTCGTAGGGTGAGCTCACTGGGTTCGCATCCTCTCGGCGGCGGCGCTCACGGGCGCTGTGCTAGCGGCTACAGGGTGACGGTGGCGATGTGCACGGACGGCCCCACGAGGGTGAGGTGCCCCGGCGCAGGGTCGTTCACTCGCACCTTTGCATCCCCGCCGTCCATGTGCACGAGGATTTCCGTCGCGGACGCCGGCACGATTCCCCACGACCGGGCCGCCCACGCGCTCGCGCATGCTCCCGTCCCGCACGCTTCGGTGATGCCGGCCCCGCGCTCGTGGACCCGCATCGTGACGGCGTGCGGCTCGGGACCGGGCGACACGATCTCGACGTTGACCTGCGGGACCTGGCGGCCGATCGCGGCGAGATCGACGGTCGTGGTGTCCTCGACGCACACCACGACGTGCGGGTTCCCGATGTCGAGGTGCGCCACCGGCCGGTCGGGGTTGGCGCCGACGGACGACCAGCCCTCGACCTCCGCGGTCGCGGTGATGGCGCCCATGTCGACACTGGCATCGACGGCGCGTGCCGAGACGGGCATCACGTCGACGGTCCGGACGCCGGCGTCGGTCTGCACCTTGTAGGTCCACCGCCCGCTGCGGCCTTGCGCTCGATGCGCAGCCTGGGCCAGGCAGCGGATGCCGTTCCCGCTCATCTCGGCCCGGCTGCCGTCGGCGTTGTGCAACACCATCGTGAGCACGTCGTCGCCCTCGATCGTGAGCATCAGCAAGCCGTCGGCGCCGACGCCGCGCCGCCGATCGCACCACGTGCGGGCGAGCACATCCCACGCGACGGCGGGCAGCGCCTGCGCGGTGTCGCAGACGAGGAAGTCGTTTCCCAGCGCCTGGTGCTTGTCGAGGGTGATGGTCATGCGGCGAGGTGCTCGAGGACGATCGGCAGCGCCTCGGCCACCGGATCGACGGTGATGTCGACCCAGCGTATGCGAGGGTCGCGGCGGAACCACCGGTCTTGGCGAACCGCGAACTGGCGGGTGCGGGTGATGATCGTCTCGACGGCCACCTCCAGCGAGCAGCGGCCGTCCAGGTGATCGAGCAGTTCGCCGTAGCCCAGCGCCTGGCGCGCCGTGCGCGACATCGGCGCGGTCTCAGCCCGCAGGGCGGCCACCTCGTCGATCCACCCGGCGTCGATCATCCGTCGCACCCTTGCGGCGATCCGATCGGCGAGCACCGGGCGTGGCCAGCGCAGACCAATCTGGACGACCGGCGAGGGGGGATAGGCGCCGACGCCATCACCGAACGAGCTGAAGGGGCGGCCGCTGCCGAGGCACACCTCCAGCGCGCGCACGATGCGCCGGGTGTTCGTGGGCTCCATCCGGGCAGCCGCTGCCGGGTCGAGCGCGGCGAGCCGGGCGTGCAGAGGTCGAGGTCCGTCGTGTGCGGCGGCCGCTTCGAGCTCACGTCGCAGGTCCGGCCATTCGCCCGGCAGCTCCAGGCCGTCGACCGCGGCTCGGACGTACAGGCCGGTGCCGCCGACGAGAAGGGCCTGCGCGCCGCGTCCGACGATCTCCTCGCGCAACGCCATCCATGCCTCCTGGAAGCGGCCGACGGTCCACTCTTCGCTCGGTTCGACGACGTCGATCAGGTGGTGCGGCACGAGTGCCTGCTCACCGGCCGTCGGGGTGGCCGTGCCGATGTCCATGCGCCGGTAGACCTGCATCGCGTCGACCGAGACGATCTCGACGCGATGCCCGGCAGCCTGCGCGGCCGCCAGGGCGACGGCGGACTTGCCACTCGCGGTCGCCCCGATCAGAGCGACCGGTGGCCGAGCCGGCATCGGTCAGCCTGTCGCGGCCGACAACGCCGTGACCGGGATGCGCACGCGGTGCGACGGCTCGGCGGTCTGCTCGACGAACTCGCCCAGCAGGTGGTGCGGCGCCGCGCCGACGACCTCCACCCGCGCGTACGCGCCGGCGCGCAGCGGGCTGGGAGGGCGGAAGTGGACCAGCTTGTTCTGGCGGGTCCGGCCGGACGTGACCGTCGGGTCCTTCTTGGACGGACCTTCGACGAGCACTTCCTCGAGGCGTCCGATGCGGGCGCGGTGCTTGGCCAGCGCGGAGCGCTCGATCACGACGCGCAGCCGCTCGAAGCGCTCGCTCGCCACCGCGGGGTCGACGGCGCGATCAGTCATGGCCGCGGCTTCCGTGCCGGGGCGCGGCGAGAAGATGAACGTGTAGGCGAAGTCGTACTCCGCCGCCGCGGCGACCTCGAGTGTGCGGGTGAAGTCGTCTTCGGTCTCTCCCGGGAAGCCGACGATGATGTCCGTGCTGACGGCGAGATCGTCGATCGCGGCGCGCGCCTCGGCGAGCCGTTCGAGATAGCGCTCGGCGGTGTACCCGCGGTGCATCGCCGCGAGCACGCGGTCGCTGCCGGCCTGGAGCGGATAGTGGAGGTGCTCGCACACCGCGCCGGTCTCGGCGATCGCGGCGAACGTCTCCGACCGCATGTCCTTCGGATGCGGGCTGGTGAACCGGACGCGGCGGATCCCCGGCACCGCGCCGGCCGCACGCAGCAGATCGGCGAACAGCGGTCGGACCCGAACGTCGGGGTCGCCGGCGCGCCGGGCCGCCAGCTGGAGGTCTCTGCCGTAGCTGTTGACGTTCTGTCCGAGCAGCGTGACCTCGGTGACGCCGTCGGCCGCGAGGGCACGCACGTCGGCGACGATCTCGTCGAACGGGCGGCTGACCTCCGCGCCGCGCACGGCGGGGACGATGCAGAACGCGCAGGCGTTGTCACAGCCGATCTGGATCGTGACCCACGCGGTGTAGCTCTTCTCGCGCTTGGCGGAGAGGGCGGACGGGAACGCGTCGTGGTCGTCCAGGACGGCCGCGTCGAGGATCTCCGTGATCGGCCCCGCGGTGCGCGCGGCCGACACGAGGGTGGCGGCGCGGTGCACGTTGTGGGTGCCGAGGACGACGTCGACATACGGCGCACGCTGGCGGACACCATCGCCGTCTTTCTGCGACAGGCAGCCGCTGACGACGATCTGGCGGCCGTCGCGCTGCGCCTTCCAGGTCTTGAGGTGGCCGAGGTTGCCGTACAGCTTGTTGTCCGCGTTCTCGCGGATGCAGCACGTGTTGAGCACGATGACGTCGGCGTCGGCCTCGCTCGTGGCCGGGACCAACCCGTCGCCTTCGAGCAGCGCAGCGATCCGTTCGGAGTCGTGCTCGTTCATCTGGCACCCGAACGTGCGCACGACGTAGCTGCGATCCACGGCGCACCAGGTTAGGGGGTGGATGAGCGTCGTCACCTGCCGCCGCCGACACGCATCCCCCGTGGCAGCGGCGAGGACACGTGTCGGAGGCAGCAGACCTCAGGCCGGCAGGACGGGCAGGCCTCGTTCGTCGAGCGGCCACGCCGGATTGTGGGCGATCTCCCACAGATGGCCGTCTAGGTCAGCGACGTAGCTGGTGTAGCCACCCCAGTCGGTGGCGTGCGGGGCGGTGAGGCCGGCGCCGCCGGCCGCGACCCATGTGGCATAGGCAGCATCGACCGCGTCTGCCGACTCGAGGTTGATCGCCACGGCGACCCCTCGGAAACCGACGCCCTCGTCCGTCACGCCGGCGTCGGCCGCGAGGTCGCCGCGTCCCCACACCGCGAGCACGCCGCCAGCCATCGGGAAGAACGACACCTCGGGCGGCGACTCGCTGGACTTCACCCAGCCCAGCGCCTCGTAGAAGGCCGTCGAGCGGGCGACGTCGCGGACGCCGAGCGTGATGAGGCTGAGCCGCTGCGGGATCGCGCCGCCTGATGCCGGCGTGGACATCAGTCGAGCTCGATCGGGACGTCGTCGGCTTCGGTGAACTCGTCAGGGCCGAGGATGCCGACCTGCTTGCGGACGCGCTCGGAGATCTCGACCATGATCTCGGGGTTCTCGTTCAAGAAGTTCTTGGCGTTCTCCCGCCCTTGACCGAGCTGCTCGCCCTCGTAGGTGAACCACGCGCCCGACTTCTTCACGATGCCGAGTTCGACGCCCATGTCGAGCAGCGACCCCTCACGGCTGATGCCCTTGCCATACATGATGTCGAACTCGGCCTGCTTGAACGGCGGGGCGACCTTGTTCTTCACGATCTTCACCCGCGTACGGGACCCCACGACCTCCGGGCCGTCCTTGATGCTCTCGATCCGGCGGATGTCGAGCCGCACCGACGAGTAGAACTTCAGCGCGCGGCCCCCAGGGGTGGTCTCGGGCGAGCCGAACATGACGCCGATCTTCTCGCGCAACTGGTTGATGAACAGGGCGATGGTCTTCGTCTTGTTGAGGTTGGCGGTGAGCTTGCGCAACGCCTGGCTCATCAGGCGGGCCTGCAAGCCGACGTGCGAATCGCCCATCTCGCCTTCGATCTCGGCGCGCGGTGTGAGCGCGGCCACCGAGTCGATGACGACCACGTCGAGAGCGCCGGAGCGAACCAGCATGTCGGCGATCTCGAGCGCCTGCTCACCGGTGTCGGGCTGGGAGATCAGCAATTGGTCGATGTCGACCCCGATGGCCTTGGCATACACCGGGTCCATCGCGTGCTCGGCGTCGATGTAGGCGCAGATCCCGCCGTTGCGCTGCGCCTCGGCGACGACGTGCATCGCCAACGTGGACTTGCCGGAGGACTCCGGGCCGAAGATCTCGACCACACGGCCGCGCGGCAGGCCGCCGACGCCGAGGGCGACATCGAGCGACAGGGCGCCGGTGGCGACGGCCTCGACCGCCATCGAACCCTTCTCGCCCATCCGCATGATCGAGCCCTTGCCGTACTGCTTGTCGATCTGGGCCAGCGCCATCTCGAGGGCCTTGTCCCGCTCTGTGCTCATGATCGCTCGTACCTCTCTGCCAGAAGTGGCTGTGACGACGTGTTCTCTGAATGGGGCCGACGGTACGGAAGGGGTGTGACAGGGTTGCCGCGTCAGCGAATGACACGAGGGTAATTCCGAACAGGAGTTCGGTCAAGCATCGGCGCCGGCGTGCTCGGCGGCATCCGCCAGCTCTGCCGCGCTCGGCCGCTCCATGGCCAGCTCGACGGCCAGCCAGATGGTGTACGTGTACGGGAACGCCAGCACGGGCACGACCACGGCGGCCACCCCGAGGATCACCACGAGCGGAACGACCGCGACGTCCGGGTAGGTGACGGCGATGCCGATCGCCATGCCGACGACGAGAGCGCCGAGCGTGATCACCGCGTTGATCGACGCCGCGCCGAGCTCGAAGCCGACCTGGCCGCGCCGCCACCGCAGCCCGCAGGTGCGGCACCGCGGGTGGGTGTGGAACCAGCCGCGCAGGAACGTGCGCCGCGAGCCGCACTGGGGGCAGCGACGCCGCAACGCCCGGCGCATCATGACTCCGAAACCAGGCCGGTGATCACCGGCGGCAGACACGGGCGACGCCATCACGGCCAAGGCTACGACCGCGCCAGCACACCGACGCTGCCGCGCAGCGTGCGGGGGCCGCTGACCGTGCGTCGCGCGGGCGCGCCGTTCGGCAAGAATGCCCCGGATGCGTCGCTCTCTCGCCGGCATGCTGTTCGCCTTGGCGTGTTCGTGCGCGAGCCTTGCGATCAGCGGCTTCTGGCTCCAGCGCGTCGCGTTCTCGCCAGGGCAGAGCAACAGCCTGGCGTCGGTGGTGCTGAAGGACTCGGCGATCAAGCGCGAGCTGATCGACATCGTCGCCCGCGAGACCGCGCAGCGGCTGAACGTCGACGAAGCGCAGATGCGCGAGAACGTCACCGCGGTGGCGAATCACCCCGAGGGAGCGGAGCTGCTCGGCTCGATCATCGAGGACGCGCACGCGCGGTTGATCGGCGAGAAGCAGGACGAGGTCACGATCGCCGGCGAGGAGCTCGTCCCGATCGTGCGCAACGAAGCTGCGGCGGACATCCCCACGATCACCATCCCGGTCCCGCGGGTGACGGCGCTCGACATCGCCCGCCAGACCCTGACCTGGATGGTGCCGGCCGCGGCGATCGCCGCCGCAGCGCTGGTGGTTCTCGGGTTCCTCGCCCATCCGGACAAGCTCGACGTCATGCGGTCGGTCGGCTTCGGCCTGCTGGTGCTCGCAGCCCTGCTGGTGCTGCTCGGCTACGTCGTGCCGGTCGTCATCGTCCCGGCGTTGAGCGACAACCCGTGGGTAGGTGTGGCGCCGCAGCTGGCGAAGGACTCGCTGCCGCTGCTCGCCGGCCTCGCTCTGGTGATGGCGGGCGGAGGCCTCGGCTGCCTCGTCGCGTCGGGTGTGGCTCGCCGCAACCGCCGTTGGAACCAGCCGATCCGCACCAGCCACTACGGCGGCGGCACACGCTGGGGGTGATCAGGCGGTCAGCTCGTCGACGAACTCGGCGAACACCTCGGCGTAGCGCATCGTGTCGTCGTCGGTGTGCAACACCGAGATCAGCCACTGCTCGTCGAGGCCCGGCGGGAGGAGAACGCCGCGGTTGATGCCGTGCATCCACTGGGCGAAGGCGAGATCGAAGTCGGTCGCCTTGTAGTCGCGGTAGTTGCTCACCGGTTGGGCGGACCACGTGACACACCCCTTGGCGCCGAACTGCACCGTGTGAGCCGGCAGGCCGGCCTCCGCGATCACGGCATCGCAGGCGTCGAGCAAGCGACGGTTGCGGGCGATCGCCGCGTCAGTGGCGTCAGGCGTGCACGCCTCCGCGAGAACGGCGCGGCTGGCCGCCATGCACAGCGGGTTCCCGTTGTACGTCCCGAGGTGCAGCACCCGCCCGGCGGTGATCTCGTCCATGCACGCACGCGTGCCGCCGAAGGCGCCGATCGGCAGCCCGCCGCCGATGCTCTTGGCGAGCGTGACGAGGTCGGGCTGGACGCCCAGCACGCCGGACGCCCCGGACCACCCGGCGGTGATGCCGGTCTTGACCTCGTCGAAGATCAGCAACGTGCCGAAGCGCCGGGTGATCTTGCGCACCGCTTCCAGATAGCCCGGTTGAGGCAGACAGATGCCGATGTTCTCCATCACCGGCTCGACGATGAAGCAGGCCACGTCGCCGCCCGCCAGCGCACGCTCCAGCACGTCGGCGTCGTTGTACGGAACGACGATGGTGTCGGCGAGCACCGCCGCCGTGATGCCGGCCGTCGCCGGAACCGGCGCCGGCGCGTTGGCAGGGCCAGCCGACGCGACCGGCGGTTTCATCGAGATCATCACCTCGTCGTGGTGCCCGTGGTAACCGCCCTCGACCTTGACGATCTTGTCCCGGCCGGTCACGCCACGTGCGACGCGGATGGCGTCCATCGTCGCCTCCGTGCCCGAGTTGGTGAAGCGCCACATCGGCAGCCCGTAGCGGGCGCGCAGCAACTCGGCGACCTCGGCGTTGGCTTCGCACGGGCTGACGAACAGCGTCCCCTCGTCGAGTTGGCGCTCGACCGCCCGGCGCACCGCAGGGTGGACGTGCCCGGCGAACAGCGCGCCGAAGCCCATGTCGAAGTCGACGTACCGGTTGCCGTCGACGTCCTGCATCGACGCGCCCTCGGCGCGCGCGATCACGATCGGATGCGGGTCGTACGCCTGGAAGCTGCTCGGCACGCCGAGCGGCAGCACCGAGCGAGCCCGATGGTTCGCCCGCTGCGACCGGGCGGTTCGCCGGGAGTAGGTGTCGAGCTCGCGAGCCGTGATCCGCCGGGCCCGGGAGACCAGGTGATCGGTGACGATGGAAGTCGTCGCGCTCATGGCACATCCTTGTGGGAAAGCGTTGGCGACAGTCTATCCCGCCAAGGATTCCGTCGAGCGGGGCGCGCTCCGACAATGCCTTTGTCCTGTTCGCGGCGACCTGTGGCAGACTACTGACCCCCATGGTGGGCGTAGCTCAGTCGGTTAGAGCGTCAGGTTGTGGCCCTGAAGGCCGGGGGTTCGAATCCCCTCGCTCACCCCAACGTCCGGGCGGTCGGCCCAGTTGGGGGGCACGCGGTGTGCCCCCTACACTGCCGGCCGCACACCGGCGCCTCTAGCTCAACGGCAGAGCAGTGGACTCTTAATCCATTGGTTCAGGGTTCGAATCCCTGGGGGCGCACTCGGCGCGACCGGTCGCGTCGCCCACGAGCACGGTCCGGCGTACGGGTGCCCGGCTCGAGCAAGCCAGGCACGCGTACGTCCGTAGACCGGTGGGTCAGCCGGCGACGCCGGCGAGGCTGGTGGACACTTGGGCCTGCACCGTGTTGAGCAGGCTGAGGCCGGCGGCGGTAATCGAAACGACCATCACCGCTCGCGTCCCGGCCGTGATGGGGATGGCCAACCCGGACGTGCGGCACGAGACGATGGTCCCGATGGTCACCGATCCGGTCAATGCCGGAGACGCGACGCACGACGCGCCAGGAACCGGAGACATGACGTTGTCGCCGAGCGTGCTGGTGTACAGCTGGGCGGACATCGTCACGGTCGTGCCGAGCAGGTTCAGCGCCTGAGTGAGCGACGACGACATCGCGAAGTCGGTCAGCGTGAAGTCGGCGGGGAACGTCTGAGGGTACGGGCTCGCGGTCGTGTCGACCGTTCCGCCGAACACCGATCCGCTCTCGGCCGTGGAGACCGCTCCGTTCAACGGCAGCACGGCGACGGTCCCCGCGAGGCCACCGGCAATCGTGGTCATGGCTGCTTCACCCGCCGAGCCGGACATCACGACCTTCGACGACGTGCCATCATCCCCGTCCGCGCCAGCGGGGCCGGGATCGCCCT
>CAZGUH010000001.1:199697-253195 GCA_964529005.1 uncultured Ilumatobacteraceae bacterium | reverse complement strand
TCGCCTTGATCACCCTTCGGGCCGGCCGGCCCGGTGCCTCCGGCCGCACCGGCGACGTAGTAGCCGAACACGTCCACGATCACGTCGACGCTGCCCTCGGCGTTGGTGATCGAGATGTCGCCCTCCGTGCTGAGGCCGACGGTCACCTGGTTCGCCACGACCTCGTGCGCGTCGAAGTTCACGCTCGACACGACCGACGTGCCACCCGCCGGCTGAATCGTGAGGTAGCTGGCGACGCTCGCGTCGTCGACGGTGACGTTCAGCGACACCGCCGTAGCGTCGATGGGGATCCCCGCCACATCGTCGAGCGACAGCGTCATCGAGCCGGTGAGCTCACCCACCGGGCTCCCGATGCCGTTGCGGGTGTCGAGCACCCGCTCCGGCGTGATCGGCACGAACAGGCTCGGCTGGCCCGACGACGGCGCGGCAGCCTGTGCCCCGATGACCCCTCCGGCGCCCGCCAGCACGACGGCCGCGACGCCGACGTACCGAAAGCGATGCAACGCACCGCGAAATCCCACACCTCGCATACCCCGCTCCGATCTGTCGTCCGCCCGCCGACACCCGTCGACTCCGTGATATCGGCACGTGCAGTCCCGAGGTTGAGCGGAACCTCGGCCGAGCGGGTCCCTCGCGCCCGGTCAGGCCGGCTCGTCGGCAGCGATGCCGCGCGATCGCGAGACGACGATGCCCAGCACGATGATCGCGAGCAGGACGCCGCCGCCGGCGAGCAGCCACGGCAGGACGCTGCGCACCGCGGATGCGGGCAGACCGGTCGCGCCCGTCGTGTCGGCGCCGTCGAGCCCTCGGACGTCGGCCCCGGTGAAGTCGACGTTGCGGAAGCTGGCGTCACGCACCGAAGACGGCGAGAAGTCGGCGTCGCGGAAGATGGCATCGCTGAAGTCGGCGCCGTCGAGGGTGACGCCGCTCATGTCGGTGTCGACGAACGAACCTCCGCGGGCGTCGGCACGCGTGAAGTCTCCGAACGTGAAGTCGACGCCATCGGCGAGGATGTCGCGCAGGTCGGCGCGCACGAGCGTTCCGAACGTCAGGTCCGATCCGGTCAGGTCGGCGCCGTGGAAGATCGCGCGTGTGGCGTCGGCGAAGGTCAGGTCGGCCTCGGTGAGCGTCGCTCCGGAGAGGTTCGTGCCGACCAGCGAGCTCGCCGTCAGCAACGCGCCGTCGAGCCGCGCCCCCGACATGTCGAGCTCGTCGAGCGTCGTCGAGCTGATCACCGCATCGGTGAGCACGACCCCTGCGAGCGTCGTCGCCTCGAACTGCACCTGGGTCAACCGGGCGCCGGCCAGGTTCGCGCCCGACAGGTCGGCGTTCGCCATCCCGTTCTGGATGAGCTCCACCCCGACGAGCGAGGCGAGGTGCAGATCGGCCCCGTCGAACGTCGTCTGCACGAGGTACGCGCCGTCGAGAATGGCGCCGGCGAGCGTGGCGTCGGTGAGGTCGGCCTGGCCGAGCTGGGCCTCGGACAGATCGGCGCGCGTCAGGTCGGCGCCGCTCAGGTCCGCCTGCGTGAAGTCGATGCCGCGCAGGTCCTGGCACGACAGGTCGACGCCGCGCAGGTCGTCCTGCGCGAAGCTGCCGCTGGGATTCGCCTCACGCCGGTCGACGCGCGAGCCGGGCTCGCACGGCCACTCTTGAGCGAGCGCGCGCTGGGCCTCGCTGGAGAACGGTGCGACCGCCAAGATCAGTGCCACGGCCCCGACGGACACCGCGACACGCCGCCGGGACGACGGCGCGTCAGCGCGCCCGCGCGGCGACAGGCCGTCGATGGTCGCGTCGGCCACGCCCATCGCCGCCGCGTACGCGAGGTGTGGACCCCAGATCGCCACGCCCGGCGCGCCCACGTCCTCCAGGCTCTCGTGGGCACGGATGTGTCGGGCGTACGCCTCCCATTCGGCGCGCACGCGATGACCCGCCGGCGTCAACGTGAACCCGCCCAGCCGCGGCAGCGCGCAGAGCACAGCGACGGCGATGCCGCCGACGGCGCCGCGTGCTGGCGTGGTCAGCCACAGCGGCGCGGTGGTCGCGCCGAGCGCCACGACCGATGCCCCGAACAGACCGGACGGAACCCGCCGGCGGACCAAGCCGGCGGCGCGAGCGCGTCGCACGACGTCACGCCGCAGCGCTTTCCACCAATGCCCGCGGCCGATCGGCAGCGGCGGTCCGGTCACACGACCCTCGCCGTCCGCGGCTGCCCGCAGCGCTGCGATCAACTCCGCCTCTCCCGCGGAGACTTCGGCGGCTGGGCCCGACCCCGGTTCGATCACCCAGTCGGTCGACGTGACGCCCCACAGCTCGATCGCTCGTCGCACGGCCAGGTCGACCACGGTCGCGGCGACAGCTTCGTCGCCGATGTCGTGGCCGTTCGCCATCACCAGCGCGACGACAGCCGGCGCTTCGTCGCTCGGCGGCTCGCTGAGCGTGCGCGGCGCGCCCGCGACCGCCCTGCGGCGAAGGCGGCCGTTCCAGATCAGGCGTCCGGCGACGATGAGCACCGGGATCGCGATCTCGACGCCGACGAGCGCCCAATACCCGCGGGCGAGCAGATCCTGGCGACGTGCGGCATCGTCGATGCGGTCGGCGACGTCGATGCCGCGAGCGGCGCGGTCGCGCAGACGCTCGGCGAGGTAGTCGGCCATTGGCTCGGCGCGCAGGACGGTCTGCTCGGACAACGCCTCGCTGCGCATCGTCACGACGAGCGTCATCTCGTGCCACGGCACGGCGAGACCTTCGATGCGCACTTGGGCGCCGTCGACTTCGACCGACGACGCCAGCGCGCCTGCGACCCATGGCTCGGAGACCGGCTCGCCGGGCAGCGCGAGCTCGGCGGTGAACGGCACCGCCGGATCCGTGTCGACCGATCCCGGCTCGGGCGACCACAGCGAGATCTCGACCTGGGCGACGTCGACGTAGCGCTCGGCAGCGCCCGACGTGAGGGTCCGCACGACCGCGCTCGGACGATCGATGTCCACGACGACCTCGGACCCGCCCGCGGCGCGGTCGCGCCCGCCGTCGATGCGCACCTCGACGGTGTCCGCGGCGACGGGCGTGCCGACCACGAGCTCGCCACCCTCGTCGCTGCGGAACGTCACCGAGCGCTCCAGGATCGTGTCGCCGTTGGTCAGCACCTGTCCGGAGATCGCGAGCTCCTCGGTCTCGGATGCTCGCTCGGCGCGCGTCGGCGCCTCGCACGCGGACAACGCCCAGACGATGCAGGCGCCCACCATCACCACACGCCCACCCGGCATGGGCGCTGACGGTAGTGCACCGCGGCGGCCCGACCACGAGACCAGGTGCCGCCCGTCACACGGGCGACGCTGGGCGCAGTACGTTGTGGCGATGGCGACGGTCACGCTCGACGCGGTGAACAAGGTCTACGACAACGGGTTCCACGCCATCCACGACCTCAGCCTCGACATCACCGATGGCGAGTTCCTCGTCCTCGTCGGTCCGTCCGGTTGCGGCAAGTCGACCGCGCTGCGGATGGTGGCCGGTCTCGAGACGATCAGCAGCGGAGAACTGCGCATCGGCGACCGCGTGGTCAACGACGTCGAGCCGAAGGACCGCGACATCGCGATGGTGTTCCAGAACTACGCGTTGTACCCGCACATGACGGTGTACGACAACATCGCCTTCGCGCTCAAGCTCGCCCGCGTCCCCAAACCGGAGATCGACAGCCGCGTCCGCAAGGCGGCGGCGCTGCTCGAGCTCGAGCCGTACCTCGACCGCAAGCCGGGGCGGTTGTCCGGCGGGCAGCGTCAGCGGGTGGCGATGGGGCGGGCGATCGTGCGCCAGCCGGCGGCGTTCCTGATGGACGAGCCGCTGTCCAACCTCGACGCCAAGCTGCGCGTGCAGATGCGGGCGGAGATCGCACGGCTCCAGCGCGATCTCGGCGTGACGACGATCTACGTGACGCACGATCAGGTCGAGGCGATGACCATGGGCAACCGGGTCGCAGTCCTCAAGGACGGCCACCTGCAGCAGGTCGGCGCGCCTCAGGAGCTGTACGACGAACCGACCAACGTGTTCGTCGGCGCGTTCATCGGATCGCCGTCGATGAACCTCTACGAGGGTGTGGTCACCATCGACGGCGAGCGAAGCGTGCAGATCGGCGCACAGCAGATCGCGCTCGCGCCGGAATCGCTCGACCGCCATCCGGCGTTGCGGGACTACGACGGGCAGCAGGTCGTCGTCGGCATCCGCCCCGAGGACTTCGAGGACGCGGCGGTCGCGACGGAGGTGCCCGCGGATCGGCGGATGAAGGCGACGGTTCGCCTCGTCGAGGCGCTCGGATCGGAGCTGATGGTCCACATCGAGCTCGACGGCGCGCGGCGCGTCAACTCCGGCGACCCCGACGCTCCCGAGGAGCTGCTCGGCTCGGGCGTCGCCAACGCGGTGGCGCGCTTCAGCCCGCGTTCACACGTGCGGCTCGGCGAGGAGATCGAGGTCAGCGTCGCTGCCGAGAACCTCCACTTCTTCGACGCGCACCACCACACGGCGATCCGCTCGTAGGGTTCGCCGGCTCAGCCCTTCACCGAGCCGGCGAGAATGCCGCGCACGAAGAACCGCTGGAGGAGAAAGAACACGGCGAGCGGCACCGCGGCTTGGAGGAAGGCGCCGGCCGTCAGCAGGTGTTCGAACTGGCCGAACTGCCCGGTCTGCGCAGCAATGACCACCGTCGACGGCGCGGCGGACTGGTTGACGCCCACCATCGTGACCGCGATCAGGTAGTCGTTCCACGTCCAGAGGAACTGGAAGATCGCGAACGCGGCGAGCACCGGGACCGACAGCGGCAGGACGAGGCGCCAGAAGATGCGGAAGTGGTTGGCGCCGTCGATGCGCGCCGACTCGAAGATGTCCTTCGGCAGCGACGACATGTAGTTGTGCAACAGGAAGATGGCGAACGGCATGCCGAACGCGGTGTGCGCCAGCCAGACCGAGGTCGTCGTTCCGGCGAGGTTCAGGTCGGGGAAGATCGTGATCGTCTTGTCGAGCCACGGGATCGTCCAGTGGGCGCCGTTGACGTACATCAACAGCAGCGGGATCAAGGCCACTTGGATCGGCACCGCGAGCAACGCCACGGTGCCGATGAACAGACCCTGGCGGTGCTTGAACTCGATCCACGCGAACGCGTACGCGGCGAAGGCGGCGAACGCGATCGGGATGATCGTCGCCGGCAGCGCGATCGCGAACGAGTTGCTCAGCCCTTGCTTCATGCCGCCGGCGGCCGTCGTGCCGAGCACCTCGCGGTAGTTGTCGAGCGTGAGGTCGTCGAAGTCGCGCCACACGGTCCACCAGCCGGTCGTGCGCTGCGCGTCGCGGGTGCGCACCGAGTTGACCAGCAGACCCGCGGTCGGGATGCTCCAGACGGCGACGAGAAGCCACAGGACCCACGTCGGGATCGACCGGAGGAAGCGATAGACGGCGCCCGTCGCGCCGATCGGGCGCTGGCTGGGGTTGATGGTTCCGACGCTCATCGCTTCACGCCCGCTCTCTCCGCATCCGGCGGCTGTTGAACCACATGATCGGGATCACCGACACGAACAGCACGACAGCGAGCGCTGAGCCGAGGCCGAGGTTGGTCTGGCCGAACGCCCTGATCCACATCTCGTTGGCGATGACCTGCGTGCCGAACTGGCCGTTGGTCATCGCGTAGACGATGTCGAAGACCTTCATCACCGTCACGAACAGCGATGTCACCACGACGGCGACCGTCGGGGAGATCTGCGGCAGGGTGATGCGCCAGAACACCTGAGAATCCGTCGCGCCGTCGACCTTCGCCGCTTCGACGAGCTCGGTCGGAACGGCTTTGATCGCCGCCGAGAGGATCACCATCGCGAAGCCCGCCTGGACCCAGATCAGCACGACCATCAACCACATGTTGTTGAACGGCTCCTCCTGGATGAACAGCACCGGCCGCGGCCGGACCGTGCCGTCCACCTCGATGTAGCCGCCGAGGCCCGGGCCGATGATCCGGTAGACGAGATACGCGATGAGGACCACGAAGCCGGCCGCGAAGCCCGACATCGTCCGCGACTGCGTGTCGAAGCCAAGCTTGATCAACCAGAGCAACGCCGCGGCGAGCGCGCACAGGACGACGAGCCAGATCGCCTTGCCGGTCGACGACGTCGTGCTCTCGCCGACCCAGACCCAGATCGCGTTGAGCACCCCCGTCTGGTTCTGCGATGGATCACGCGCTTGGTACATGAAGCGCCAGATGATGCCGGCGCCGATGAACGAGATCGCCATCGGCAGGAAGATCAACGATTTGGCGGCGTTCTCGGCGCGCGCCCGGTCGGCGAGCACCGCGACGGCCAAGCCGAGGACCGTGGCCAGCGACGTGACGACGATGACCCACCAGACGTTGTTGAAGATCGTGCCGCGGATCGAGGACAAGATCGCGCACGACAGGACGAAGAGACCCGCCAGGATCGGCCCGAACGACGACGGACCGCGCTCGAACGGTTGGCTCGTGCGCCGCCCGCCGAGGACACCGACGATGATGCCGAGCGCCACCAATGCGAGTGCGACGTAGAACAGCCGGCTGGTGAAGATGTTCTCCCAGTCGTCGAAGTCCACCGAGTTCTTGTTGGTGAAGATCGCCTTGTAGTTGTCGAGTCCGACCGACTCCCTGCCGTTGCGGTTGCGGAACGACAGGTAGATCGTGCGGATCACCGGCGCCAACAGGCCGACGCCGATGAACACGAGCGCGGGGGTGACGAAGATCCACGATCGCGCCCGTCGATCGACGCGCCGGCGCGTCCCGGCGTCGGGGTGCGAGGCGAGACCCATGCGGATGCCGAGCACCGCCCCCGGGACGACGGTGGCGACGAGAACCTCGCCGAAGTTGCCGTCCCCGATGTCGGCGCCGCCCCACGCTCCGACGATCCACCCCACGGTCAGCCCGGTGAGCAGCGACAGCAGCGCGCCGGTGCGCCCGAAGCGCCACAGGCCGATGAGCCCGAACACGCCTGCGCCGAGAGCGGCGCAGATCACGAGCTTGCCCCAATCGAGCGCCGGGTGGACCGAGTCGTCGACGGCGACCGCCGTCAGGAGGCCGAAGGCCGCCATGCCGATCAGAGCCAACGGGCGTCGCGCTCGCTGCTGGCTCGGCGCGCTGAGCATGAACATCACGACCCCGAGGGCAGCGCCGCCGATGAGACCCCACAGCAGCGAATTGATGTCGAGCGGGCGCGTCACCCATCCGGTGATGTCGTCGAACACGCCCGAACCCGTCGGCCGCACCGGGTCGTCGACCAACCTGCGCAGCGCGTCGTTCGACTCGAGGACGAAGTACCCGACGAAGCCGAGCCCGGCCCCGACGATCGTGTTGAAGCGCGTCCAATGGTCGTACGCCTGATCGAAGAGCAGGTTCGCGGCGACCCACAACGCGCCGGTGACGGCGACGGCGAGCGCGACCTTCAGCGTCGTCTGGGCGATGTCGCGCGGACCGACGTAATAGAGCAGGAACGCGGCGAGCGCCCCGAACACGACCAAGCGAGCGACGGCGCCGACGCTGAGGACTGACGCCCGTGGCTCAGGCGGCAGCCGTCGCGCCGGCGGCGCGACGCCCGCCTCCTGTTCCATCTCTTGGATCACGCCGCTCTTCTCACCGACGGCCATGCTGTCGATCCCCCGGTCGAATCAGTCCCTCGATCATGAGAGGAAGTGGCGCCGCCGGTGACCCATGAGGGCCACCGGCGGCGCGTTGGTCATGTCGCTCAGCTCGGCCAGGCGGAGTCGATCTTCGACGTCGCCGTCTGCGCGTCCTGAGTGCCGTTGACGAACGAGGTGCCCTCGGTCCAGAAGGCCGCCCCTGAGGCCGAGCCGACCTCGGCCGGCATCTGGTCGGACCCATCGAACGCCGCCGGGTCGGCGGTCTGGAGTTCGTCGATGAAGCCTTGCTCGAGATCGGCCCACAGGCTCAAGTCGGCGTTGGTGTTGCCGGTGAGGAAGCCTGACAGGCCGCCGCCGACGCGCTCGCTCTGCGCCCGTTGCCGAGCGTCGGCGAACTCGGCGGAACCGAGGTACTCCATCACCTGCCACACCTCCGGGGCGTCGCGGAACGCTCCGGCGCTGATGCCGCCGACGAGCACGGGGTGGCCCTCATCGGCCGGGAAGTAGAACGTGCTCACCTGGCCGGGACCTTCGCCGAATTCGGTGCCCTCGGGGAAGAAGGCGCTGAAGAAGCTGGCCTGCCGGTGCATCATGCAGTTGCCTTCGACGAGCGGGGTGCCGTTGTTGCCGAACGCGGTGGCCGCGATCGACCCGTTCGCCGCGAAGACGGCTCCAGGCTTGGTCCACAGACCGTCCGGCCCGGCGACCTCGTTGAAGACGTCGATGATCGGCTGATCGTCGAACGGCACCTCGTGGCTGACCCAGTCGTTGTAGTAGTCGATGCCTTGCTCACGCAGGACGAGCTCCTCGACCCAGTCGGTGAAGGGCCATCCGGTGGCGGTGCCCGATTCGATGCCGACGCACAACGGCGTGTCGCCGTTCGCGATCATCTCGTCGACCAGCGCCTTGAAGTCGGTGAGCGTCTCGGGCACCTCGTAGCCCTTCTCCTCCCAGACGCTCGGCACGTACCAGACGATCGACTTGAGGTCGGACTTGAACGGCACGCCGTACTGGGTGCCGTCGACGTTGGAGAACGCCATGTAGCTCTCCGCCCAGTTCTCCGACACCGACTCGACGACGTCGTCGGGCACGGGGATCAGCTCTCCGTCCTCGGCGAGCTGCTTCAGCTTGCCCGGCTGCGGGAAGGCTCCGATGTCGGGCGGGTTGCCGCCGAGCACCTGGGCGTTGATCTGCTGCTCGAAGTCACGACGCCCGACGTAGGTGATCTGGATGCCGTTGGCCTCACCGAATTCGGTGAGCGCGTCCTGCATCGCTCCGGCCTCGTTCTCGGAGTCCTCGACTCCGAACACCGTCACGGAGCCGGCGCTGCCGGGTCCCGGTGTCGGGGGAAGCGTCGTGGTCGTCCCGCCGTCGGTGCCGCCGGGCACTCCGGTCGTGTCCGTTCCCCCGGTGCCGCCCGTGGAGTCCGGCGCTTCGGTGGTCGATGATGCGCCTGTCGTTCCAGGCGCCCCGCTGGTACCCGTCCCTCCGTCATCGTCGTCGTCGCCGCACGCTGCCGTAAAGAACGCCAACGCAATCGGCACCGCTGCCAACTTCAGCCATCGCTGTCTCATGACTTCCCCCTGCTGTTGTTTTCTCGGTCCCTCCTACCCAGGACGCCCCCTTGTTGCGCGTGCAACGCTCGCGAACGTATCGCGCCTGTGGGGGAGGTGGTGACCGACTCCCCCTACCCCGGAACGCGCTCGGCCAGCCGTGCCGGCATCGAGCAGACTGGACGGGTGCAGCGATTGAGCCTGGTGGGTCGGTCGGTGGCGCTCGAACCCCTCGAGCGTGACCACGCCGCGGCTCTCACCGCCGCAGCCGGCGAGGACCGCTCGACGTATCGCTGGACGACCGTTCCCGACGGTCCCGTCGCGATGCGACGCTACGTCGACGCGCTGCTCGACCAGGCCGCCGCCGGCACGTCGGTGCCGTTGGTCCAGCGACGTCTCGTCGACGGTGCGCTCGTGGGCTGCACGCGCTTCATGAGCATCGTGAGGTGGCGCGGCCGGCCCGAGCCCGACGAGGTGGAGATCGGTGGCACCTGGCTGGCCGCCAGCGCGCAGCGCGGGCCGATCAACACCGAGGCCAAGCTGATGCTGCTGGAACACGCCTTCGAGGTGTGGAACGTCGTGCGCGTCACCCTGGCCACCGACGCGCGGAACACCCAGAGCCGCGCGGCGATCGAACGGCTCGGAGCGCGGCTCGAGGGCGTGCTGCGAAGCCATCGGGCTTCGCATGCCGTCGACGAGGCCGGTCAGCCGCGCGACACCGCGCTGTTCGCGGTCACGGCCGACGATTGGCCCGAGACCAAGCGCCGCTTGATCGCCCGCCGCGACCGGGTCTGGACGTAGCCGGCGCCATCACTGCGCTGCCGGTCGCGCCAAGGGTGGATGTTCGAGCACGCGGGGGCGGTACTCGACGAGCTGTGTGCGTCCGTCGAACGTGCGGTGATCGATCATCTCCAAGGCGACGTCCGGATAGCCGTCGTAGATGCGTTCGGAGCCCGTCGCACCCGTGATCACCGGGAACATCACGACGCGGAATCGGTCGACGAGCCCCGCTCGCAGCAGCGACCGGCTCAAGGCGAGGCTGCCGATCGTGCTGAGCACCCCGGAGGCGCTCTGCTTCATCGCTCGCACCGCCTCCACTGCGTCGCCACGCACGAGCGTGGCGTTGGCCCAGGCGAGCGGCTCGTCCAGCGACGACGAGAACACCACGTTGGTGGCGCGCGTCAGCTGGTCGACCGACGCCGCTTCGTCCGCTCTGGTCGGCCGGTTCCACGAGTTTGGACGTCCCAGGCGCCGCGAAATCATCGCAGCTCGCGCATCGCTCCCATCCTTGGGCGCGCCATGTTGCGCCCACAGCAGCGACTCGCGCCCGACCCAGTGCCTTGGGCGCGTTCGGCTGCCGGCACAGCAGCGGGACGCGCCCAAGCGGCCTGGGCACGCGGCGCTCGTGCGGCGCTAGCTTCGGCGCCGTGCGCATTGCGGTCGTGTTCGCGCATCCGTGTGACGACAGCTTCGGACGAGCGGTGCTCGACACGGCGTGCGAGGCACTGCGTCGGAGCGGTCACGACGTCGACGTCCTCGATCTGGAGGCGATCGGCTTCCGAGCCGAGATGACGATCGAGGAGCACCGCGCGTACCACGGCGATCGGCCGGTGATCGATCCACTCGTCGCCGCGCACGTCGCGATCGTGCAACGCGCGGAGGCACTCGTGTTCGTCTACCCGACGTGGTGGTCGGGGTTGCCTGCCGTGTTGAAGGGATGGCTCGAGCGTGTGCTGGTTCCCGGCGTCGGGTTCCTGTTCGACGCCTCCGGCAATGTGCGGCCTGGGCTGACCCACGTGCGCCGGCTGATCGGCATCAGCACCTACGGGTCGCCGCGACGGTACGTGTGGCTGATCAACGACAACGGCCGACGCATCCTGATGCGTGCGGCGCGGCTGAACACCGGTCTGCGCACGCGCCGGCAGTGGCTGGCGCTGTACTCCACCGACACGTCCACGCCGGCGCAACGGCGCGCGTTCCTCGACCGCGTTGCGACCAGGATGGCCCGCCTGTGAACGCGCTCGTCGTGTTCTGCCATCCCGACCCCACGTCGTTCGCCGCCGCCGTGCGCGACCGCGTCGTCGCCGCGCTGCGCGGATCGGGCCACGACGTGCGCGTCACCGATCTGTACGCGGACGGCTTCGCGCCGCGCCTGACCGCCGCCGAGCGCCGGGCGCACATGACGCCGTTCGACGAGCGCCCACCGGCGCTGCGCGATCCGATCGAGCGCCATGTCGCCGACCTTCGCTGGTGCGAGGCGCTCGTGCTGGTGTACCCGACGTGGTGGTCGGGGCAGCCGGCGATGTTGAAGGGGTGGATCGACCGCGTGTGGGTGCGCGGCGTCGCCTGGGACCTTCCGGACCACGCCGCGACGTTGCGGCCCGGACTGCCCCACATCCGTCGCATCGTGGCCGTCACGACGCACGGCTCGTCGAAGTTCGTCAACGCGCTGGAAGGCGAGGCCGGCAAGCGGACCGTCACACGCGCGCTGCGGGCGATGTGCTCGTGGCGATGCCGGACGCATTGGATCGCGCTGTACGGCGCCGACCGCTCGACGCACGACGAGCGCCAACGATTCCTCGCCCGCGTCGACCGGCGGCTCAGCCGCCTGTGAACGTCGCCGACACCGCGGCCGCGACCTCGGCCGCCACCCGAGCGTTGTTCTCGGCGAGAGCGAGGTTCGCGGGAACGCTGTCGCCTGCAGTCACCGCTGCGATGCGATCGAGCACGAACGGCGTGATCGCCGCTCCCCGGATGCCACCGGCCTCGCAGTCGGCGAGCGCCTGGCGGAGCGCGACGTCGATGCGATCGGCGTCGAGCTCGTCGGACTCGGGGATCGGCGCCGTGAGCAAGACGCCCGTGCTCGGACGAGCCCGGCCAGCCAGCACCGCGGCGACCTCGAACGCCGACTCCACCCGGTGTGCAACGCGCAGGCCGCTCGATCGGGTGTAGAACGCGGGGAACCACTCGGTCCGCCAGCCGAGCACCGGCACCCCTGCGGTCTCGAGGTGCTCGAGCGTGCGGGCGAGGTCGAGGAACGCCTTCGCTCCGGCACACACGGTGACGACGGGATGGTGGGCGATGGCATCGAGGTCGGCGGACACGTCGCCGGTCAGCTCTGCGCCGCGGTGGACCCCGCCGATGCCACCGGTCGAGAACACCCGGATCCCCGCCGCGGCGGCGATCGCCAGCGACGCGGACACGGTCGTGGCGCCGAACTCCCATCGTTGCGCGCACGCCACCGCGATGTCGCGCTCGGCAGTCTTGCGCGCCGGCCCGAGGATTCGCTCGTGCTCGTCACCCGTCAGGCCGACGCGGACGACGCCATCGAGAACCGCAGTGATCGCGGGCGTCGCCCCACCCGCGCGCAACGCTGCGCAGCAGCGTTCGAGGGCGGCCGCGTTGGCGGGCGACGGCAGGCCGAGGTGGGAGAAGATGGTCGACTCCAGCGCGACGACCGGCGCGCCGGCGGCGAGAGCGTCAGCGACCTCGGGAGCGACGACGGGACGAAGCACGTCCTCCAGCATGCCGCCTGGAGAACGTCGCCACGGCCTCGACGTGGTGCGTGTGGGGAAACAGGTCGAGCACCGCCACCACCTCGAGCTCGTAGCCGTTCTCGGCGAGGAGCTTCACGTCGCGCCCGAGGGCTGCCGCGTCGCAGCTGACGAGCACGAACCGGTCGGCCGACGTCTCGGCCAGCCGTTGAACGGCGCCGCGGCCGAGGCCCGAGCGCGCGGGGTCGGCGACGACCACGTCGGCACGGCTCGCTCGCCACCGTTCGAGACGCGCGCGCACGACACGGGCCCGCCGCCCGTGCAGGTTGTGGCGGGCGTCGTCGCACGACGAGCGCGAGGCCTCGACCACGGTCACGTCCGCGCACGCCGCGAGCGCCGTCGCAGCGAACAGGCCCACGCCGCCGTAGGCGTCGACGGCCGTGGCGCCGGCGACATCTCCGACCGCATCGGCGACCGCCGCCACGAGGAGGTCAGCGGCGGCGGGTCCCGACTGGAAGAACGAGCCGGCCGACACGCGCAGCCGCACGCCCGCGACGATCTCGTCGAGCGTCGCCGCCGGGCCCACCTGCGCGTGATCCGGCAGGCCCGTGATCGCCGCGTCGTCAGGGTCGGCGAGAGCCGTCATCTGGCCGGTCGCCACGCTGGTGCGCATCGTCACCTCGACCGCTCCGGGGGCCCGCAGCGACGCCAACGCCGACGAGAGCGCAGGATGCGCCACGAGACACGAATCGGCGTGGACGACGTCGTGCGACGCCCGAGCGCGAAAGCCGGCGACGCCGTCGTGATCGATCGCAGCACGCAACGTCGTGCGGTAGGCGGACGCCGCGACCGCGCCACGGGCGCGCACGACCGGGTCGGTGACGCGGCCCAGACGAGCGAGTGCATCCGCGACGATCTGCGCCTTCCACGCGAGCTGCGCGCTCGGCGCGACGAACTGCCAATCGCACCCACCGCACCCGCGGGCTCGGTGCGGGCAGGGCTCGCCGATTCGATCGGCGGCGGCATCGATCACCGCGACCGTCGTCGCCCGAGCGAAATCGCGCCGCTCGTCGGTGATCAGCGCGCGCACCGTCTCGCCGGGCAGCGCTCCATCGACGAACACCACCCTGCCGTCCGCGGCGCGGGCGAGTGCTGCGCCGCCCGCCACGAGACGATCAGGCCGGAGCTCGACGACGGTCACCTCGTCGATGGTACGGGCAGGCACGCGCGTTGCACGGCGGCCGCGTTAGCGTCCTGGCGCGATGGCCCGCCCGATCCAGATCGCTCCCTCCGTCCTGCCCGCCGACTTCGCCCGCCTCGGCGACGAGTTGGCCGCCCTCGAAGCCGCGGGGGTCGACCTCGTGCAGTGGGATGTGATGGACGGCCAGTTCGTGCCGAACCTCACGTTCGGCCCCGACGTCATCGCTGCCGCCCGCTCGCACACCGGCCTGCCGTTCGAAGCGCACCTCATGGTGCTGACCCCCGACGTGCTCGCCGAGCGCTACGTCGAGGCCGGATGCCGGCGGTTGATCGTGCACGTGGAAGCGTGCCCGCACTTGCACCGCACGCTCGCCAACATTCGGTCGTTCGGGGCCAGCGCGGGGGTGGCGCTCAACCCGGCCACGCCGATCGACACCATCGCGCACGTGCTCGACCTCGTCGATCTGGTGCTCGTCATGACCGTCAATCCGGGCTTCGGCGGCCAGACCTACATCGCCACGATGGAGCCGAAGATCGCCGCCGTGCGCGCGCTCATCGACGGCGCCGGACTCAGCGACATGATCGACCTCGAGGTCGACGGTGGCATCGGTCCGGCGACGGCCGCCGGCGCGACCGCGGCCGGAGCCAACGTTCTGGTCGCGGGCAGCGCGCTGTACCGCGATCCTCACGGCCTGACGCACGCCGTGGACGAGCTGCGCGCCGCGGCGAATGCCGCTCGAGCGATGCACAGCTGACGATCAGCCGTGATGGTCGGCCCGTCGGCCCGTCAGCCCGTGTGTCGGCGCTGGCCGACTCGCCCGGGGCGCGCCGGGGATGGCACGCCGAGCGCGCGTCGTGCGAGCACGCCGTAGCCGCGGCCGATACCCGCGATCGCGGCCTTCAGCGCAGCGAGCCCGAGCAGGATGGCGAACGCCACGACCGCAGGCAGTGCGAGCGCCCGCACCACCTCGCTGCGGTTCTCGGCGAGGGGCGAGAACACACCGGTCTCGACGCTGGAGCCATCCGGGAAGACCGTGCGGATCGGGTCCCCGATCTCGGGACAGAGCACGTCGGTGTCGTCCACGCCGATGACGTCGTTGCCTCCGAACAGCGGCGCCGGCTCGCGGACCTTCGACGACAAGCGGTCCGTGACCGGGTCGATGCCCACGCCGACGAGATACGTCTCACCGATGTCCAAGAACCGCGTCTCGTCGTCGTAGTCCACGTCGACCTGACCGCCGACGGCGAACCCGTCGAGGGAACCGGCGCGCACCTGGTCGACGGAGAAGCGGGCCGTGTTGGGGACGCTGTCGACGAGCGTGCCGACGAAGACGGCTCGGGCAGGCGCCGGCGCGACGCAGCCGGCGGGCACGATGACCAGGGGCGCGTTCGGCTCGGTGGGCGGTTCGTCGTCCTGCGCGCCGGCGCGCGACGCGGGAACCAGCACGATCGCAGCGGCGACCAGGGACAGCACGGTGCGTCGCACCACACGAACCGTACCGGGCCGGCCGGCAGGCCGGCCGTCAGGTGCCGGGCGTCAGCTGATCGTCGCGGGCGGTCAGCCGCCGGCGCACGGGCCGAGCCCTCCATAATGGTCGACCGTGGGATACAACCCGTACCGCCGGTTCGTCCGCCATCGCGGCGACCTGGTGTTCGTCATCGCCGCGATCGCCATCGCCGTGGCGCTCGTCCTGTGGACCGTCCTCGGCTGAGGCGGCGGGCTCTCCGCCCGCGGCGCGCCGGGTTGTGGGACGGCGGCTTCGGTGACCTCGCGGTGCGGCGCATCCAGCCGTACGAAGCGCTCAAGACGTACGTGTGTCCTGGCTGCCATCGCGACATCGCTCCCGGTGTCGGCCACCTGGTCGTCGTGCCGGCCGATGCGCCCGAGCTCCGCCGGCACTGGCATCGCGCCTGCTGGGATCGCCGGGCGCGCACGCACGCCGGCTGACCGGGCCGCGTCAGAACGCCGCTTCGATCACCTCGACCCGCACGCCTGTCACGGCGACCACGTCAAAGCGCACGTCGACGCCGTGCACGTCGTGGTCGGCCAGCCACCTCACGGCGAGACGTCGCACGCGGGCCTGCTTCGCGGGGCCGACGGCGGCTGCGGCAGGGCCGTATCGCTCGGTGCGGCGCGCCTTCACCTCGGCGAACACCACGAGTCGTTCGCGCCGCGCCACGAGATCGAGCTCGCCGAGCTCACACCGCCAGTTCGCAGCGACGATCGTGAACCCGTGAGCGCGGTACCAGGCCGCCGCCCGCTCCTCTCCCCAGCGCCCACGTGCCCCGTTGGCGCCGCCGGCGGGCGTCACAGGTCGGAGTGCGGCAGCTCCTCGACGTTGACGTCCTTGAAGCTCAGGACCCGCACCTTCGCCACGAAGCGGGTCTTGCGGTACATGTCCCAAACCCATGCGTCGGTCAGCACCACCTCGATGATCGGCCGCGCCGCGTCGCCCACCATCGTGAGCTGCACGTCGTTGGCCAGGTAGAACCGGCGCTCGGTCTCGACGGCGTAGCGGAACATGCCCGCCACGTCCTGATACTCCTGCGCGAGTTGGAGCTCCCGCTCGGCCTCGAAGTTCTCGAGATCGTCGGTGCTCATGGGAGGGTCCTCGTCCCGATTGCGCGGGTGACCCCAAAGGTCACTTCTCGCGCTTTTCCTTGATCTTGGCGGCCTTGCCCGTCCGGCCCCGCAGGTAATACAGCTTGGCCCGGCGCACGTCGCCGCGGCGGACGACTTCGATCTTGGCCACGGTCGGCGCGTGCACGGGGAAGGTGCGCTCGACGCCGACACCGCCGGACAGCTTGCGCACGGTGTACGTCTCTTGGACACCGCTGCCCGCACGGGCGATGACGTTGCCCTGGAAGACCTGCACGCGCTCCTTGCCGCCCTCGACCACGCGCACGTGCACCTTGAGCTCGTCGCCGGGGCCGAAATCGGGGATATCGGTCCGCAGGTACTGGTTGTCGACGAGATCGGTGGACTTCATGGCGCGCGCACTTCCAGCGTCGGGGGCTACGGGGGAACGCTCAAGGATACGGCACCGCAGGGAACTCTTCCAACAGCCGCTGCTCCTCCGCGCTGAGACCACCGCGGCGCTCGATGAGGTCGGGCCGGGCGGCGAGCGTGCGGTGTAGCGCCTGGGCGCGCCGCCAGCGGGCGATCTTGCCGTGGTCGCCGCTGCGGAGGATGTCGGGCACCTTCCATCCCCGGAACTCTGCCGGGCGGGTGTACTGCGGTTCCTCGAGCAGGCCTGCTGCGCCGAAGCTCTCGGTCACCGGGCTGACGTCGTTGCCCATCACTCCCGGGAGCAGGCGCGTGACCGCCTCGATCACGAGGCAGGCGGCGACCTCCCCGCCGGCGAGCACGACGTCGCCCACGCTGAGCTCACCGTCGACGAGGTGCTCGCGGATGCGGTGGTCGACGCCCTCGTAGCGGCCGCACAGCAGGCTGAACCCGTCGCCCTCGGCGAGCTCGTGGGCGAGCGCCTGGTCGAACCGTCGCCCTCCCGGACCGAGCAGGTACAGCGGTCGCGGCGGGTCGGCGGCGTCCACGCTGGCGAACACCGGCTCGGGCCGGATCACCATGCCGGCCCCGCCGCCGAACGGGGTGTCGTCGACCGTGCGGTGCACGTCGGTGGTGTGCTCGCGCAGGTCGTGCAGGCGCAGGTCGACGAGGCCGCCCGTGCGCGCCTTGCCGAGCAGGCTCTCGGCGCAGAACGCGTCCACCAGGCCGGGGAAGAGGCTGAAGACGTCGATGCGCACGGCTCGCCAGCCTACGAATCGCGTGTGGCGCTCGCTCCGGCACCCGCCCTCAGTCGAAGAGGCCTTCGGGCGGATCGATCGTGATCATGCCGCCGGCCACCTCGGTCACGAACGTCACGGGCACGAGGGCGCCGCTGTCCAGCTCGAGCAGGTCGTTGGCGGGATTGGCAATCACCGCGACGCATTCGCCGCGTGGTGTCCCGTCGACCTCGACGACCTGCGCGCCGACGAGATCGTGCACCCACAGAGCGTCAGGGTCGTCGACGGGTTCGGCGAGCAATGCCGTTCCGGTCAGGCGCTCCGCGCTCGTGCGGTCGACCACACCGTCGAACTCGACGATCCAGCGGGCCTCGCGCTGATGACGCGCGGTCACGACCGTCAACCAGCGGTCCTTGGCCCACAGCTGCGTCCCGGGGTCGAGCCGCTCGTCGACGTCGGTGGTGAGCGTTACGTAGACCGCGCCGCGGATGCCGTGGGCGCGTCCGATCCGGCCGACCTCGAGCAAGCCCTCCGGTTGCGCTGCCCCGCCAGGCAAGGTCAGTCGTCGACGAAGTCGACGTCGACATCCACCCCGTCGCGGGTGGCGGCGGCTCGCACCACGGTGCGGATGCTCTGGGCGGTGCGGCCGCGGCGGCCGATGACCCGGCCCAGATCTCCAGGGCCGACCTTGACCTCGAGCTTCACGCGGTTGCGCCCCGGAATACCCTCGACGCGCACCGCGTCGGGGTCGTCGACGATCGAACGGACGACGTGGGTGAGGACCGCTGTCGCGACCGGCGCAGCGATCTCGTTGACGTCGTGATCGATGTCGGTCACCTGGCCGCCTTGGCGGTGCCGAACTGCTCCCACGCGCCGGAGATCTCCAGCAGCTTGCGCACCCGATCGGTCGGCTGGGCGCCCTGCATCAGCCAGCGCACGGCCTTGTCGTTGTCGACGTTGAGCGTGCTGGGTTCGGTGCGCGGGTTGTAGTTGCCCACGATCTCGATGAAGCGGCCGTCCCGCGGAGAGCGGCTGTCGCTCGCGACGATGCGGTACTGCGGCTGCTTGGTCTTTCCTACCCGGGTCAGGCGCAGCTTCACTGCCATGAGGGATCGGTGCTCCTTCTTCGACTCACAAACCCTGCAAGGTTAGCCCCCGCGCCCACGCTTTCCCCCCGGCCGCCACCCAGCCCTTGGGCGCGATCGGCTGCCACCCCGGCGACAAACCGCGCCCGAACGGCCTGCTCGGGCGCGATCCGCTGCCGCCACGGCAACATTTCGCGCCCAAGGGGGTGGCGCACGGGTGGGGTCGGGAGACAGCGGGCAGCCCGCGGGGCGGGCGCGGTGCGGGCGGGGTCAGGTGGGGAAGCGGCCGCCGCCGGGACCCCCGAGACCACCGGGAGCGCCGAGGTCGGGGAAGCCCGGGGGTAGGCCACCGCCGGGGCCACCGCCGACACCACCCAGGCCGGCGAGGGCTCCGAGCCCCCCGGGCATTCGACGCTTGCCCTTCTTGGTGTTCATCCCGCCGAGGCGCTTCATCATCTTCTGCATCTCGCTGAACTGCTTGACCAGGCGGTTCACATCCGCTGTGGTCGTGCCGCTGCCGTTGGCGATGCGCAGGCGGCGGCTGCCGTTGATCAGCTCCGGCTTGCGCCGCTCGAGCGGCGTCATGCTGCGGATGATCGCCTCGACCGGCTTGAGCTGGTCGTCTTCGATCTTCGCGCCCTTCAGCTCCTTGGGGATGCCCGGCATCATGCTGAGCAGGCCGCCCAGCGGCCCCATCTTCTTCAGCTGCTGCATCTGCTCGAGGAAGTCGTCGAGCGTGAACTCGCCTTCCAGCAGCTTCTCGGCGGCCTTTTCGGCCTCGTCCTTCTCGAACGCCTGCTCGGCCTGCTCGATCAGCGTCAGCACGTCGCCCATGCCGAGGATGCGGCCCGCCATGCGATCGGGATGGAATTGCTCGAACGCGTCGAGCTTCTCGCCGGTGCTGGCGAACGCGATCGGGCGGCCGATGACGTGCTTGACGCTGAGCGCCGCGCCGCCACGGGCGTCACCGTCGAGCTTGGAGAGGATGACACCGTCGATCGCCAGCGTGGCGTGGAACGACTCGGCGACCGTGACGGCGTCCTGACCGGTCATCGCGTCGATGACGAGGAACGTGAAGTGCGGCTCGATCGCCTCGGAGATCTGACGGACCTGCTCCATCATCTCGGCGTCGATCGCCAGCCGGCCGGCGGTGTCGACGATCAGGACGTCGCGGCCCAGCCGCCGCGCCTCGGCTAGGCCCCGCCGCGCCGTGTTGACCGGGTCGCCGGGCTCGCTGAACACCGGCACGTCGATCTGGCGGCCCAGCGTGCGCAGCTGCTCGACCGCGGCCGGGCGTTGCAGGTCGGCGCCGACCATCAGCGGCTGGCGGCCCTGCGCCTTGAACCAGCGGGCGAGCTTCGCCGAGTTGGTGGTCTTGCCGCTTCCTTGGAGACCCGCCATCAGGACCACGGTGGGCGGCTTGCTGGCGTAGGTGATCTTCAGCGTCTCGCCGCCCAGCATGTCGGTGAGCTGGCCGTTGACGATCTTGACGATCTGTTGGCTCGGATCGAGCACCTGGGAGAGCCGAGCGCCGACCGCTTCGGTCCGGATCCGGCCGACGACCTCGCGGACGACACCCACGTTGACGTCGGCCTCGAGCAGCGCCGTGCGGATCTCGCGCAGCACCTCGTCGACATCGGCCTCGGTCAGGCGACCCTTGCCGCGAATGCGCTTGAAGATGCCGTCGAAACGGCTGGACAACGAATCGAACATGGCTCTCGGCAGGCTATCTGCCGCGCCCGTCGACCCCCGTCCCCCCGCTCTGTCAGCCCTCGGGTCTCTCCGGCAGGACGTTCGTGCGGATGAGATCGCCGTACCAGCGGGCGCTGGCCTTGGGTGTGCGCCGCTGGCGGTCGAAGTCGACGTGCACCAGCCCGAAGCGCTTCGCATAGCCCTCGGCCCACTCGAAGTTGTCGAGCAACGACCACACGAAGCACCCGCGGACGTCGACGCCCTGGGCGATGGCGGCGTGGACCGCACGCAAGTTGCGATCGAGCCAGGAGATGCGCCGGCGGTCGTCCACACGCCCTTCGATCAGCGGGTCGTCGTACGCCGCGCCGGTCTCGGTGATGTAGATCGGCGGACCGTTCGGGTGCTCGCGGTGGATGCGCACCAGCAACTCGGTGAAGCCGTCGGGGGTGATCGGCCAGCCGCTGTCGGTGCAGTCGTCGGGCGGCGGATCGACGGTCACCACCTTCGCAGCGGTGACGTACTGGGCTGCGGCCCGGTCGCCCTCGCGCGCCGGGCGCAGGATGTGATCGTTGTAGTAGTTGATCCCGAGCCAGTCGATCGGCGCTCCCAGCTCGGCCTCGTCGCCGTCGTGGATCACCTCCGCCCAGGCGCCGAGATCGTCGATGACGTCCGCCGGGTACCGGCCGCGCAGCACGGCGTCGAGAAACCAGCGATTCATGATGCCGTCGACACGACGGACGATCTCCTCGCCGCGATCGGCGTCGAGACCGTCCCATCGCACCGGCGCCGGGTTGAGCGCGATGCCGACTTGGAGGTCGGCGCGGATCGAGCGCATCGCGCGCGCTGCGCTCGCGTGGGCGAGCATCTGGTGGTGCGCGACCGCGACCGCGGCCCGCGGGTCACGCATGCCCGGCGCGTGCACACCCGCCGCATGACCCAGGTAGGCGAAGCAGAACGGCTCGTTGAGCGTCGCCCAGTGCCGCACCCGATCCCCCAGGCGCGACACGACCGCGAGCGCATAGTCGGTGAACCAGCGGACGCTGTCGCGGGCGCGGAACCCGCCGCGGCTCTCCAAGGCGAGCGGCAGATCCCAGTGGAACAGCGTGGGGAACGGTTCGATGCCACGCTCGAGAAGCTCGTCGACGAGGCGGTCGTAGAACCCCATCCCCTTGCCGTTCACTCTGCCGGCCCCCTCGGGCAGCACCCGCGGCCAGGCGATCGAGAACCGGTACGCCATGAGCCCGAGCTCGGCCATCAGGTCGACGTCGCCGGGCATGCGGGCGTAGTGGTCGCACGCCACGTCGCCGGTGTCCCCGTTGCGCACTCGCCCCGGCTGGTGGCTGAAGGCGTCCCACACCGATCCGCCGCGCCCGTCGACGCCGACCGCGCCCTCGATCTGGTAGCTGGCCGTCGCCGCGCCCCACACGAAGCCGGCAGGGAACGCGAGCGCGCCGCCGGCCATCAGCGCGTCACCGCCAGCCACAGAGCGCTGTCCGGAGGGACGACCCGCGGGTCGTCATGGCCCGGCTCCGACGCGAGCGCGACACGCCGATGCTCGACGAGGTCGTCGGGCAGATCGAGCGGCGCCGCGCCGAGGTTGACGGCGACGAGGGCCGCGCCCCGGGAGAACACCAGCGCGTCGTCCGCGACGGCGTGCCACCGCATGCCGGGCGCGTCGAAGCCGTCGATCTCGCGCCGCGCAGTGATCGCCCGCCGGTAGAGCCACAGCAACGAATCGGGGTCGGCCTCGGCGGCCTCGACGGTCGACTCGCCCCAATCCGGCGGCTGCGGGAGCCACGGCGACGCCGCCTGCGCGGCGAGCGAGAACCCGTGGGCCGCGCGCGGATCGATCGTCCACGGCAGGGGCACCCGGCAGCCGTCGCGCCCGAGCTGACGCCCGCCAGTGTGGCGCAGCATGGGATCCTGGCGGACCGCGATCGGCAGCTCGATCACCTCCCGCAGGCCCAGCTCCTGACCCTGATAGAGGTACACCGACCCCGGCAGACCGAGCAGCAGCAGCGCCGCCGCACGGGCGCGCCGCCGTCCTGCGACCACGTCGACGGGCGCCTCACTGCTCACGAGGTTGCTTCCCGTCCACGACGACGCAGACGTCGCATCGGCGCGGCCGTAACGGGTGACCACCCGCTGCACGTCGTGGTTCTCCAGCACCCACGTCGGCCACACACCCGCTGCTGTCACCAGAGATTCGGTCGGCTCGATGGCCCCGCGCATCGTCGAGGCGTTCCACGGGCTGAGCGTGAGATCGAAGGCGAAGCACTGGTGGAACTCGTCGGGCATCACGTAGCCGAGCACCAGATCGGGACGGCGCGGCGCGTACGCCTCGGCGACCATGACGAGCTCGCGTCCCGGATGGTCGGCCTCGTACCGATCGACCACCGATCGCCAGTGTCGCCAGACGGCATGCTGCGACGGCCAATGGTTGGCGAACGGGTTGCGCGCCATCGCCACCGTGTCGAGCGTCCCCTGCACGAACGTCGTGTCATCGGGCAACGTCGGCGCCTTGCCGAGATGGCTCACCGCGTCGGCGCGGAATCCGTCGACACCGCGGTCGAACCAGAACCGCAGCACCTCGTCGAAATACGCGACGACCTCGGGGTTGGCCCAATCGAAGTCCGGCTGCCACGGGGTGAACGTGTGCAGATACCACTGGCCGGGCGACCCGTCGGGCTCGGCGACGCGCGTCCACGCCGGCCCGCCGAACATCGCCCGCCAGTTGTTGGGCGGCTCGTCGCCGCTCGGTCCGTGGCCGTCGCGGAAGTAGTACCAGGCCCGCTCTGCGCTGCCCCGGCCGGCGGCGACCGCGGCGCGAAAGCGCGGGTGCTCGTAGCTCGAATGGTTGGGGACGATGTCGAGCATGACCCGAACGCCGTGGCGCCGAGCCGCGCCGATCATCTCATCGAACGCGGCCATGCCGCCGAAGCGCTCGTCGATGTCGAGGTAGTCAGCCACGTCGTAGCCATGATCGAACTGCGGCGACGGGTAACACGGCGTCAGCCAGACGGCATCGACGCCCAGCGAGGAGATGTGCTCCATCCGATCGCGGATGCCGAGCAGGTCTCCGACGCCGTCGCCGTCCGCATCGGCGAACGACCGGACGTACACCTGGTACACCACACCCCGGTCAAACCACTTTGGATGGCGACGCCTCTCCGGCGCCGCGGTGTGGCTCGTCGCTGGCGCTTCCCTCGCCACGTGCGACCTCATCCCTGCCGGCCCGGGGACCAAAGCCTCGGGCGCGGCGCCTCGTCAGCGACCACTGCCTTTCTCGTCGCTGCGGGGTGCATCACGTCAGTCGTCGACGAGGGCAGAGACGAACTCATGGGGGTCGAACGGCACGAGATCGCCGATCGACTCACCGAGACCGACCAACTTCACCGGCAGACCGAACTCCGTTTCGATGGCGAACACGATGCCGCCCTTCGCCGACCCGTCGAGCTTCGTCAGCACGACCCCGGTGACCCCCACGCCGTCGTCCTGCATCGTCGCGTCGCGGAACTCGCGGGCCTGGGTGAGCCCGTTCTGGCCGGTGGTCGCGTCGAGCACCAGCAGCACCTCGGTGACCTGCCCCCGACCCTTGCCGGCGACGCGGCGCACCTTCCGCAGCTCGTCCATCAGGTTCGTCTTCGTGTGCAGCCGCCCCGCGGTATCGGCGAGCACGAGGTCGACCTTGCGGGCAGCGGCGCGCTCGACCGCGTCGAAGATCACCGCGCTCGGGTCGCCGCCTTCCGATCCGCGCACCAACTCCGCGCCGGATCGCTCGGCCCACGTGCCGAGTTGCTCGGCCGCCGCGGCGCGGAACGTGTCGCCCGCCGCCATGATGACGCTGCGGCCCTCGGCGATCTGCAGCGCGCCGACCTTGCCGATGGTCGTCGTCTTGCCGACGCCGTTGACGCCCACGAACAGCCACACGTTCGGGCCGTCGGCCGGATCGGCGAAGCGCAGCGATCGGTCGGCGTCGTCGAGCCGGCTGACCATGTCGGCGCGCAGTGCGCCGACGAGCTCGTCCGACGTCGTGATCTCCTTGCTCTTCACCCGCTGGCGGAGGTCGTCGAGCAGCTCGTCGGTGACGCGGACGCCGACGTCGGCGCGCAACAGCGCCTCCTCGAGGTCGTCCCACGTCTCCTGTGTGATCGCGTCGCGGCTGCGGACGCCACCGAGCACCCCGGCGAGGGCGGCGCGCGCCTTGAGCATGCGATCGCGGAATCGGGGCCGCTCGATGACCTCGGGCTCGACGACCTCGACGACCTCGATCTCCTCGACGACGTCGACGTCCGGTTCCACGACGTCCAGTTCCACGACGTCCAGTTCCACGACGTCCGGCTCGGCGACGGCGACGCCGCCCGGCTCCGGCCGGTCAGCGGACGGTTGCGGCGGCTTGTCGATCCGCGGCCGCGGCGTCGCAGGCGGTGCGATCTGGCTGCCGGCTCGGCGGCGGCTGACCAGCAGGACGCCGATGCCGAACACCACGACAACGGCGATGAGGAGCAGATAGATCCAGGGCATGGCCGCGCCACCTTACCGGCGCGCCCGCACGCCGGTCGGCTCGCCGCTCAGGCGCGCGCGCCGGCGCGCTCGGTGACGACCTTCGACGAGCCGCCCGGCTGCATCGTGACCCCGAGGAGGCAGTCGCCCGCCTCCATCGTGCGCTTCTGGTGGCTGACGATGATGAGCTGCGCGTCCCGGCGGAACTCCGCGATCAGACCGAGGAAGCGGTGCAGGTTGACGTCGTCGAGAGCAGCCTCGACCTCGTCCATCACGTAGAACGGGGACGGGCGGCTGCGGAACACGGCGAACAGGTATGCGAGCGCCGTCAGGCTCCGCTCGCCACCCGACAGCAACGACAGCTTCTTCACGTTCTTGCCACTCGGCTTGGCCTCGACCTCGATGCCGGTGTTCAGCAAGTCGTCCGGGTTCGTGAGCACGAGCTTGCCGGCGCCGCCAGGGAACAGCGAGGTGAACAGCTCGACGAAGTTCGCCGCCACGTCCGCGAACGCGGCCGCGAACACCGTCTGGATCTCGACGTCGACGGCCTTGATCACACGCATCAGCTCACGCCGTGTGGAGCGGACGTCTTCGAGCTGCTCCTCGAGGAACTTGTGGCGCTCCTGGAGCTCGGTGAACTCCTCGAGGGCGAGAGGGTTGATCGGCCCCATCAGACGCAGTTCGCGTTCGAGGTCGCGCGCCCGCACCGTCGCGGTGACACCCTCGGGCAGCGGCGGCTGCTCGGCCGCTTCGGCCTCTTCCGGCTCGATCTCCAGGTCGCGCCGGATGGTCTCGACCGCGGCTTCCAGGCGCATGCGCGCCTCCGCCTCGTCGACCTCGACCCGCCGCGACCGCTCCCGAGCATCGTCGAGCTGCCGCTCGGCCGCCGTGCGAGCGCGGCGCAGCTCGTCGAGGCGATGGGCCAGGGCACGCACCTCGTCGCTCTGCTTGCGGCGCAGCTCCTGCAACGCGGTGTGCCGCTCCTCGATCACCGCTCGATGCGCCTCGACCACGACGGCCAAGCGGGCAGCCGCGGCGAGGTTGCGCTCGATCACGACACGGCCCTGCGCGGCGATCTCGCGGGCGGCGACGTCGGCCTCGAGGCGCCGCTCGGTCTCGTCCAGCCGGCGATCGAGGAACGTCTTGCGCTCGGTGAGGCCGGCGCTGCGCACCTCCAGGTCGGAACGCTGCCGGGCGAGCTCGGCGGCGCGCCGATCGATGCGCGCCTTGGCCTCGGTGCGGGCTCGGGCAGCGGCGAGCTCGGCCGCCTCGTCCGCTTCAAGCGCGGGGGCGAGCGCCTCGAGCTCGGCGAGCCGCGTCGCGTCGCGTTCGATGCGTGCCTCCGACTCCTCGAGGGCGCGCTCGACGGCCTCGATCTGCACCTCCGCCTCCCGCCGCTGCGCCTGGATGCGGGAGAGCTGTTCGGACGCGGCCGTGAACTGCGCGTCGTTGGCGTCGAGCTCGCGGGCCGCCTCGGCGTGCGCTTGGCGGGCGGCGACCAGCTCGGCTTGGCACATGCGCACTGCCGCGTCGCGCGCGTCGAGCTCGGCCTTGCTGGCGGCGGCCTTCTCGATCGCCTCGTCGAGCGCCGCCGCGGTGGCGCCGGTGCTTCCGGCGCCGATGCGCCAGCCTGCCGTGCCGAACCGATCGCCCTCGGCGGTGACCACGACAGCGTGCGGGTGGGCGAGCGCGAGGTCGATCGCCTCGGACCACGACGGCGCCAGCACGGCGCCGCCGAGCAGCGTGTCGAGCAGCCTGTCGACCGCGTCGTCCCGCCCGCGCACGTGGGCGCGCACCGATTGTCCTCCGAGCCCGAGCGTCGGCGGGGCCGGCGCCTGCGCGCCGAGCGCGATGACCGCGCCGCTGGTGCCGCCGGACCGCAGCGACTCGAGCGCCCGTCGCCCGGCTTCGGGATCGGTGACGACGACCGCGAGCAACGCCTCTCCGAGCGCCGCTTCGACCGCGATCTCCCACCCGTCCTCGATCTGCACGAGCTCGAGCAACGTGCCGGCGACGCCGTCGACCCCCGCCAGCCGCTCGGCGCCGGCGCGGGCGCGCGCCGTGTCGAGCGCCATCTGCAAGGCCTCGGCGCGGGCCTTCCAGCGCGACGAGTCCTCCGCTGCTTCCTGGCGCGCCGCCGACGCCGCCTCCGCCGCGGCCTGCGCAGCGATCGCCCGGCGCTCGGCCGCCTCGGCCCGCTCGACGAGGGTTCCCTCCGTCGCCTCGGCTTGCTCGCAGGCGGTCTTCAGCCGGTCGATCTCACCGGCCAGCCGTTCGACGCGCTGGCGCAGGTTGTCGAGCTGGCCCTGATGCTTGTGCCGCTCGGCGCCGGCGCGCTCGATCGCGCTGCGCACCGATCGCAGCTCGCCGCGCACCTCGGCGGCCATGCTCGCCGCGGACGGGGCATCGGACGGCGACGGCTCGGAGTCGACGAGCTCGGCCGCCTCGGCGCGCTCGGCCGCGAACTCCGCCTCGGCCTCGGCGAGGTCGTCGGCCGCCGGAGCCAGCGCCAGCAGGTCGGCTTCCACCTGGGCCAGCTCGTCACGTAGGCGGGCTGCTTCGGCTTCCAGGTTGGCGACCACCCCGGCGTCCATCAGCTGTTGCCGATCGCGTTCCATCGAACGCCGGCGCTCGACGATCACCGCGGCGAGGCCGCGCGCTCGCTCGCGCAGCTGCTCGACCTTGACCAGCTCGTCGCTGACGTCGGTGTCGCCCCGGGCGGTGAGCTCGTGCTCGGCGGCGGCGACCTCGTCGTCGAGCCGCGCCACGTCGGCACGCAGCTCGACCTCGCGCTCGGCGCCGTCGACCTTCGACGCGGCGAGCGTCGCCAGGCGGGCGCGCAGGCCGGCGACATCGCGCCCAGCGAGGAAGACCTTCAGCGCGCGCAGCTCGGCGACCAGGTCACCGTGGCGGCGCGCCGCCTCGGCCTGGCGTTCCAGCGGCCGGAGCTGGCGGCGGACCTCGCGCAACAGGTCCTGCACGCGCAGCAGGTTGGCCTCGGTGGACTCCAGCCGGCGCTCGGCCTTCTCCTTGCGGCGGCGGTACTTCAACACGCCGGCGGCTTCCTCGATGATCGACCGGCGGTCCTCTGGGCGGGCGTTGAGCACCGCGTCGATCTGGCCCTGGCTGATGATGACGTGCTGCTGACGCCCGACACCGGCGTCGCTGAGCAACTCCTGCACGTCGAGAAGGCGACACGGGGCGCCGTTGATCGCGTATTCGCTCTCGCCGGTGCGGAACAGCGTGCGGCTGATCGTCACCTCGGTGAACTCGATCGGCAGCAGGCCCCCAGAGTTGTCGATGGTCAGTCCGACCTCGGCGCGCCCGAGCGCCGGCCGCTTGGCCGTGCCGGCGAAGATGACGTCGTCCATCTTCTGGCTGCGCACCGCGGACGGCGCCTGCGCGCCGAGGACCCAGGCGATGGCGTCGACGACGTTCGACTTTCCCGAGCCGTTCGGCCCGACGACGACGGTCACGCCCGGTTCGAGCTGCATGACGGTGGCGTCGGCGAAGGACTTGAAGCCCTTGAGGGTGAGCGACTTGAGGAACACGGTGACCGGCGAGGCTAGCCAACGTGGCCGCCCCTGCGCCGAAGGGTCCGGCATCCGCGGCAGGCGCACCGCTCAGCAGGCACAATGTCGGCAAGCATCGGCCGCGGCACGGGGCATGCCGCAGGGACGCGGAGGACGAGCGGATGATGGAAGGCAACGACAGGCGGCTGCGCAACGGCGAGCCGGGAGCGAGCGCGGCGAGCGGCCAGAGCGGCATCTCCCCCGCCCTGATCGGATTCGTGGTCGTCGCCGTGGTGGCGGTGATCTTCGTGCTCCAGAACCGCGAGAAGACCCAGATCGACTTCCTGTTCTTCGAGGTCAACGCCCGCGTGTGGACGTCGCTCGCGGTCGCCGTGGCGCTGGGGGTCATCCTGGACCGCTTGTTCAGCGCCTGGTGGCGTCGCCGCAAGCGACGCAACGACGCCCGGTGACGGTCCGATCGAGCGACGGCGTCGACGTCGCCGTCCACGACCTCGCCGCCGAGCGCGCGGGTCGTGACGGAGCGACACTGCTGGTCGCGCATGCCACCGGCCTTCACGGGCGGTGCTACGCGCCGATGGCCGCCAGCCTGCCCTGTGAGGTGATCGCGCTCGACGCCCGAGGGCACGGCGACACCGCCGCTCCGGCCGGCTGGCACGTCACCTGGGACGGGGTCGCCGACGACGTCCAGGCTGTGGCGGAACACATCGCCAACCGGGGGCCCGTGGTCGGTTTCGGCCATTCGATGGGCGGAACCGCCCTGCTGATCGCAGCATTGCGTCGACCGCAGCTGTTCGCGGCGCTCGTCGTGTTCGAGCCGATCGTCTTTCCCCCCGACACGCCGCATGCCGGCCCGGGACCCGATCTGGCAGCCGGCGCCCGCCGCCGGCGGGCGACGTTCCGCTCTGTGGACGAGGCACGCGCCCACTTCGCATCCCGGCCACCGCTCAGCTCCTTCACGCCTGCGGCGCTGTCCGCGTACGTCGAGCACGGCTTCCATCCGAGCGAGGACGGCGGCGTGCGCCTGGCGTGCGATCCCGAGCTGGAAGCTTCTCTGTACGAGGCCGGAGCGAAGCACGACACGTGGCGCCATCTCGGCGCCGTCGCGCCCGCGGTGTGGGTGATCGCGGGACGGGTCGCCAGCGGCCAACCGTCGGCTCTGGCGGCGACGATCGCCGACCTCATCCCCCGTGGCACATACGTCGAGATGCCGGACCTGGGACATTTCGGTCCATTGACCCACCCCGATCAGGTGGCCGCAGTCGTGCGAGACGCGCTCACCGCCGCTGGGAGCTGACCGGTGCCCGACCATGCGCCACCCCCTTCCTACGATGTGACCATGGACGCGTACCCGGTGCCCACCACGTTGTCGCCGAGCCGCGTCGAAGCGTTCACCTCGTGCCCCCTCGCGTTCCGCTTCACCAGCCTCGACAAGCTGCCGGAGCGGCCCCGCGTGCACACCACCAAGGGCTCGCTGGTCCACCGGGCGCTCGAACTGCTGTTCATCCGGCCGGCGCACGAGCGCACACACGCGGCGGCGATGGACGCGCTCGACCGGGCGATCAGCGACTACCTCACCGATCCCGAGTTCACGCTGCTCGGCCTCGATGACACCGCCACCGCCGAGTTCTGGAACGACGCCCGCTCGCTCGTCGATGCGTACCTCACCTTGGAAGACCCGCGCGCCGTGCGCGACATCGGGCTCGAACTGCGCCTCGAGGCCGACGCGGGCGGCGTCAGCCTCCGCGGCATCATCGACCGGCTCGAACTCGACGCCGACGGTGAGCTCGTGGTCACCGACTACAAGACCGGCCGCTCCCCCGGCGCCGGCTACGAGCAGCGCCGCCTCGCCGGCGTCCACGTCTATGCGTTCCTCTGCGAGAGCGTGCTCGGGCGGCGGCCGCGCCGCATCCGCCTGGTGTACATCCGCGATCGAGTGGTCATCGAGTTCACGCCGTCCGAGCAGTCCACCCGCTTCGTCACCACCCGCACCGGCGCCGTCTGGCGGGCGGTCGAAAGGGCCTGTGCCACCGGCGATTTCCGCCCTCGTCCGAGCGCGCTGTGCGGATCGTGCGACTTCCAGCAATGGTGTCCCGCGTTCGGCGGCGACCCGGATCGCGCGCTGATCGAGGCGCCGTCGCTGCTCAGCGTCGCCGCAGCGTGACCGCCGGTCCTCCACCAGCGTCCGGCCCCATCCCGGCCCCCGACGCGCTGGGACCGGTGGCCCGGTTCGACGCGTGGGCCGACGAGATGCTCGAGCACGTGCGCGGCCATCGCGCCGCGGACACGCTCGCATCCGCGGCGAGCCACCTCGGCGACTTCAGCCTGATCTGGCACATCGTCGCTGCGGGTCGCGGCGTCACCAGCGATCGCCGCGCCGACCAAGCACTGGCCCTGTCCGCGGTGCTCGCCGCCGAGAGCCTGCTGGTCAACCAGGGCGTCAAGCGGCTGTTCCGCCGCGAGCGTCCGACCGAGAACGGCGACCGGCGCACGCCGGTGCGCCGGCCGTCGACGTCGAGCTTTCCGAGCGGTCACGCGTCGGCGGCGTTCTGCGCGGCGACCGTGCTCACCGCGTGGGGCGGCCGCAGATCGGGTCTCGTGTGGTACCCGCTCGCCGCCGCGGTCGGCGTCAGCCGGGCCTACGTGCGCATCCATCACGCCTCGGACGTGATCGGCGGCGCCGTCGTGGGCCTCGCGCTGGGGCGGGCCGCACGCTCATTGTTGACTAGATCCGGTCGGAATTTGAGGCCCGCGTCGATACGGTGACCGTCGCGTGACCCGACGATTCTCCATCACCTGGGACTACCGGTGCCCCTACGCCCGCATCGGCCACGACCACGTCGTCACCGGCCTCAAAGCGGGCGCCGACTGGGATGTCACCTTCCTGCCGTTCTCGCTCGGCCAGGCTCATGTCAGCGAGGGCCAGCCCGACGTGTGGGACGCGCCCGACGCCGACACAGGATTGTTCGCCCTGCAGGTCGGCATCGCCGTGCGCGATCGATGGCCACATCGGTTCCTCGACGTCCACCGCGCGATCTTCGAGCACCGCCACGTGCATGCCGGCGACTTGCGCGATCGCGAGGCTTTCGCAGCCCTGCTCGCGGCGCACGATCTCGACCCCGACAAGGTGTTGGCCGAAGTTCATGGTGGCGGCCCCCTGGCCACGATCAAGGCGGAGCACACCGGCTACGTCGCCAGCCACCGAGTGTGGGGCGTGCCGACGTTCCTGGTCGGCGACTCCGCGGTGTTCGTGCGCTTGCTGCAGCCCTCGGGGGGCGACGAGGCGCTGGCGATCTCGACCGTGGAACGGGTGCTCGACCAGATCGCCTGGCCGCTGCTCAACGAGTTCAAGCACACCTCGATCCCTCGCTGAGGCTGAGAGGGCGGGCTGACTACGGCTCGGCGCGGCTCGGCGCCCGCCACGGGAGGCTGCGGAACAGCGTGGCGTGATACCGCAGGTAGCCGGTCGCCTTCCACGTCTCCGCCATCTCCGGCTCGAGGAGTTCGTGGACCCGCGGCAGGTTCTGGTGCACGACCGCTGGTGACAGGTGGTGGGCCGTGTGGAAGTTCATGTTCCAGTACGCCCACCGCACGAGCGGGTTGGAGCGCACGGTGCGGGTCGTGCCGAGAACGCTGATCGGCGGGTTGTCCGCCCCGTAGTGCTCGGGCGACAGTACGAGCGGCAACAGCACGACCACGGCGATCAGCCATGGGACCAGCCAGACGGATGCCACGATGGCCGGCGCGGTGACGAGACCGGCCACGATGGCCGCGAACACGACCCACACGATCGTGGAGTCGACGACGATGTCGTGGCGCTGGCGTGGATTGCGCACCCATCGCGGCGGGCGGCCGGCCATCGTCTGCACGCCGTAGGCGGCGAGCTCGACCATGAACGCCAGACCCCCGGTGAAGACGAGGGGATAGAACAGCCGCGACGGGATGGTCGGCGGGATGCCTTCCGGATCCAGCTCGCTCGCGGTGTGCTGGTGGTGGGCGAGATGGAACGCCTTGTAGGTCGAGTACGGCATGAGGATCGACCCGCCGGCGATGACCCCGAGCACGCGCGACACACGCGGCGAGCGGCTGACGTGGCCGTGCAGCACCTCGTGCACCATCGCGCCGTTGCCGACCAGCAGCCAGCCCATCGTCAGCCAGGCGGCGACCTTCGCCGGCCACCACCCCACCGTGACCACCACCCAGGCGAGCGCCGCGTAACCCGCCCAGCTCGCCGCAATGTGGGCCACGGATTCCGCCGTTCGAGGGCTCGCCAGCCGCTCGGCTGCGATGGTTGCGCGCGTGCGGCTCTCGATCGTCGGCGACATGGGGGGAGCGCTCACCCGCCCCATTGTCGCAACCGCAAGGGGCGGTCAACATGGGCCCAACGACTCACTCTCCGTGAGCGCCCAGGCCGAAGCGCCGAGTGGCCGTCCGCCGCGTCAGGCGGTGGGCTCGGGCACCGCCTGCGAGGTGGTCAGCAGCGTGCGCACGTCGAGCAGGAGGTCGGCGACTTCGTTGGACGACACGAGCTCGCGGCGCAGAACATCCGTCAACGCCCGGTCGATCACGGCCAGGGCTTCGGTGATGACGTCCTCGGTCGTGTCGGTCATCTGCGCCTCCCGTCAGTCACGGAGTGTCGTACGGCCAACGTACCTCGCCAGCTCGTGTTCGAGACGCCATGGTATCGGCGCGGTTGCGTAGTCTCCCCGCCGTGCCGGCGCCTCGCTCTGTCACGGTGGTCACGGAGACCGACGATCTGCTGGCGCGCGTCGGCCTGCGCAAGGGCGAGGCCGTGAGGTTCCGGCGCAGCGACGCCGGACGGTGGTCGCAGGGCCGCATCGCGTCGGTCGCCGTGGACGGCAGCATCACGCTCCACGACGCCAACGGCTCGGCCCGGTCGCTACGGCCGGAGCGCCTCGAGGTTCGCCGACCGAGCGGGCGCGGGCGGCTCGCCTGGCACAACGTCGCCGACGTGGCGGTGACCTGGGAGCAGCTCTGCTTGTGGTGAGGCGGCTCGCCGCCGTGGCGCTGGCGATCGGGGCGCTGGTCCTCGCGATCGCGCCCACGGCAGCGCATTCCGGCGGCGGCAAGTCGTTCCGCATCGACGCGTTGCGGACGACGGCAACGGTCCATCCCGACGGGTCGATGTCGGTGGTCGAGCACGTGACGTACGCGTTCTCGGGCGGTTCGTTCACGATCGGCGTGCGGTCGTTCGACGACCCGGATCGTGTCGAGTCCTTCGCGGTGACGGAGGGCGGCGCGGCGCTCGACGTCGTCCCGCCGGCGCGCACGCCGACAGGGCAGTGGGAATGGGAGTTCGGCCGCCCGGCGCGCGACGAGCAGCGCACGTTCATGATCACCTACGAGGTCGACGACGCGGTCGCCGTCGGACCCGACGTCGGTGAGCTCTATTGGCAGTTCGTCGGTGACGACCACCCGGCGATCGGCGCGATGGACGTCGAGGTGCGGCTGCCCGGCGATGCGCCGAACGCGACGGACGACGCCGACCCGGCGGACGCCGGCGTCGTGCGGGCGTGGGGCCACGGTCCGCCGGGCGGGGTCGTCGCGCTCGGCGATCAGCTCGTCACCGCGTCGCTGCCGAACGTTCCAGCCGGGCGGTTCGTCGAGCTGCGGGTGCTCGTGCCGGCCACCGAGTTCGACGTCGCGCCCTCCGGTGCGCCGCGGCTCGCTCGCGTCCTCGACGAGGAGGGCGCGTTCATCGACGGGTCGGGCTTCGGCGACACGCCGGCCCGGCCGCGCCCCGGGCGCACGGTCGGCCGGTGGCTGGCGCCGATCTCCGCCGGGTTCGGGCTGCTGTCCGCGCTGGCGCTCGGCCTGCGCTTCGGTCGTGAGCCAGCCAGCACGGAGGTGCTCGGCGAGTACTGGCGTGAACCGCTCGACGACCCGCCGGCGATCGTGCTGACGACGCTGAAGCGCGGGACCGTGCCGGCGCCGCAGGCGATCGCGGGCACGCTGATCGAGCTGGCCCAGCGCGACTACCTGCGGATCACGACCGAGACGCAGGAGCGGCTGGGGCCGGACAAGGTGACGCACACGTTCCATTGGCTCGGCAAGCCGCTCGACGCGTCCGTCCGCCCGTTCGAGGCGGACCTCCTGGAGATGGTGTTCCGTGGGCAGACGCAGACCGACGAGGACGAGCTGCGCGCCTGGGCGCGGGCGAACCAGAAGACCGCGACGGCACGCCTGCACGCGTGGCAGAAGGCGGTGAAGGACGCGTACCGCAGCTGTGGCTACGACGCTCCGATGTCCGGGCGCCCGGCCGCCTACCTGACGGCGGTGTGCGTGCTGACGCTGGCGGCGGGGATCGTGGCCACCGTGCTGGGCACACGCCTCGGATGGGTCGCGATCGGGGCATCCGTGATCGCAGCGGTCGTCGGCTTCCCGATGCTCGCCAACCGCACGCAGCGCGGCGCCGAGGCGGCGGCGAAGGCGGAGGGGTTGGAACGGTTCCTGCGCGACTTCTCGAACCTCGAGGACGCCCCCGTCGGCCACCTCATCCTGTGGGAGCGGTATCTCGTCGATGCGGTGACGCTCGGCGTGGCGGCAGAGTTGCTGCGCAACCTGGCCATCCACCTGCCACAGGTCGCCCAGGACCCGGCGTTCGCCACGTTCTACACCGGCGCGCACGGCCGCTTCGACGGGCTCGACGCGGTGTCGTCGATCGGCACGACGATCTCCACGTCGTTCTCGCCTCCGAGCAAGAGCGGCAGCGGGGGCGGCTTCTCCGGAGGAGGCGGCGGAGGTGGCGGCGGCGGCGGGTTCGGCGCCCGCTAACGCCGAGCGCGGGCGACGAAGCGAGCGGCCACGTCGGCGTCGCCGATCACCTCGATCGACGACAGCGGCGCCCGGCCCCACACGACGAGCAACAGGTCGCTGGCAGGACCGCGCAACGCGCAGGAGCCCTTCGCATGCTCGCGGGTGACGACGATGCCCTGACCTTCGTCCTCGACGACCAGCCACTCGCCCGGAACGTCCGTGCAGTGCACATGCGCAGAGCCGGCGATCGGCGCCGAATCGCGATGCGGGCGCGACAGGAACTGCGTCAGGAACTCGTCGATCCCGTCGCTGGCCAGCTCCGCGTCGATGGCCGAGGCCCGCCCGGCGGCCGCGTCGGCGTCCCACCGGTGCACGGCGGTCTCCTGCGCCATGCGCCGGGCGGCCCAGGCGACGTCGCCGCCCCCGAGACCGGTCCAGTTCCACAAGGGCATCGCCGGATCGGCCGCGCGCAATGCCCCGACGAGCTCGTCGAGGCCCTCCCGATACCACCCCTCGACGGCGGCGTCCGCGACATCGACACCGTCGGATCGGAACGTCGGACGCTCGGTGACCCGCTCGGTGAGCATTCGGATCCAGAAGCGGTGCACGCCACCGACGTGCCGCAGCAGCGCGGCGACGTCCCAGCCCGGACACGGCGGCACGGGGGCCGACAGGCCTGCGGCTGCGGCAGCGTCGGCCAGCGCGGCGCCTTCCGCTCCGACGACGTCGATGTGGTGGCTCGTCTCCATCGCGCCGACGCTAATAGGGCACGAGCACGGCCCTCGGTTCGGAGATCGGGTTCGGGTCGTATGGTGCTGCTGTGGATCCCGCGCCGCTGACGATCGACGTGGCCGGCTGGGTCAACAGCCCGCCGATCGACCTCGCCGACCTGCGCGGCCGCGTGGTGCTGATCGAGGCGTTCCAGATGTTGTGCCCCGGATGCGTCAGCCACGGGCTGCCCCAAGCGCAGCGGGTGCACCGCGCTTTCGACCGCGAGCAGGTTGTCGTGCTGGGGCTGCACTGTGTGTTCGAACACCACGACGTGATGGGGCCGGCTGCGCTCGCGGCGTTCGTCTCCGAATACCGGATCACGTTCCCCGTCGCGATCGACCGGCCGGTGGAAGGCCGCTCGCTCCCGGCGACGATGGCCGCCCTCGGCCTCCAGGGAACCCCCACGACGCTCCTCGTCGACCGCGCCGGACGCCTGCGGCACTCGATCCTCGGATCGCTCGACGACCTCTCGCTGGGGGCTCACCTCGGCCGCCTGCTGTCCGAGTCGGCGCCTGTCGAGTCCGCGTCGGCGAACGACGATCCGAGCGGCGACGTGTGCCGGCCGGGTGGCGTCTGCGGCTGAGCATGCTGCGCTTGCTGACTGAGAGCGCCACGTCGAGTACCGTGCGCGCGTGATTCGGCGGCGACCGACCTCGACCACGTCCGACGATCGACCGAGGGCGGCCCGGCGCCGAGCGCTGTACGGCGCTGTGGTCGCGGCCTTCGCCGTCACCGCGGGCGCCCTGCCCGCCACGGCGGCGGACCCTGACGGTGACAGCGACGGCGACCGGGCGATCGTCGAGGACCACCTGCCGGCGTCGCCTGCCGACCCGGACCGGCCGATCGACGATCCCGCGCTCCGGGCAGAGCTGGCGGCGTTGCGTGCGCCGCGCCCCGCGGAGCGCTCCGCTCCGACGATGATCGCCGTCGAGATCCTCCACGACGGCGCGGACGACGCGATCCGCGACCTCGTCGCCGCAGCCGGGGGCACGGTGACGGGCGCTGCGCCGGGCACGGTGGCACAGGCGCTCCTGCCGCCCGATCGGATCGCCGACGTCGCCACGTCGGCAGGCGTGGCCTACGTCCGCAGCCCGCGCGACATCGCCAGCCGCCCCCTCGAGCTGCCGGGCGGGCAGGCACGCGCCGCCAGCCCGCCGGGATCCGACCCGTCGACCGCGGTCAACGCCGACGCGTGGCACACGGCCGGGTTCACCGGCGCCGGTGTGCGGGTCGGCATCCTCGACTTCTTCAACTGGGCGATCGAGGACGTTCCCCGCGTCACCGAGATGCTGTGTCTCGACGGCGGCGCGCCGTGCGACGTCCGCAGCGGCGGCAGCGCGCACGGGGTCGCGGTCGCCGAGATCATCCACGACATCGCCCCGTCCGCGGACCTGTACGCCGCGCAGGCCGGGACGATCAGCGACCTCTACGCGGTCATCGACTGGTTCGCGTCGCGTGGCGTGCGCGTCGTCAACAGCTCGCTGGGGTTCTCCTACGACGGGCCGGGAGACGGCACCGGCCCGCTCGCCGACGCGGTCAGCTACGCGGCGAGCAAGGGCATCACGTGGTTCAACGCCATCGGCAACGAGGGCTCGACCTCCTACTGGCGCACGGTCGTCGGCCCCGACTCGTTCGACGCCTCGGGATACCTGCGGTTCCCCGACGGCGAGACCGCGATGTCGCTGAACCCTCCGCAGGATTCGGGCTCCTGCGGGGGCGGATACCTGACGTGGATCCTCGCCGGGCGCTGGAACGACTGGGGCCCGCCTGCGACCCGGACGAACTACGACTACGAGATCTGGGAGGGCGGGGCGCGTCTCTTCCCCGGCGGCCCAGGCGTCAACCAGCAGGCCGGGGCGCCCCCGGTCGAGCTCGACAACGTCGGCGGATGCAGCACGACACCGAACGTGTCGCTGCGCATCCGGCGCCTGGAGATGGGCAGCGGGTCGATCGGCGACGTGCTGGAGCTCCAGGTGTACCAAGGCTCGCTGGAGTTCTGGCAAACCCCCTACAGCGGCGCGAACCCGATCGCCGACAGCAGGGACCCCGCTGTGGTGGCGGTCGGCGCCGTCGACGACGACAGCCGCACCGTGGCGTACTACAGCTCGCAGGGCCCGACGAACGACCAGCGCGTGAAGCCCGACCTGTCCGCCGTGGCCTGCCTGCACGCGGAGTTCTATCCCGGTGCTGCGTGCTTCGACGGCACCAGCGCGGCGACCCCGGTCGCTGCCGGGACGGCGGCGCTGTACCTCGGGGCGAACCTCGCCGCCGGACCGCGCGAGCTGGCGGCGGTGACGAAGCACTACACGGTCGATCGCGGCGACCCCGGGGCCGACATCGCCTACGGCGTCGGCGAGATCTCCATGCCCCCGCCGCCGTCAGGGGCAGTGAACACGAATGCCGCTGCGTACACGCCGATCTCACCGATCCGGTTGCTCGACAGCCGCCTGAGCAGCCCGATCGGGCCGCCGGGCGTGCCGCTCGGCTCCTACCCGCCCGGCACGATCATCGACGTTCCCGTCGCCGGCCCCGGCTTGCCAGCGCCCACCGGCGCGACGGCGGTGGCGATCAACGTCACCGACACCGGCAGCCACCAGCCGGGCTACATCCAGGCCTTCCCGACGTTGCGCGCCCCCGTCGGAGGGGCGAGCACGCTCAACATGTCGAGCGTCGGCCAGGTGCTGCCGAACTTCACCCTCGTCCCGATCGGCCAGGACGGCAAGATCTCCGTGTACACCGACGCCGGCGGGTCGCTGCTGATCGACGTCTTCGGATACTTCGTGCCCGCCGCGAGCGCGTCCGCCGGGCGCTACCAGCCGATGACGCCGCGACGCGTGCTCGACACACGTCAGACCGACCCCGCGGTCCTGCCCGACGGCTGGGCGCCGCACGAGCCCGGCGCCGGCGAGGTCGTGACGGTGCCGTTGCGGCCCGGCTCGGGCGTGCCGTCCACGGGCGTCAGCGCGGTCATCGTCAACGTCACCGGCGTGGAGCCGACGTTGCCGGGCTATGTGACGGCGTGGTCCGGCTTCGGAGCGCCGCCGAACGTGTCGACGCTGAACATGGCGCCGGGCGCGGAGGTCGCCAACACGGCGATCGTCCCGATCAACCCCGGAGGACCCTCGATCGCGCTCTACACCGAGCGCGGCGCCCACCTGATCGTCGACGTCGTCGGCTACATCACCGACGCCAACGCCCCTGTCGGCACCGCTGGCCGGTTCGTGCCCCTCGGGCCGAACCGCGTGTTCGACACGCGCCTGGCGAGTGCGCTGGCTGACCGCTCGACCGTGCTGCTGAACGTGGCCGGCGTCGCGGGGATCCCGGCCTCAGGCGCCGTGGCCGTGTCGTTCAACGTGACGGCGACGCAGCAGCAGCACGCCGGCGGGTATCTCACCCTGGTGCCCGGTGACGTCGATCCCGCGGCGGCGTACGTGTCCAACGTCAACTGGTCGACGCCGGGATCGGACATCGCCAACGGCGCCATCGTGCCGCTCGCCGCGACTGCGCATCCCGGCTCGGTCGCACTCTTCGCCTGGTCGGCGACGCACGCGATCATCGACGTCAACGGCTACTTCACGGGCTGACGCGAAATTCCGGCGATCTCCGCGCTCGGTCCGAGGTCCGCGGCGCCCCCTTCGTAGGATGCCGGCATGTCCAACGTCGTGATCGTCGATGCCGTCCGCACACCCATCGGTCGCAAGGGCGGCGGCCTGTCGACGCTGCACCCGTCGTTGACACTCGGCGCCGTGCAGAGCGCGGTCGTCGAGCGCACGGGCATCGATCCGGCGGCCGTCGGCCAGGTCGTCACCGGGTGCGTCAGCCAGGTGGGCGAGCAGAGCTTCAACATCGGCCGCACCGCATGGCTCACCGCCGGCCTGCCGATGTCCGTCGCGGCCACCACGGTCGACACACAGTGCGGCTCGAGCCAGCAAGCGACGAACGTCGCCACGGCGCTGGTGCAGGCCGGCGTGGTCGACGTCGCCATCGGGTGCGGCGTCGAAGCGATGAGCCGGGTGCCGATCGGCAGCAACTCGAGCAAGAAGCTCGGCCTCGGCGCCCCGATCGCGAAGCCGTACTTCGCCCGCTACGAGTTCACGTCCCAGTTCGAAGCCGCTGAGCGGATCGCCGAGAAGTGGGGCATCACGCGCGACGACACCGACGGGTTCGCCCTCCTGTCGCAGCAGCGTGCGGCGCGGGCGTGGGAGGAAGACCGCTTCGCCGGGCAGTACATCGAGGTCGAAGCGCCCGACGTCGACGAGGAGGGCAACCCCACCGGCACGACCCACACGGTTCGGCGCGACGAGGGCATCCGTGAGACCAGCCTGGAGAAGCTCGCCACGCTGAAGCCGGTGGCGCGCGAGAACGGCATCCACACCGCCGGCAGCAGTTCGCAGATCAGCGACGGCGCCGCGGCGCTGCTGATGACGACCGACGAGAAGGCGAACGCGCTCGGGCTCACGCCGCGGGCGCGCGTCGTCGACACCTGCCTCGTCGGGGTCGATCCGGTGCTGATGCTCACCGGCCCGATCGACGCCACCCGTCACCTGCTCGACCGCAACAAGCTCACGATCGACGACATCGACGTGTTCGAGATCAACGAGGCCTTCGCCTCGGTCGTGCTCGCCTGGGCGAAGGAGGTCGGCGCCGACATCGAGCGCACGAACCCCAACGGCGGCGCCATCGCCCTCGGCCATCCCCTCGGCGGCACCGGCGCGTTCCTCATGACGAAGGCACTGTACGAGCTCGAGCGCACCCAGGGTCGCTACGCGCTGGTGTCGATGTGCTGTGGCGGCGGCATTGGCACGGGCACCCTCATCGAGCGCATCTGATCGGCGCGCCCTGGTCGCGGCCGCACTCGCTCTCGCGGGGTGCGCCGGGGGCGGGAGCGACCGCGCCGAGGAGCCGTCCTCGACGCTCCTGCCGACCCATGCCACGGTCGCGAGCGTGGTCGACGGCGACACCCTCCGCGTCGTCTTCGACGACGGTGACGACGAGCGTGTGCGCCTGATCGGCATCGACACGCCCGAGGTCGAGCATCCCGACCAGCCGGCCGACTGCTACGGACCCGAAGCCGCCGCGTTCACCGCCGATCTGCTCCCGCTTGGCAGCGGCGTGCACCTCCAGCGCGACGTCGAGGCGCGTGACGACTACGGCCGCTTGCTGGCCTACGTCTACCGCAGCTCCGACGGGTTGTTCGTCAACCTCGAGATCGTGCGGCGCGGTTTCGCCACGCCGCTGCGCTTCGAACCGAACACGACCTTCGCCGACGCGTTCGCCGAGGCGGCCCGCGACGCCGAGGCGAACGACCGCGGTCTGTGGGGGTCCTGCTCCGTGGCGACGAGTGGCCGATAGGTTCTCTCATCGTGGCGTCGCTCGCATCTCGATCCCTTGCCTCGATGCTCGGGTATCCGGACGAAGCGCGGCTCGTCGTCATCTCCTGTGACGACCTCGGGTCGTGCCACGCCGCCAACGTCGGTGTGATGCGCTCGTTGCGCGAGGGCGTCGCCACGTGCGCGTCGTTGATGGTGCCGGCGCCGTGGGCGCAGCACGCGGCGCGTGAGATCGTCGCCGACCCGACCGCCGACATCGGGGTCCACCTGACGCTGAACTGCGAGCACGAGGTCTACCGCTTCGGGCCGGTGACCCATGCGCCCTCACTGCTGTCGGGCGAGGGCGGCTTCCCGCGGACGGTCGACGACCTGTGGGAGCACGCCGACACCGAGGAGGTGCTGCGAGAGTGCCGCGCCCAGATCGAGCGGGCTCTCGCATGGGGCATCGACGTCACCCACCTCGCGCCGCACCTCACGTCGATCACGCTGCGCCCGGAGTTCTTCGACGTCTACCTCGAGCTCGCCGTCGAGTTCCGGTTGCCGATCCGCCTGCCGTCGACCATCACCGAGGAGCAGGCGGGCTTCCCGTTCCGCCGTCTCGCGGCGGAGGAAGGTGTGATCTTCCCCGACCACTTCGACCACGACTGGCGAGCCGGCAGCCGCGAACGCGTCTACCACGCGGTCGCCGCACTCCAGCCGGGCGTCACCGAGATCCACGTCCAGCCGGCGATCGACTCGCCCGAAGTGCACGCGCTGACCGACGCGGCCGACGGCTGGATCGACGACCTGGAGCTGATGGTCGACGACCGTCACCTGCGCGATCTGATCGAGGACCGCGGCGCGATCCTGATCGGCTACCGGGCGCTCAGGGACGCGATGCGAGCCGGCTGAGCTCGCTGGCCACCGCCCCGCTGCGCAGCAGGTCGAACAGCATCGACGACGGGCCGGTGACCTTCAACGCGCCACGCATGTAGGCGACGGCGGGATCGGTCGCTGCCTCCGCCGCGGCGATGCTGATCACCACGTCGGCGTCGTCGGGTCCGCTGACGGCCTCGTCCTTCTTCCCGAAGATCACCCGGTACTGCACGCGCGGCTCAGCCATGGGCCACACGCTCGCGCACACCGGCGAACAGGTCGTCCTCGTAGGCGCCCGGGGCCGGTCCGCCCACCAGCGAGCGGGCGAGGATCCAGTCTTCGTACGGGTAGACCTCGGCGAGCTCGGCGTCGCTGAGACCGAACCAGTGGGCCTCGTTCGGATCGACCTGGGTGGCGTGCGCCCGCAACGCTCCCGAGCGGGCGGTGAGGAACGCGCCGACGTCGAGCCGGGTGGTGATGCGCGCGTCCTGATCCGGGCGCTGCAGCCACCGGTCGTCGTACGGTGAGCTGCCGCGCCGGGCGAGCAGCGCCTCGTGCACCGCCAGGATGCGAGCCCGCGCCCACACCGTGTAATAGAGCTTCAGCGGTTGGAACGGGTCCCCGGCCTCGGGGTACCAGGCCGGATCGCCGGCGCGGTCGAACGCCAGCAGCGACACCTCGTGCACGCGGATGTGGTCGGGATGCGGGTAGCCGGAGTGGTCGTCGCCATAGGTGAGGACCACCTGCGGGCGCTCGGCGCGGATGACCTCGACCAGACGGCCCGCGGCCTCGTCGAGAGACGCCCGGTGGAACGAGTCGGGATGCTGGTTGGCCTCCGACTCCGCCATCCCGCTGTCGCGATAGCCGAGCATCACCGTGCGCTGGTAGCCGATGATCTCCGCCGACCGGGCCAGCTCGCCGGGGCGCATCTGCGTCAGCAGAGCGCGCTCCTGCTCCGGCGTCAGCCCGTGGAAGGGCTGGCCGGGCTCGCGCAACGTCGGGTTCTGGATGTCGCCCTCTTCACCACCCGTGCAACACACCAACACGGCACGGACGCCTTCGGCGGCGTAGCGCGCGACGGTGGGTGCCCCCTTGGAGGCTTCGTCGTCGGGATGGGCGTGCACGCTCAGCAGACACAAGTCGGCAGTCGCCATGGTTCCGTCACGCTATCGGCGGCGACGACGAGGAGGCTCGGGCGACAGCGCGTAGTCTCGTCGCTCGTGCCCGACCGCCCACCGCCCGCCAACGCCCGAGCGCGACGCCGGGCGTTCGCCGCCGCCGTGGTGTCGCTTGCCGCGCTCAACGCCTGCAACGACGACGGGCGGACGCTGCGCGAACCCGAGCCAGCGCAGAACCGCAGCATCTCCACGACGACCTCGACGGTCGCCTCCACCGACCTCCCGGCGCCGGACATCATCCCTGGAGCGCCCGTCGAGACGATGAACGCCAGCAGCCCGCCGCCCGACCTCGCGCCGATGTCGGTGGTGGCGCCGTGGCGCGATGGCGGTCCGATCGATCCGCGGCACACGTGCGACGGCGCCGACGTGTCACCGGCGTTGAGCTGGTTCAGCGTGCCGCTCGACGCCGAGGAACTGGCGGTCGCGGTGACCGACGATCAGGCCGACGGTTTCGTCCATTGGGTCGTGGCGGGGCTGGCCCCCATCGACGGAGCTCTGCCCGAAGGCGACGTCCCGGATGCGCTGGTCGAGGCCGCCAACGACTTCTCGACCACCGGCGCACCGGTCATCGGGTGGAAAGGGCCGTGTCCGCCACCGGGCAGCGGTCCGCACACGTATCGCTTCACGGTCTTCGCGCTCAACCCCGGCATCGAACTTCCCGATGGAACACCAGCGGTCGACATGCTCACCGCCATCCGAACGGCCAGCGTTGCGTCAGCGGTGGTCACGGGCACGTACGAACGCTGACAGTTACGACCACGGAGCGTGGCATGGCACAATGGGCGACCATCGACCCCTCGTTCTCAGACGCGCCCGTCGGCCTCTTCCGCACCGATTCCGCCGGGCGTGTCGTCTCGTGCAACGAAACCTTCCGGCGGCTCGCCTACGGCGGCGTCGAGACCGCGCCCGGGTCCGCCCCGTGGGCCAACGCCCACCCCGGTGACCGTGCCGCGGCCGAGCTGGCGTGGCGGCGGGGCACCGAGCGGCGGCCTGCGGAGACGTTCGTCATCGAGTTCCGGGTCTGGCACTCCGAGGGCCACATGGTGTGGGTGCGCCTCGAGATCACTCCGGAGAAGAGCGCGTTCGGGCCGGCCCCGGGCTACGTCGGCGCCGCCATCGACATCACCGGGATGGTGTCGCTCCAGCAGATGACCGATCGGCTCACGACGTTGATGGGCGCGGCCCGCGACGGCGTGTTGATCCTCGACCGCCACGGCGCCCCCGTGTACACGAACGACGCCGCTCGCGAGCTGTTCGGCGCATCGGAGCCGGTCGACCTGCTGCGTGACCCCAGCACGCGGGCGCTGCTGCACTCGCTGCGCGACCAGCTGCCGCGCGAGGTGCTCAACGCCAGCGCGTCGTCGACCTGGAACGGCGAGATCGGCTTCCAGAGCCCCGACGGCCTGATGCGCACGCTCGACGTCGCCCTCACGCTCCAGCGCAGCAACGACGGCGTCGTGCAGTACTGGGCGGCGATCATCCGCGACGTCACCGCCTCGAAGCAGCTCCAGGTCGAACTGGCCCACCAGGCGACCCACGATGCCCTCACCGGCCTGCCCAACCGCACGCTGTTCCTGCGCAACCTGGCCGAGGCCCTCGAGCGGCGCAACGGCCGCACGACGGTCGCCGTGCTGTTCCTCGACCTCGACAAGCTGAAGGACGTCAACGACAACGTCGGCCACGACGTCGGCGACCAGCTGCTGGCGTACGTGGCCAGCCGCCTCGCCGGGGCCACCCGCCCGGCCGACATCGTCGCCCGCATCGGCGGTGACGAGTTCGTCGTGCTCTGCGACGGCATTGCCGACGAGCACGTGGCCCTCGACCTCGCCGAGCGCGTCCGCAGCGCGCTCACCGGCCGAGCGATGGTCCACGGCGTCGAGGTGGAGATCTCGGTCAGCGTCGGTGTGGCGATGGCCCCGAAGAACGGCCTCCACGACGGCCCCCAATCGGACGCCGCGCTCACCTTGCTGCGCCAGGCCGACACCGCGATGTACCGCGCCAAGCGACGCGGCCGGTCGCGCTGCGAGCTGTACACCGAGGCCATGCGCGCGGATGCGACCGAGCGCAAGGAGCTGGCGGTGGCGCTGGAACGGGCGCTGGCCAACGACGAGCTGATCGTCGCCTACCAGCCGATCATCTCCGCGCACTCGCGCCGCGTCGTCGGCGCCGAGGCGCTGCTGCGCTGGCGGCACCCGGGCAAGGGCGAGTTGGCCCCGCTCGAGTTCGTCGGGCTCGCCGAGGAGAGCGGCGCGATCGTGCCGATGGGCGACTGGATCATCCGCCGGGCGTGCGCCGACGCGAGCCTGTGGATCCGCAGTGGGGTCGTCGACCGCTCGTTCAGCGTGCACGTCAACATCAGCGGCCGCCAGCTCACCGAGGAAGGGTTCGTCGAGCGCATCCTGGCCACGGTGCGCGAGAACGAGCTCGTCCCCCAGCAGCTCACGCTCGACTTCGACGAGGCCACGCTGCACGGCGAGAACGCCACCGTGATGCGCACCCTTCAGGCATTGCGCCGCTTCGGCGTGCGCCTGGCGCTCGACGGTTTCGGCACCGGGGTGTCGTCGCTCACCGCGCTGCGGCGCTCCCCCGCCGACGTCGTCAAGCTCGACGGCACGGTCGGGCGCAGCCTGGGCACCGAGGCCGACGAGCCGCTGGTCCGCACGATCATCCAGCTCGCCCACGCCCTCGACATGGAGGTCGTCGCCGAGTGGGTGACCTCCGCCGATCAGCTCCAGCGGCTGCGGATGATGGGGTGCGACATGGTGCAGGGGTTCCTGATCGGCGAGCCGGTCAGCGCCGAGGACTTCGTGTCCCGGGCGCGCACCCGAAGCGCCTGAGCACCGCTCCCCCGGTAGCCTCCTGCTGGCCATGGATCTGCCCCCAGCGCCACGCCTCGCGCGCTGCTACCGGCATCCCGACCGCGAAACGGGGCGTCGGTGCACGCGCTGCGGCAAACCCGCCTGTAGCGAGTGCCTGGCGACGGCCTCGGTAGGGTCTCAGTGCGTCGACTGCCGCAAGGCGGCGCGACCCGACGCCCGCACCCGCGCTCGCCACTGGAACGCGCGGCAACCGACCCTCGTCACGTACGCCCTGATCGCGATCAACGTCATGGTGTACTTCTGGACGGCGTCCGACCGGGGCGGTCTGCGCGAAGCGCGCATCGGGCTGTTCGAACGGGCGTTCCTCGACGGGTCGCTGCAAGGGGTCGCCGAAGGCCAGTGGTGGCGCCTCGTGACCTGCGGCTTCCTGCACTTCAGCCTGCTGCACGTGGGCATGAACATGCTGTTGCTGTTCCAGCTCGGCCAGATGCTGGAGCCGGCCATCGGCCGGGTGCGCTTCGGCCTGCTGTACGCGGCGTCGCTGCTCGGCGGGTCCGCCGGCGCGCTGCTCGTCACCCCCGACGCTCTCACCGGCGGGGCCTCGGGGGCGGTCTTCGGCCTGATGGCCGCCGCCGCCGTGGGGATGAAGCTGCGCGGCGTCAGCCCGTTCTCCACCGGCCTCGGGACGGTCCTGGCGCTCAACCTGGTGCTGACGTTCACGCTGTCGAACATCAGCGTGGGAGGTCACGTCGGCGGGGCGATCGCCGGGGCGATCAGCGCGCTCGCCGTCATGTCGCCCACGTGGCGCCAGACCCCCATGTGGGCGACGTACGCGGCCCCGATCGGGGTCGCCGCGGCGGCGGTGGCTCTCGCGTTGACATCCTGAATCGTCACCGCGCCCCGGGGGTACGGCATCGGTGTCACACCCCCTGGAGATGATGGGGCCATGAACGAGATGCACCTGTTCGACACCGACACCGACTCCGCCGTCGTCGACGCCGGGGCCGGCAGCGGCGAGCAGCTGACGTTGCTGCCCGCGGCCGACGTCCCGGTGCAGTTCCGCCTCGACGAGCGCACTCGCCGCAACGGGCTGCGGCACATCGCCGAGATCCGCCGGCAGCTGGCCGCCCAGCAGGCCGCCCGTCGCACCGACGCCCAGCCCCGTCGCCGCCGGGCCGCCTGAGCTCGGCTGCTCTCAGGCCGTCGTCATGCTGCCGCCGGCGCGAGGGCCCGGACCGCCTGCCAGTGCTGGACCTCGGGGTCGAGCGGCACGATCGCCAGCGACGACGTGGTCACGCCATTGGCGAAGTACTGCTGGATCCGGGCCCGGCATTCCGCCGGAGATCCGTGGATGATCAGGTCGTCGACCACCTCGTCAGGGATCGCCGCCAGCGCCGCCTTGCGGTCGCCGGCGCTCCACGCCTCCCACATCCCGCGCAGCGCCGGCCCGCGACCCAGCCACTCGTGGAACGCGGCATACACCGGAACGTTCAAGTAGGCGGCGATCGCGAACCGGCCGGCCTGGCGCACCACCTCGGTGTTCTCGCTCGGGCAGACGAAGATCCGGCAGACCACCTCCCGATCCTCGCCACCCGCGGCCGCGCGCACCACGTCCACCACACGGCCGACGTCGGAGGGAGACAGCCAGTTGATGATCACACCGTCGGCCTCGCGCCCTGCCAACCGCAGCATCCCTTCCCGCAGCGCGGCCACGAGGATCGGCGGTGTCTGCTCCGGCCGGACACCGAGGCGGAAGCCGTCGATCGCGAACGTGTCGTACGTGCGGGTCACCTTCTCACCCTTCAGCGCGTCGCGCAGAAAGCGCACCACGTCGCGCACCTTGCGATACGGCTGCTCGAACGGCACGCCGTTCCACCGCTGCACGATCACGTCGCTGCTCGATCCGACACCGATCGCGAACCGGCCCGGCGCTGCGTCCGCCAGCGACGCGACGCTCTGCGCCAGGCAGGCGGGCGATCGGGTGAACGCTGGAACGATCGCCGTCCCGAGGCGCAGCCGCGGCTCCCATGCCGCGGCCAGCGCCAGCGGCGTGAACGCGTCGGCGGCGTCGGACTCCGCCGACCAGGCGTCGGTGTAGCCCAGGTCGGCGAGCTCGACGAGCTTGTCGCGGTGGCTGTGCAACGGCCCCGGCAGCGGCACGGTGAGTCCGGGACGGATGGGCAACGTCATCGTGGGTCTCCCTCAGCGTTGTCAGGTGTTCGGGCGCTTCGGCCTCACTTCGCCAGCACGGCACGCGCGACCAGATCGGTGCCGAACGACGTGAGGATCGCCAGGTACAGCAGACCGGTCGCGGCCATGACAGCGGAGTAGCTGCGCTCGCGCAACGCGGCGCGGGTGACGACCGCGAGGGCCGCAGTCGTGATCACGCACGCCACCCAGAAGTACCCGAGCGTGCCGTTCCACCCGTCGTCGACGGTGCCGCGCAGGACGCTCACCATGCCGGTCGGCAGCAACAGCGCGACGACCTCGATCGGCAGGACGACCATCAACACGCGGACGAGCTCGTTGAGCAGGCGGCGGGGCAGACCCGGCTGCACGAGGTACCAGTGGCCGAGCAGCATCGCGTCGCTGACCGCGCCCAGGAACGCGGCGCCCACCACGGTGCGCGCCACCGCGACTGCGTCGTTGCCGCCGGCGTCGAGGCCCGCCGCGACGAGACCGACGACGCCGACGGCCGCGGCGACGAGCTCGAACTCTGCACGGTGCCCATCCGGGCCCTGTGCCCGGCGGGCGATCGACCGCGCCAGCGCGATCGCGGTGACCGCGGCGACACCAGCGGCCGCGCCGTCGCGCACGGGCGCCGAGCCATACGCCACGCCGGCGACGACCGAGGCCACAGCCATCGTGCCGTAGACGCCGTAGAGCAGCCACGCGTACCCGATGCCGACCTCGCGGCGGCGCATCGTGAACCAGCAGCAGGCCAGCCCGCCGGTCGCCCACTGGAGCAGCACCGTGGCGGCGTCGAGGCGGATCACGGGCTGCGACGCTACCCGGCCGCCGCGGTTTGCTCACCGCCGAGCGCCGAGCCGTACCCTGGGGCCCATGCCTCGCGAGCGCCGGGTGGGCGCGCTGTGTCTGCTGCTGAGCGCCCTGGTCCTGGCGGGATGCTTCACCGGAAAGCGCCCCCACTTCGAGGAAGAGGAGCCGCCGCGGAGCACCACCGCGTCCGGTGACGCGAACATCGATGCGGTCCTCCGGCGTCTCGACGCGAGCGACCAGTCGACGTTCACCGCTCGCCTCGACGTGCTGACCCGCTTCGGCCCTGTCGAGACCTCCGTGGTGATCAGTCAGGCCGGGCCCGACCGGCGCAGCGTCACGATCGGCGACGTCCGGTATCTGCGCGACGGCGGCGACACCTCGACGTGCGACCTCACCACGGGCGAATGCAGCGACGGCACCGACGAGTCGCGGACCAGCAACCTCCAGTTGAACAGCGAGTCGTTCGGCTTCGGCGCCGCAGCGCGGCTGCGCCAGCTCGCCCGCCAGAAGATCTCGTCGAGCACCCCCTCGACGATGACCCTTGCGGACCAGCCGGCGACCTGCGTCGAGGTGCCGGTGTCAGGCGGCGTGGTGAAGTACTGCGCGCTCGACAGCGGTGTGCTGGCGCTGCTCGACGACGCCGCACACGCCGTCACGCTGGTCAGTTACTCGCCTGCGGTCGACGAGAGCGTCTTCGGCCCCGGCTGACCGCCGCCGCCCGCGTCAGACGTCGAGCACCACCAGCGCGTGGTCGGCGTGGTTGAGCGGCAGCGGACCGTCCTCCGTGGCGACGACGCAGTCCTCGAGGCGCATGCCCCAGCGCTCCGGCAGGTAGATGCCCGGCTCGACGCTGAACGCGTGCCCGGGGGCGAGCGGCAGGTCGTTGCCCTGCACCATGTACGGGTCCTCGTGCTCTTCCATGCCGATGCCGTGCCCGGTGCGGTGGATGAACAGGTCGCCATAGCCGGCGGCGGTGATGATGCCGCGGGCCACGGCGTCGACCTCCTCGCAGGGGGTGCCGAGCGATGCGGCGGCGACGGCCCGCTGCTGCGCGTCGAGCAGCACCGCGTAGGCCTCGGCGATCTCGACCGGGACCGGGCCGACATGCACGCATCGGGTGATGTCGCTGCAGTAGCCGTCCATCGTCCCGCCGAAGTCGCACAGCACGAGGTCGCCGCGCTCGATCACCCGGCGGCTCGCGTGGTGATGGGGGCTGGCCGCGTTGGGGCCGGCGGCGACGATGGCGAAGTTGACCTTCTGGTGGCCTTCGGCGATCAGCCGGCGGCCGATGTCGGCGCTGACCTCCGCCTCGGTGCGCCCGACGAGCGGGATCTCCCCCGCGTGCAGCTGCGCGGCGACACGGTCGGCGGCGGCGCCGGCGGCGACGAGGGCGGCGATCTCGGCGGCGTCCTTGCGCACGCGCAACGGTCCCATCACCTCGACGCCGCGGACGAAGCGCGCCGCGGGCAGCTCGCGCAGCAGCTCAACGAGGAACCGCGCCCAGGTGGTATCGCCGATCGCGATCGTCGACGCGCTGCGCGCCAAACCGGCGACGATCGCCACCGGATCTTCGGTCTCACCCCAGGGGCGCAGCGCGAACACGTCGGGCAGCGGCGTGACCCGCGCCTGTTCGAGGCGCGGCACCACGAGCGTCGCCGGCTCGTCGCGGGGCACGACGAGCATGGTGAGCCGCTCCAGCGGCATCGCTTCGTACCCGACGAGGTACGGCAGGTCGCGCCCGACCGACAGGAGCAGCGCGTCGATCCCACGGTCGCGCATGACGGCCCGCGCACGTTCGACCCGGGCGGCGTAGATCTCGGCAGACATCCAGACCGATTGTGCCAGGCGAGGCCGGCTCAGCGGTTCGACGCCGCGGTGAGCGTCGTGTCCGCGCTCGCTGCCGCCTGGCGGGCGTGGTAGCTGCTGCGCGTCAGGGGGCTGGCCTCGACATGACCGATGCCGAGCCGCTCGCCCAACTCCGCCCAGCGCGTGAACGCGGCCGGTTCGACCCAGCGGGCGACGGGCAGGTGATGGGTCGTCGGGCGCAGGTACTGACCGATGGTGACGATGTCGACGCCGATCGACGCGAGGTCGGCGAGCACGCCGTCGACCTCGTCGTCGGTCTCGCCGAGGCCCACGATGAGGCCGCTCTTGGTCACCAGACCGTGCTCCTTGGCCGACGACAGCACCGAGAGGCTGCGGGCGTAGCCGGCCGACGGGCGCACGGCGCGCTGCAAGCGGGGCACGGTCTCGACGTTGTGGTTGAGCACGTCGGGGTGGGCGTCGAGCAGCACGCGGAGCGCGCCGAGGTCGCCCTTCGCGTCCGAGATCAGCGTCTCGACAGCGGTCTGGGGGCTCCGCTCACGGATCGCGGCGACACATGCGGCGACGTGCGCCATGCCGCCGTCGTCCAGGTCGTCGCGCGCCACCATGGTGAGCACCGCGTGCGCCAGGCCGGCGGCCGCGACCGCGGCTGCGACCCGGGCCGGCTCGTCGACGGCCGGGGGTTGCGGCAACCGTGTGTCGACCAGGCAGAAGCCACAGGCGCGCGTGCAGCGCTCGCCGAGCACCATGAACGTCGCCGTGCCGTCGGACCAGCATTCGCTGAGGTTTGGGCACCCCGCCTCTTCGCACACCGTGACGAGGCCGTGCTCGCGCACCGTGCGTTTCATCGCCAGCACTTCGGGCCCGTGGTGCACCTTGGGCCGCAGCCACTCGGGCTTGCGGCTCGAGATCGACAGCCCGTCGGTGACGCCTGCCTCGGCCATCCGCCCGGTGAGCCGTACCGACACCCCCTCCGCGCGGCCCGCCGTCAGGTGGTCGGCGCCCGAACGGATCGCCTGGCCGGGCCCCGCGCCGCGGCTGAACAGCGAGAGATCGGACGGCTGCTGGCGCCACGCCACGTCCTGACGCTCGGCGGTGCCGTCACCCCAGCGCCGGGCCGCGAGGCGGGCGACGACGTCGACGACGTCGCGCATCGTCGCGTCGATCCCCTCTTCGGCCAGCGACGTCACGGCCATGCCGGTGAGCCCGCACGCCACGATGTGCTCACGCATGTACCGCATGTCGGTGGCGATGTTGAGGCCGAAGCCGTGCATCGTGCGCCCGCGGCTGACGCGCACACCGATCGCGCAGATCTTGCGCGGCGTGTCGCTGCCCGGTTCGATCCACACGCCGGGGTAGTCGTGGAGGCGGCCGACGTCGGGCAGGCCCAACTCGACCAGGGTGTCGATGATCAGCTGCTCGACGGTGGCGACGTGCAGCAGCGTGTCCGCGGGGCCCGCGGCGCCGTGCTTGGAGCCGACCGTGACGATCGGATACCCGACGAGCTGGCCCGGCCCGTGGTAGGTGACGTCGCCGCCGCGATTGACGCGGATCAGCTCGGCGCCGACCGACTCCGGCTCGACCTTGACGTTCTCGGCGAGGTTGGCGCCCGGCCCGTGCGTGAAGACGTGCGGGTGCTCGAGCAGCAGCAGGTGGTCGCTCGTGCCGCGGAACAGCATGCGCTGGAGCACATATGCCTCACGGTAGGGAACCCTGCCCAGCCAGCGGATGTGGAGCGGGCTGCTCATCGGCTCAGAGCTCAGCGCCCCAGTCGCGGTTTTCGAGGATGTCCTTCATCTTCACCAGGAAGCCTGCGGCGTACGCGCCGTCGAACGCCCGGTGGTCCCACGACATCGCCAGGTTGCCCACCGGGTGGATGACGATCGCCTCGCCGCCGTCGGGCAGTGTGGCGACCACGGGCTTGCGCTGGATGGCGTCGGTCGACAGGATCGCCACCTGGGGTTGGTTGATGATCGGCATCGTCAACACCGAGCCGGCCGACCCGTTGTTCGAGATCGTGAACGTGCCGCCCTGGATCTCGTCGGGCGAGAGGCGCTTCGAGCGGGCGCGGTTGGCGAGGTCGTTGATCTCGCGGGCGATCGCCCGCAGCCGCTTCCCGTCGGCGCCGCGCACCACCGGGACGATCAGGCCCTCGAAGTCGAGATCGACGGCGATGCCGAGGTCGACGTACTGGTGCACGACCAACTCGTCCTGGCCGACGCTCGCGTTCAGGTGCGGGAACTCGGCGAGCGCATCGACGACGGCGCGGGCGATGAACGGCAGGTAGGTGAGGCTGAAGCCCTCGTTGCCCTTCCAGTCGTTCTTGACCCGGGCCCGGGTCTTGTCGACGTTGGCGAAGTCGACCTCCACGACGCTGAACGCGTGCGGGCTGACGCCCTTGCTCATCACCATGTGGCTGCCGGTCAGCTTGCGGATCTTCGACAGCGGCACGGGCCGGTCGCGATCGCCGCTGCGCACGACGGGCGCCGCGGCCGCAGCCGGGGCGGG
>CAZGUH010000001.1:32549-199597 GCA_964529005.1 uncultured Ilumatobacteraceae bacterium | reverse complement strand
GCCGGTCGCGATCGCCGCTGCGCACGACGGGCGCCGCGGCCGCAGCCGGGGCGGGAGCCGTGGCCGGCACCGCGGCCGACGCGGCCGGGATCGGCTGGGGCGCCGGAGCAGGCTGCGGCTGGGCTTGCGGCGCTGCCTGCGGCTGCGGCGCCGGAGCAGGCTGGGGCTGGGCTTGCGGCGCTGCCTGCGGCTGCGGCGCCGGGTCGATCGTCGGCACCCACGGCGCAGCCGGTTCCGCCGCGGGCGCTGCCGCCGGGCCGCCCTGACGATCGATGTGGTCGAGCACGTCGTCACGGGTGATGCGGCCGCCGGGGCCGGTGCCAGGGATCTGCGCTGGATCGAGGCCGTGCTCGTTGACCAGCCGCCGGACCACGGGCGACAGCAGGCGGTTGTCGCCGCCGCCGTCGACGTCGCCGGTGTCAGCCGCCGCCGCAGGAGCGGACGGGGCCTGCTGCGCCGCGGGCGAGAAATCGGGCTGTGCCGGAGGCTGCTGTGCCGGAGCCTGCTGCGCGGGCGCCTCCTGTGCCGGCGCCTCCTGCGCTGGAGCCGGCTCGGCCGGGGCCGGCGCCGGCGCCGCGGCGGCGTCGCCCACGACGGCGATCACCGCGCCCACCGGCACCGTGTCGCCTTCCTGCACCCGGATCTCGGTGAGCGTGCCCGCCACCGGCGACGGCACCTCGGTGTCGACCTTGTCCGTGGAGACCTCGAACAGCGGCTCGTCTGCTGCGACGCTGTCGCCGATCTTCTTGAACCACCGTGTGATGGTTCCCTCGGTCACGGTCTCACCGAGCTGCGGAAGGGTCACGTCGGCCATGGCGTCTCGTCCTCGTCGTTTTCGTCTGGGTGGCGTGTGGATGCGTCCGGGTGGATCAGGTGTTGAGGCTGCGTCCGGTGAGCGACAACACGGTCTCGCCGAACAGCTCGGTCAGGCTCGGATGAGGTTGAACGAACTGGGCGATCTCGTCAACGGTCGCTTCCCAGTTGACCGCCAGGTATCCGCCGGAGAGCTGCTCGGTGACCCAGGGTCCGACCATGTGGACGCCGAGGACCTGGCCCGCGGTGCCGTCGGGGTTCTTGCGGGCGATGACCTTCACCAGACCGTCGAGCTCGCCGAGGATCTGGGCCCGGCTGTTGCCGCGGAACTGGTGCTTGGCGACAACGACGTCGATGCCCGCAGCGCGGGCGGCCTCCTCGCCGGGGCCGGCCCAGGCGACTTCGGGATGGCAGTAGATCGCCCATGGCACCCGGTCGTAGGCGACCGGGACCGGCTTCTCGCCGAGCATGTCCTTGACCGCCAGGATCGCCTCGGCGTAGCCGACGTGCGCGAGCTGCGGGGTGTTGATGACGTCACCGATCGCGTAGACGCCGGGCTCACCGGTGCGGCACAGGTCGTCGACGTCGATGAAGCCGCGGTCGGTGACCTTCACACCCGTGCCGTCGAGGCCGAGGCGCTCGGTGTAGGGCCGCCGGCCGACCGACACGATCACCGCGTCGACCTCGAGATCGGTGTCGCCGACGTGCACGGTGGTGCCGCCGTTGCCGTTCGGGGTGTGGCCGTTGACCATCACACCAGTGCGGATGTCGATGTTCTTCTTGCGGAAGCTGCGCACGACCATGTTGGCGACGTCGTCGTCGAGACCCGGAAGGATCTTCGGCAGACCCTCCAAGATCGTGACCTGCGCGCCGAGATCGGCGAACGTGCTGGCGAACTCGCAGCCGATCGCGCCGCCGCCGATCACCGCGACGCGCGCCGGGACGTGGTCGAGCATCAGCACTTCGTCGCTGGTCAGGATCGGCCCACCGCGCTCGAAGTTGGGGATCAGACGCGGGACCGACCCCGTGGCGATGATGACGTTGCGCCCCTGCGCGACCGCGCTCGAGCCGTCGTTCATCGCGATCGACACGGTGCGATCAGGGCCCAGCGAACCGACACCGTTGAACACGGTGACCTTGCGCGCCTTGCACAGCCCTCCCACGCCGCGCACCAAACCATCCACGATCTTCTGCTTGCGCGCCTGCGTCACCGCGAAGTTCACACTCGGAGCGCTGGTCTCGATCCCGAAATCAGCCGCATGCGCGACATGACGATGCACCGCCGCGGTCTCCAAGAACGCCTTCGCCGGAATGCACCCCCGGTTGAGACACGTGCCCCCCAACGCGTCGAACTCGACCAACGCGACATTCAGCCCCGCCGACGCCCCGTACAACGCAGCGGCATAGCCCCCCGGGCCGCCGCCGATCACGACCAGATCGAACTGCTCGGCCGTAGGAACCACCTCCGTCACTTCCCCCTGCCTCGACCGGCAGGCTCACGGGCGCTTGCTGCGACGACCACCGTAGCGGCACGGCACGAGTGGCCAACCCTTACCGCGGAGTACCGGCGGCGGGCTCCCAGGGACTGGCGCCACCAGGGAGGAGCCAGCGGCTCAGGTCGCGGTGAGATCCCAGCGCTGCGTCTCGCCGGCGCGGTCGTACAGCAGCACCCGCGCGCTGCCGTCCGCGCGGGACGTGTCGAACGCCAGGGCGCACGCCGTCTCGATGACCTCGGCCGTCGCCCCGCACAGCTCGCCGTCGCCTGCCGGCGGCGCGACCGGCGTGACCGTGCCACCGGGAACCACGAGGCGGAAGCCGCTGCCGCCGTCGGCATCGTCGACGCCGATCATCGTCAGCCGGACGAGCATCGTCCCGCCCTCCTCGACCGCCTCGCGCACGGTGACGCGCATGTCGCCGACGAGCGCCGTCTCTCCCACCGCGAGCGGCGCCGGTGGCTCGTCGTCCCCGGCGAGACGCAGCAGCTGGAGGCCTCCGGCGAGGAGGATCGCCAGCCCGCACCCGAAGGCGAGCAACAGCAGGGTGCGGGTCTTCATCGGGCGGCAAGCCTACGGATCGTCCCCGGGCCCGGCACAGCCCCCGGACGCCAGCCGGTACCCTCGGCTCCATGGGTCTGCGTGATCTCGGTCGGCGGCTGCGGGCCAGCGTCGACGAGCTGGACAGCGAGCGGCTGCAGGATCGGTTCGCCGGGTTGGCGTTGACGCCGATCAGCGGGATGATCTCCCGCCAGCCGGCGCGCGTCGGGGGCGAGGTGACCCGCATGCGCATCGCGCCACGCAGCGGGGTGCCGGCGTTCGAGATCGTCCTCAACGACGGAACGGGCGAGGTCGTCGCGGTGTTCACAGGCCGGCGCTCGATCGCCGGCATCGAGCACGGTCGGGCGATGGTGGTCGAAGGCGTCGGGCACGACGAGCGCGGCCGGCGGGTGCTGCTGAACCCCGCCTACACGCTCTTGGCCTGAGCGCCGATCAGCACTTGCCGCACGTCGTCCTCGCTGTCGTTGGTGACGAGCACGATGACCTCGTCGCCGACGCGCAGCAGCGTGTCGCCGCGCGGCACGACGACGCGCTCGTTGCGCAGCACCGCCACGACGCTGGCGTCGCGCGGGAACCCCAGCTCGGACACCTGTCGATCCGCGGCGGGAGACCCCTCGGCGAGCGTCACCTCGGCGAGCCGGGCGCGGTTGCCCTCGAACGCCATCAGACGCACGAACGAGCCGACCGTCACCGCTTCCTCGACCATGCCGGTGATGAGGTGGGGCGTGGACACCGCGATGTCGACACCCCACATCTCGTTGAACATCCACTCGTTCTTCGGGTTGTTGACCCGTGCGACGATCCGCGGCACCCCGAACTCCTGCTTCGAGAGCAGCGAGATGACCAGGTTGTCCTCGTCGTCTCCGGTGACGGCGGTGACGACGTCGCATTCGGAGACGTGCGCCGCTTCGAGGGTCGCCAGCTCACAGGCGTCGCCGCGCAGCCAGGTCACACCGGGATGGGCACGTTCGGTGTACGTGGCGACCACGCTCGCGTCGTTGTCGACGATCGTGACGCCGTTGCCCGACGCTGCGAGCTGGTCGGCGATGAACCGACCGACGCTCCCGCCTCCTGCGATGACCACCTTCACCGCGCCTCCTTCCGTCAGTGCCGCTTGGCGCCGAACGCCGCGGCGATGCGATCGTCGGCGTCCGGGATCGTCTCGGACGGCAGCGCGAGGTAGACGACGTCGCCTTCCTGCGCCACCAGCTCGGCGGACGGCATCATGCCGCTCCCGAGCCGGGAGAGGGCAACGACGCGGCCACCGACGGCGCCTTCCACGTCGAGCAGCTTCCTGCCGGCCCAGCCAGGGCCGACGACGCGCTCGACGACCGAGATCTTCGCCGACGGGTCGACCCACTCGACCGCAGCGCTGTCGCCCAGCACCCGGCGCATGACCCGCTCGGTCGTCCACGACACCGTGGCGACGGTGGCGATGCCCAACCGCTGATAGATGGCCGCGCGCTTGGGGTCGTAGATGCGGGCCACGACACGCTCGACACCGAAGTTCTCGCGTGCCACGCGGGCGACGAGGATGTTGGAGTTGTCGCCGTTGGTCACCGCGGCCAGGGCCGCGGCGTTGCGGATGCCCGCCAGCTCCAGCACGTCGCGATCGAACCCGATGCCGATCAGCCGCGTGCACCCCTCGTCGGGGCCGAGATCGCCGAGGCGCTCGAAGGCTTGCTGCCGGCGATCGATGATCGACACCGTGTGGGATGCGTCGACCAAGCTGCGGGCCAGGGACGAGCCGACTCGCCCGCACCCCACGATCACCACGTGCACAGCATCTCCCTTGGGCCAGTCGCTCCGGCGGCATCCTATGGCGCGGGCTGCGGACGCGATCCAATGCCGGCACGGCGCGCCGGCGGCGAACCGTTCAGACCAGGCCGTGCTTGATGGCGACCCCCACCGCTTGGTCGCGGCGTCGCACGGCGAGCTTGGCGTAGATGTTGCCGAGGTGCGTCTTCACCGTCTCGGCTCCGATGCACAACCGCTCGGCGATCTCGCTGTTCGTGCGACCCGCGGCGAGCTCGGCGAGCACCGCGCTCTCGCGCCGCGTCAGGTCGAAGCGGGGCCGTGCTGGTGGGCGCAACGCGCTCGGACGGTCGAACATGCCGGCCAGCACCTGCGGGGCCACGTAGCGCTCGCCGACCATCGCGTGCGAGATCGCGGCGAGGAGTTCCGCCTCCGGGGCATCGCGGCTGACCACCGCGAGCGCGCCGGCCGCGCACAGCTCGATCACCGACGGCGCGTCCGCGCCCGGCAACACGACCACGACTCGTGCTGCCGTCTCGGCGCGCGCCCGGCGCACCACGGCGATCGGTGTCGAGTCCGCACACCCGCCGACCACCACCATCCCCGCGCCGGTCGCACGCAGCACTCGGAATCCCTCGAGCGCCGTCGCCACCGAGCCGACGACCTGCACACCAGCCGCCGGCACGACGGCCTCCAGGCCCATCCGCGCCAGCGTCCACTGCTCGACCACCACGGCGGCGCGCGCCGTCTCTCTCGTGTCCTGTCCACCACCCACGGAGGAGTAGTTCGGCCCAGCGAGACCGGCGCAACAGATGCAGATGCACCAATTCGCGCTCGCGCTGATGCGCGACCGATCACCGTGCGGGGGCGAGCCCCTTGTCGGGAGGGGTGATCAGGCCGTCGCGCAGCGCGATCGACACGGCTTCGAGCTTGGAGTGCGCGCCCAGGCGGCTGATCGCGTTCTGGATGTGGTTGCGCACCGTGTTGACGCTGAGATGCAGGCGCGAGGCGAGGTCGGCGGTGGACAGGCCCTCGGACAGCAGCTGGAGCACCTCGAGCTCGCGGCGGCTGAGCCGATCGGCCGACGACGGGGAACGCGTCAGGCGCGACATCAGCCGCGGCACGAGCGACGGGGCGAGCGCCTGCCCGCCGCTGCGCACGACGCGCACCGCGGCGATCAGCTCGTCGAGCGTCTGGTCCTTGAGCAGGTATCCCGACGCTCCGGCCTCCAGCGCCCGCACGACGGATCGGTAGTCGGACAGCGCGCTGAGGACGAGCACCCGCGTGCCGTCGCGCACGCCCAGCAGGCGCGCCATGACGTCGGGCGCGTCGCCGTCGGGAAGCCGGAAGTCGAGCACGATCACGTCGGGCTGCAACGTCCGAGCAAGCCGCTCACCCTCGGCGAGGGTGCCGGCCATTCCGACGATCACGACGTCGTCGACGCGATCGATGGCGGCGTGAAGGCTCTCGGCGATCATCAAGTGGTCCTCGATGATCAGGACCGTCGCCGGGCGCCGCTGCGATGGGCTCATGGTTCGGTCGTCCTCCCAGCGGATATCGCCAGCTCGCCGTCGGCCGACGGCGTCGACACGGCCGGCATCGAGAACCACACGCGCGTCCCGCCGCCCGCCGCGGGCCCGATGTGGAACGCTCCGCCGAGCGCCTCGGCTCGCTCGCGCATCGTGCGCAACCCGTGATGGCCGACGCGGTCAGGGCGCGCTCCCGGCAGGCCGGCGCCGTCGTCGGTGACGGTCGCGGTGACGACACCGTCGCCGCCGTCGATGCGGACGTCGACCGTTGTCGCGCCGCCGTGGCGCACCGCGTTCAGCGCGGCCTCGCGCAGGTTGCGTTCGAGCACCTGGCGCGACGGTCCGTCGAGGATGAACTCGCCCTCGGCGTGCACCCTCACGTCGGCCCGGTGCGGCTCGATGGCGCTCGACAAGTACTGCTCGAGGCCGGCTTCCAGGTCGTCGCTGGCGACGGCCGGCTCGAGCTCGAAGATCAATCGCCGCAACCGATCGACCGCGGCGCTCATGCGCAACTCGGCCTCCGTGGCGAGACGCACGGCGGCCGCGTCGGCGAGGTCGCGCCGCAGCAGCTGGATCGACATCATGCTGCCGATGATCGTCTGGATGGTGTCGTCGTGGATGTCCGCGGCGATGCGCCGACGCTCGTCCTCTTGCACGGTGAGCAGCTCGTCGAGCAGGCGGGCGCGCTCGGCGCGGATCGCTCCGAGCGATGCTTCGCGCGCTTGGAGATCGGCGGCCATGTCGTCGATCGCGGCGGCGACCTCGGCCAGCTCGCTCGCCGCGCGGCGATCACCCGTTCGCGCGCCGAGGTCGCCGGCGCCGATGCGCCGCACCGTCGCGCCGATCGCACGCAGGTGCCGCCGCACCGCCATCTCCGAGATGACGCCCGCCAGCGCGATGGCGACGAGCGCGACGATCGCGGCGGCGATCAGATACGTGCGCAGGTCGTCGTTGGCGGAGGCGAACGCAGCGCTGGTGGGGATGCCGACGACGGCGAACACCGACTCGCCGGATCCGGCGACGTCGACGTAGCTGTATGCCCGGCGCACGCCGTCGGACCCCGCCTCCTCCGACATCCCCTCGACACCGCCGGCGGTGACCTGCGCGGCGAGCTGCTTCGCTGCGATCACACCGCCGAGCGGCTCGACCAGCTCCGGCCACTGCGAGATCACCCGTCCGGCGCCGTCCATCACCAGCACCACCGACCCGTCGGGCAAGGCGAACTCCTCGACGAAGCCGTCCAGATCGGGACCGAGGTCGATCGCCAGCGCGACGAGCAGCGCGCCGTCGAGGACCGGTTGCGTGACGACCAGCGTCGCCATCGGCGCCAGCGCGCCCGGTGACTCCAGCCCCGCCGACGGAGCGCCCGCCCGGAACGCGTCGCGGACGTACGCACGATCGGCCAGTGAGATGTCGTCGTCGACGACGGCGAACGAGCACGGCACCGACCCGTCGGGCGCGATCATCACCGCGCTCACAGCGCTCGGCGCGGAGACGACGCCCGTCGCCAACGTGGCGGCGCACACGCCGGGTGAGAACGAATTCGCCGACAACTGGTCCGCCACCCGCAACACGGCGGTGGTCTCGGCGATCTTCGACGTGATGCCTTCGGCGGCCAGGCGGGACAGACGCAGCGTGTCGATGCGCGCGTCTTCGCGGCCGTTGTGGCGCACATTGGACGCCTGCCAGGCGACCACACCCACGAGCGGCGCGACCGAGATCAGCACGAGTGCCGCCAGGCGCCAGCGGATGCCGCGGAAGACCCGGACGCGTCGCTCGGACGTCACGAGAGGGCTCAGAGCCTCTTGGCCACACCGCGGTGGCGGCGACACGCGACCGACGCCACGGTGACGAAGGAGTAGGTGCCGTCACGGCAGCGGAAGCGAGCGCCCTTCGGCGGCTTCTTGCCGTGCGGTGCGACGTGCACGGCGTCGCCGGCGAACACCGGCCGATCGGGAACGGGCGCGACGACCGCGACGGCCACCACGGTGAGCACGGACGCGACCCAACGCGTGCCTCGCGCGGCCCCGCGACGGGGCCGCTGTGTCGATGTCAAACCTGCCATGAACTGCTCGACGCCACGCGGCTGCCCATCTTCAGCCGCCTAGGGTCGCCTCTCGGGAGCGGGACTCTAACGATGCGGTCGAAGGTGGTGCAAACGCGCTACGGCGACGCCTCCGTCTGAACCGGTGGCGCCACGGCGAACGCGCTCCCCCGCTGAGGGGACACCGGCAGCCGCGGTCCCCCGTCACTGGTGATCCGCCGGATCGGACCTCTCCGCACCATGTCGCCCGTGGTGAACAGCGAGCTCTTCGATGCCCAGATCCGTCGACGCGAGGATGCGTTCGACGCCATCCGACTCTCGCGTCGCATCGGTCGCGACGACCTGCCGCCCGCCGCGGCGCTCGTCGCCTTCCCGACGTCCGTCGTGGACGGCAGCACGGTCGTCGACATCGCATGCGACCTCGCGCCCGGCGTGATCACGCCTGGCGCGCACCGCGCCAGCTACGAGGCGCGCACCGACACGTGGACCGTGCGCGGCACGTTCGCCGTCGTCGTCGGGCAACCCGCCGACGTCGCCGACGATGTCCCGCAGGCCGGGACGACGATGCAGCAGATCGGCGACGTGCCCAGCCACGTCGTGGAGCAGCTGCCCCGCGCGATCGCGGCACGGCCGCTGTCGGGCGCCGCACTGGTGTCGGCCGCGCGGCGCGCCCATGTCGCCGCGGAGGTCGCGCGCCGCCACCTGATCGATGCCAACCGCGGCCTGGTGCGATCGGTGGTCAGCCGCTATCGCGGCGTGGTGCGCGCGGAGGCGTGCTCGCTCGAGATCGACGACCTGATGATCGTCGGCGACCATCAGCTGCTCGACGTCGTCGAGCGTCACTTCACCGATCCGGACCGTGCGCCACGCCGCGACGTCGCGTGGTCGAAGTTGGTGCAACGAGCGGTCGGCGGCGCGGTGCGCGCCGAGATCGCCCGCGCCACGGGGATCTCCGTCGAGTTCCGCCAGCTGCTCGCCTGGTTCCACGCCCACCCGGGCGACCGAGCGCTGCCGGCTGTTGACGTGGCCCGCAAGATGGCGTTCGGTTCCGGCGTGACGCGCCTCGCCGGCACGCGCGGGGCGCCGACACGCACGGCGGCGATCGCGCTCCTGGAGCGGATGCTCGCCGACGGGCGCGCCGCCTACGTCCCTCACGGCCCCGAGCACGCCGCGCAGCGAGCGGCCCTGCGCGACCGCGGGGTGTTCGTGCTGTCACCGCGATCGTCGGTGGCCGAGATCGAGCGTGCACGATCGTTCCGTGGCGCGGCGGCGCTGATCATCGACGACAACGACGCCGACGACGCGGGCCCGCGTTCGCCGGCGCTGCTCGCGCAACCCGAAGCCGGGTTCGATCGCGCGGAGACCGCCGATTGCCTTCGCCGCACGATCGTCGGCACCGGGATGTCGCCGATCGAGGCGCTCGTGTGGCTGCACCGTTCGGGCGCCCTGGATCCCGGCGGGCACGGCAGCGAGCTGCCCGACATCGCTGCCGACCTCGGCCTCAGCGGTCGCGCCGAAGCGCGCGCCGCCCTGCGGCGGGCGCGGCGCAAGCTCGACAACTGGACCCGCGACCTGCGCGCCGCGGTCTGAGAAAAAGCTCGCCGGGGCCCTTGAACGATCCCCGGCTGTGACGACACGGACGTTGCCGGGCAGGGAAGTCCGGTGAACACCTACACGGAGGTCACCCCGCAATGCGCATCAACGCGAACATCGCGGCGCTCAACGCGTCCCGCAACCTGTCGTCGACGAACACCTCGCTGGCCAAGAGCCTGGAGAAGCTCTCCTCGGGCTACCGCATCAACCGGGCCGCCGACGACGCCGCCGGCCTGGCGATCTCGGAGGGCCTGCGCTCGGAGATCCGGGGCAACGCCCAGGCCCAGCGCAACGCTCAGGACGGCATCAGCTTCATCCAGACGGCGGAAGGCGCGCTCACCGAGGTCCACGCCATGCTCCAGCGTGCGCGTGAGCTGGCGGTGCAGGCGGCGAACAAGCCGACCAGCACGGCGGAGCAGGCCGAGCTCGCCCAGTTGACGGCGGAGATCACCGCCATCGGCACCCGCACCAAGTTCTCCGGCACCGCCGTCTTCGCCGACCAGACAGCGACGACGTTCCAGGTGGGCGCGAACGCGGGCGACACGGTGGCGATCGGCCTCGACCTGACGCTCGCGGCGAACAACGTGTTCGGCGCCGACCTGTCGGCCGTCAGCCTGGCGACCGCCGCCGGCGCGTCGGCGGCCATCACGACGCTCGACACGGCGATCGGCAACGTCTCGAGCCGCCGGGCCGATCTCGGCGCCTTGCAGAACCGCCTCGAGCACACGGTCGCCAACCTCGGCGTCGCCGTGGAGAACCTGACGGCGTCGGAGAGCCGGATCCGCGACGTCGACATGGCGGCCGAGATGGTCACCTACACCCGCAACAACATCCTCAGCCAGGCAGGCGTGGCCATGCTGGCGCAGGCCAACCAGGTGCCGCAGGGCATCCTCGGCCTGCTGCGGTGAGCCTGGGCAGCGCCCTGGGCGTCACCGCCTGATCGTCCGGCCCCTCGCCGCCACCACCACATCGGCGAGGGGCTGGACCTCGTTCTCCGACGTCGACATCGCGGGAGCCAGCGATGAGCAACATCGATACGCAATCGATCGTGAGCCAGCTGATGGCCGTCGAGCGGCGGCCACAGCTGCTGCTCCAGCAGCGCGTCGCGACGATGAAGCAGTCGCAGAGCGCGTGGCAGGCGATCGCCGACAAGCTCACCGCGCTGAAGACCGCAGCCGACGCCCTCGCACCCATCGGATCGTCGTCGCGCCTCGTGACCGCGAGCAGCAGCGACAGCGCCGTCGCCGTGCGGATGACGGGCTCGGCCGCGGCGATGACGGCGACGATCGACGTCGTGTCCGTTGCTGCGGCGCATTCGGTGGTCGCCGACGACGTCTTCAGCGGACCACTCGCCAGCGCAGCCGGGCGCACGCTCGACATCACGATCGGCGGCGCGCTCCACACGTTCGCGTCGGCCGACGGCACGATCCAAGGTCTCGCCGATGCCGTCAACGACGCCGGCATCGGCGTGCAGGCGCGCGTGCTCCAGACCGCGCCCGGCACGTACCAGCTCACGCTCGGGTCGACGTCGACCGGCGCCGCGTCGGCGTTCACCGCCGGCGGTTCCGGGTGGGCGGCGTTCACGAGGGCGCGCGCCGGGTCCGACGCGCAGATCCGCGTCGACGGCGTGCTCGTCAGCCGCGCGACCAACACGTTCTCCGACGTGCTCGACGGCGTCGAGCTGACCGTGAGCCGCGTGACGACCTCGCCCGCCGTCGTCGACGTGCGACGTGACGACGACGGCATCGTCGCGAAGGTGAAGGCGCTCGTCGACGCGGCGAACGCGGCGCTGTCGACGCTCGCATCGGCGACGCGGGCGAGCACCGAAGCCGCGAGCCGTGGCGTGTTGAGCGGTGACCTCACCGCTCGCCAGCTGATGGACTCGATCCGCTCCGCCACCGACCCCGCACTGGGGGTGTCGCTCACGCGCACGGGGACGCTGACGTTCGACGAGGCGACGTTGCGCGCCGCGATCGCGGACGATCCCGACGCGGTGCTGTCGGCGATCAGCCGCGGCGGCACGTCGACGGCCGCCGGCGTGTCGCTGGTCGGCTCGTCGGCGACGGCCTCGCCCGGCCCGCGCAGCGTGACGGTCACGCAGGCGGCGACGCGCGCCAGCCTCGCCGGAGTGCCGGTGCCGCCGCCCGCCGCCGGGTCGACGGTGTCGATGTCGGTGGTGACGCCGGAGGGCACGTTCAACATCTCGTTCGTGACGGGAGCGTCGTGGGCGGAGAACGCCGCTGCGCTCAACGCCGCCCTGCGCGCCGCGGGCGTGCACATCACCGCGATCACGCAGCAATCCGGCGGCGCCGACGTCGGCCTCGACCTGATCGCCGAATCGGAGGGATCGGCGCAGACGTTCTCCGTCACCGGCGGCGCAGCGGTCGGGCTCGACGGCGCGGCGACCCCCGGGCTCGACGCGCAGGCGACCGTCGAGGGGGTCGCGCTCACAGCCGCCGGCCGTTCGCTGGTCGTCGACGGCCTGGCGCTGTCGATCGACATCAGCGCCGCGGAGCTCGCCGCCCTGGGAGGCTCCAGCGCGGGCGTCGTCACGCTCACGGACGGGCTCGCCGGCGCGCTGGCCCGCATCGGTGGCGAGGGCAGCACGTTCGGGGCTGCCCAGCGCTCGAAGAGCGCGCTCACCGACCGCATCGCCGAGATGGAAAAACGCATCGCCCGCTACGACGACACGCTCGCCCAGCGCGAGCGCGTGTTGCTGCGCAGGTTCACGGCGATGGAGACCATGCTCGCTCAGCTCCAGACGATGTCGACCTCGCTCGGGCTCACCATGAGCGCCGCGCCGTCGGCCTGACACCGCTTCATCGACGTCACCATCACGAGGCCCCCTGATGACCACCGCCACCGCAGCGATCGCCACCTACGCCCGCTCGTCCGCCGCCACCGCCGCTCCCGCGGAGGTCGTGCGCATGGCGTACGACCGGGTGCTCACGGCATGTGTCCGCGCCGTCGAGGCGGAAGAGACGCGCGAGAGCGGGTGGGTGCAGCGCTTCCACGACGAGACGACGCGCGCGCAGGCGATCCTGCTCGAACTGCTCGGCGCGCTCGCCACCGGCCACAGCGATCCGGCCGTCGCCGCGATGTCGACGCAGCTCGCCGACCTCTACCAGTTCGCGATCGCCGGGTTGGTCGAGGCCAACGTGTCGAAGTCGCCCGATCGGCTCGTCGACGTGCACGACGTGATCGAGGGCTTGCGCGACGCCTGGGTGGAAGGCGTCCTGCGGTCGTGACGGACGCCGGCGCGCCGTCGATCGACGGCTGGCTCACGGCGATGGAAGCGCTGCTGGCCAGCTGGCATCCCACGCCCGGGTGCGAGAACGCGCTCGATCGGCTGCTCGACGCCGCGCCTGCGGTGACCGAGCCCACCGCCGCCGACGTCGATCCCGCCGTCGTGGCCCGCGTCGTCGGCGGCCTGCGCGCGCAGCTCGACGAGACCGCTGCCGAGCTCGCCGAGGTTCGTGAGAGGCGGCGCCAGCTGACCCGTGCGGGCGCGGGTCACGCCGGCTACGCGGCGTCCTTGAACGCCGCAGACGACGTGCCGATCGGCGGGTGAAGCTCCGGCCCCCACGGATGGGGCGCCGCATGCCGCGCACGGACGCCCGATGGCGGAGGACGCCATGGACCCCCTCATGTCGACCGTCGAGTACGCGCTCGGCGGCCTGCAGCAACGCCTCGACGCGATCTCCGACAACGTCGCCAACGCGAACACGCCGTCGTACCGCTCCAAGCGGGTGGAGTTCGAGAGCGGCCTCGCCGACGCGCTGACGAGCGGCCGCCCCGCTCCCGACCGCGCGCCTCGGACCGTCGGCGGCGCCGATCTCGTCGACTCCAACGGCACCAGCGTGAGCCTGGAGAACGAGCTCACCGATCTGGCGAAGACGTCGCTGTCTCGCCAGGTGCTGGTGTCGAGCTTCAACTACAAGCTCTCGCTGATCCGCGCCGCGGCCGGAGCGGCGTCATGAGCGGGCCGTTCACCTCGATCGACGTCGCCCGCACGGGCATGGGGTTCACCAAGTACTGGATGGACCAGATCGCCCACAACGTCGCCAACGTCAACACGACGACGACCCCGGGCCAGGAGCCGTTCCGAGCCCGCATGGTGGTCGCCATGCCGATCGGATCCGACAGCGACGCCGGCGGGGTCATGGTGGCCGACGTCGTCGAGCAGGAGGGCGAGCCTGCGCTCGTGTACGACCCGACCAACCCGCTCGCCGACGAGGACGGCTATGTCGCCGGCGCGGTCGTCGACCTCGCCGGGCAGATGGGCGACTTGATCATCGCCAGCCGCGCATACCAGGCGAACACGAGCGTCTTCAGCCAGGCGCGCGAGTGCCTCGAGGGGGCCACCGCCCTCGGACGCCGCTGACATGAGCGCGATCCCCCCCATCGGCGCCGTCTCCGGCATCCAGGCCCCGCGCACACCAGCGGTCGACTCGGCGCGCGGCGCCGGGTTCGGCGACGCGGTGATGCGCGGCCTCGACTCCGTGGCGTCGTTGGAACGCCAGGCCGACCGGGCGGTGGCGACGTTCGCCGCCGGCGGTGACGTGCAGATCACCGACGTGATGGCGGCGACGTCGAAGGCGAACTTGGGGATGACGATCCTCAACGAGATCCGCACTCGCGGGCTCGAGGCATACCAACAGATCATCAACACCCAGGTCTGAGCGATGAAGCAGCAGTTCGACGCGCTCGTCGCGAAGTGGAAGGCGCTGTCGCCCGGGCGTCGCACGATCGCAGGCGTCGCCTTCGCCGCGGCGCTGATCGTCGGCTACGTCGGCTACAGCCGCGTGAACGCCACGTCGTGGGCGGTGCTGTACGCCAACCTCGACGACCAGACGGCCTCCGAGGTGCTCGCCGAGCTTGACGCGCGCGGCGTGCCGTACACGCTCGAGGGCAACGGCACTCGCATCCTCGTGCCCGAGGAACGCCTGGCGTCGACGCGGCTCTCGCTCGCCGGTGACGGTGTCAGCGGGCAGCCGATCCCGCCCGGCTTCGACGAGGTGTTCTCCGGGCAGGGCCTGGCGACGAGCGACTTCGAGCAACGCGTCAACTACGAGCGTGCGCTGGAAGGCGAGCTGGCCCGCACGCTGCTGGCGATGGAGCCCGTGGCCGGAGCGAACGTGCAGCTCTCGCTCCCGGAACGGTCGATCTACATCGGCGCCGGCGCCGCCGAGACCGACCAGCCGACCGCGTCGGTCGTGCTCTCGGTGCGCCGACCACTGACGAGCGACGAGGTCGACACGGTGGCAAACGTCGTCTCCTCGTCGGTGGAGGGCTTGAGCCCCGACCAGGTGACCGTGGCGTCGGCCGACGGGCAGCTGCTGCGCGCCGCCCGATCGAGCGGCGCGCAGACATCGACGCACGCGATGGACGTGACCCGTGAGTACGAGAGCGCGCTGTCGCAACGCTTGACCGAGCTCGTGCGGATCTCGACCGGGTCGAAGACCGCCACTGTCGAGGTGCGCGCCCAGCTCGACTTCACCGAGTCGACCACCGAGACCGAGCGCATCGATCCGGCGACCAACACGCCGACCGCCGAGCGCGTGATGACCGAGACCTGGGAGGGTTCGGGCGGCAGCCAGGGCGGGACCGTCGGCGTCGACGGAGGCCCAGCAGGCAGCGGCGGCGACGGCACCTACGAGAAGGAAGATCGGACGACGACGTACACGCCGGGCGACCGCACGATCACCCGGTCGAGCACGTCGTCCCCGACGGTCACGCGGCTCGACGTCGCCGTCGTCGTGCCGGTCGTCGCGCCGGAGGCGGACGCGGCTGCGGCCGCCGGCGCTGCTCCGGCCACGCCGATCGACGAGGAGACGCTGCAGCGACTCGTGTCGTCGGCCGCCGGTGTCGACGCGGGGCGCGGCGACTCGGTCGCGATCGCGATCGTGCCCGCCGTGGCTACCGACGGCGGCACGCTGATCACGTCGCCCGAGCCGATCGCATCGCCGTCGCCGTCGACCAGCCCGGCGTTGATCGCCGCGGCCGCCGCTGGCGGAGCGTTCCTGATGCTCGCGCTCGGCATCGTGCGCCGGCGCCGTCGGGCGCGGCGCGAGCGCGCCCGAGCCGCCCTCGCCGCGTTCAACGCCGGTGAACTCGCTCATCCCACCACCGTCGCCGGGCGCCGCAAGCGCCGCGGCCGCAAGAAGGAGGCTCCGACGCCGATGCCCGTGCCCGCCGCACTCCAGATCGACGGCCCGACGGATCCCGATCGACAAGCGGTCGACGAGATCCGCGCCGACCTCGAGCGCATGCTGGCGGAAAGCCCTGAGTCACTGGCCGCCCTGCTCAGCTCGTGGATGGCGAAGTGATCCGGCGCGGGGCATCGAAGGAGCGCGCCCGCGAGAGCGCGAACGCCGCCACGGCGCTGCTCGAACGGGAGGAGCCGACCGCGACGATCGGCAGCCCCGGCTTCCCGGGGGCGCGCAGCGTCGCGCTCGTCATCGCATCGCTCGGCACCGAGCTCGGCGCCAAGGTGCTGTCGCACTTCTCCGCGCCGGAGGTCGAGGCGATCATCCGCGAGGTCAAGGACATGCCCGCGGTCGCCATCAGCGACGTCCGCTCGGTCTTGGGGCGCTTCCGCGACGAGGCGACGGCTCAGTCGTACGCGGTGGCGGGCGGCTACGAGCGCGCCCGCGAGCTCCTGCGCCGCAGCCACGGCGCCGACGCGGATGCGATCCTCGAACAGATCATGGCCGCGTCGGCCGCGGTGCCGTTCCAGTTCCTGCGCGGCCGGCGGCCGGACCAGATCGTGTCGTACGTCGCGTCCGAGCACCCGCAGGTGATCGCGCTCGTGCTCGCGCACCTGCCGATGGGCACCGCCGCGCAGGTGATCGAAGGGCTGCCGCCCGAGCTGCGCGCGGACGTCGCCGAACGCTACGCCAAGCTGGAAGCGACCGACCCGGACGTCGTCGCCGAGGTCGAGATGGCGCTGCTGCGGCGCGTCGGCGAGGGATCGCCCACGGAACCGACCTCGTCGCGCGGTGGGGTCAAGCCGTTGGCGCAGCTGCTCAACAACGTCGCCCGCGACACCGAGAAGGGCGTGCTCAGCGAGCTGGAGCGCACGGACCCCGCGCTCGCCGTCGCCGTGCGCGACCTGATGTTCGTGTTCGAGGACATCGCCCACCTCGACGACCGCGGCCTCCAAGAGGTGTTGCGCCTGGCGGACACGCGCACGATCGCGCTGGCGTTGAAGGACACCGTTCCGGCGGTGCGCGAGAAGATCGAGCGCAACCTGTCGCAGCGCGCCGCGCAGGACGTCGCCGAGTTCGCCGCGGCGCTCGGGCTCGTCCGCCGCAGCGACGTCGAGGCCGCCCAGCAGGAGATCGTGCGCGGCGCTCGGCGGCTCGAAGAGGAAGGCCGCATCATCCTCATGCGCGGTGGCGACACCGGGGACTTCGTCGCGTGACACGGGTGCTGCGCACGCCGCGCGTCGGCGCGGCGCCGGTGTCGGTTCCGAGCCCGAGCGCGTGGGGCCCGGTCGCCCACGCCGCCTTCGACGAGGGCTACGCCAAGGGACTCGCCGACGGGCGCCAGGACGGCCGGCGCGACATGTCGCACGTGGGCGACGAGATCGCCCGCGCGCTCGAGCGCTGCCGCGCCGAGATCGCCGCGGCGTCGGCCGCGCTGAGCAATCGGACCGTCGAGATCGCAGAGCTGTTCGTCGAGACCGTGCTGCGACACCGCCCCGACACGGCCACCGCAGGCCTGCTGGCTCGCGTGCGCGAAGCGTTGGAGGCGATCGACGAAGGCGCGATCGATCTGTTCGTGCATCCCGATCTCGTCACCCCGGTGAGCGACGCGCTCGCCGGGCACGGCGTCGCCACCGGCCCCGTTTCCGTGTGCCCCGACGAATCGCTCGCCCTCGGCGAGTTCCGCTTGCGCGCCGGCTGGGCGTCCGCGGATGCCACGTGGGACAGCTACGTGCGGGCGGCGCGCGACGCGCTCGCGCTGTTCGTCGCCGAGGCTGCCGAATGACGGTGCTCGATCTCACGCTCGAACCGGCCGGCCTGCGGATCGCGCCGCCGGTGTCGGGCGCCGTGACCCTCATTCGCGGGATGGAGGTGGGCGTGCGCGGGCTGCGGTTGCCGATCGGCGCGGCGGTGACCGTCGACGGCCCGAGCGGTCCGGTCGCCGCCGAGGTCGTCGCAGCGGTCGACGGGGAAGCTCGCCTGGCGTTGCTCGGAGACCCGGCCGGGCTCAGCCGCGGCGCTGCCGCACGGCCAGTGGGCACGCCCGGCCAGCCGATGGGGCGCGCTCTGCTCGGACGCGTCGTCGACGCGCTCGGACGGCCGGTCGACGGCGGGCCCCCGCTCAACGGCCCCCGCGCCACGATCGAGCGCGACGCGCCGTCTGCGCTGGAACGCCAGCGCATCACCGAACCGATGCACGTCGGCGTGCGCGTGCTCGACGTGTTCACCACGCTCGCTCGCGGCCAACGCATGGGGCTGTTCGCCGGATCCGGCGTCGGCAAGTCGACCCTGCTGGGGATGATGGCGCGCGGCGCTGCGGCCGATTGCGTCGTCATCTGCCTCGTCGGCGAGCGCGGGCGCGAGGTGCGAGAGTTCCTCGAGGACGATCTCGGCCCGGAGGCCGCGGCGCGCTCGGCCGTGGTCATCGCCACCTCCGACCAGCCTGCGCTGGTGCGGGTCCGTGCGGTCCGGTACGCGACGGCGATCGCCGAGCACCTCGCCGACCATGGCAACGACGTGTTGTTCCTCTGCGACTCGCTGACCCGCTTCGCGCTCGCCCAGCGAGAGGTCGGCCTCGCGGCGGGCGAGCCGCCGACGGCACGCGGCTTCACCCCGTCCGTGTTCGCCGCCCTGCCGCGGTTGCTGGAGCGCACCGGCCCGCGCGCACGCGGCACGATCACGGCGATCTACACCGTGCTCGTCGACGGCGACGACCACAACGATCCGGTTGCCGACACGGTGCGCGGGATCCTCGACGGGCACATCGTGCTCGACCGTCGGCTCGCCCACGCCGGGCGGTATCCGGCTGTCGACCCGTTGCTGTCGATCTCGCGGCTGGCGAGCAAGGTGTTGCCGGCCGATCTGGTGGCGGTCGCCGCCGAGGCGCGCCGCGCGCTCGCGGCCGCCGAGTCGGTGCGCGACCTCGTCGAGGTCGGCGCATACGCGCCCGGCAGCAACCCGGACGCCGACTGGGGCCTCTCCGTCGCCCCGGCGATCATCGAGCTGTGCCGCCAGAGCACGCACGATGTCTCGGGGTTCACCGAGACGTTCGCCGCGCTCAACCGCGTTCTCCAGCAGTCGGGACGGGTGCTGTGAGCGGCGCCGGGCGCGGCGACGTGGTCGTGCGCGTGCGCCAGATCGCCGAGGAGCGGGCCGCGCTGTCGGCGATGGCCGCGACCGCGGCAGCCCTCGCCGCGCGTGCCGCGGCCGACGCCGCGCACCGGCGGGCCCAGGCCCATCCACTCGGTGGCGATGCGCGCCCGATCGCTGCCGACGAGCTCTATGCCGCGGCCGGCGCCGCTGCTGCGCTGCGCGAGACGGCGCGGCGCGCCGACCTCGCGGCCGCCGACGCCGACGAGACGCTGGCGGGCGCACGCCGGGTCGCTGACGCCGCGCGCGCCGAGCGCCGTGCCGCCGAACGCTTCGTCGAACGCCGCCGCGCCGCCGATGCCGCCGACGCCGCACGGCGTCACCAGAGAGCCCTCGACGAGGCCGCGCTCGGCGCACGCCGCCCGGCATGAGCGCCCCCGACGCCGTCACCGCGGTGCTCGCCCGCGTCGCGGCGCTCTCCGAACGGCCGGCCGCGGTCACGCACGTGCGCGAACGGTTCGCGACGCTGCTGGCCACCTCCGCGCAGCCGACGGTGACGTCGTCCACGCCAGGCGCCGGCAGCCTCCTCGCCGTCCCGATGGTGCGCCCGGCCGGCCACAGCGCGCCGGTGACGCCGCCCGGCGACTGGGTGAGCCGCGTGCCGAACGCCCGCGGGGTGGCGTTCGCGCCGGCGATCCAGGCTGTCGCTGCCCGCCACGGCCTCGACCCCGCGTTCCTGGCGGCGGTGTTCTGGACGGAGTCGTCGTACACGCCCACGGCCGTCAGCCCGACCGGCGCGATCGGGCTCGGCCAGCTGATGCCGGAGACGGCGGCGTGGCTCGGTGTCGATCCGTGGGACCCGATGCAGAACATGGAGGGCGCGGCGCGGCTCTACCGCCACTACCTCGACACCTACGGCGGCGACATCGAGCTGGCGATCTCGGCGTACGCCGCCGGGCCAGGCGCGGTGAAGCGCGCCGGCGGTGTGCCGGACCAGTTCACCGCCGACTACATCGTCAAGCTCCTCGGGCGGCGCGACTACCTCAACGGCCTGCGCGACACGCCGCCGTAGACACGGTGGTATCGATCCCTTGAACCGCCCCGGGCCCGGCCGATGCGCTGGAGTGCACGGAGCACCGCGTGTGCCGCCAGGGACGGCGGACGTCAGAACCCGATCGCTCGGCGATCGGCCCTCGCCGCCCGGCCACCGCCGGGCTTCGTTCCAGGCTGGTGATCCTCGTGATGGCAGCGATCTCGATCGCAGGTGTCGTGCCGGGCGTGTCCGCGCCCGACCTGCTCGACGCGCTCGCCACGCCTCCCGACGCCAGCCCGCCCGCTGAGCGCTTCGCCACCAAGCTCGCCGCCGCCCTGCCTCCTGCGGCGCCGCCGCCTCTCCCGACCGACCCCTCGTTCGTGTCGGCCCCGGACACCGATATGACGCGTGAGCGCGACATGGACGACTCCCACGACGACGAGCAACCGCTCCCGCCCGACGTGGTCCCGCTCAGCGACGCGAGGTTGGTGCGCCCCCCGTCGCAGCAGCCAACGGTCGCGACCATCCCCGAGGAACCCCCGACTGCCGTGGCGCCGCCCCCCGTGCGCATCGTGATCCACCCTGCCGTCCAGCCGGCGATCCAGCCGGCGATCGACATCGAGATCGAACCCGGCATCTCCATCGAGCCCGGCGCCACGACTCGCGCAACAGCGCCGAGTACGCCCGCCGCCGAAGGAAGCGGCATCGTCGACACCGAGCCCGACCCCGAACCCGACACCGCGGTCGACGCCACCGTCAACACCACCGTCGCCACCACCACCGCCGACCCGCACGTCCCCGTCGACGTCGACGCCGTGCCGGCGAGCGCCCCGGCCTTCGCCGGGAACGCCACCACGCTCACCACTCGCGGCCACGAGCCTCCCGCCGTGCGCGCGGCGGCGCCGGCCGCTGGAGCCGCTGGTCTCGAGCGCAGCGACATGGTCCGGTACCTGCGCGAGATCGGGCCGTCGCGTGAGGTGCAACGCCTGGCGATCGATCTCGACGGCGCCCGCGTCGCGGTGCGCGTCGCCCCTCGATCGGAGGCCGCGAGCGTGCGCGTGGAGATCGTCCACGACCCCGCGCAACGGCTCGATGGCGTGTGGGTCGCCGGCGTCGAGCGAGCCGTCACCCATGCGGTGCGCTCGGAGCCGCAGCAGCCGTTCGGCGACGGCCACGCGCAACGACACGCACCACCACGCCGTGAACGTGACGACGACCCGCCGCGTCGGCCGAGCGCGCGCTGGGACGAGGCCGCTGTCGAGTTGGCGCGGCAGGAGGTGACGCCACGATGAGCTCCGTTTCCGCGATCGGAACCACACCGGCGACGACCGCGCCGGCCAACGACATCTTCGGCGGCCTGGGAGCGGACGCGTTCATGCAGTTGCTCGTCGCCCAGCTGCGATACCAGAACCCGCTCAGCCCATCCGACCCGACCGCGATGATGGGCCAGATCGCCAGCTACGCCCAGGTCGAGGCGTTGCAGAAGCTGCAGGCCGGCCAGGCGGTCGACGCCACATTGTCCGAAGCCCGCCTCGCCACCGACATGGTGGGATCGTTCGTCGAGGCCGCCGACGCGACCGGCGCGGAGATCGCCGGAACGGTCGTCGCCGCCCGCTTCACGCCCGCCGGACCGGTGCTCGTGCTCGACAACGGCGGTGAGCTGACCCTGAGCGCTGTCACCCGCATCGAACGTCCTGTCCCATCCATCACCCCCGAAGCCTGACCCCTGCCCACCTGGAAGGACCGCACCATGCTCCGTTCACTCTTCGCCTCCATCAGTGGTCTGCGCGCCCACCAGACGATGATGGACGTCACCGGCAACAACATCGCCAACGTCAACACGCAGGGTTTCAAGGCCGGGCGGGCGACGTTCGCCGACGCGCTGTCCCAGACCGTTCGCGGCGGCGGCATCCCCACCGACGGATCGGGAAGCACGAACCCGATGCAGATCGGCCTCGGCACGCGCGTCGCTGCCGTCAACACGTCGTTCGCGACGGGCGCGCTGCAGCTCACCGGCCGCACCACGGACCTCGGCATCCAGGGCGCCGGCTTCTTCGTCGTCGAACGTTCCGGCGCGCAGCTGCTCACCCGCGACGGATCGTTCAACTGGGATTCGTCCGGTCAGCTGACGACGAGCGGCGGCGCCCGCGTCCTCGGCTGGCAAACCGACCCGTTCACCGGCGAGGTGGACCCGACGTCGCCGGCCGGCTACATCTCCGTGCCGACGTCGGTGCTCGCTCCCACCGTGACGGCCAACGTCGTGCTCGGCGGCAACATCCCGGCCGGCGCGGCGGTAGGCGACGTGGCGGCGACGTCGGGGACGATCTACGACTCGCTCGGCACCGCGTACGACCTGACCGTGCGGCTCACCAAGACCGGCGCCGGAGCGTGGTCGGCGCAGATCACCGCCACCGGCCCGAGCGGCGTGACGACCGACATCACCCCGACACCGGCGCCCTCGCTGACGTTCGACGCCGCCGGGCAGCTGACGTCGGCGAGCACGATCGCCCTCACCGGGGTGACGCTCGGGACCGGAGCGGCGCAGGACATCACGATCGCGCTCGGAAGCGCCCAGCACGGCCTCACGCAGTACGACCAGATCGGCACGCTCGACCTGCCGGTGCGCGACGGATCGGCTGGCGCCGAGCTCGCCGAGGTGAACTTCGGAACCGACGGCTCGGTCACCGCTCGCTACACGAACGGCGACTCCCGCGTGATCGCCAAGATCGCCCTCGCCACGGTGACGAACCCCGAGGGCCTGATGCGCGCCGCCGACAACCTGTACCAGACGACGCTGACCTCGGGTGACCCGGTGCTCGGCCTCGCCGGCACCGGCGAGTTCGGCACGATCTCCCCCGGCAGCCTCGAGGGCTCGAACGTCGACCTGGCTACCGAGTTCACCAACCTGGTGCTCGCCCAGCGCGGCTTCCAGGCCAACACGCGGGTGATCACCACCTCCGACGAGATGCTCGCCGACCTCGTCAACGTCAAGCGCTGACCCACCCCCTCGGGGCCGTGCCGGGGGGCGGTGCGGCGGGCGGTGTGGGCGCGCATTCCTTGAACCGTCGGTGGCCTGGCCGATCGGAACGGCGAGAACGCAACACGGAGATGGTTCCATGATCTGCCTGCACCGCCTACGTGGCGACGAACTCTGGGTCAACCCCGACCTCATCGTCTTCGCCGAGAGCAACGGGCACGACACCGTCGTGACCCTTGCCGACGGCAACCGCGTCACCGTCACCGAACCCGTCGAAGAGGTGGCGTCGTCGGTGATGCAGTTCCGTTCGTCGGTGCTCGCCGCGGCCGAGAACCTCTCGACGATCTTCTCGCACGCGGAGCGGTCCGTCTCGACGAAACGCTGGAGCGGGGGCCGCTGACCATGCTGCTGCCGGTCGGGATGCTGTTCGCCTTCGTCTTCATGATGGTGGCGAACGTGATGGAGGGTGGGAACCCGATGGCGTTGTTCGCCATCCCCTCGATCGTGCTCGTGCTCGGCGGCACGCTCGCGGCGACCGCCACCGCGTTCACGTTCGGTGAGGTGATGCGCATGCCGAAGCTGGCGATCAAGGGCTTCGGCAAGCCGACGTCGCTCACCGGCACGATCACCCAGGTGTGCGAGCTGGCGGAGGTCGCCCGGCGTGACGGCGCGCTCGCGCTGGAGAGCCGGATGAACGACGTCAAGGACCCGTTCCTCAAGCACGGCTTGACCCTGCTGGTCGACGGCGCCGACGAGCACCGCATCCGCGACGAACTGGACGGCGCGATGGCCGCGACGGCAGATCGCCACCAGCACAACATCTCGATCTTCACCAAGGCCGCGGGGTACTCGCCGATCTTCGGTCTGATGGGCACGACGATGGGTCTGATCAACATGCTCGGCCACCTCGACGCGCCCGACGAGATCGGCCACAGCCTCGCGATCGCGATGACCGCGACGTTCTACGGTCTCGTGCTGTCGAACGTCGTGTTCACACCGATCGCCGACAAGCTGACGCGCCTGCACGAATCCGAGATGCTCGCCAAGGAGATGATCATCGACGGCGTGTGCAGCATCCTGCACGGCTTCTCCAGCCGGGCGATGTCCGAGCGCCTCGAGGCCTGGCTGCCGCCGGCCGCGCGCAAGAAAGCGGCCTGATGAGCGGCGGCGGGCGCGGCCGCAGGTCGCGCCGAGGACACGGTGGCGGCGGCGGAGGCGGCGGAGGTCACGGAGGCGGGGACGCCCGCTGGCTGGTCACCTACGCCGACCTGCTGACCCTGTTGATGGTCCTGTTCCTCGTGCTGTGGGTGATCTCGACGATCGACTTGAAGAAGTTCGAGCAGTTCAAACAGGGCCTGGGCGACTTCGGCAACCCTGCCGCGGCAGAGGCTGCGGAGGCCCACGGTGTCGGCTCCGCGGCGACGGGGGTCGGGCCCGCGAACGACGGAGACGTCGGGGCTGCGGGCGAGACGACGACCACGATCGCCGGCGAGGACGGCGCCGAGCCGGGCGCGGACGCGCCGCCGCCCGAGCTGTCCGCCGCCGAACTCGAAGAGGTGGCCGACGACGTGCAGGAGACGGTCGCCGGCGCCGGCATCCCCGACGACGTGACGGTGCGCGTCGAAGAACGCGGGCTCGTGGTCTCGATCGTGACCGACGACGTGCTGTTCGAATCGGCGTCTGCAGCGGTGACACCGGCGGGCGAGGACGTGATCGGGCTGATCGCGCCAGCGCTGACGGAGATCGGCAACCACATCATCGTGGAGGGCCACACGGACAACCGGCCGTTGCGCCGCCAGGGCTACGACAACTGGGATCTGTCGGTCGACCGAGCGGTCTCCGTGATCAAGATGTTGCGCGACTCGTTCGGTGTCAGCCCGGAGCGGCTGGCGGCGAGCGGCTACGGCGATCAGCGGCCGGTCGCCCAGGGGAGCGATGCCGGATCGCTCGCCCGCAACCGGCGCGTCGAGATCGTCGTGCTCGCCGGGCCGGAGGCCTGATCCGGCCATCACAGTCGTGCGCGAGATGTCACCGCGCGACAACGACACCCAACGCCCGTGGGAGCCGATCGACTTCCGCCGCCCGACCAAGCTGTCGCGCGAGCAGGTCCGGTCGCTCGATCTGTTTCACGACACCTTCGCCCGCCGCCTGAGCAGCAGCATCGGCGCCATCGTGCGCTCCTCCGCGGCGCTCGAGATCGTCCGCACGACGCAGGTCAGCTGGGACGAGTACGTCCGCTCGCTGCCGACGGTCACCACGCTGGTGACGGCGTCGGTCCGTCCGCTGCAAGGCGACGTCCTGATCGAGATGGACACCCCTCTCGCGCTCGCGCTGGCGAGCCGGCTGCTCGGCGGCTCCGGCCGCATGGAGCCCCCGCGGCGGCCGACGGACCTGGAGATACCGACCCTGCGGCGCCTCGGCGCGGCGGCGGTCGAGGCGCTGGGCGACGCGCTGTCGCAGTTCGTCGAGGTCGACGCCGTGATGGAATCGGTCGATCTCAGCCCGCAGCTGCTCGGGCTCACCGCGCCGACGCAGATGGTGCTGGTCCTGACGTACGCCGTCGCCGTCCCCGGCTCGGGCCTGGCGGGCGACCTGTCGGTGGTGCTCTCGCTGTCGACGCTGACACCGATGCTGGAGAAGCTGCTCGCCCACGCGGCCGAGCGCGCCGGCGCCGACGTCGATCCGACGGTGATGCACGGGATCGCGTACCAGCTGCCGGTCGTGCTGGAAGCGCAGCTGTCGCCGACCACCATGCCGGCCGGTGTCGTCGCCGCGCTCGTGCCCGGCGATGTGCTCGTGCTGGATCACCGCATCACGCAGCCGGCGACGGTCAGCGTCGCGGGCGCGGCGGTGCTGCGCGGCCACCTCGGCCGGCGCGGATCACGCCTGGCGATCTCGGTGTCCGAGCACCGATTCGACGAGCCGGCCGGGCTGCCGGGCGCGCCGCTCGACGCCACCCACGGGCCGCTCGACGCGCCCGGCCACCACGGTTCGGAACGACCGGCACACGACGACGCCGGCGTCGACGCACAAGCGAGGAAGCACGATGCTCGAGCAGCCGACCCCGGCCCCAGCCCATTTCACAGCGTTCGGTGAGGGAACGCCGGCGGGACCGGCGGCCAGCCTCGACGTGATCGCCGGCGTCAACCTCGAGATCGTCGTCGCCCTCGGCCGCGCCCGCATGACCGTGCAGGAGCTGCTCCAGCTGCGCACCGGCTCGGTGATCGAGATCGGGCACTCCGGCGGCCTCGTCGAGGTGCTCGCCAACGGCTCGCTCGTCGCGCGCGGCGAGGTCGTCGTCGTCGGTGACGACCTCGGCGTGCGGATCGCCGAGATCTTGCCCGTCCGCCAAGCCTGACGACGCGCCGTGATCCGCCTCCTGCTCGTCAGCCTCGTGCTGCTCGGCATCGTCATCGCGCTGCGCGTGCGCGGCGGTACGAGCGGCAAGCTGCGCACGATCCGCGTGACAGCGCGCACCGCGCTGCACCGTGGCGCGGTCCTCGCCGTCGTCGAGGTCGACGGCAAGCGGCTGCTGATCGGGGCGGGAAGCCAGCAGGTCAACCTGCTCGCCGAGCTCGACGACGCGCCGCCACCTCCCGCGCCGAGCACGATGCCGGCGATCGAGCCGACGCCGACCGCCAGCACGTCGGTGCTGGAGCGGATCCGCCGGGCGACGACCAGGACTCCGTCGTGAACGTCCGGCGCATCGCGACGTCGTTCACAATTGCGCTCGTCGCCATCCTCGCGACACTGAGCACCGGCGCCGCGCGTGTGGCCGCCCAGGACACCGTCGACACCGTCGAGACCACCGCTCCGGCCGGCGTCATCGACCCGATCGACCCCATCGACGGCATCGACCCGATCACCGTCGACGGGCAGCGAGCCGACGGCGACATCGTGTCGATCGAGGCTCCGGCCGGCACGAGCAACGCCGTGCTGCTCGTCGTTCTCGTCACGCTCATCGCGGTCGTCCCCGGCCTGCTGCTGCTGACGACGACGTTCCCGCGCTTCCTCATCGTCCTCGGCCTCAGCCGCCAAGCGCTGGGGCTCAACACCACGCCGCCGAACCAGGTGCTGGCGGGCCTCGCCGCGTTCCTCACGCTGTTCGTGATGGGACCGGTGTTCGCGGACGTCAACGACACCGCGATCCAACCTGCGATCAAGGGCGAGCTGACCCAGGGCGAAGCGATCGCCAAGGGCTGGGAGCCGCTGCGCGACTTCATGCTCGACCACACCCGATCGAGCGACATCGGGATGCTCTACGACATGGTCGGCGACGACCCCCCAGCGGACAACACCGACGTCGGCCCGCGCTTCCTGATCCCTGCCTTCATCCTCAGCGAGCTGCGCGCGGCGTTCCTCATCGGGTTCTTGATCTGGGTGCCGTTCCTGCTCATCGACCTGATCGTGTCCAGCGTCCTGGCCGGCCTGGGGATGCTGATGATGCCGCCCGTCGTCGTCTCGCTGCCGGTGAAGCTGGCGCTGTTCGTCCTCGTCGACGGCTGGGCGCTGCTCACCAGCTCGCTGTTGAGGTCGGCCACATGACCGACACCCAGATCGTCGACGTGTTGAAGACGATGGCGCTGACGGGCGTGAAGGTCGCCGGCCCGCTGCTGGTGGCGATGCTCGTCGTCGGCGTCGTCGTCAGCCTGTTCCAGACGATCACCCAGATCCAGGAGCAAGCGGTCGCCTACATCGCCAAGTTCGCCACCGTCGCGATCGTGCTCGTCGCGCTCGGCCCGTGGATGCTCCAGGAGCTATCCGGCTTCGTACGCGAGATGTGGGCCCAGATCCCCGAGGTGCGCTGAATGCTCGAGCTGAGCGTCTCGACGTCCTGGGCGATCGGCCTCGCGCTGGCGGTGACGCGCGCCGCGGCGTTCGTCGCGATGTGCTCGTTCGTCCCTCGTTCGATCCCCTCGATGGGGCGATCGGCGTTCGCCATCGCGCTCGGCCTGCTGGTCTGCGAGCCGATCAGCGCGCCGGACGCGTCCGCCGCCCACCTCGCCGTGCTGGCCGCCGTCAACGTGCTGATCGGAGGGATCCTCGGCTGGTTCCTCGGCCTCGCCAGTCACCTGTTCCAGGTCGCCGGCACGGTCGTCGACACCGCAAGCGGCATCACGCTCGGCGCCGTGTTCGATCCCGACAGCGGGACGACCCCCGGTCCGCTGGCCCGCTTCTTCACGCTGGGCGCGCAGACGCTGATCATCGCGCTCGGCGGGCTGTCGGTGATGGCCCAGGTGCTCTGGCTGTCGACCCGGGCGATCCCCCTCGACGGATCGCTCGGCGAGCTCTCCCCACTCGGCGCCGAGGCGAGCGATCGCCTCAGCGCGCTCTTCCAGCGCGGTGTCGAGCTGGCGCTGCCGATCGCTGCCGTCCTGTTCGTCGGCGAGCTGGCGTTCGGGATGCTGAGCCGCATGGCCCCGCAGATCAACACGTTCCTCATGGGCCTGCCGCTGAAGACGTTGATCGTGCTGTCGATGCTGGGCAGCGCGTGCGTGCTCTTCCCGCGCTTCGCCGACCAAGCGATCGCCAGCGGCGTGGATTCGGTGACGCGGCTGCTGGGGGGTGGCTGATGGCGCGGCGCGACGGCAAGACGGAACAGCCGACTCAGCGTCGCCGGAAGGACGCCCGCCGCCAGGGTCAGGTGCCGCGCTCGCCGGAGACAACGGCGATGCTGGTGCTCGCCGCAGCGCTGACAGCCGTGGTCGCCAGCACGCCGAGCGCGCTGCGCACGTCCGCAGGTGTCATGCGCGATTGGCTCAGCCGCGCGGGCGCCGACGGCTCCGCGAGCGGCGAGGGGCTGCGCGGCGACGACCTGATGTCCAGCGCGCTGACGCTCGTGCGCGCGTGGGCGCCCGGTGTCGTCGTCGCCGCTGCGGCCGGCATCGTCGTCAACCTCGCCCAAGCCGGGCTCGTCCTGGCGCCGAAGAACAGCCGTCCGTCGCTGCGCGAGCTGTCCGTGCGCCGCGGCCTCCAGCAGCTCAGCCCGGCGAAGGCCGGGTACACGCTCGGGCGGAACGTGCTCAAGCTCGGCCTCGTCGGCCTGTCGCTGTACGGTCCGCTCACGACCTTGTGGCGCCGGGTGCCGACACGGTCGGGTCTCGGGCCGGTGGTCGGAGAGTGCGGCAGGGCGATCACCGCGATCTCCGTCCGCATCGTCATCGGCGCGGCGATCGTCGCCGCGATCGATCAGGTCGTCTCCCGCCGCCGCTGGCGCAACGACCTGATGATGACCCGCCAAGAGGTTCTCGACGAGGCGAAGTCGACCGAAGGCGATCCGCACACCAAGGCAGCGCGCAAGCGCATCGGTCTCGAGATCCGTCGCCGCCGGTCGCTGGCGCCGGTGTCGCTCGCCGACGTCGTGATCACGAACCCCACGCACTTCGCCGTCGCGCTCGCCTACACCGCGGGCGCCCCGGCCCCGCAGGTGATCGACAAGGGCACCGAGCGCGCCGCGCAGCGCATCCGCCGCGACGCCGCGCGCCATGGCGTGCCGATCATCGAGGACAAGCCGCTCGCCCGCGCCCTCCACCGGCAGGTCCGCGTCGGCGGATACGTGCCCGAGCGGTTCTTCGACGCGGTCGTCAAGGTGCTCGTCGCCGCGTACTGGCGGCGCGGCCGCGTCCCTGACCACGTCGCTGCCCCGAGGGGCGCCGCATGACGAGCACGCGCAGCCAGTTCGCGCTGCCGGCGCTGATCGTCGGCATCGTCGTGTGCCTCGTCGTCCCGATGCCTACGGCGTTGCTCGACATCCTGTTGTCGGTCAACATCGTCGCCGGGTTGGTCACGCTGGCGTCGGTCTTGAACGTCACCGATCCGGTCGAGTTCTCCAGCTATCCCTCGCTGCTGCTGGTGACGACGACCGCCCGCATCGCGCTGACCGTCTCGACCACGCGGTCGATCCTGCTCCACGGCGACGCCGGCGAGGTGGTGTCGACGTTCGGCGAGGTCGTCGTCGGCTCGAACGTGATGGTCGGCTTGGTGATCTTCCTGGTGCTGACGATCGTCAATCTGCTCGTCATCACGAAGGGATCCGAACGGGCGTCGGAGGTCGCGGCGCGCTTCAGCCTCGACGCCATGCCCGGCAAGCAGATGGCGGTCGACGCCGACCTCGCAGCCGGGCTGCTCGACGAAGCAGGCGCCCGTGCGGCACGCAAGCGGATCGCGCGCGAGTCGGACTTCTACGGCGCGATGGACGGCGCCGTGAAGTTCGTCAAAGGGGACGCGATCGCGGGCGTGATCGTCGTGTTCGTCAACCTGATCGGCGGATTCGTCATCGGCGTGCTGAGCGACGGCATGTCGATGAACGAGGCGATGCAGCATTACGCGCTACTCACCGTCGGCGACGGGCTGGTGGCCCAGATCCCCGCGCTGCTCTACGCGCTCGCCACCGGCATGCTCGTCAACCGGGTGAAGGGCGATCAGGGCAATCTCGCCGGTGAGCTGGCGCACCAGCTCGCCAGCAACCCCACGACGTTGCGCACCGCCGCCGGGGGCGCGCTGGTGATCGGCCTGATCCCCGGCATGCCGAAGCTGCCGTTCGTCGCCCTGGCGGTCGGTCTGTGGGTCATCAGCGGCCGCATCCGCCCGCTCGCCGCGGCCCTCGACAGCGGACCCGACGTCGCGGTGTCGACCGACCCCGACGACCCCGAGGTGCTGATGGCCAGGATGCGCACCGAGCCGCTCGAGCTGCGCCTCGCCTACGACCTCACCGATCTCGTCGCCGGCGACCTGCTGGCGCGGATCCGCGAGCTGCGCCGCCAGCTCGCCTCGGAGCTCGGCTTCGTCATGCCCCAGGTCGTCACGAGCGACGACGCCACGCTGCCCGCCGGCGAGTACCGCATCGCGCTGTTCGGCGTCGACGTCGGAAGCGGCCGCGCGCCGCGCGACAGCGTGCTGGCGCTGCCCGACCCGACCACCGGCGACGACCTGCGCCTCGCCGGCCTCGGTGAGCGCGTCGTCGAGCCGGTGTTCGGCCTCGTCGGGTACTGGGTGCCCGAGAGCGAGCGCGCCGCCGCCGCGGCATCGGGGGCGACGATCGTGCCGCGCTCGGCGGCGATCGTCACCCACCTGGCGGAGATCGCCCGCCGCTCGGCGCCCGATCTGCTGTCACGCCAGCAGGTCGCCGACCTCGTCGAGGTGCTGCGCGCCGACCAGCCGCTGCTCGCCAACGAGGTCGGCAGCGACCGCGTGCCGCTGACCGCGCTGCACCAAGTGCTGCGATCGCTGCTGGCCGAGCGCGTGTCGATCCGGGACCTCCCGCGGATCGTCGAGACGATCTCGGTGTCGGCAGGATCGGTGCAGGGCGCGGATGCGCTCGCCGACGAGTGCCGCGCCGTGCTCGGCGCGCAGATCGCGGCGACGGTCGCGCCCGCGCAGCGCGTGGCGGCGATCCTGTTCGTGCCGGACCTGGAAGGCCGGCTGCTGGCCTCGTTGCGCGAGGTCGACGGCACCACCCATCTCGCGCTCGAACCCGAGATGCTCGACAGCGTCCGCGAGTCGGTGCGGGCCGCGTGGGAGCGCCTCGCCGGCGGCGATCCGGTGGTGCTCACGTGCGCGCCCGCGCTGCGCCGCCCGCTGGCCCGCCTGCTCCATGCCGCCGGGCTCGAACTGCCGACGTTTGCCTACCGCGAGCTGCCCCGCCACCTGACGATCAGCGTCACCGAGGTCATCGGCTCACCGTGAACCGGCCACGTCAACGCGGTGGGCCGGTTCGACCGGCGAGCCGACATGGTCGGGCGTGATGGGCAGGCAGTATCCCGTGATCGAGCACGCCGACGGCGCGGTGACCGTCCTCGCCACGTCGGCCGAGCAGGCCGAGGCCGCTGCCGGCGACGCGATCGGTCCCGACTTCCGCACGGTGTCGATCGAGCGCGTCCGCCACGGCGGCCTCGCCGGCTTCTTCGCCACCGAACTGGTGCGCCTGACCGCCACCCCCGCCGCCGACCGCTGCCGCCCCGGAGCCGCCGGCATGGCGACCGCAGAGGAGCTGGTCGCATCGCTGCGCCTCGCGGCTGGCGGGTCGTTCGCCGAGCGCCTCTCCACCGAGTTGCGCCACGAGGGCGCCGCGCCGCCGCTCGTCGAGCCGCCGCCACCGGCTCCGGCGCCGGGATGCCCCTGGTCGGCCACCGGGCTGCGCGTGCTCGGCGTTCCCGATTCCGTGATCGACGCTGCGTTGCGCCACCACCCCACGGACGAGATCGAGTGGAACGCTGCGCTGCTGCTCGCGCTGAAGCCGCTGTGCACGCTGCCACCGGGCGACCCGGCGGTCATGATCGGCCCGGCGTGCGCCAACCTGGCGCGACACCTGAAGCTGGTTCAACTGACGGCCGAAGAGCTGGGCGACTCGGTGTCGTCGGTCGCCGTGCCCGACGTCGACGTCAGCGAGCTCGACCGTTCCGCTCGCGATCGGCACATCCACCTCGTCATCGGCGGCGCGTGGCAGCACTTCGTCAGCGTGCGCCCCGACATCGTCAGCGTCGCCCACCCCGACGGGCTGATCGAGGCGGTCCGTGCGGCCGCGGCCTGGGGCGCGAGCCTCGGCTGGGCGGTCGTCGACGGCGACTACGTGCGCATCGATCCGTTCATGATCATCGCCCACCTCCGGGCGCTGCTCACCACCACCCCGGACACGCAATGACCGACACCGACACGATGCTCGTCGACGAACCGTCCGCCGAGCGAGCCCCGGAGACGCCCGCCGACCGATCCGCGCACGTCTGGGTGCCCGCCGCTCGACCTCCCGTGGTGACCGCGCTCGAAGCTGCCGGACTGCGGCTCACCGACGACCCGACCGCGGCCCAGCGCGCGGTCGTGTCGACCCGGCTGCCACGCCATCGTGTCGGCGAGTTCATCTCGCTCGCCCACGGCCATCAGCTGTCCGTCGCGGTGCTCGTGCATCCCGGCGGCGAAGCGCTCGCTGTCGAGGCGCTGCGCGTCGGTGGCGAGGTGGCGATCGCCGAGGGCGACGTCGACGCGCTGCGGGCGATGTCCGGCGCCGAGGCGAACCCGTTGCGCCGCCAGGACTCGCTGCTCGAGGCGTACGAGTCGCGGCTCGGCCGGAGGCACACCACCGCCAGCCGCCCCGCGGGCGCGATGGTCAGCCCGATCAGTGGGCTGCCCGGCAGCGGCGCCCTGGCGGTGAAGATGGCGACGACGGCCCCGGCGCCTGGGTCCGAGACCCGGATCATGTCGATCGGTGTGCCGGGCCTGCGTGATCAGGCCAGCGTGCGGCTGTCGGTCGAGGCGCACGCCCTGCTGCACCGCCGCATCGCCATCGCCTTCCGCGCCGTGTGCCATCCCCACGGCGACCTCTACGACCTCGGCGAGGGCTCGTTCCTGCTGCTCGCCCAGCGCCTGCCGGTGCACGAGGCGGAACGCACCGCCCGGCACCTGATCGAGATCGTCGAGGCCTACGTGCCCGACGCCCACGCGCCGTTGACCGTTGCGATCGGTCATGCCGGCCCGGAGTGCTCCAACGACCTCGCCACGTTGCGCGAGCTCGCTGGCCGTGCGGAGAGCGCCGCGGCGATCGACGAGCGCTCGGCCGTGCTCGGCGCCGGTGAGCTCGTCGGGCCGCTGGCGACGGCGACCGAGCTGGAGGTCACGCTGCGCCTTGCCGACCTCGCCGACGCCCGCTGCGACGGACCGTCGCGCGACGAGGTCGCCAAGGTGGCGAGCGATCTCGCCGCCCGGCTCGGGTTCGAGGGTCGCGAGCAGCTGCTCGTCCGCTTCTGCGCGCGGGTCGCGCACATCGGCGCCGTGCTCGGCGGCGCGCCCGGCGCGCCCGGCGCCGACAGCGCGGCCCGGCTGCTGACCGCGACTGCCGGAGGCAACGTCGCCGCAGCGGTGCGCGCGATCGGCGAACACTGGGACGGCACGGGCAAGCCCGACGGCTTGCGCGGCTCGGAGATCCCGGCGCCGGCGCGGATCGCGATGGTCGCCGAAGCGCTCGTGCGCAACGACTTCGCGGTCGCCGAGCTGGAAGCCGGATCGGGGACGGTGTTCGACCCGACGGTCGTCGCAGCCGCGCTGGATCTGGTGGGGACGCGATGAGCGGCGAACCGGTCGACGACACCATCGCCCATCTCGACGCGCTGGTGGCCGCGTCGAACGATCTGCTCGAACGGGTCCGGCTCGTCGCGGCGTGCAGCGTCGCGCCCGCAGAGGTGCTCGATGCCGCGGTGGCCGACATGAACGCGAGCGCAGAAGCGATGCGCGCGCTCGGCGTTCCGCCCGGCGCGCGGTCGTTGGACGACCTCGCCGGCGCGGCGCCCGCACCGCAGGCCGCCCAGCTGCGACATCGCGGGGACGCCCTGCGAGCGACGCTGCGGAGCGTGGAGACCGAGTCGGCCGCGCTCGCCCTTGAACTCGCTCGCCGCCGGTCCGATACGGAGGAGGTGGTACGGGTCGGCACAGGGTCTACGGGCATCTACGACGCCAGCGGTCGCACGGCGACCGCGTTGCGCCGTCGCATGCGCGGCGTGAGCTGAGGACGCGCCGGGATGAGCACATCGGCGCTGTCGATCGCGGTCAGCGCGCTGCGCACGCACGCCTACGCGATCGAGACCACGAGCCACAACGTCGCCAACGCCGGCACCGACGGCTATCGCCGTCAGCGCGTCGACCTGCGCACCGCATTTCCCCGCCAGAGCCCCATCGGTCCGATGGGAGCGGGCGTCGGCACGAGCGGCGTGAGCCGCGCGACCGACGCGCTGGCCGACCTTCGTGCGCGCGGCGCGGCGGCGAACGCCAGCGCATTCGGCGCCCGCACGACCAACGCCCTGCACGCCGAGGACGCGTTCGGTGAACCGGACCGCGGCATCTCCACCGCGCTGGCCGGCGCGTGGGCGGCGTTCTCCGCCCTCACCGTCAAACCGTCCGACGCCGCGGCCCGCCTCCAGGTGCTGTCGTCGTTGCAGGACCTCGCCGGCCGCGTCAACGACGTGCGGATCAGCCTCACGACGCTCCACGACGACACGCTCGCCCGCATCGCCAACGAGGTGGCGTTCGCCAACGACGCGGCGGTGCGCATCGCCGAGATCAACCGTCACGCGCGCGGCCCCGACGGTCTGCCGGCCGACCTCGCCGATCAGCGCGACCTCCTGCTCGACCAACTCGCCGCGTCGGTCGGCGCACGCAGTGAGGTGCAGGCCGACGGGCGTGTGCGCGTCACCGTGGGAGGCCTGTCGATCGTCGACGCCGACCGCGCCGTGGCCCTCACGCTGTCGACGACACCGACGGTGGAGATCACGCACCCCTCGGGCCCGGTCGCGATCGGGGGCGTGGCAGGCGGTCTGCTGGCCTCGGTGACGACGGACCTCCCCGGGTACCGGACGCAGCTCGACACGTTCGTCACGTCGCTCGTCGCTGCGCTCAACACGACGCATTCCGCCGGCTTGACCCCGGCCGGCGCGAACGGCGGCCCGTTGCTCGCCGACGCGGGCGGCGTGCTCAGCGTCGTGCCGGCGAGCCCGGCCGAGATCGCCGCCGCGGACGCCGGCGGCGGAGCCCAGAACGGGCGCAACGCCGACGCGCTGGCGAACCTGCGCGGGCCGCACGGCGAGGCGCTGCGTGCCGTGATCACCGCGGTGTCGACCAGCGTCGCCGGCCTGTCCCGCTCGACCGGCACCGCCCAGTCGGTCGCCGACGCGGCGGCGCAGCGGCGCGACTCGCTGGTCGGTGTCAACCTCGACGAGGAGATGACGCAGCTCGTCGCCCAGCAGCGCGCCTACGACGCCGCTGCCCGCATCGTCTCCGTCGTCGACGAGATGCTCCAGACGCTGATCGCGATGTAGGAGGGAACGCCCGATGACGACCATCCCGCGCGCCACGTTCCTCGGCGCCCATCGCGCCGCGCAGTCGCGGCTGCGGCTGTCGTACGACCGGCTCGAGCGCGCCAACCAGCGCGTCGCCACCGGCAAGGCGTTCAGCAGGCCCTCCGACGACGCCGCGGCCGCCAGCCGTGCCGCGGTGCTGCGCGAGCAGCTCGCGCAGCTGGACGTGTTCGCCGCCACCGCGGACGACGCCACGTCACGCTTGGCGATCGCCGACAGCAAGCTCAGCCAGGCGATGGAGGTGTACCACCGCGTCACCGAGCTGACGACACAGGCGGCCAACGGCCTCACCAACGCGGCCGCGCGCAGCTCGATCCGCGAAGAGGTGCTCCAAGCCCGCGACACCCTCGTCGCGATCGCCAACTCGTCGTACCTCGGCGAAGGGCTCTTCTCCGGCTTCGCCGCCACCGAGGCGGTGACGTTCGACATCGGCGCCTCCACGTGGCAGTTCACCGGCGACGCGACCGAGACGATCACCCGTCGCGTCGGCGCGACCGAGACCGTGCGGGTCAACATCACGGCAGCCGAGACGTTCCGAGATGGCACGTCGGACGTCTTCACGGTGCTCGACGACCTCGCCGCCGCTCTCGCCGCCGACGACGTCGCGGCGATCAGCTCCGCTCTCGGGCGCATGACCTCGCTGCGCGCGACGTTGTCGGCAGCGCAGGCCCAGCTCGGCTCCGCCGCGAACCGCGTGGAGCAGTCGTCGGCCCGCAACCAATCGATCGCGGTGACGCTCACGGCAGAGCTCGCCCGCGTCACCGACGTCGACCTTGCCGATGCGATCACCGACCAGGGCCGCCTCCAGGTCGCCTACGAAGCGGCGCTCGGCGTCACCGGCAGGGCCTTGACCACGACGTTGCTCGACTGGCTTCGTTGACGTGTGGGCCGCGACCGGCGGCCGGCCCACACAGTCCTTGCTGACCGCACGACGCGGACGTTGAGCCGCAGCGCTCACCGGAGGCGAGGAGACGCCATGACACCCGATGATCGACGGCACGCCGTGATCCACACGCCCGACGGGTTGCCGGGCTTCGACGACACACGCACGTGGGAGCTCGAGCGAGCGGCCGACGACGCGGTGTTCGGTTTGCTGCGCAGCATCGACCGGCCCGGCGTGGGGCTGTTCGTCACCGAGCCGTGGGGCCTCGCCCCGGGCTACGAGCCCGACCTGCCCGAAGACGAGCTGGCGCGCATCGGGGTGACCGACGCGGGCGATCTGTCGGTGTTGGTCGTCGCCACGATCGCTCCCGACAGCGCGACCGTGTGGCTCAACCTCGCCGCGCCCATCACCGTCAACACGCGCAGCCTCCAGGCGCGCCAGGTGATCCTCGACCGTCAGGGATGGCCGCTGCGCCATCCCGTCAGCGTGCAGGGCTGACCCCGTGCTCGTGCTCACTCGCCGCGAAGGCGAGAGCTTCACCCTCGGCGACGACATCGAGATCGAAATCCTCGACATCAAGCCCGGCGTCGTGCGGATCGGCATCCGTGCGCCGCGCAACGTCCGCGTGCTGCGCTCGGAGCTGATCGCCGCTGTGGCTGCCACGAACCAGGAAGCAGCGGTGGACGATGCCGCGGCGGCGGGCGCCGTCAGCGCCCTGAGCGTCGCACCGACCCCTGTCCGGCGCGCGTAGCGGCAGGCTCAGCCGTGGTACTCCCAGTGCCACGGCTCGCGCGGCACCGCCTCGACGAACCCGAACCGCGCCGCGTTGGCGCGCATCCACGCCAGCCCGCTCGGCGTCACGTCGACGTCGAGGGCGAGTCCCCAGCCGTGCTGGCTGGTGCCCGGCGCCGCCGCGTACCCGCCGTCGCGGTAGAGGCCCTTGCGTTCGGCGAGCTCGACCTGTTGCGCGTAGCTGCGGTAGCTGTCGGTCACGCCGATCTCGACGCCGTCGGCCGCGGCGGCAGCGCGCATCGCGACGAACGCGTCCGCGGCGGGGCCCCACATGCGGTGCTGACCGATCCCGATCGCCTGCAGGGCCTCGGACGGGATGCGACCGTTGCCGAACACGCGCAGCTCGGGCGGCACGTTGGCCGCGCTCGTGACGCCGCCATGCGCGGCAGCGAACAGGCCGGGCACGCTGATCGCCGCGACGCGTGTGCTCGGCGACCACGACGAGGCCATCTCCGCCAGCGTCGCCCGCGGCAGCTGATCGGCCGTGACGGCGCGGATCAGAGCGGACGAGAAGGCGCCCGGATCGGCGGGCGGCGCCTCCACGGGATGGGCGACGGGCGCGCTGGCGGCGCCGACCGGCTCGATCGCGTTGGCGCCCATCACACCTCCCTCGTCGTCGACTGTCCGCATCCCGGGCCGCGGTCGTGCATCGGCCAACACGGTCGTCCGCAACGCAGTCGATTCAAGGGAGACCGAGCGTGGCGTTCACACCGGGCGATCAAGTGATCCCGATCACACGCGCCGCCCGCGCGCGTCGCGACACCGCGGCAGCGGCCCCGCTGGAGCAGCAGCCCGACGCCGCGCAGCACGATGCCGCGCAGCACGATGCCGCGGCCGACGAGGATTGGGTCGCGGCGGGCACCGGCGGCGACCCGGCGAGCCTCGTCAACGAACACCTCTGGCTCGTGGATCGGCTCGCGGGCCAAGCCGCACGCCGCTTCCCCAACCACGTCGAGCGCACCGAGCTGTGGTCGGCCGGCGTCCTCGGCCTCGTCGAGGCGGCCCGCCGCTACGACTCGAGCTACAACGTCCCGTTCGCGGCGTACGCGTCGGCGCGCGTGCGCGGCGAGATGTTGGAGACGGCGCGCAACGCCGATCTGGCGCCGCGCCGCTTGCGCCGCAGCCTGCGCGACCTCGCCGAGATCGTCGAGCGCCTGACCCACGAGAAGGGCCGCGCGCCCTCGCTGCACGAGCTCGCCGACGCGGCGAACATCGACGTCTCGCTCGTGCGCGAACGGCTTCAGAGCGCCGCCAACCTCGCGGCGACATCGCTCGACAGCGACTCGGCAGGCGCAGCGTCGGCCTCGGAAAGCCTGACCGACGCCGCGTCCGATCCGGTCGAGGTGCTGTCGCAGCGCGAGCTGATCGGCGCGCTGCGCGAGGCCGTCACCGAGCTGCCGGAGCCGCTCAAGTCCGTGCTGGTGCGGTCGCACTGGGGTGGCGAGCGTCTCGCCGACATCGCCGCCGACATGGGCATCACGTTCCAGCGCGTGGCGCAGTACCGCGTCGAGGCGGTCACCGCGCTGACCGCGTGGTTCGCCACCCTGTACGAGACGGTTCCGACCCCGGACCCGAGCCTGCCCGGCAGCGTCCGCCGTGCCGCCTTCTGCGCCGCTCTCGCTCGCCGCTCGTCATGGCAGGCGCGGTTGAGCTCGGGATCCCCCGGCGTCAACGGCGGTGGCGGGGGCGATTAGCCCGCGGGCGCCCAGCTCGGGCGCCGGCGACCTCGGCGAGCGAGGCCATCACCCGCTCCATGCGCACGACCCCGACGCACGCGCCGAACGCGTCGACGCAGACCACCGGCTCGAAGCGCACGACAGCCGGACGACCGAGCGCCAGGCGCGCCGCGTCGACGATCGACGTGGCGTCCGCGATCAGCGTCATCGGGATGCTCTCGACGCGCTGGCCTGAGCGCCGCATCAACGCCAGCGGCTCGCGCAGATCCCCGACGATCACCTCGTAGGTCACGCCTGCGCCCGCTGGGTCGATCTCGCGGTCGACGTCGTCGAGCGTCAACTCCAGGGCGTGCTCGGCGATCGTCGCCACCGCTGGCAATCCGTGACCGGCCGCACGAGGTGCGTCCACCTCGGCGTGGGTGACGCGCGCGGCGCCCATCGACGACGGCCGGGCGAGCAGGAAGCCCTGCCCCAACTCGATGCCGAGCCTCTTCAACGCGTGCAGGTCGGCCATGTCCTCGATGCCTTCGGCGACGAGACGCACACCGAGCCGCGCCGCGAGGTGGCTGATCGTCTCGGCGAGCGCGAGGCGAACGTTGTCGCGCGCCACCCCGTCGACCACGTCGCGCGACAGCTTCACGAACGCTGGCTCGATCGCGAACAGCACCGACAGGTCGGCGTAGGCGAGCCCGCAATGCGCCACCGCGATCGCCGCGCCGCGCGCCCGGCACTGGGCGAGCACGTCGGCCGCGCTCATCACCACCGCGGGATCGGTGTCGGTGAGCTCCAGCACGATGCCGTCGAGTGCGGGCTCTGCATCGAGCACCGCCGTCACCTCGGGGGCGCGCAGCGCCGCGGCGCTGATGTTGACGCACAGGAAGCAGTCCGACGGCACGTCGCCGCGGCGGGCGAGCGCCGATCGCAGAGCGGCGGCCTCGAGCTCGACGCTGCGGCCGAGCCGGCGGGCCGAGGCGATCAGCTGCCCGGCCGTGATCGACGCCTCCTCGTAGCGCAGGAACGCTTCGTAGCCCGCCACGCTGCCGCGTCCGAGGTCGACGATCGGCTGGTAGGCCGACGTCAGCGCTCCGGCGATCGCGCGGTCGACGGCGAGCGCCGTCACCAGGTCCGAGGTGTCGTCTGCTGCATCCATGCGCCATCCCAATCCTCGGCCGGCGTCCTCCCTGCGTCGCCGGCCACCCGTGGAATCGGGACAGCCACCGGGGCTTCAAGGGGGATGCGGGGACCGGCGGGGCCATGCCTCCGGCTGACCGCCCCCGCGCGCGGTACCGTCCGTGCGGTGGACCAGCGCAGCTTCGACTACGTGATCGTGGGAGCGGGCTCGGCCGGTTGCGTGCTCGCCGCTCGCCTCAGTGAGGATCCAGACGTCCGCGTCGCCCTGATCGAGGCCGGCCCGCCGGACACCAGCCCGACGATCCACCTGCCGGTCGCGCTCTCGGCGCTGTTCCACACCGAGTACGACTGGGACTACTCGACCGTCGCCGAGCCGTTCGCCGACCGCCACCGGGTGCCGTTGCCGCGGGGCCGGATGCTCGGCGGCTGCTCGTCGTTGAACGCGATGATCTACGTGCGCGGCAACCGCGCCGACTACGACACCTGGCGCGACGGCGGCTGCGCCGGCTGGGGATTCGACGATCTGCTGCCGTACTTCTTGCGCGCCGAGGACAACGAACGCGGCGCGTCGGGATGGCACGGCGTCGGTGGGCCGCTGGCGGTGTCGGAGAACAGGTCGCGCAACCCGATGTCCGATGCGTTCCTCGAGGCCTGCGCGCAAGCGGGTCTGCCGGCCAACGATGACTTCAACGGCCCCACACAAGACGGCGTCGGCTACTACCAGGTGACGCAGCGCCGCGGCCGCAGGTGCAGCACCGCTGTGGCGTACCTGCACCCGGCGCTCGTGCGCCCCAACCTCACGGTCGAGACCGACCTCCAGGTGCACCGCGTGCTCGTCGAGAACGGCAGGGCGGTCGGCGTGCAGGGTCAGCGGTGGCGTGAGCCGCACGTGCTGCGCGCCGAGCGCGAGGTGATCGTGTGCGCGGGCGCCTACAACTCTCCGCAGCTGCTGATGCTGTCGGGCATCGGACCCGCCGACGCGTTGCAGCGTCATGGCATCCAGGTCGTGATCGATCTGCCGGGAGTCGGCCAGAACCTGCAGGACCACCCGGCGGCGTGGATGATCTGGACCCACGACCAACCGGTCTCGCTGCATGGCGCGGCGGGCGCCGAGAGCTTCGCGGCCTACGAACGCGACGGCAGCGGCCCGCTGTCGTCGAACGTCGCCGAGGCCGGAGGCTTCGTCCGGACGCGTTCAGGGCTCGGCGCACCGGACGTGCAGCTGCACGCCGCGCCGGCGATGGTCGTCGACGAGCCGGTGTCCGCGCACGGCTTCAGCCTCGCGCCGTGTGTGCTCCAGCCCGCGAGCCGCGGCGCGGTCACGCTGTCGTCGAACGATCCGACGGCGAAGCCGGCGATCGTCCACAACTACTACGCCGAGGAGATCGACATGGCGACGATGGCCGCCGGCCTGGAGATTGCCACCGCGATCGCGTCGCAGCCGGCTCTCGCCCCCTACACGACCCGTCCGTACGTCGCGCCGATGGGCGGCTCCGACGACGACATCAGGGCCTTCGCCCGGCGCAACACGACCTCCCTGTTCCACCCGGTCGGCACGTGCCGGATGGGGGGCGACGACGCCGCCGTGGTCGACCCCGAGTTGCGTGTGCGCGGCGTCGACGGTCTGCGGGTCGTCGACGCGTCGGTGATGCCGACGCTGCCGCGCGGCAACACGAACGCACCCACGATCGCGATTGCCGAACGCGCGGCCGACCTGATCCGCTGCACGGCGTCAACGCAGGTTCGGCGGTCCACGATGTCCTGAGACATCACAGCGTGCCCTCGGCAGGATTCGAACCTGCGCACACGGCTCCGGAGGCCGACGCTCTATCCCCTGAGCTACGAGGGCAAGGATCAGACAGCATAGGGGGCCGTCCCCTCGGGGGACGAGCCCGTTGCGCTCACCCCGCGGCGGCGCGGGTCTCGAGCCAGGAGATCACGCGGCGCTCGCAGTCCGCCGCGTCGCGCAGCGAGCAGGTGCTGCAGTAGTCCGCGCCGGGAGCGCGGGACGTGTACGCCAGGCAGCACCCGCCCTTCTGGCCGACGAACACCGTCCCGCAGCGCGCGTCGGCGATGCGCAGTTGCGGCCTGGCCTTCCACGCGGCGCGCGGCGAGCGGACCGCGGCCTCCAACAGCACGACGACATCGGAGCGCGCCGGGATCGGGCGCTGGTAGAGCGCCGCGAGCCCGAGGCCGTCGGCGACCTCGTTCCACAGGCCCGCCTTGCCGACCCGTGCCAGACCATGGCAGGCGTCGATCAGCGGCGACGCGGCCTCCACCAACGCGGCGACTGTGCTGTCGAGGCGGGCGGTCGGATCGTCGACGACCTCGACGCCGTCGAGCGCAGCCCAGGGATGATCGCCGGCGACGAGGAACGTGCCGTCGAGGCGCACCTGATCGACATAGCCCGCGGCGTGCAGCCTCCAGCGCACTGCCTCCCCGTCGACGACGAAGCCGCCGCCCGTTCCGGCGATGGTGAAGCCGATCGCGTTGGCGAGCGCGCCCGCGGTGCCGAGCGCGACGAACGTGGCAGCAGCGGCAGCGGGCAGCTGATCGGCGACGTACCGGTCGAACGCGGCCCGTAGCAATCGGGACTCATCGGCGAGCAGGTCGGCGCGGGCCAGCCAACGGCCATCGCCTGGCGCCTCGCCGCCGTACCTGTTCGGGAGGTAACGGTCGAGCCACTGCCGCGGCGAGGGCGCCTCGAGCACCAGACCAGCGGTCACCGCTCGCCTCCGGCGCGGCAGACCGCGAAATGGTCGGTGCGCATCACCCGGTCAGTATGGCATGCCTACCATCGCGGGTTAGGTGGATGGGAACAGGGTCCGATCGCTGGCGACGGCGACCACCGCTGCCGCGTGATCGGCCGCCTCCGCCTCGCTGAGGGTGGCCCCCAGCTCGACGACGAAGGCGATGGATCCGGCGATCGTGTTGCGCTCCCATGTGGCGGCGACGCCGGTGTAGATGCCGCCCGTGATCGCCAGCACCGGCAAGCCGGTGAGCTCGGCGTAGCGAGCGCGGACCTCGCCGTCGCGCCCGCGCCCCGGCGAGATGCGGAACAGGTCCTGGTGGTACCACAGCGTCAGGTCGGGCTGGATGCGCTCGATGAAGGCGACGGCGGCCTGCGTCTCGGGTTCGCTGGCCGGCGAGGAGCCGGCGTACTGCCCGTCACCGGGCCCCCCGATCGGCCCCCAGTGATAGGGGAAGTTGCGATTCAGGTCGACACCGTTGGCGTTGCCGCGCTGGTTCGCGGCGACGCCATCAGGATTGATCGTCTCGATCAGCCAGAGGTCGATTCCGTCGGGGATGTCGGCCTCCATCAGCTCCTCGACCACCATCAGGCCCGCCTGCTCGTCGCCGTGGATGGCCCCGATGACCAGCACCACCGCGCCACCGGGCGTTCCCCGGCGCACCGCCTCGATCGGCCGCCCGTCCACCGATCGGCCGATCTCGACAGCCCCCGGCGCCGTCGTCGTCGTGGCCGCCTGCGTGGTCGTCGGCGCGATCGTCGTGGTCGTCGTCGGCGACGTCGTCGTGGTCGACGATGTCGTCGGCGATGTGGTCGTCGTCGAGGTGGTGGTCGCCAGCGAGGTCGGTGTGGTGGCGGCCTCGCCGCGTTCCTCGACGTCGCAGCCCGCCGACGACACGGCGGCGAGCACGAGGCAGATCACGAACGCACGACGAGGCACGCGTCCATCCTGCATCGCGGCGTCAGCCGTAGGCGTTCGGACCCGGCGTGGTGTCGTCGCAGGCGTCGACGGCGCGCACGATGGGATACGGATTGACCGGCTTGCCGCCGCCCGGATGGACCTCGAAGTGCAGGTGCGAGGTGCCCGCCAGGCCGGTATCACCGACGAAGCCGATGATCTGACCCGCCTTCACCCGCGTGCCCTTCTTGATGCCCGGCACGAAGTCGAACAGGTGGCCGTAGAAGAAGTAGGTGTTCGACCCGTCGAGCGTGGCGAGCTTCAGCGCATTGCCGCTCATCCGCCCGGCGTAGTCCCACATGCGGTCGGTGATGATGCCATCGACCACGGCGTAGACGTAGTTGCCCTCGGGGGCGATGATGTCGACGCCGACGTGGCGGCGGCCACCCGGCCGTGCGCCGAGCCAGCCATCGCGGTAGCCGCAGTGACCCTGCACGGGAAACACCTCGATCGCCACCCACGACGACGACGACGAAGACGAGGACGTCGACGACGACGCGGTGCTCCGGGGCGCGACGGACTTGGGCTGCGGCGTGAAGCCCAGCAGGTAGGCCGTCGAGTGGTCGAGCTTGCCGGTCCGCTCACGGCCCAGCGCCGCCTGGAAAGACGACACCGCCTCCGCGGTCGCTGCGCCGTAGAAGCCGTCGGCGCCGCCGAAGACGTCGAGATGCGCGGCCATCAACAGCTTCTGCAACCGCGTCACCGCGGGGCCACGGTCGCCTGGCGCCGGCAGGCCGAGCCCGAGCGCGGCGCTCGTCGCAGAGTCCAGTTCACCGCTCGCCTCGAGGCCGAGTGCCTTTTGATACCTGCGCACCGAGGCGGACGTCGCCGACCCGAAGACGCCGTCGACGCCTCCGGCGACGCCGACGCCAGCGAGGATCAGCGCCTGCTGGAGGCGGCGTACGTCGTCGCCGCGGTCGCCCACGCTCGGCCACGACGTCGTGGACGCGGGCGCAGGCGCAGCCGACGCGACGCTGGTGGGAAGAAGGGGGACCGCCAACGCGACCGCGAAGCAGAGCGCCAATTCCTTCATCATTCGTGGTGTCACGGGCCAACGGCTCCTCTGTCGGCTCCGCCCACGGGGACCCCGTCGAGGTTACGCGCGTCCGCGACGCGGATGCCACGCGCCCCTCACACCGCCGGCGGCGCTTCGCTGCCATCGGGGCGAACGGTGTGCCACGTGCCGGCAGGATCACGCCAGATGCGATACCCACGCTCGTGCTTCCAGCGGTTGTGACGGTCGCACAACGGCACGCCGTTGGCGACGGCGGTGGCGCCGCCCTCGCCGCTCCAGCCGCGCCCGTGGTCGACGTCGCAGAAGCGCGCATCGCACCCCGGAAAGATGCAGGAGCGCCCGTGTGCGAGCCACACGGCGTCACGCACGCCACCACGGAAAAGGCGGACGCGGCGACCGAGGTCGATCGGCACGCCCTGCGCGCCGAGCACGACGCGCCGCACGTGGCCGATGAGCGCCGCGACCGCCACGTCGTACGGGTCGAGCGGATCACCGTCGAGCGTCTGGCAGCGATACGAACGCCACCCCTGCGGCGACCCGACCACTGTCTCGGCCAGCGCCGATTCGAAGGTCGCTTGATCGACGACGACGTTCACCGTCGGGACGGCACGAACGGGACCGCCGGCCGCAGCGAGGAAGATCGCGTGCAGCGCGTCGGCGCGGCATTGCGCGCTCGTGCGCTCGGGGTCGCCGTCGAGCTCGCCGCGGACGTATCGCTCGAACACCTCGCGCACGAACGCACCCTGGGCCGCGCCGAACGACGCGCGCAGGTGCACCTCTCGCCCGACGACGGCGACCCACGCAGAGCGTGCCGCGTGCGCGTGCTGCGCGGATCCGTGGGCGCCGTCGGCGTCGAGGTAGTCCTCGACGCGGCGAACGAGACGGGTGAACTCGTCGACCGGCATCCGCGTCGCCTCGTCGAGCAGCTCGGGCGCGGCGGACGCCATCTGGGCACGGCACCGGCTGTTGGACGCCGATCGCGCCAGCGCGCGCACGGACGCGACCGGCGCCGTGCCGGCGTCGAGCACGGCCGACACCTCGGCGACCTCGCGGGCGACCCGCATCGTGCGGACCCGATCGTTCGCTTCGGCGTAGGACCAGCGCACGGATGCCCGGCACCATGCTGCGATCGAGCGGTGCCCCTCCTGGTGATCGATGCCCGAGCGGTCGACGGCGTCGATCGCCCGCACCGTGACCGCCTCCAGACGCCGCACCAGACGCTCGACGGCGGGGACCAGCCGGGCGGCGTCGCACGGGCTCGATGCGGCGGCGGACAACGCGTCGATCGCGGCGTGCGCCCGCGCCAGCCACTCGTCGACACCGGGCTGGACAACGGGTTCGACACCGGGCTCGAAGCCGCTCTCGACGCTGTGCTCCACACGGTGCCGCTCCGCCACATCCATGGTGCGATCTCACCACGGGGGTGTCGCGGGGTTGCGAACTGGTGTTCGTCTCAGAGGAGGTTGTAGGGATGGCCGGGGTGGCCGAGGATCCCGCGTGGGTCGAGGGCGGCTTTGACGCCGGCGATCGCGCGCCGCTCCGCGGCCGGCGTCGTCGCCAGCCAGCGATCGGCGTTGAGCGGCCCCAACCCGTGTTCTGCGCTGTAGCTGCCGCCATAGCGCTCGACCACGGCATCGACCCGGGCGCGCACGGCGGCTCGGTCGACCTCGACGCCATCGGGCACGACGACGTTGAGGTGCAGCCCGCCGTCTCCGACGTGACCGAAGTCGCACACCGTCACAGCCGGGCAGAGCTCGGCGATCGCCGCGATCGCGTCCGCCCGCGCGGGCATCACGGCGGCAGCGGGGGTCGAGATGTCGTGGCCGAGCACCGTGCCGTACGCACGCAGGCTGTCGCTGATGCGATGCCGCAGCGCCCACGCCGCAGCGTCGGTGCGCAGCCCGTCGCGGATCAGGCCGCGGTCGAACAGGCGGGAGACGTCGTCCTCGATGCCCTCCAGCGCGCCGTCGCTCGTCGCCTGCCATTCGGCCAGCGCCGCGGCCGCAGGCACGAACCCACCGAACGGGTTGGGCGGCGCGCCCTCCACGCCGAGCGTCCGTTCGAGGGCTGCGCCGGAGACGAACTCGAAGGCGCTCAGCACACCCGGGCGCGCGGCGGCCAGCGCGGCGTGGGCCACGGGGACGTCTACCGCATCGTCGAAGACCAGCCACCACACCTCGGTGCGCGCCGGCAGCGGCGTCAGCGAGACGACGGCACGGGAGATGATCGCCAGCGCGCCGCCGGACCCGACCAGGTACTGCGCCGGGTCGACACCGCGACTGTCCTTGCGCAGCGCGGCGCTCCCGCCGATCACCGACGCGTCGGCGTCGGCCGCGACGGCTTCCACCGCGAGGACGTGGTTGCGCATCGGTCCGTAGCGCATCACCCGGCTGCCACCGGTGTTGGTTGCGATCATCCCGCCGATCGACGGGTCGGCCGAGAGGTCGACCGGCAGGTGCAGCCCGACGGCGGCGGCCGCAGCGTTCAGCGCGGACAACCGTGTGCCGGCGCCGACCACAGCCATCGCCGACCGGTCGTCGACGTCGACGGCGCCAGCGAGGTGATCCAGCGACACGACGACCACGTCGCCGTCCGCCGTCGGCGTCGACGCACCGACGAGACCGGTGTTGGCGCCCTGCGGCAGCAGGCGGATGCGCCGGTCGTGGGCGGCGCGCACCAGGTCGCGCAGCTCGTCGAGCGACGCGGGAAGCGCCACTGCGGCGGCGCGCCCCGGCGCGCCGCGCGCCGGCTGCTCGTAGCGCTCGAGCCCGGATTCGCCAGCTGGAAGCAGCCGACCTGGCAGCCGAACGGGAAGGGAAAGCGCGTCGATCCGCCGAATGTAGGCCGAATGGGAGGCGATCGGGGCTTGACGGCGACGGGCATCGAGCGCACCGTCTCCATGGGGGCTCACCACGAAGGAGGTTCGTCATGTTCGTCCAGGTGATCGAGGGGAAGACGCGCGACCCGAAGGCGCTCCACCGCCAGCTCGACGCGTGGGAGCGCGACCTGATGCCGGGAGCGATCGGGTACCTCGGCTCGACGGGCGGCTGCACGTCGACGGGCGATTGCATCCTCATCGCCCGGTTCGAGAGCGCGGATGCCGCGCGGCGCAACAGTCAACGGCCCGAGCAGGACGCGTGGTGGCAGGAGACGTCGCGGCTGTTCGACGGACCGGTGATGTTCCATGACACCGAGGACGTCGAGATCATGGAGCACGGCGATCTCGACTCCGCGCACTTCGTGCAGGTGATGGAAGGGCACGTCACCGATCTCCGGCGAGCTCACGAGATCGAGCACGAGGCCGAGCCGATGCTGCGGGAGATGCGGCCCGACCTCATCGGGTCGGTCACCGCGTTCTTCGACGACGGCGAGTATGCGGGCATCGCGTACTTCACCGAGGAGAGCGAGGCGCGGGCCAACGAGCGCAAGGAGGCTCCGCCCGAGGTCGCCGACCAGATCACCGAGTGGTCGCAGGTGATGTCGGTCGACCGCTACCTCGACATCACGGAGCCCTGGCTCTACCACAGCCGCTGATCCGGCTTCGCCGCGCCGGCGGCCGTGCGGCATGATTTCCGGAGGGCGTTCCACGTTCACGGAGGTCGCACGTGCGCCGAATCATGATGCGAGCCAAGATCCACCGCGCCACCGTCACCGACGCCAACGTCGACTACGTGGGCTCGATCTCGCTCGATCCCGAGCTGATGCGCGCCGCCGACGTCCGTGAGTACGAACAGGTCCATGTCGTCGACGTGACCAACGGCGCACGCCTCGTGACGTACGTCATCACGGGCAAGCCCGGCGAGGTGTGCCTCAACGGCGCCGCCGCGCACCTCGTCGGCATCGGTGATCTCGTGATCATCATCGCCTACGGCGAGGTCGAGGAATCCGAGCTCGACACGTTCACCCCGCGCATCGTGCACGTCGACCGCGAGAACGCGATCGTCGACGAGGCAGCCGCGCGCGCCCTCGCTGCCCACGTCTGACCGCCACGGCGGCGGGGTAACCGCTCAGCCGTGTCATCGATCGCCGTCGTGGCGAACCGCAAGAAGCTCACGGCTGCGGTCGCTCGGGACGTGCGGGCGGCGCTCGGTAGGGTGGGTCACGCCGACGCCGCGTGGATCGACGTGCGCCGCGCGTCGGCGGCCACTCCGGCAGCGGCCAAGGCGGTGAAGAACGGCGCGGACACGGTGATCGCATGCGGCGGCGACGGCACGGTTCGTGCGGTGGCCGAAGCGCTGGCGGGCACGGGCGCGGCGCTCGCCGTGATGCCGACGGGCACGGCCAACCTCTTCGCCGGGGCGCTGCGCCTGCCCCGCCAGGCGGATCAGCTGATGGATCTGATCATCGACGGCCACCGGCGCACGATCGACACCGGGCGGTGCAAGGGGATGACGTTCAACGTCATGGCCGGCGCCGGGCTCGATGCCGCGCTGATCAGCGCTGCGGATCGGCACAAGGAGCGGCTCGGAACGTTCGCCTACCTCCGTGCCGGCGCCCGCGAAGCCCGTCACAGCACGGCGATCGACACGACCGTCGAGGTCGACGGGACCGTGCTCTACGACGGGCCGTCGTCGTGCGTCCTCGTCGGCAACCTGGGCAAGCTGACCGGTGGACTGGTGGCCTTCCCGGACGCGTCGCCGCACGACGGGATGCTCGACGTGGGCGTGCTCAGCGCCACGGGAACCAAGCAGTGGGCGTCGCTGATGCTCAGCGTCGCACGGCGCAGGCAGCACGCCTCGCCGTACGCGTGCATGGGGCGCGGAGCGGAGATCACCGTGCGCCTCGCCGACCGCCAGCCCTTCGAGCTCGACGGGGGCGCGAAGGGCCGAGCGCGGCGGCTGCGCTTCCGCGTCGAGCCGTCGTCGCTCGTCGTCTGCGCTCCCTGACGCAGGCGCCCGCCGAACACGATCACGACCACCGCGAACCATCCCCAGCCGACGAGCAGGCCGGCGACCGCGTCGGTGACCCAGTGCACGCCGAGCAGGGCGCGACTGGCAGCGACCGCCAGCGCGACCGCAACGGCCGCGACGGCCAGGGTCGCCCGCGCGCTGCGGCGGCGACCGAACCCGAGGATCAGCGCCACCGCGGAGGCGCCCGCCGCCGCCGCGGCCGCGTGGCCCGAGGGAAACGAGCTGCTGCTCACGCTGACCAGGCGCGCCACGCTGGGCCGCTGGCGGTCGACGATCGCCTTGAGAGCGTTGTTGATCAGCAGCTCTCCGACGAGGGTGACGGCGGCGACGACAGCGGCATCGAACGTCCGCCGGCGCAGCACGTCGGACAGCGCGACGACGGCCAACGCCCCGGCGACCACCGGCGTGGCGCCGAGGTGTGTCACCAATCTCGCGACGTCCACCACCGGCGACGTCGCGTTGTCGCCACCCCACCCCGACACCGACCTGTCGACGCGGGCGACGACGCTGCCCCCATCGGCGATCGCGAGCAGCGCCCACAGCGCCGCCGCCACGAACACCGCGACTGCGAGCGCGCGCACGGCGATGTCGCGCGGACGTGCGGCGGCCAGTCTCACGACGCGACGTCATACCCCGCGGTCCGCGCAGGCAGACGACGCTCGACTGCGTCCACGAAACACACCGTCGGTATGGTCGGGCAATGTCCCCCACCCCGATGACGTACCACTGCAACGGCCTGACGCTGCGGGGCGACTCGTACGGCCCAGAGGGTGGACCAGGCATCCTCCTCGCGCACGGCGGCGGCCAGACGCGCCACAGCTGGCACGGCGCCGCGACGCACCTGGCAGGGCGGGGCTGGCACGCGGTCTCGCTCGACCTGCGCGGCCACGGTGACAGCGATTGGTCGCCGTCGGGCGCCTACGAGCTGACCGACTTCGCCGGCGATATCCGCGAGGTGGCGGCGACGTTCCCGAAGCCGCCCGTCCTCGTCGGCGCCTCCCTCGGGGGGAACGCCTCGCTGGCTGCGATCGCGCATGCCGACGATCCGTCGGCGGTCGCGTCGGCGCTCGTGCTGGTCGACGTCTCGCCGTACATCGAGCCCGCCGGCGTGGAGCGGATCCGTTCGTTCATGCTCGGCAACCCGGAGGGGTTCGCCGACCTGGCCGAGGTGGCGGATGCGATCGCGGCCTACAACCCGCACCGGCCGCGGCCCACGAACCTCGAGGGGCTGAAGAAGAACGTGCGGCTGCACGAAGACGGTCGCTGGCACTGGCACTGGGACCCGCTGTTCATGTCCCGTTCTCCGGACGAGACCCGCCTGGCCCGCAACCGCGACCAACTCGAGGCCGCGGCACGGGAGCTCACCCTGCCGACGTTGCTCGTCCGCGGCGGCGCCAGCGACCTGCTGTCGCCGAACGGCGTGAAGCGGTTCCGTGAGCTGGTGCCACACGCCGAGACCGTCGACATCCCGGGCGCCGGCCACATGGTCGCCGGCGACCGGAACGACGCGTTCACCGCCGCGATCGCCGAGTTCCTCGACCGCATCGTTTCTTGACGTAGTCAAACCACTACTCAGCGTCGACAGAAATCCCCCGACCGGGTACGATCCAGCCGCCGCTGGCCTATGGACGGGAGCGGAGAATGGAGGTTCGGCGATGGGTTCCGCTCGGACGGCAGAGGCGACAGCGACAGAGGAGCGTGAGCAGCCCCTCGCCGAGTCCGCGGCAGCGCGCGCGGACGCGAAGCTCGAGCGCAACGACGCCAACCGTGCTGGCCAGGCGCTTTTGGGCGTCGGCCAGGCCAAGCTCGAGGTCAGCGCGGCCGACGACCGCTACGAGCAGGAGGCCGATGCGGTCGCCCGCCAGGTGGTGGAGTCGATCCGCTCCACCGCTGGCGGAACGTCGACGCCGCGTCCGTCCACGGTGGCGCGGCGCATCCAGCGCCGTGGACCGATCGGCGCTGCCGGCGGTGAACTGGACGCCGACGTCGAGAACCGGCTGAACGACACGCGCGGCGGTGGTCAGGCGCTGGACGGCGGCACCCGGGCGACGATGGAGAGCGCCTTCGGCGCAGACTTCAGCGACGTGCGCGTGCACACAGGGCCCGAGGCCGCGGAACTGAACAAGGACATCCAGGCCAGGGCGTTCACGGTCGGGTCCGACATCTACTTCCGTGACGGCGCGCCCGACATGTCGTCGCCGGCGTCGCAGGAGTTGCTCGCCCACGAACTGACCCACGTCGTGCAACAGACCGGCGGACCCGCACGATCGCTCCAGCGCTTGGTCGACGACGGTGACCCGAAGGTCGATGCTCACGGGCTCGTCGCCGAGGAAGAGGAGCAGGACGAGGAAGAAGCCGAGGAGGAGTCCGCCCCCGTCGAGGCGAAGGCCGAGGACGAGGCGGAGGAGAACGAGAGCGACGAGGCCAAGGAGAAGGCGGGCATCGTCCAGCGCGACTGGGTGTCGGCGCGGCCCACGGCGCTCCAGCAACCCCAGCAGCAGCCTCAACAGCAGCAGGGCTGGACGTCGGCACGCCCGACCGGCGCGGCGGTGCCCGACAGCACCCCCCCGACGCCCGTCGCGACGACGTCCGTCACGAAGCTCGGGACGCCGGGGCCGAACATCACGGCCCTCCTCGACCCCGACGACTACGGCGCGGTCGACACGGAGGCCGTCAAGGTCACGTTGACAGCGCGCCTCGTCGGCTCGCAGTGGCGCGGCGAGGTCACGCACTTCGAAGGCGAGTACTCCAAGGTGGTGCGCCTGCCACCGGGATGCACCGAGGTCACCGGGCCCGGAGGCAACACCACGCGCCGCAACTCGCGGGCGCAGATCAGGAGCCTGCGCAACCTCGGCGGCCGCTGGTACATGCTCCAGGCGGTCGAGGACCACGAGAGCGTCCATGAGACGCGGGTCGCCCCCGCTCTCGCCGCGGTCGAGCCGGCGCTGCAGCGGCTGTTCAACGCTCTCACGGTCGAGCACACTCGGAGCGTGAACTCGCCAGAGCAGGCCGCTGCCGCGATCAAGGCGCTCCCGGCCTATGCCGCTGCGGTCGCCCGGCTGCGCAACATCTGGGATGCGGAGTACTCGCGGCGCATCCGTGGTGACCACAACGTGCTCACGCCCACGGCGGAGCACGCGGTCGTCGATCCGATGATCGACCGCATCAACCAGTGGCGGGTCAGCATCGGCAGGCCGGCAGTCTGATGACCAGCACCGAGCTGGCGCCGATCGCCACCACCGAACCGCCGCAGGGTGACCTGCCGCTGGTCGCTCGCCTCGCCGCGGAACCCCGCCAGCGCGACGTGATCACGTTCACGCTCGAGGTCGTCAACACCTCGACTGCCACGATCACGCTGGCCAACCCGTACGACGGCGTGACCTACACGCTCACCGACGGCGAAGGGTGGCCGATCGGGCTGCGCGCCCCCGGTCGGTCGGTCAAGGTCGACGGCCCCAAGCGGCGGCCACGGGCTCAGAAAGCCTCGTACCTCGCCGTCCGGGCGATCTCGGTCGCGGACGCCGAGGTCGACACCGCCGACGGCGTCGAAGCCGACACCACCGACCTCGCTCCCGCGTCGTCGTACCGGCTGACGCTGGAGATCGCCTCCCGCGCCGCCTCCGAGGGCGACGAGCCACAGCCGCTCACGCCGGGCACGTACCACCTGTCGATCCTGCTGCCGCTGACCTGGACCGTCGGGGGCGACGAGAGCGACCTCACCGTGGCGTCCGAGGAGATCACCGTCACCCTCACCGGCTGAGCCCGCGGCGATTGACGCCGCACGGCGCGCTGGCTCCGCGAGGATGTCCGGATGCCGACCGCGACCAGCGCCGCCCCGTCGCGCATCGACGATCCGCCGGACCATGGCGAGGCGCCGACGTCACGTCATCGCCGGCCGCTGCTGATGGCCGTGTTCGGAGGCCTGGGCATCGCTGCCGTGCTCACCGCGGCCACGCTGCTGCTGGGCGGTGAGGACACCGAGCACGATCCGCCGCCGCTCGACGTGTGGGCGCCGTACTGGGTGCTCGACGCGTCGGCGCCGCAGCTGGCGAGCCGTGCGCACACGATCCGGGAGCTGTCACCGTTCTGGTACGTCGCCACCGCGGCCGATGCGGTGGGCCCGGATCCACAAGCTCCGGCCGAGTTGACCGAGGCATTCCTCGACACCGCGCGCGACCGCGGGATGACGATCGTGCCCTCGGTGAACGACGGCATGCCTCCCCGAGAGATGGCGGCGGTCCTCGCCGATCCGGCCAACCGCGCCGTGCACGTCGAGACGCTGGTCGCGTTCGCCGCGTCCGGCGACTTCGACGGCCTCGACATCGACTACGAGAAGTTCGCGTTCCGTGACGGGCGCGACACGTGGGCGACGACGCGGCCCAACTGGGTCGCGTTCGTCACCGAGCTGGCGGCGCGGCTGCACGCCGACGGACGGACCCTGACGGTGACCGTCCCACCGGTCTACGACGACGGCCAGACCGCCGAGAGCGGCTTTTGGGTCTACGACTACGCCGCGATGGCGCGCGTCGTCGACCGCATCCGCGTGATGGGGTACGACTACTCGCCGAACGAGGTCGGCTCGATCGCTCCCCTCGACTGGGTGCAGCGTGCGATCGACGGCACGGCGCAGGCGTCCGGCGCGCCGGAGAAACTCGTGCTCGGCGTGCCGATCTACGGCTACAACTGGCCGGTGTCGACGACCGGCGAATGCCCTGAGGGCCTCGCCCAGGGGCGCACCTCCCTGACCCCTCGGACGTTGGCGGACCTGCTGCAACGCCGCGCCGCGACGCCCATCTACGACCCGGTGGCCGGCGAATGGCGGTTCACCTACGACCTCCTGGTCGAGGGTCCGACCACGTCGTGCACCCAGCACCGCGAGGCCCGCTACGTCGACGCGGCGGGCGCGCAGCAACGGATCGAGATGGCGCGCGATGCGGGCTTCGGAGGCGTCGCCGTGTGGGCGCTCGGCTTCGACGACGCGGCGACGTGGGATGCCCTCGTCGAGGTCGTCACGCCGGCGGCCGCGAGAACGTCGACGACGTCGACGGCAACGCCTCGTTAAGCGCCGCACCGCCCGCGCGCATCATTACGAAATGATGACAGCGTTCTTCCTGGTCACCGAGCTAACCCTGTAAATACTGGGTTTCGCGACACCCGCCAACATTGCGTTCTCGTTACAGTGCGAGACGCGTCGCCTCGCTCGCCACCCCCCGGGAGGTTCACGTGTCCTTCGACATCGTCATCCCCGCGCACGACGAAGAACGACGGATCGATCGAACGCTGCATGCGTACCGCACCGGCTTCCCGCAAGCCGATGTGCGCTTCCACGTGGCGCTCGATGGGTGCCGCGATCACACCGCTGACGTCGTCGCCGCACACGCGCTCGACGACGGGCGCGTCGTGCTCCACCAATTCCCCAAGCTCGGCAAGGGCGGTGTGCTGATGGAGGCGTTCCGGCGTTGCGATGCCGACCTGATCGGCTTCGTCGACGCCGACTGCGCCACACCACCGTCAGAGATGGCGCGCCTCACCGAGCACGCGTCCGGCGTCGACGGTGTCATCGCCAGCCGCCGCCTGCCGGCGTCGTTCACGCCGGGCCGGCGTCCGTGCGCACGGCGCCTGACGTCGTCGGGCTTCGCCTGGGGCGTGCGCCGCCTGTTCCACCTGCCCTACGCGGACACGCAATGCGGGGCGAAGGTGCTGCGCCGCGATGTGGTCGACCGCGTCGTCCCGCTGCTGTCGTCGCGCGACTTCCTGTTCGACGTCGACCTCCTGATCGTCGCACGTCGGCTCGGGTTCCGGATCGTCGAGCTGCCGACGATCTGGATCGACCAGGCGGGATCGAAGCTGCGCGCGTGGCACGACGCGGGACGGATGCTGTCGAGCGCGCTGCGGCTGTGGCTGCACCATCAGGTGCTGCCGATCGAGACCAGCAGCGCCGGCTCGACCCGGCAGCCCAGCTCGGCACACCCCGATCGCGAGGCTGCCGATGCGACCGCGGCCTGACGTCGCTCTCATCGCCCCCTACCCACCGCGCGGCGAGCTCCACGGCGGCCACAGCGGTGTGGCGTCGTATACGGCGAACCTGGCCCGCAACCTCGCCGCCGCCGGCGTGAACGTGACGGTCGTGGCGGGCGAGATCGACGGCGGCGAGCCGGCGGTCTCGTCCAGCGACGGGATCGAGGTGCGCCGCGCGTTCCGCTTCGGCCCCACGGCGTTGCCGGCCGCGGTGCGCGCCGCACGGGCACTGCGGCCCGGCGTGGTGCACCTCCAGTGGGAGCTGTTCCTCTACGGCGGCCCGTCCGCCCTCCCCGGCCTGCTGCCGGCGCTGGCGGCGGCGCGCCACGGCGCCGGATCGGCGCCGCTCGTGACGACGCTGCATCAGGTCGTCGATCCGGCAGAGATCGATCGCGGGTACGCGCGGCTGCATCGTGTGGCGGCGCCGGCGTCGCTCGCCCGCGCCGGCCTCGCCGGAGTGCAAGCGGCGCTGCGGCGGGGCAGCGACGCTCTCGTCGTCCACGAGGAGCGCTTCCGCGAGGTGGTGCCCGAAGCCGCGTTCATCCCCCACGGCGTCGAGCTCGGCGAACGGGGCGATCCCCGCGCGGCGCGCGCTGCTCTGGGGCTCGACGACCGCCTCGTGGCGCTGTGCTTCGGCTTCATCGCCCCGTACAAGGGCCTGGAGGTCGTGCTCGACGCGGCGGAGATGTTGCGTGGCGACGTCGACGTCGTCGTGGCCGGCGGTGAGCACCCCCGCCTCAGCGGCGCGCACGGCTTCGCCGCCGAGTTGCGCCGGCGCTACGGGTCGGTCGCCCGCTTCACCGGGCGCGTGCCCGACGAGCAGGTCAGCCTGTGGTTCCAAGCGGCCGATGTGGCGCTGTTCCCCTATCCCCGCCCGTTCTCGTCGAGCGGCGCGGTGGCGCTGGCGCTCGCCCACCGCACGCCGATGCTGCTGTCACCGGCGATGGCACGCTGCATCGGAGCGCCGCGCGACGTGACGGTCGAACTGGCCCCGGTGCGCATCGCCGCCCGCCTGCGTCGGATGGCCGACGAACGTGGCGTCGTCAGCGAGTTGGCGCGCTGGAGCGACGCGCTCGGCGACGGCCGCGATTGGCCTGCGGTCGCCCATCACCACGCCCGACTGTACGAGGAGGTCCGCCATGGGGGACGCCGCGACGCCATCCGCTCTGCTGGTCGGGGCGTTCGGGCAAGGAAACCCTGGCGATGAGGCGCTGTGCTCTGCGTTCCGGGCGGCGATCGGCGGCGACGTCGTCGTCGCCAGCCGGGACCCGCGCCGCACCGTGGAGCTGCACGGCTGCGTGGCGATCCCCGCCACCGCCGCGCAGGTCGTCCCGGCCGTTCGCCGCGCGCGCCTGGTGGTCATCGGCGGCGGGACGATCTTCAAGGGCCTGCACCCATCGACGGGCCGGCGGCGTAACGCGTTGCTGTGCTCGACGGCCGCGCTGGTCGCCGCGGCTCGGCTGTCGTCGACACCGATCGCGATGGTCGGCGTGGGCGCGGGCGAGCTGCATGGGGCCGTCGCCCGCGGCCTGGCGCGCTGGATCGTGCGCCACACCGATCTGCTCGTGCTGCGCGACGAGGAGTCGGCAGCGGTGCTCGCCGCGGCGGGCGTGCCGACCCCGTTCCGCATCGGGTCCGATCCCGCCTGGTCGCTGCTGAACGACCCGCCCACCGTGCCCGACCCGCCTGCGGCGTCCAACCGCTCGGGCGACGTCGTCGTCGCGGTGAGCCACCTCGCGGGTGGGCCGGAGCTGACCACCCGCCTCGCCGAGGCCTTGCGCCCCGTGGCCGCGTCACATCGGGTGGTGCTCCAGCCGTGGCAGTCGTCGGAGCGGACGCACGCCGACGCTGCGATCGCGCACGACATCGCCGAACGGCTCGCCGGCCGTGCCGAGGTGTCGTCGCCGCCGGCCGATCTCGTGGCGGCGCGCGCCGCGTACGTCGGCGCACGGCTGGTGATCGGCATGCGCTTCCACGCGTTGGTGGCCGCGGCGGCGGCTGGCGCCCCGTTCCTCGCCGTGGCGCACGAGCCGAAGCTCGCCGGCCTCGCCCGCCGTCTCGACCAGCCGGCGATGCCGCCGCACGCCCCGCTGGCCGTCGTGACCCGCTCCGTCGCGGCGGCGCTCGACGCCCGATCGCCGTCGCCCGCCTCGGTGCGCGCCGAGATGGCGCGCGCAGAGGAGGGCTTCGCGCTGCTGCGCTTGCTCGCCAGCGAAGGGGCCCTCGAGGAGCCCAGCGAGGTCAACGGCCTGACGCTGTCCGACGGCGAGGGCTGCTGGTGAGCGCGACCAGCACGTCGGTGCGCGCCGCGACATCCGCGGCGCGAGCGCACGTCGCCGACGCGGCGCGCCCCCAGATCGCGGTGATGGCGGCCCAGGGCATCGCCGGGATCGGCAACCTCGTCTTCTCGATGGTCGCCGCGCGCGTCGTCGGTGCCGGCAGCTACGGGGACGTCGCCACGTTCCTCGCGCTCTACCTCGTCATGCACGTCCCCGCGGCGGCGCTCAGCGCTGCCGGCGCGCTCGATCCGAGCCGCCTCGGGGCGCACCGACGAACGGTCCTGATCGCCGGTGCGGTGGCCGCGATCGTCATCGGCGCCGGGGCGTGGTCGCTCGGTGATCTCGTCGGACTGCCTGCCTCGATGGTCATCGCGCTGGCTGCCGCAGCGCCGGGCGCGGGGTTGCTGGGGGTCGAGCGTGGGCTCGCCTACGGCCACGAACGCCATCGCGCCCTGACGGCAAGCCTCGTCGCCGAGCCGTGCGTGCGCATCGCCGCCGGGACCGTTCTCGGCGCCGCCCTCGGCCCCACCGGCGCCGCGTTCGGCGCCGTGTCCGCCGGCTATGTCGCCTTGCTGGTCTGCCGGCGGGGCGCGCCGCCCGACGCGAACGTCGCAGCGGCGCAGCCGGCGCCCGCCGCGGCGGCCACGCTGGGTCTCGCGTTCGTGGCCCTCGCGGCCCTGCAGAGCGCGGATCTGCTGTTCGCCAACCGGCGCCTCGACGGCGTGTCCGCTGGGCACTTCGGCGTGCTGTCGACCGTCGGCGGCGCGGCCGCGTTCGCGACGGCGACGATCCCGATGGTGCTTCTGCCGGCAGCCGTGCGGCAACGCCCCGCGGCGGACCAGACAGCGATCGGGCTCACCGTCGGCGCGGGAGCCGCGATCGCCGGCCTGGGCGCGATCGCCGCCGGTCCGATCGTCACCCGTGGGTTCGGCCAGGACTTCGCGCCAGTCGCCCACCTCGTCGGCCCGTACCTCGTCGCGATGGGCATCATCGGTCTGCTGCGCGTCATGGTCGCCCAGCGATGCGCCGCCGGGCAGGGACGCTTCGCGCTCGCCGCCGTCCTCACCGCGCTGGCATGCCACGTCGCCGCCCTTCAGATGTGGGGCGACTCGGTCGAGGCGGTCGCAGCGATGACGCTGTTCAGCACCGGCGGCCTGGCCGCGGTGCTGGCGTTCCCCCAGCCGGCCTCGGCGCGCCTGCGAGCCCGCGTGTGGGCGCCGGTCGAGCGATCGACGTGGGCGCTGCTCGGTCTGAGTTGCGTCGCCACCGTGGCCCGGGTGGCGACGAGCCGCGGCCTATGGGTCGACGAGGCGATCAGCGTGCGCCAGGCGCAGCTGCCGTTCGGGCAGATGCTCGACGACATCCAGACCACCGACGTCCATCCCCCGCTGCACTACGCCGTGCTGTGGGTGGTCGTGCGCGTGTTCGGCGCGTCGGAAGCGGCCGTGCGGTTGCCCTCGCTCGCCGCCGGTGTCGCGCTCGTGCCCGCCCTGGCATGGGTCGGGCGCGTCGTCTACGACCGGCGCACCGGCTGGGTCGCCGCCGCGCTCGGCGCGTTCGCGCCGTTCTGCGTGTGGTACTCGCAAGAGGCGCGGATGTACGCGATGTTCATGCTGTTCGCCACGCTGGCGATCGGCGCGCAGGTGCAGGCGATCCGGCGGGGCGCCCGGCGCGACTGGATCGCCTATGCGGCGGCCACCGCGGCGATGGCATGGACGCAGTACTTCGCCATCCTGCCGATCCTCGTCCAGCAGGTGGCGTTCACCTGCGCCCTGTGGTCCCGCCGCAGGGACCGCACGGCGCGGCGGCGGTTGGGGATCGGTTGGGCTGCGGCGGCCGCGCTGACGGCGCTGGCCACGCTCCCGCTGCTCGGCGTCGTGCAGCAGCAGTTCCACGCGTACAGCAACCGCAGCGACGGTCTCGTGCCGGGCCAGGCGGGCGCGGGCAGCTCGTCGTTCGGTGGCACGATCTCGATCTACGCCGTCGGCGCGAACCTGATCTGGGCGGTGTGGGGTTACCACGCCGACGGCGTGATGGTGCAGATCGCGGCACTGTGGCCGCTGCTCATGCTGCTCGCCCTGGTGCTGATGGGCCGCGGGCGTTCAGGCGCCAGCTTGCTGCTGCTGGCGCTCGTCGTTGCGCCGATGGCAGCGCTGTTCGCGATCGGGTCCATGAAGCGCGATCTCTTCGAGCTGCGCTACTTCTGCGGGGCGGTGCCCGCCGCGCTGTTGCTCGGCGCCCGGCTCGTCACCGCCACGACGCGACGGCGACTGGCGGTCGGGCTCGCCGCCACCGCGGTCACCGCGACGATGGTGGTCGGGCTCGTCGACCAGCAGCTGAACGGCGCCAACCCGCGCCTGTACGACTTCGAGGGCGCGCTGGCGCGCGTGCGCGCCGAAGCCGAGCCGCGCGATGTCGTCCTCTACGAGCCGGCGTACCTCGCCGACGTCATCGAGTACTACGCACCCGATCTCGACGCCCGCCCGCTCGAGTCGGCTCTGCCGGACGACGCGGGCGCCGTGTGGGTGCTGGCGACCGAGCGCGTGCTCAACGCCAAGGACACGTCGGCGGCGGTGGGCGCCGTGCTCGCCGAGCTCGACGGCGACCGCGACGTGGTCGACCGCTTCGAGCGCCCCAACGTCCGCGTCTGGGAGATCCGATGACGGCCGCCGATCCACGCCTCGATCCGCCGCGGTGGCAGCCGCGCCGGCCGACCGGAGCCGAGCGCGTCCGCGTCGCGACGCTCGGCCTCGCCAGCACGGTCGGGATGATCGTCTACTTCGGGTGGCTGATGCGGCCCGAGCGGGTCGGCCACCCGCTGCTGTTCGGCCTGCTGGTCGTGGCCGAGCTGTTCAACGCCGTGCAAGCGCTCGGCTTCTGGTGGACGTGCGCGCTGTCGTGGCGCGAGCGCCATCCCGTCGCCCGCGCGTTGCCGCCGCCTGGGTACCTGCCGGTCGTCGACGTGCTGATCCCGACGTACAGCGAGCCGGTGGAGATCGTCGAGGCGACGGTCGCCGCGGCGACACGGCTGCGCGGCGCGCGGGTGCGGGTCGCACTGCTCGACGACGGCAACCGCGCCGAGATGGAGCGCCTCGCCGCCCGGCACGGCGCGCGCTACGTGCGGCGCACGGTGCACACCGGCGCCAAGGCCGGCAACATCAACCACGCCCTGGCTCGCACGGACGGCGAGTTCGTGCTGGTGCTCGACTGCGACCACGTTCCGCGGCCGCAGTTCCTGCTGCGCACGCTGCCGGCGCTCGCCGACTTGCGGGTCGCCTTCGTGCAGACACCCCAGTACTACGCCAACACCGGCGCCGGAGCGATCGCCGCCGCGGCGTGGAGCCAGCAGGCGCTGTTCTTCGGGCCGATCGCCTGCGGCAAGGCGGCGCAGGGGGCGATGTTCTGCTGCGGCACCAACGTGCTGTTCCGCCGTTCGGCGCTGGAGGCGGTCGGCGGGTTCCCCGAGACGTCGCTCACCGAGGATTTCGAGCTCTCGGTGCACCTGCACGAGCGCGGATGGCGGTCGGTGTACATCCCCGAGGTGCTCGCCAGCGGGCTCGGACCGGAGGATCTCGCCTCCTACGCCAGCCAGCAGCACCGCTGGGCACGCGGCTGCGTGGGAGCGATCCCCCGCGTGCTGCGCTCCGGCCTGCCGCTGCGCCAGCGCGCCCAGTACCTGCTGTCGGCGTCGTACTTCCTGTCCGGCTGGACCGTCCTGCTGTACCTGTCGCTGCCGGCGATCCGCATCCTCACCGGAGCCCAGCCGATCGCCGGCGCTGCCGCCGACAGCTTCCTCGCCCACTTCGCGCCGTACTTCGGCCTCGCGCTGGCCACCGTGGCGTCGGTCGGCGGCGGCACGTACACGTTCGCCGCCTACTCGCTGTCGATGTCGACGTTCTGGATCCACGTGCACGCGTCCGTGCAGGCCGCGCGCCGACGCGCCGGCCGGTTCGTGGTGACGCCGAAGAAGGCCCTCAGCGGTCGCCAGCTGCGCCCTGCCGCGCCCACGCTGGTGGTGGCGGCGCTGCTCGTCGTGGCCGCGTTCGTCGGTCTCCGCCACGGCCGTGACGCCGCGACGCTGAACAACGTCGCGTTCGCCGCGCTGCACATCAGTGTCCTGCTCCACGGCGTCTTCCCCGCGCTCGCGCCGGCGATGGGGGCCGCGGCCCGCTCCGCGCCGGAGACGGCCGCCGACCAGGCGGCATGATCCGTCGCGTGTGGCGCGCGGAGGCGCGCGGCCTACGGTGTAGGCCGTGATCCCCCACACGACCGACGGACGCGCCACGACCGGGCGGCGGACCATCGACCTCGACCGCGCCGCAGCGGCGGTGCGCGAACTGCTGATCGCCATCGGCGAGGACCCCGATCGCGACGGGTTGCTCGACACGCCGGCGCGCGTCGCCCGCTCGTACGCCGAGCTGCTGCGGGGCTACGACGAGAACCCCGGCGACCACCTGGAGCGGCAGTTCCGCGTCGACCACGACGAGATGGTGATCGTGCGCGACATCCCCTTCTCGTCGCTGTGCGAGCATCACCTGCTGCCGTTCATCGGCACCGCTCACGTCGCCTACATCCCCGGCGACAACGGGCAGGTGTGCGGGCTGTCGAAGCTCGCCCGCCTGGTCGACGGCTACGCCCGGCGGCTCCAGGTGCAAGAGCGCCTGACGGTGCAGATCGCCGACGCTCTGATGGAACGCCTCGACGCGTCCGGCGCGCTCGTCGTGATGGAGGCCGAGCACATGTGCATGTCGATCCGGGGCGCGATGAAGCCGGGGTCGTCCACAACCACCTCCGCCGTGCGCGGGTCGCTGAAGGCCAACGCGACATCGCGCGCCGAGGCCCTCAACCTCATCGGGAAGTAGTCAGATCGCGAGCGGACGCTCGCCGCGGACGTAGCGCGCCGCCATCAGCGCCGCCACCACCCACGTTCCATCGACCGCGGGGACCAGGTCGGCGGCCGACACTCGGGCGCGGCCGACGGATCGGGACGTGTCCACCACGTCGCACTCCACATGGACACCGGGCTCGGCGATCACGGCCAGCAAGTCGTCGACGGCGATCTCGACCAGCCCTCCGACCTCGGCCGGATCGAGGCGGAAGTCGCCCAACGGCGTGTCGTCGGGCAGGAGGTAGACGTGGGCCACCTCGCGGTTGCGGCCCTCGCCGGCGTCGTCGGCGAGCAACCGCCGGCCGAGCGGCACCAGCCGCGCCGGATCGACGTCGAGGCCGAGCTCCTCGCGGATCTCGCGCACGCCGTCGGTCGGCGCCTCCCCCGCGCTCAGGTGCCCGGTGACCGACAGATCGATCTTGCCGGCGAACGAGCGGGCATGCGAGTGCCGTCGCTGCAACACCACCCGCGGCGGCTCGGCGCTGCGCACCAGCAGGCAGTGGAAGACCTGGTGCCACAGCCCGTCGCGATGGACCTCCGAGCGCGCCGCTCGGCGCACGGGCCGCCCGGTGGGCTCGACGACGTCGAGCTCTTCGTCAGCCGGTGGCGCCAAGGTCGACCGAGCTGTACAGCGGGAAGCGCTCCAGCAACGCGCCGGCTCGCGCCCGGCTGGCCGCGGCGACGCCGTCGGTCAGCGAGTACTTCGCCTTCGACGGGCCGCTCGACGCGGCTGCCGGCGATGTCGCCCGCAAGGTGGTGTCGATGATGTCGGCGACCTCGTCGAGCTCCGCGGCGCCCATGCCGAGCGTCGTCAGGGCGGGCGTGCCGAGCCGGATGCCGGACGTGTACCAGGCGCCGTTCGGGTCGCGGGGGATCGAGTTGCGGTTCGTCACCACACCCGCGTCGAGCAGCGCCGCCTCGGCCTGGCGCCCGGTGAGCCCGTAGCTCGTGCCGACGTCGAGCAGCACGAGGTGGTTGTCGGTGCCGCCGGTGACGAGCGTGGCGCCGCGCTTCATCAGGCCGTCGGCGAGCGCCTTGGCGTTGTCGACGATGCGCTGCGCGTACGTGGCGAACGACGGCTGGCCGGCTTCGGCGAGCGCCACGGCCTTGGCGGCCATGACGTGCGGCAACGGTCCACCGAGCACCATCGGGCAGCCCTTGTCGACGAACTCGGCGAACTCGGGCTGGCACAGCACCATGCCGCCGCGCGGACCGCGCAACGACTTGTGCGTGGTCGTCGTCGTGACGTGAGCGAACGGCACGGGGTTCTCGTCACCGGTGAAGACCTTGCCCGCCACCAGCCCGGCGAAGTGCGCCATGTCGACCATCAGCGTCGCGCCGACCTCGTCGGCGATCTCGCGCATCGTGGCGAAGTTCACCCGGCGCGGATAGGCGGAGTACCCGGCGACGATGATCAGCGGGCGGAACTCCGTGGCGAGGCGGCGGACCTCGTCGTAGTCGAGCAAACCGGTCTGCGGATCGGTGCCGTACGAGCGCTGGTCGAACTGCTTGCCGGAGATGTTGGCGCGGAAGCCGTGCGTGAGGTGGCCGCCGGCGTCGAGCGACATGCCGATCATGCGCTGCTGGCCGAACGTGCGCCGCAGCTGCTCCCAGCGGTCGGCGGAGAGATCGTTGATGTGCCCGACGCCCTCCTTCTCGAGCGTCGGCTTCTCGACCTCCTTGGCGAGGATCGCCCAGAACGCGACGAGGTTGGCGTCGATGCCAGAGTGCGGCTGCACGTACGCGTGCGGCGCGCCGAACACCTCCCGGGCGAGCTCGGCGGCACGGGCTTCGACGACGTCGACGAACTCGCAGCCGGCGTAGAACCGGTGGCCGACGGTGCCCTCGGCGTACTTGTCGGAGAACCAGTTGCCCATCGCCAGCAGCACGGCCGGCGAGGCGTAGTTCTCGCTGGCGATCAGCTTCAGCTGGCTGCGCTGGTTGCCGAGCTCGCCGCGGATGGCGTCGGCGATCGTCGGTTCGACGGCGCGGATGACGTCCAGCGCGGACGCGAACGCGGTGGTCTCCAAGCTCGGGGTGCTCATGCCCCCGAGTGTTGCAGCTCGCCCCGGTCTGCGGGGAAGTACAGCGTCGTGCGCTGGCGAAGCGGGCGGCCGAGCGGCGCCACCAGCTCGGCGAACGCCTCGGGCTCCATGCCCTGGCCGTGCGAGGCGCCGGCGGCGCGGCTGATGTTCTCGTCCATCAGCGTGCCGCCCAGGTCGTTGACCCCTGCCTGGAGCAGCTGGCGCACGCCGTCGACGCCGATCTTCACCCACGAGGCCTGCACGTTGTCGATCGCCCCGTGGTACGCGATGCGGCCCACGGCGTGCATCAGCACCGTCTCACGGAACGTCGGCCCACGCCGGGCGTGCCGCTGGAGGTAGATCGGCGACGCCATGTGGACGAACGGCAGCGGCACGAACTCGGTGAACCCGCCCGTGCGCTGCTGCACCTCGCGGGTGCGCACGAGGTGGCGCGCCCAGTGCACGGGCCGCTCGATCGCCCCGAACATGATCGTCACGTTCGAACGCAAGCCGACGCGGTGAGCGATCTCGTGCGCGTGCAGCCACTCGTCGGTGGTCACCTTGTCGGGACAGAGCACGGCACGCACCTCGTCGTCGAGGATCTCGGCCGCGGTGCCGGGCAACGTGCCCAGGCCGGCGTCCTTCAGCCGGCGGAGATAGTCCTCCAGCGGCTCACCGAGGCGTTTCGCGCCCTCGGTGACCTCGAGCGCGGTGAAGCCGTGGACGTGCATGTCGGGGGCGGCGGCCTTGACCGCCTTGGTGACCTCGACGTAGTACTCGCCGTCGAAGCTCGGGTGGATGCCGCCTTGCAGCGTCACCTCGGTGGCGCCGCGATCCCACGCCTCGCGCACGCGCTGGGCGATGTCGTCCAGGGTCAACAGGTACGGCGTCCCCCGAAGGTTCAACGACAGCGGGCCCTTGGAGAAGCCGCAGAACTTGCACTTGAACGTGCACACGTTGGTGTAGTTGATGTTGCGGTTGTGCACCCAGGTGACCGTGTCTCCCACGGCGGCGCGGCGCAGCTCGTCGGCCAGTTCCGCCACCGCGGCGACCTCCGGGCCGCGCGCCGAGAACAGCGTGACCAGCTCGTCGACGCCGGGCTGCTGCCCGTCGCGCACACCGCGCAGCACCTCGGCCACCGCCCCGCGTGCCGACGGGCGTCCCGGAACCAGGACCGGGGGATGCGCGGTCGCGCCGGAGTACCACGCCGTCGACCGCTCACCGACGAGGATCACGTCGGCGCCGTCGCCGGCGTCGCGCGTGCCACTGACCTTCTCGGGGAAGTGCGCGCCGGGATCGTCGCGCCCGAGGCCCTCGGCGTCGGAGCGATCGAGCACCGGGAAACGCATCGCCGGATCGAGCCAGCGCTCCGGATCCTGGGCGAACGTCGGGTAGATCGTCAGCCGCGGCGCCAGCGTGAACCCGCGCTCCTCGGTGACCGCGCGCAGGCGGTCGAGATCAGGCCAGGGCCGCTCGGGGTTGACGTGATCGGCGGTCACGGGCGAGACACCGCCCCAGTCGTCGATGCCCGCGTCGAGCAACACGCCGAAGTCGTCGCTGAGGTTCGGCGGGGCCTGGAGGCGCACGCCGGGCGGCAGGATCAGCCGGGCGGCCGCGATCGTCCAGAGGTAGTCGTCCGACGGGCACGCGGGCTGGTTGCGCATGATCGTCAGCGGCTTGGGCAGGAAGTTCTGGACGATCACCTCTTGCACATGACCGTGGCGCGCGTGGCTGGCAGCGATCGCCTCCAGCGCCTGAACGCGATCCGCCGGCGATTCGCCGATGCCGACGAGGATGCCCGTGGTGAACGGGATCGCCAGCTCACCGGCCGCGTCGAGCGTGGCCAGGCGGCGGTCGGGCGCCTTGTCCGGCGCCTGGCGATGACAGTCGAGATCCGCGTTCAGGGACTCGAGCATCATCCCCTGGCTCGCCGAGACCGGCCGCAGCGCCGCCAGCTCGTCGGCCGTCAGCGCGCCCGCGTTGGCGTGGGGCACCAGCCCGACCTCGTCGCGCACCAGCGCACACATCGCCGCCAGGTACTCGACGGTGCTCGCGTACCCGCGCTCGCGCAGCCACGCCCGCGCCACGTCGTAGCGCAGCTCGGGGCGCTCGCCGAGCGTGAACAACGCCTCGTGGCACCCCGCCCGGGCGCCCGCGCGGGCGATGGCGAGCACCTCCTCGGGTGACAAGAACGGCGCTGCGACCCGGGCCGGCGGTTGGGCGAACGTGCAGTAGCCGCACGCGTCCCGGCACAACATCGTCAGAGGGATGAAGACCTTCGGTGAGTACGTGACGCGCGTCCCCGTAGCGGCGTCGCGCACCGTCCGGGCCTGGGCCATCAGCGCCGGCAGGTTCCCCAGATCGTCGAACATCGCGACACTCTAGGCATAGTCAGTTCGAATTGCGAACTTACTGCTCTTGGTATCGTCGGCCCAGTGCACGAGAGCCCGACGACGATCGAAGCGGTGGCGCAGCTCGTCGGTGACAAGTGGTCGATGCTGGTCGTGCGCGACGTGTTCCGCGGCGTCCGCCGCTTCGACGATCTCTGTGACGACCTGGGCGTCGCCCGCGCGGTGCTGACGGGCCGTCTCAAGCGGCTGGTAGACGCGGGCGTCCTGACGAAGGTGCCGTACCGGCAGCGCCCGGTGCGCTACGAGTACCGGTTGACGCCGATGGGGCTGGAACTGTCGCCGATGCTCGTCGCCCTGCTGCGCTGGGGCGACCGCTGGCTGGGCAGCGGCGAGCCGACCGCGCACCTCGTGCATGCGCCGTGCGGAACCGAGGTGCAGCAGGCGTTCTGGTGCTCGACGTGCCGCTGCACGTTCGGTCCCACCGCGATCCGGTCGGCGACGACGGCCTGAACGCGCGGCGAATGCGCGGCGGGCGCGGCGGGTACCGAACGGTCGTGGCTGGAGACGAGCAGGACATCGCCGAGACGACGGACGACGACAAGATCGGCGGCGATTCGCTCACCGCCGAGGACGCGTTGCGCGACTTCCCCCCGGATCGCCCGCGGGGCGTTCCGTTCGGCGACGCCGACGTGACCGACGAATCGCTGCGCGAACGGCTGCGCCAGGAGGAGCCCGAGGTATGGGAAGCGCAGCCCGATCGAAGCTACGACGGCGACGTCGAGCCGCTGACCGGGCTCGATCTCGACGACGTCGCCGCTGGCGAGCAGACGATCGTCGGCGACGCGGGCGACGAGTCGGCCGAAGAGGCCGCGCTGCACATCGAGGACGCCTGAGCCGCTGACGTCGCGGGCTTCCGGGCGACGACCACCATCGACAGCCCGACCGGCAGATCCGCGCGCCGCAGCACCGCGCGCTCCAGCGCGGCGAGGCGGCCGAGCAACCCGCCCAGCCCGCTCGCGTTCTGGTCGAGGTCGCTGGCGGTGCGACCGCGCTCGAGCACGGCTTTGATCGCGGCGGGCGGGACGAGGAACGAGTAGGCGCCGGTCGCCCGGACGACCTCCAGGCCCGCATCCGTGGCGACCCCGCGCAAGCCGGCACGCGAGAAGCGCCGCCCGGTGTGGGTGACACGATCGTGCGCCCGGCGCAGTCGTTCGACACCCGGCTCCATCAGGCACACGACCCCGCCCGGGCGCACCACCCGTGCCAGCTCGCGCACGGCGTCGCGGGGATCGGCGATCGAGCGGTGGCACAGCACCGTGACGCACAGCGCGGCGGCAAACGAATCGGAGGCGAACGGCAGCTGCGTGACATCCGCCGCGGCCAGGCCAGCAGCCGGGTGGAGCTCGCGGCACAGCGTGAGCGCGAGGAGCTCCATGTCGGCGCACACGAGCCGCCCATGGTCGACGAGCCACGCGCCGGTCGCGCCGGTGCCGCCGCCCGCATCGAGCAGGGGCGCGTCGCCACCTGGCGTCAGGTGCGGGGCGAGGACGTCGTGGAGCAGCGCGCGGGTCGCTCCGTACCACCAGTGGGCCGTCTCGACGGTGGCCATCCGCCGGTACTCGTCGAGCTCCATGTCCCTCCCCGTCGTTGCCTCAACATCGAGCGAGACGACCGGTACTGTCGGCCGATCGGCATCACGCGACCTTCGGAGCGTACGGCGCTCGACGAGCGCCCGAGCGGCACGTCGGTGCGCGCGATCGCGCCGCACGTGGTCGGCGCGTGGATCGTCAGCCGGCTGGCCTCGGTCGTCTTGCTGGTGGTGATCGGCGCCCGTGACGCCCCCGGCTTCGACTCCACCCGCCTGCTGATCTGGGACGGCGGCTGGTACCGGGACATCATGCTCAACGGGTACCCGAGCAGGCCGGCGACGTGGCCGCCTCGCCTCGGTGAGTGGACGTCGCTGCCGTTCTTCCCGCTCTACCCGAAGCTGGCCGACGTCCTCCACACCGCCGGAGCTCCGGTCACCGCGGCGCTGACGTCGATCCCCAACGTGGCGTTCCTCGTGGCGCTGTTCGGCATCTACCGTCTGGCCGAGCGCCACGACGCCCCGCGCGTCGCGGTGATCTCGGTCTGGATCGCGGCGCTGCTGCCCGGATCGCTGACGTTCTCGATGGCCTATCCGGACGCGCTGTTCCTGGCCGGCTCCACGTGGGCCGTCGTGTGGGCCTCCCAGAACCGCCCGGCGCTCGCCGGCGTCGCCGCCGCAATCGCCACCGCCACCCGCCCGAACGGCGCGCTCGTCGTCGTCACGCTGCTCGTGCTGCTGCTCACCACCCCGCGCCGCGCCGGGGAGAGCCGCGTACGCACCGCGGCGTGGTACATCGCCCCGTCCGCCGCGTTCCTCGGAGGCTGGATGGCGTACCTGCACCAGCGCACGGGCGATGCGCTCGCGTTCGTCACCGCCAAGAACGCGTGGGAGGAGACGACCCTCCACGAGGCGCTACGGACACCGACCAACCAGACGACGTGGCAGTTGGCGCTCGGCGCGGCGGCGATCACGATCGTCGTGGTCAACCGCCGCCGGCAGCCGGCGGCGTGGACGGCGCACGCGCTCTTGTGCATCCTGCCGGCGATGGTGGTCGGCGTCGTCGGAGTGATCCGGTATGCCGCGCAGGCATTTCCCGTCGCGATCGGGCTAGCGTCGGCGGCCACGCGGCGGGGCACGGCGGTCGTCGCGTGCGCGATCGGCGCGTGTGCCGCATTGCTCACCGTCTACGCCGTGCTGATCACGCACAACTCGTACGTCCCGTGAGCCGATGACCACCGCCCCCACCGCTGTTCCCCTTCCCGCCGCAGCCGGGGCGCGCTGCGTCGTCACCGGTGGCCTCGGGTTCATCGGGTCGAGCATCGTCCACGCCGCGGCGGCATCGGGCGCCGCGCATGTGCTCGTCGTCGACGCGCTCGTCGCCGGCCACGGCGGGGACCACCGCAACCTCGACGGCGCGGCCGGCGCGCCGATCGAGGTCGTCGAATGCCCGATCGACGATCGCGCCCGGCTGGCCCCGCTGCTCGACGGCGCCGAGATCGTGTTCAACCTCGCCGGTCAGGTGAGCCACCACGCATCGATGGTCGATCCGGTGCGCGACTTCGACCTGAACGCGCGGAGCCATCTCGGATTCCTCGAGATCCTGCGCGAGATCGCGCCACGCGCGCGGGTGGTCTACAGCTCGACCCGGCAGGTGTACGGCCGGCCCCGCTACCTCCCCGTCGACGAGGAGCACCCGGTGGCGCCCGTCGACGTCAACGGCATCGCCAAGCTGGCCGGCGAGCAGGCCCACCTCCTCTACGCCGGCGTGCACGGCATGCCGATCAGCGCGCTGCGCCTCACCAACGTGTACGGACCGCGCCAGGACCTGCGACACGACGGCTTGGGCTTCCTGCCGGTGTTCCTCCGGCGCGCGCTCCGCGGCGACACGATCGAGGTCTTCGGCGACGGCGCGCAGCAGCGCGACTGCCTCCACGTCGACGACGTCGTGCGCGCGTTCGGGCTCGCGGCCGCCAGCGACGACGCCATCGGTCAGGTCTTCAACCTCGGGCACACGCAGGTGCTGACGCTGTCGGAGATCGCCGCCACGATCGTGCGCGAGGCCGGTCGTGGCGACGTCCGCACGATCCCGTGGCCGGCGCACCTCGAGCGCATCGACATCGGCTCCTTCCACGGCGACTTCAGCAAGGCCAAGCGGCTGCTGGGGTGGGAGCCCCAGCGCGCCTTCGTCGACGGTGTCCGTTCGACGATCGCCTACTACAGGGAGAATCCGTGGTACCTGTCGTCGACCTGACCCGCCGCCTGGCTCGGTTCCAGCCGGCGTTCGCCGCCGCGTGTGAACGCGTGCTGAAGTCAGGCCATCTCCTCCTCGGCGCGGAGACCGAAGCGTTCGAAGCGCAGTTCGCCGCGTTCAGCGGCCACCGCCACGCGATCGCCGTGTCGTCCGGCGCCGGCGCGCTCCAGCTGTCGCTCGCCGGCCTCGGCGTGGGCCGCGGCGACGAGGTCGTCGTCCCGGCGCTGACAGCCGTTCCCACGGCCGCAGCGGTGTGCGCGGTCGGCGCGACCCCGGTGCTCGCCGACGTCGATCTCGACACCGCCACGCTCGATCCCGGCTCGGCGTGCGCGGCCTGCACCGCCCGCACCGCGGCGATCGTGCCCGTGCACCTCTACGGCCGCGCCGCAGACCTGCCGGAATGCGACGCGCCGATCGTCGAGGACGCCGCGCAGGCCCACGGCGCCGTTCCCGGCCCGCGGCGCTCGGCGGTGGTCGCCTACTCGTTCTATCCGACCAAGAACCTCGGCGGCATCGGTGACGGCGGGGCCGTGTGCACCGACGACGACGTGCTCGCCGCCACGGTGCGCAGGATGCGCGTCCACGGCATGACCGAGCAGTACGTCCACGTCGACATCTCGCAGAACTTCCGCATGGCCGAGCTCGAAGCGGCGTGGCTGCGCATCGCGCTCGACGCGCTCGACGACGACACACGGCGGCGCAACGCGATGGCGCGCCACTATCGCGCCAGCGCGCCGCAGCTGCGCTGGCAAGCGGACCATCCCCGCCACGTGCACCACCTGTGCGTCTTTCGCGCCGACGATCGCGAGCGTGCCCGCGCCCAGCTCGCAGCGGCCGGCGTCGGCACCGCCGTCCACTACCCGCGCACGATCGCCGAGCAACCCGCCTACGCCGCGTTCGCCGCCGGCGCCCGCTTTCCGCATGCCGAAGCGTGGGCGCGCGGCTGCATCAGCGTGCCGTGCTCGCCCGAGCTGACCGACGCCGAGGTGGCCACGGTGGCCGATGCGCTCGCCGGTCTGGCAGCGTGAGCCGGTGACGTCCGATCTTTCGAGGCCTGCCGCGATGGCTGTGCCCCGCAATCCCGCCGTCACGTCGGTGAGCGCGTTCTTTCCCTGCTACAACGACGCCCGCACGATCGGCACGATGGTGCGTGGCGTTCACGATGCGCTCACGCGGTTGGTCGACGACTTCGAGGTCATCGTCGTCAACGACGGCTCGGCCGACGACTCGCTCGCCGAACTGCACGCGCTGGAGAGCGAGCTCCCGCGTGTGCGTATCGTCGACCACGGTGTGAACCGGGGCTACGGCGCGGCGCTGATCTCGGGGTTCTCGGCGAGCACGAAGGACTGGGTGTTCTACACCGACGGAGACGCGCAGTACGACGCGTCGGAGATCGTCGGCCTGGTCGAGGCGGTGCGGCCCGGAGTCGACGTCGTGCAAGGGATCAAGATCAGCCGCGGCGACGGGCCGTTCCGCCACGTCGTCGGACGCCTCTACCACCACGTCGTGAAGGCGCTGTTCGGCCTGCACGTGCGCGACACCGATTGCGACTTCCGGCTCATCCGGCGCGCCAGCCTCGAGCCGCTCGAGTTGGTCAGCACGAGCGGGGTGATCTGCGTCGAGCTGATGCGCAAGCTCGAACGTTCCGGCGCCCGTTTCGTGGAGATCCCCGTCCACCACTATCCCCGCCCCCACGGTCGCTCGCAGTTCCTGCGGCTCGGGCATCTCGCTCGTGCGGCCCGCGGCCTCGTGGCGCTGTGGATCGACCTGGTGGTGCGGCGCTCGCCGCGCGTCAGGCGCTGAGGATCTTGCCGACGGCGAAGTCGATGAGGCGGCGGACGAAGGCCGGATCGACGCCGCCGTTGCCGAACAGCTTGTGGTGCTGGAACGCTCCGAGCAACACGTCGATGACGAGCGCCTGGTCGAGATCCCGCGACACCTCGCCGCGTGCCACCCCCCGGCGCAGGATCGCGCGCAAGGACTTCTGCCGCTCACGCATGTACTCCTCGAGCGAGGCGCGCAACGCGGCGTTCGCCGTGCCGGCCTGGACGAGCTGCGGAACGACGTCGACGCGGCCCTTCGCGAATCGCTCGAGCATCTTGTCGAAGTACAGCTCCAGCTCGGCGCGCACCGAGCCGCAGTCGGGCACTTCGATCGGCGCGACGCCGCTGCTCAATGCCTCGACCACGAGCTCTTCCTTCGACGCCCAGCGCCGGTAGATCGTCGCCTTGCTGCACCCCGCCTCCGCCGCGACGGCATCGACGTTCAACCCGGCGACACCGTGCTCGCTGACGAGCTTCAACGTCGCCGCGAGGATCGCCTCGTCGGCCCGCGCGTCACGTGGCCGACCGGGCTTGCGCGGCGAGCAGTCGCCGGGCTCGGCCGTAAGGGCGGGGGCGGCGGGCTTGGTCACGTCGAAACCGGTTCTCCGAGCTTGACCGCACGGGTCTCGGCAGCACGGTGGTCGGCCGCACGAGCCGGGAGGTAGCGCCAGACGAGCGCCGCCGTCATCAGCACGACGAACGAGGAGATCCGCAGGCCGATGCTGAACGCCCCGACGAACTGGTCCTCCGCGGCGCGCACGAACGCGCCGGCTCTGGAGCCGAGGCCGTCGGCCACCGCGATCGCGCCGCCGATGGAGCTCTTCGCCTTCTCCGTGTCGGCCGCGCCGAGTCCGAAGCGCGCCGCGAGATCACCGATGCGGCTGGAGAACACGCTGGTGACGATGCTGCCGATGATCGCAACGCCCAGCGCGCCGCCGACCTGGCGGGTCGTGTCGTTGACCGCCGAGCCGACGCCGGCGCGCTCGGGCGGCAGCGACCCCATCACCGATTCCGTGGCCGGCGCCATCGTCATGCCCATCCCGAACGACATCACGCAGAAGATCGTGATGACCTCCGGATAGGGAGTGTCACGGTGGATGAACGACAGCATCAGCAACGACAGGGAGATCGTGGTGAGCCCCGCGGTCACCACCCGTTTCGTTCCGAAGCGCTCCACGACGCGAGCTGACATCGGGGCCGTGATCATCATCGTCGTCGCGTGCGGCAGGACCCGCACACCCGTCTCGAGCGGCGTGTAGCCGTGGACGAACTGCCAGTACTGGGTCATCAGGAACATCGACCCGAACAGAGCGAAGAACGTGAGGGTGATCGCGCCGCTGGCAGCTGTGAAGCGCGGGTTGGAGAACACCGTGACGTCGAGCATCGGCCACGGCGTCGTGCGCTCCCACCAGATGAACACCCCAATGCCCACGAAGGCGACCGCGAACGCTGCGAGCACGACCGTGTCGCCCCATCCATGAGCAGGACCCTCGATGATGCCGAACAGCAACGAGCCGAGGCCGACGATCGACAGCACCGAGCCGAACGGGTCGAGACGTCCGTGCTTCGGGTCGCGCGACTTCGGGATCAGGAACGCACCGGCGACGAGAGCGAGGCCTGCGATCGGAACGTTGACCCAGAAGACCGACGCCCACGAGAAATGCCGGAGCAACAAGCCGCCGCTGATCGGGCCGACGGCGACGGCGAGCGCCGACACACCGGCCCACACCGCGATCGCCCGAGCCCGCTCTCGCGGATCGCGAAACACGTTCGTCAGGATCGACAAGGTGGAGGGCATGATCATCGCGCCGCCGATGCCCATCAGCCCTCGCGTGATGATCAGGTGGAGCGACGAGTTCGCCAGCGCGGAGAGCGCCGAGCAGGTGGCGAACACGACGAGACCGATCTGGAGCGTGCCCTTCCGGCCGAACCGGTCGCTGAGGCTGCCCATGGTGAGCAGCAGCCCGGCGAACACGAGCACGTACGCGTCGATGATCCACTGGACGTCGGTGTTCGACGCATCGAGATCGCGGATCAGGGACGGGATCGCGACGTTCAAGATGGTGTTGTCCACCACGATGATGAGCATGCTCAGGCACAGCGTGGCGAGGATCCACCACCGTCGCGCGTGAACGTGCTCGTTCACCTGTGGTTCGCTGTCGAGCGCCTCCGCAGTCACTGTCATCATGGCCTCCGGACGCCTGCGGATCCGGGGGGTTGACCCGCAGGAGGTAATTACGAAACGGAACTTTCTCGTTTCGAATCCTACTCCTGGGGTGCGGCTGCGCCGCAACCGGTTTGCGGGTGACTTTGGCCACGCAGCGGTTCAGTCCGAGGGAAACGCCAGCTCCCCGCCGAGGTAGCCAGCGGCCGACGCCACGACGGAGGCCAGCAGGGCCACAGCCTTGCCGCCGCCGCGACGCCGCTTCCACCACGACACGGCGAACAAGGCGGTGGCCGTCGCGTTGAGGGCGCCGTGCAGCGCGCCGCGCTGGCGGGTGTCGGGGTCGTCGATCGTGTCGTAGTCCGAGAGGCCGGCGATCGCCGTGGGCGGCACGCACAACACACCCAACCCGACGAGCAGGCGCGCGGCGGGCGCGTACCGGCGCGGGCCGAGCGCGTCGAGCAGCACGGCCGACGTCCAGAACCCGATCGGCAGGTCGGTGAGCATCGGGTGGAGGGGATGTCCGAGCCACTCGCCACCCCAGATGCGGCGAGCCTGCGGGGTCGACCACGGTGCGGCGAGCAGGTCGACGGTCTGGACGAGAGCTGACGTGTCCGGAACGGTGCGCATGGGTCGCGGTACCCCGCCTGCCCTCGCTCGAACCGACCACGGAATGCCGCCGTGAGCCGGTGGGTACGCTTCGGGGCATGTCGGGTCGCCGGGGTGACGCAGCGGACGATCCCCGCCTGCACGGCACCGACATCGCCGGCTCGGTCACCGACCTCATCGGGGACACGCCGCTCGTGCGCCTCACGCGCGTCTCGCAGATCCTCGACCTTCCCTGCGTGCTGGCGATGAAGATGGAGACCAGCAACCCCGGCGGCTCCTCGAAGGACCGGCCGGCGCTGCAGATGATCCTCGACGCCGAGCGCGAGGGCCTGCTGCGACCGGGGGGCACCATCGTCGAGCCCACCAGCGGCAACACCGGCGTCGGGCTGGCGATCGTCGCCGCCCAACGGGGCTACCGCTGCGTGTTCGTGATGACCGACAAGGTCGCTCCGGAGAAGATCGCCCTCCTGCGTGCGTACGGCGCCGAGGTCGTGGTGTGCCCGGTGGCCGTTCCGCCCGACGATCCGGAGAGCTACTACTCCGTCGCGGAACGCCTCACCGCCGAGCTGCACGCCTACCGCCCGAACCAGTACGCCAATCCGTCCAACCCGCTCTCGCACGAGCTGACCACCGGGCCCGAGTTGTGGCGCCAGACGGCAGGCAGGATCACCCACTTCGTCGCCGGCGCCGGGACGTGCGGCACGATCACGGGTGTCGGGCGTTACCTGAAGAGCCAGAACCCGAACGTGCGCGTCATCGCCGCCGACCCGGAGGGATCGGTGTTCTCCGGCGGGAGCGGCCGCCCGTACCTCGTCGAGGGCGTCGGCGAGGACTTCTTCCCCACCGCGTGGGATCCCGACCTGTACGACGAGGTCATCCCGATCAGCGACGAGCGCAGCTTCGTCACCGCCCGCATGGTCTCGCGCGAGGAGGGCATCCTCATCGGCGGTTCGGGCGGGCTGGCGGTGGCGGCGGCGATCGACGTCGCCCGCCGGGCCGCGCCCGGCGACGTCGTCGTCGTCCTGAACCCCGACAGCGGCCGCGGATATCTCTCTCGGGTGTTCGACGACGACTGGATGGCGACGTACGGGTTCATGCGCGAATGCGAGCGGTGTGTCGGCGCGGTGTTCGAGACCCGCGGCGGAACCCCCGAGCTGCTGTACGTCAACCCGACGCACACCGTGCGGGCCGCGATCGAGATCATGCGCGCCAACGGCGTCAGCCAGCTGCCGGTGTGCAAGAACACACCGCCGTTCGCCGCCGCCGAGGTGGCGGGCGCGATCGACGAGCTCGAGGTGATGGATGCGGTCTTTCGCGATCCGTCGGTGATGGACACCACGGTCGAGAAGGTCATGGGACCTCCGCTGCCGACGATCGGCATCGGTCAGCGGTTCGAGCACGCCGTCGAGATGCTGGATTCCGCTCCGGCGCTGCTCGTGCTCTCCGGTGGGCGGCCGCTCGGCGTCATCACCCGCACCGACGTGCTGGCGTACCTCCAGATCCTCGCCGGCGAGAGGGTCGCCGGCGAAGGTGGGACCACGGCCGATGGATGATTGGTCGTTCGAAACCCGGGCGATCCACGCCGGGCAGGAACCGGACGCGTCGACGGGCGCGGTCGTGACGCCGCTCGTGCTGAGCACCACGTTCGCCCAAGCCGCCGTCGGCGAACACCACGGCTACGAGTACTCCCGCAGCGGCAACCCGACGCGCGCCGCGCTGGAGACGTGCGTCGCCAGTCTCGAAGGCGCCCGGCATGGCCTGGCGTTCGCCAGCGGCCTCGCCGCCGAGGACAACGTCGTGCGCCTGCTGGCGCGGGGCCAGCGCGTGCTGCTCGGCAACGACGCCTACGGCGGCACGTTCCGGCTGATCGCCAAGGTGTGGGCGGCCGCCGGCATCTCGTGGACCGCTGCCGACCTCACCGACGTCGACGCGCTGCGCGCCATGTGGCCCGACGACGTGGGCATGGTGTGGGTCGAATCGCCGACCAATCCCCTTCTCACGTGCGTCGACATCGACGCGGTGGCGGCGCTCGCACACGAGCGCGGCGCGCTCGTCGTCGTCGACAACACGTTCGCGACGCCGTACCTCCAGCAACCGCTGGCGCTCGGCGCGGACATCGTCGTGCATTCGGCGACGAAGTACCTCGGTGGTCACAGCGACGTGGTCGGCGGGTTCCTCGCGCTCGACGACGACGAGCTCGCCGAGCGCCTGCGGTTCACGCAGAACGCCGCCGGAGCCGTCCCGGCCCCGTTCGACTGCTACCTCGTGCTGCGCGGCGTCAAGACGCTGGCCGTGCGCATGGACCGTCACTGCGCCAACGCACGCGCGATCGTCGACCTGCTCGTCGGCCATCGGGCCGTCGAGCGGGTCCTCTACCCCGAGCTGCCCGACCATCCGGGTCATGCCGCCGCGGCACGGCAGATGCGCGACTACGGCGGCATGGTGAGCTTCACGCTGCGCGGCGGCGAGCCCGCCGCGCTCGAGGTCGTTCGCCGCACCCGGCTGTTCACGCTGGCGGAGAGCCTGGGAGCGGTCGAGAGCCTGATCGAGCACCCCGGCCGCATGACGCACGCGTCGGCAGCCGGGTCGCCGCTCGAGGCGCCCGGCTCGCTCGTGCGACTGTCGGTGGGGCTGGAAGCGGCGGCGGACCTGGTCGCGGACCTCGGCCAGGCGCTCGAGAGCGTCTGAGCGCCGGCGATCAGAACAGGGTCGCCTGCTCCGGCCGGTAGTAGCGCGGCACGCCGGACCAGGGCACGTAGTTGTCCATGAACACCCAGCTGCGGCGATGGATCGCGGACGGTCCGTAGCCCTGCAACGCGGCCTTGTGATGGGGGCACGGGTAGCCCTTGTTGCTGTCGAAGCTCCAGTGCGGGAAGTGTTCGGCGTTCTCGCGCATCACACGGTCGCGGGTGACCTTGGCGAGGATCGACGCCGCGGCCACGCTGAGGCATCGCGCGTCCGCTTTGACCAGCAGCTCGACGTGCGGCACCGCGGGCGAGACGAAATCCCACTTGCCGTCGACGACCGCCACGTCGGGCTGCACGCCGAGACCCTCCACGGCGCGCGCGGCGGCGAGGCGCTGCGCCGCGGCCATCCCGAGTGTGTCGCACTCGAACTGCGACGCCGCGCCGACGCTCCACGCGACGCACCACGAGGCGATGCGGTCGAACAGCCGCTCGCGGTCGCTCTCGCTGAGCATCTTCGAGTCGCGCACGCCGTTCACCCTGCGGTCGACGGGCAGCACCGCGGCGCCGACCATCAACGGGCCCGCCCATGCCCCGCGGCCGACCTCGTCGATGCCGACGACCACATCGTGGCCGGCGTCGCGCAACTGCCGCTCGAACGTGCGGGAAGGAGCGGCCGAACGCGCCATGGGCGTCAACCGTAGCGCCGCGGTGTCACCCCGCCGGCGGGGGCCAGAGCGTCTCACCCCGGGGCTCGTCCGTGCTCCACCCCCGCGCCGTGACCGGCGCGGTGAGTCGGACCGGATCGCCGGAGACCTCCCACAGCAGCGCGGGGCGCTCGCCGTGCCAGCGGATCGCGTACGACACCGACGACGCCGGCCCGCAGGGCAGGCCGTGCACGGCGAAGTCGACCCCGAGCCACTCGGCCGGGAACCCTGCGCCGAGCAGAGCCGCGGCGCCCTCGCCCGCGGCCGCTGCGCATCGCCGCTCGAACGCGGCGACCTCGCGGGCGCTCGCCGACGTCCCGGTCCGGGCTGCATCGACCGGCCCGACGACGGCCTCGGGGCCGCGCGCCGCGGCGCGTTCGATGATCCGCGCCACGTCGCGCACCGCCCGCCGCTCGCCCGAGGCGTGCAGCGTCCGGGCGGCGGCGTCGAGGGCCGCAGCTGTCTCCCATCCGGCGACACTGCGCCGAGCGACGAGCTCGACCGCGGTGGCGATGTCCGGGGCCCAGTCGGCACGCTGGCCCGTGCGGACCAGCTCGCCGACCGCGAGGAGGAAGCCGGCGGGATCGTCGTCGACCTCGGGTGGGCCGTCGAGCGCGATCGCGGCGCGAGCGGCCACGAGGCTCTCCGAGGCGCCCGGCACGTCGATCGTGCTCGCCCGCTCGGCGAACGCGATCCAACCGTGTGCCACATCCGCTGCCGACGGCAGCGTCGCCGGCAGCGAACCTGCCTCACCGCCTTCGAGGACACCGAGCGCGATCGACGTGCCGTGGGCGACGGGGAACACGACCGATTCTGCGGGCATCTCGATGCCCTCGATCGGGGCCGACGACGGCGGGCGCACGGTCAGCAGATCGCGCCGCGTGACGGCGACCGCGATCGTCCGCGGCGAGGCGTTCTCGATCTCCATCACCGCCAGGCACCGGCCGTCGGGGCCTGGCGTGGCGTAGATCCGCTGCACCGCGTCACCATGCGGCACACGGACACGGGTCTCGGCCACCGGGGCGCCGCCGACGAGCGTCTGGCGCACCGTCGGCTCGGTGGACGGGCGATGCCAGCGGTCCTCGGCGGCGACGGCCCAGTCGAGCTCCGCAGACCCGTCCCACGGCACGATGCTGCCGTGAGCCGTGACGGTGGCGCGCCAGGGACGGCCGAGGATTCCGATGGTGGTCACGACCCGAGAGTCTGGCCCGCGTCAGCCGAGTTCGCTCTTGCTGTCGCGCTGCATCAGCGCCTCGAGGGCCTCGGCTGCCGATCGGCCGTGGTGGCAGACCGCGACGACCTGTTCGGTGATCGGCATCTCGACGCCGTAGCGGTGGGCGAGGTCGAGCACCGACGAGGAGCTCTTGACGCCCTCGGCCACCATGCGCATGTCACCGACGATCGACTCGATCGCGCGGCCGCGTCCCAACTGGAGCCCGACACCGTTGTTGCGGCTCTGTTCGCTGCTGCACGTGGCGATCAGGTCGCCCATCCCGGCGAGCCCGGCGAACGTCGCCGGCGCGCCGCCCATCGCCGCGCCGAGGCGCGTCATCTCGGCCAGCCCGCGGGTGATCAGCGTCGCCCGGGTGTTCTCGCCGAAGCCCATGCCCTCGGCCATCCCGGCGGCGATGGCGATGACGTTCTTGACCGCGCCGCCGACCTCACAGCCGACGACGTCGGGGTTCGTGTAGATCCGCAGGAACGGCCGGCCGAAGATGCGCTGAAGCTCGCGGCCGATGTCGAGGTCGTCGATCGCCACCACGCTCGCCGACGGCTGCCCTTGCAGGATCTCCTTGGCGAGGTTCGGCCCGGTGAGCACGGCCACCGGATGGCCGGGCATCTCGTCGCCGACGACTTCGCTCATCCGCTTCAACGAGGCCAGCTCGATGCCCTTGGCGAGGCTGACGACCGGCGCCCGCGGCCGCAGCGCGGGGGCCGCGATCGCGGCCACCTCTCGGAAGCCGTGCGACGGCACCGCCATCACGACGATGTCCGCGTCGCGCACGGCGCACTCGATGTCCGAGGTCACCTGCAACGCCTCGGGCAGCGAAAAGCCCGGCAGGTACTGCCGGTTCTCGCGCAGCGCGTTGATCTCGTCGGCCAGCTCGCGACGGCGCGCCCACAGCGTGGTCGGCGTGTTGGCGCTGGAGAGCGCCGCGACCGTGGTCCCCCACGACCCCGCGCCAACGACCGCGACCCTGACCGGCATGGTGGTGAGAGTAGGCGGACCAGCCCGTCGATACGCACACCACAAAGGGGTCCGCGCCCGCGCGCGCCCCTACCATGGCCGGGTGCGAGCAGCGGTCCTCGTTCCGGTGAAGGGCTTCGGCCACGCCAAGGCGCGCCTCGCGCCCGTGCTCGCCCCGGCGTTGCGCGAGGAGCTCGCACGATGGACCGCCGAGCGGGTGCTGGCGGCCGCCGCGCCGCTGCCGGCGTTCGTCGTCTGCGACGATCCCGCCGTCGCCGCATGGGCCGACGATCACGGAGCCACGGTGCTATGGCGGCCAGGCGTCGGTCTCAACGCCGCGGTCGACGGCGGCATCGCCGCGCTCGCCGCGCTCGGCTTCACGCACGCGGTCGTCGCGCACAGCGATCTGCCGCTCGCCCGCGACCTGGCATCGACGGCGAGCACCGATCGGGCGGTGCTCGTCCCCGACATCCAGCGCGACGGCACGAACGTCATCGCGCTGCCGTTGCGCTGCCCGTTCCGCGCCGCGTACGGCGTCGGCTCGTTCGATCGCCACCTCGCCGCGCTGCTCGCCGACAACGTCCCGGTCGAGGTGCGCACCGATCCATTGCTCGGCATCGACATCGACACGGCCGACGATCTCCGCCATCCACTGGTCCAGGAGGTGCTTCCCGAATGGCTGCGAACGAACCCGGCCAACCGCGCCTGACCGATGCGGAGCCGAGCCTCAACCTCCCCGTGCCACGCGTCGCGCTGGCGGTCGGCGCTCATCCCGACGACGTGGAGTTCGGCGCCGGCGGCACGCTCGCCAAGTGGGCCGCGCAAGGTTGCACCGTCCACTACGTCGTGTGCACCGACGGCTCGAAGGGATCCTGGGACCCCGACGCCGACATCGCCGCGTTGGTGACGACACGCCAGCGCGAGCAGCGCGAGGCGGCGCGACGACTCGGCGCGACCGGCGAGGTCGTGTTCCTCGGCCGGGTGGACGGCGAGCTCGTCAGCGGACTCGACGAGCGCCGTGACCTCGCCCGGTGGATCCGTGAGATCCGGCCCGATGTCGCGCTCGGACATGATCCGTGGAAGCGCTATCGCATCCACCCGGATCACCGCCACGCCGGGCTGCTGCTCTGCGATGCGATCGTCGCCGCGCGCGACCCCCACTTCTTCCGCGAGCTCGGCGCCGCCCCGCACCGTCCCGACGTGCTGCTGTTGTGGGAAGCCGACCAGGTGTCGCACGTGGAAGACGTCAGCGCGACGGTCGACACCAAGCTGCACGCGCTCGAGGCGCACACGAGCCAGTTCCGATCGACGATGCACGCCGCGGATCACAGCGAGCTGGGAGCGTTCCGCGATCGCATCCGCTCGGGCCTCGCGTCACACGGCGCGCCACACGGCTTCGCCGCCGCTGAGGTGTTCGCCCGCATCGACGACCTGTGATCACAGCGAGGGGGGAGCCATACGGCTCCCCCCTCGTTCACGTGACGAAGCAATCGGCCCTGCAGGGCCGATCGATCACTTCTTCTTCGCTGCCCGCTTGGCCGGCGAGGCCTTCTTGGCGGTGGTCTTCTTCGCCGCGGCCTTCTTGGCCGGAGCCTTCTTCGCTGCGGCCTTCTTCGCCGGAGCCGCCTTCTTCGCGGCGGTCTTCTTGGCGGCGGTGGCCTTCTTCGCTGCGGCCTTCTTCGCCGGCGCCGCCTTCTTCGCTGCGGCCTTCTTCGCCGGAGCCGCCTTCTTGGCGGTGGTCTTCTTCGCCGCGGCCTTCTTGGCCGGAGCCTTCTTCGTCGCGGCCTTCTTGGCCGCAGCCTTCTTGGTAGCTGCCACTGCTGTTCCTTTCCCTACTGGGTCATTTCTTCCTGGGGTTGAGGGCGGCCTTGAGCGTGGAGCTCGCCGTGAACTTCATGTTGGTGGAGGCGGCGATCTTCACCGACTCGCCAGTCTGGGGGTTGCGACCAACACGGGCCTTGCGCTTGGTGGTGCTGAACGAGCCGAAGCCCGGCCACGCCACCTTGTCGCCCTTCTTGGTCGAGGCAACCACCTGGTCGAAGAACGCAGAGAGCGTCGCTTCGGTCTGGGCCTTGCTGCCCCCCGACTTCTTCGCCACTGCGTCGATCAGTTCTGCCTTTGTCATTGCCTCGTGATACCTCCCCGGTATCGGTGGAGCGTGGTCTGGCACATGATGTGCACGCACGTCGTCGACGTTGCGCAGCGCACATCGAACAGTTTTTGAGCGCGAAAGGCAAGTACCAGGGTCGTTGCAAATGCAAGTACCGCCTCGGAGGTCACTCTGGGGGGTGGAGCCGGCCCGCGATGGTCTGCGCGATCGATGCCGCTTCGGTGTCCGATGCGTAGGTCGTACGCGGCCAGAAGAAGCCCCGCAGACCGTCCTTGCGCCGCCGCGGCACGACGTGCACGTGCAGGTGCGGCACGCTCTGGCTGACCGTGTTGTTGATCGCGACGAACGTGCCGTGCGCTTCCATCGCGTCCTGCACCGCGATCGCGATCGCCTGCACGCGGGCGAACAGTGGGCCGATCGCGTCCGCGTCGAGATCGGTGAGCGTGGCGACGTGGCGGGCGGGCACGACGAGGACGTGCCCCGGGAACACCGGTCGACGGTCGAGGAACGCGACCGCATGGTCGTCGCGGTGCACCTCGTGCGCCGAGACCGCGCCGTTGACGATGTCGCAGAACACGCACGCCGATGCCATGCCCCTCAGTGTGCACCGATGAACACGCCGCGATGCGCTAGAACTGCGCTCGTTGGAGTTCCATCAGCCCTTCCCGATGAGCAAGGAGCGACGGTGACCGACATCGTGCGCAGCCCGATCGTCCCTCCAATGGTCGAGGGAGGTGACGGCGGCACGAACCGCGGCGACGCCTTGTCGGTTCGCACTCGGGTGGTCCTCGACACCTCGGTGCTGGTCTCGGATCCCTCGTGTGTCAGCTCGTACTCCGGCGTCGACGTCGTGATCCCCCTCACCGTCATCGAGGAGCTCGACGGCCTCAAGACCCGGCTCGACGACGTCGGCCGCGCCGCGCGCGCCGCGCTGCGCACGCTCGAGGACCTGCGCGTGCGCGCCGGCGGCTCGCTCGCCCAACCCGTGCCGGTCGGCGCCGATCGCGACGCAGCGACGGTGCAGATCGAGATCAACGGGGTGCAGCGCCACCTGTTGATCGAGCACGGGCTCGATCCGGCGAACTCCGACAACCGCATCATCGGCGCCGCGCTCGGCCAAGCCCTCACCGCGCCGACGAAGATGGTGTCGAACGACGCGGCGTTGCGCATCAAGGCCGCGCACCTCGGGCTCGAAGCCGGCGAACACCTGCCCGTCGGGCGGACGATGGCCACACGGCATCCCGGGTGGACGACGATCGAGACGGCCTACGAGCGCGTCGACTGCCTGTACGCGGCCGGAGCCCTCACCGTCGACGCCGTCGACGGCGCGAGCGACGTGCAGGAGAACGGCTTCGCCGTCCTGCGCTCGGGCTCGCAGAGCGCGCTCGTCCGCCGGCGCGGCGACGATCTCGTCCTGATCCCCTCCACACCTCCGGAGGCATGGGGACTTCGGCCACGATCGAAGGAGCAACGCTTCGCGCTCGAGCTGCTCCTCGACCCCGACGTCAGCGTCGTCGCGCTGGACGGTCGCGCGGGCACGGGCAAGACGGTGTTGGCGATCACCGCGGGCTTGGAACAGGTCGTCGAGAATCGGCGGTACGAACGCCTGGCGATCTACCGCCCGCTGGTGCCCGTCGGCCGCGCCGACGTCGGCTTCCTTCCTGGAGGGCTGGACGAGAAGCTCGATCCCTGGATGTCCGCGATCCACGACGCGATCGTCGCGCTCACCGACCAGCGGTCGAGCCGCGATGCCCGCGCGCTGATCGACGAGCTCAGCGCGCGCGGCCAGCTCTCGTTGGAGTCCGTCACGTTCCTGCGTGGGCGCTCGCTGCACCGCCAGATGGTGGTCGTCGACGAGGCGCAGAACCTCGAGCCGACGACGCTGAAGACGATCCTCACCCGCATCGGCGACGGCACGAAGGTGGTCCTCACCGGCGACACGAGCCAGATCGACGCGCCCTACCTGGGGGAGGCGAACAACGCGCTGGCGGTGCTGATCCATGCGTTCGGCGGGCAGCGCTGCTTCGGCAACGTCACCCTCGCGGCGTGCGAACGCAGCGAGGTGGCGAGCCTCGCGGCCGAGCTGCTCTGAGCACCGCGTCACACCGGCGTCGTAGGGTGAGCGCCGTGATCGACGCGTCGCTGCACCACCTGCGTTTCGCAGCCGTCGACGTCGAGACCAGCGGCTTGTCGGCCCGCCGGCACCGCCTCCTGCAAGTCGCCGTCGTCGTGGTCGACGCCTCCGGCGCTGTGCTCGACCGCTGGGGCAGCATGGTCCGGCCCCGCATCCCGTGGCTGCACCGCGTCGGGCCGCGCCACATCCATGGCATCGGGCGCACCACGGTGGCGCGGGCGCCGCGTGCCGAGCACGTCCTCACCGAGCTGGCGCAGCGCGCCCAGGGGTGCGTGCTGGTGGCGCACAACGCCGCGTTCGACATGGCGTTCCTGCGGCGCGCCTACGAGCGCGCCGGGTTGCCCTTCGATCGCTCGCCGCTGCTGTGCACGCTCGAACTCTCACGCCGGCTCGACCCCGACCGGGCGCTCTCCCACCGCCTCGGCGACGTGTGCGCGCGCTACGGCGTCCCGATCGCGCGGGCGCACGACGCGCTCGCCGATGCCGAGGCCACCGCCGCGCTCGTGCCCCACCTGCTCCGCGCTCACCGCGTCGAGTCGGCCGCCGCGCTGTCGCCATTGCTGCTGCCGTAGCGGCGCAGGATCGATCGCGCGGCGCGCGCCGCGAGGTCGCGCCACGCATCCGGCTCCACCACCTCGACACCGTCGCCTGCACGCAGCAGCAGGCGCTGGAGCCACGACTCGCTCGCCACGGGCACGGTGATCGTCGCGGATCCGTCCGCGTGCTCCTCGACGCGGTCGACGGGATCGCGCTCGAACATCCACCGTGCCTCCGGCTTCACGAGCAACGTCGCCCGCTCGACGGCCTGATCGTCGCTGAACCACGCCGGGGCGGCGGGATGCTCGACCGGCCGCACGGGGTCGACGACGCCGGTGCGCTCGATCGACTCGATCCGATCGATGCGGAAGATCCGCTCCTCGCCGCGCAGGTGATCGTCGGCCACGACGTACCAGCGTCCGCGGTCGTGGAACACCGCCCGCGGGGTGATGCGACGCTCTGTGCGATCGTCACGGGTCGTCGTCCAGTAGACGATGTCGAGACGTTCGCCGCGGCCGACCGCGTCGGCGATGGCGTCGGTGTGCTCGGGCCGGCGCAGATCGACCACGACACCGTCGTCGCCGAGCGCGACGGCGAGCTTGTCGAGGGCGCGGGCGAGGGCCCCGTCGCGATCGGCGCCGGGCATCTCCATCGCGCTGCGCGCCGCGGCGAGCAGCGCGAAGCCCTCGGGCGCGGTGAGCCGCAACGGCTTGGTGAACAACCGCGGGACGCCGACGTGGACTACGCCTTCGTCGATGTAGAGGTCGATGAGCTCGTCCTGGAACGGCGGCAGGCCGCACAGCGCGACCAGCTCGAGGTCGGCGACGAGCTGGCTCTCCGACAGCTCGAAGCGCGCCGCGACCTCGGCCACGGTCGCCTCGCCGCGCTCCATCAGCCACGGGAGCATCACGAGCAAGCGGCGCAAGCGCTCGTTGGTGGAGCGCGGGCCGTGCTGCTGCGCGGCGCTCATCGCTCGCCTGCCACGGCGGTCAGCCACGCCACGACGTCAGCGCGGACGTCAGACGGTTCGAGCACCTCGGCGTCGGCGCCGAGCGCCAGCACCCACGATCGCATCGCGTCGGCGTTCACGAACGGCACCGCGACGTCGATCGCGCCGCCGTCGTGCTCCGCGATCACCGACTGCTCGCCGACCTCGCGCACGACGGCAGCGGCTCGCGGCGGCCACACCCGCACGACGGCGCGTCGCTCCGGCGATTGCCCGTCGCCGATGAGCTTCGGGTCGTCGGGCATGATCGAGCGCGGGTCGAACCCGTCGGGGATCTCGAACTGCTGGTCCGTGCACGTCGTCACGGGCGGCTCGGCGTCGATGCGATCGACGCGGAAGCTGCGCAGCTCACCACGGTCGTGGTCGTGCCCCATGAGGTACCAGAAGCCGTCGCGCAGCATCAGGCTGTACGGATCGACGGTGCGGATGCGGTCGCGGTACCCGAACCGGACGGTGTGGCGTTGCAGGTTCGCCTCGTGCAGCGCCGCCAAGGCCGGCGACACCGGCACGTGGGCAGCGACGGCCACCGGTTCGTCCTCGTGATGGCCACCGAGCTTCCACAGACCCTCGCGGGCCCAGCGGACGTCGGTGCGCACCGCGGCGACGGCGACCTGGAGCGCCCGTCGCTCGTCGTCGGTCAGGCGCAGGTCGGCCAGCTCGTACCGCCGGCGGTCGATGCGGTAGCCCGTCGCCCCGGCGCGCTCGTCGCCGGTGAGCACGACGGTCGTGATCGGCACACCGACGTCGCGCAGGACCGCCTTGTCACGCTCGAATGCCGCCCTCTGGGCCGCTGCGCCCTCCGGATATTGGCCGAGGGCCTGCGCGATCTCCTGCAACGTCAACGGCAGCTTCGTCTCGAGCAGCAGCGCGAGCAGGTTCGTGACACGTTCGAGCGAGGCCACCGGCACGTGTCCGATCGTAGGCGGCGCCTCCGGCGCGCAGATCAGCGGTGGTCGCGGTACCAGCGGATGAGGCCGGCCGTCGAGCTGTCGTGCGGACCGCCGACGTCGACCGTGTCGCTGGTCAGCTCGCCGGCGATGCGCGTCGCCAGCACCTTGCCCAACTCGACACCCCACTGGTCGAAGCTGTTGACGTCCCACACGCCCCCCTGGACGAACACCGCATGCTCGTAGAGCGCGATGATCTGACCGAGGACCGACGGGGTGAGCTGCGGGGCCACGATCGTGGTCGAGGGCCGGTTGCCGGGGAACGTGCGGTGGGCGACGAGCTCGTCGGGCACGCCCTCGGCGCGGACCTCGTCGGGGGTCTTGCCGAACGCCAGAGCCTCGCCCTGGGCGAAGAGGTTCGCCATCAGCAGGTCGTGATGATCACGATGAGCGTGGTTGGGGCGGGCGAAGCCGATGAAGTCGACCGGCACGACCCGCATCCCCTGGTGCAGCAGTTGGTAGAACGCGTGCTGACCGTTCGTGCCCGGCTCGCCCCACACGATCGGGCCCGTGGGAACGGTGACGCTCGTGCCGTCGCGCCGGACGCGCTTGCCGTTCGACTCCATGTCGAGCTGCTGGAGATAGGCGGGCAGGCGGCGCAGCTCGTGCGAGTACGGCAGCACCGCCTTGCTCTGCGCGCCGAGCACGTCGGTGTACCAGATCCCCAGCATGCCCAGCAGGACCGGCACGTTGTGCGCCAGCGGAGCGGAGCAGAAGTGCTCGTCGATCATGCGCATGCCGTCGAGGAAGGCGCGGAAGCCCGGCGGCCCGATGGCGATCATCAGCGAGAGGCCGACCGCCGAGCCGACGCTGTAGCGGCCACCGACCCAGTCCCAGAAGCCGAACATGTTCGCCGGGTCGATGCCGAAGGCGTCGACCGCCGGGCGGTTCGTGCTCACGGCGACGAAATGGCGGGCGACGGCCGCGTCGCCGAGCGCGTCGACGAGCCAGCGGCGCGCGGTGCGCGCGTTGGTGAGGGTCTCGAGCGTCGTGAACGTCTTCGACACGACGACGAACAGCGTCTCGGCGGGGTCGAGGCCGCGCAGGTTGCCGGCCAGGTCTGCGCCGTCGATGTTCGACACGAAGCGGCACTCCAGGTGTTCGGGGCTGAACGCGCGCAGCGCCTCGTAGGCCATCGCCGGCCCGAGGTCACTGCCTCCGATGCCGATGTTGACGATCGTGCGGATCGGCTTGCCCGTCGCTCCCTTCCAGTCACCGGAGCGGACGCGGTCGGCGAACACCGACATCTGGTTGAGCACGGCGTGCACGTCGGGGACGACGTCGTGCCCGTCGACCAGGATGCTCATGCTGCGCGGCGCACGCAGCGCCACGTGCAGGACGGCGCGGTCCTCCGTGGTGTTGATCCGCTCTCCACGGAACATCGCGTCACGGCGGTGCTCGAGGTGCACCGCGCGCGCAAGGTCGACGAGCAGGTCGATCGTCTCGGAGGTGACGAGGTTCTTGCTGAAGTCGACGCGCAGGTCGCCCGCGTGCTCGACCAGCGACGCGGCGCGGTCGCGGTCGGCGGCGAACAGTTCACGCAGGTGTGGCGGCTGAGGATGGCCGCGCAGGGCTTGCCACTCGGGGGCCGTCGTGATGTCCACGGCGGCCGACCCTACCGGCGGCGCGGGGCCTGGCCGAGCGCTGCGACGCCGCCCTCGATGTCGGCGGCCGCGGCGGCGTCGAGCACGACCATCGTCGAGCGCTGACGGATGCCGCTGATCGGAAGCGATTCGTCCCCCCGGATCCAGCGGGCGACGGCGGGCGCCTTGGCCGAGCCGCACACCAGCACGATCCGCGAGCGGGCGCCGTTCACCGGGCCGCTGGTCAACGTCAGCCGGGCGAACCCGTTGAACACCCCCGTCCGAGCGACGGGGTCGGGGGCGTGCGCCACCGGGTCGCCGGGCGGCCACGACGCGGTGTGCCCGTCGGCCCCGATGCCGAGATGCACGACGTCGATCGGCGCCAATCGCTCGACGAGCGCGCCCGCGGCGCGCACAGCGTCCTCGTCGGCTGCGTCCTCGACGGGAAGGAGGTGGACGCGCGGCCGGTGCGCCGTCAGCGCCTCGATCAAGCGCTCGTCGAGGCTGGTGGCGTTGCGATCGGGGCTGCCCTTCGGCACGATCCGTTCGTCCACCTGGAGCACGTCGACCGACGACCACGGCACCGGCAGCGCGGCGAGCGCGTCGAACATCAGCGCCGGTGTGCCGCCTCCGCTGACGGCCAAGCTGGCCCGACCCCGATGGCGCACGGCGTTGCGCAGCCGGGTCGCGATCGCCCGAGCGGCGGCTTCGGCGGCTGACCGCTCGTCGGGCAGGGCGCGGATGTCCATGTCCCGATCATGACATCGCCACGGCGCGGCCGCGCCCGCGGCTCACGTCGGCGCGGGGCTGGCTGTCCGGCTGGCGATCAGGCGTTGCAGCAACGTGACCGCGTTGTTGTAGCGGTCGGCGCGCTCGGGGTTCGCGCTCAGCCGCCGCAGGCCGATGAACGCGGCGTTCAAGAGGTCCTCGACGGCTTGCGGGTCGATGTCGTCGCTCAGTTCGCCACTGCGAACGGCGTCGGCCACCATGGCCGCCACCACGTCAACCGACCGGCGGCGGAGCTCGCGGATCGGCTCGCGCAGCTCGGGGTGCAGCTGGGCCTCGGTGTACACGCCCATCATGAACGCGGCGCCGGTGTAGTCGCGCCGGCTGGCCTCGGCCGAGTAGCCGAGCAGCGCGGCGAACCGCTCCGGCAGCGTGACGAGCCGCGCCGCGATCGCCTCGTAGCCCTTCTGGATCCCCTGCTGCACCTCCTCCACCACCGCCACGTAGAGGTCGGCCTTCGACGGGAAGTAGTGGTAGATGGCTCCCGGGGTGATGCCGGCCGCGGTGGCGATGTCCTTGTTCGTCGCGTTCGCGTACCCGTCTCGCGCGAACGCGGCCCGGGCCGCGGCGAGGAGCCGCGCGCGCGTGGCCGCGGAATCGACGTCGGGAGGGCGACCCAGCCTCCGCTCGGTCACCTTGTTGCGTGCAGCCATGGCACCGGAACCTCCGACGGGCAATCTAACCCTGCGGCTTCGCGCGACCCCGAGCCGGAGCACGCCCGGATCTCCGCATGAGCCGACGGTGTGAGGGACGTCCCGCTGTGGCATCGTGATCTGGTGATCGACGCCGGCGCCGACGCGAGCACCGAGGCCGACGAGGATGCGCTCGTGCTGCCGTGGTGGCACAGCAAGCTCAACCTCACGGTCGTGATCCTGGCGGTCGCCATCCTCGCCGCCGCGACCGGGTGGTTCGTCGGCAGCCGCGACGACCGACCCGGCCGCGACAGCGTCGACGTCGGCTTCCTTCAGGACATGCGCACCCACCATGAACAAGGGGTGCGGATGGCGAGCATCTACCTCACCGTCGCCCCCGACGGCGACCCGTACCTGCGCGACATCGCCCGCGAGATCCAGTTCGGCCAAGCGATCGAGATCGGCCGCATGATCGAGATGCTGCGCGGCTTCGGCGCCGCCGAGACGAACGAGAGCGACACCGCGATGCGGTGGATGAACGAGCCGGTGCCAGCCGATCGCATGCCGGGGATGGCCAGCGACGACGACATCGCCCGCCTGATCGACGCCCGTGGCACGGACGCCGACCAGATCTTCGTCGACCTCATGATCGTGCACCACGAGGGTGGGCTGCACATGGCCGAGTACGCGGCCGAACACGCCGGCGCGGCGAAGGTGCGCTCGCTCGCCGAGTCGATCATCGCGGGGCAGACGGGGGAGATCGACGAGCTGCGGCGGCTGCTCGCGGCGTCGCAGACCTGAGCATCACCGGGAGTCGGCAGGACCGACCACCTATGCTCGCAGCCGTGCGCGCAACTGGCCCCCGCCGTCCCGTCCGATCGTTGATCGTCGCCGCTGGCATGCTGCTGATCACCGCCTGCGGCAGCACGTCTGCCGGCATCTCGGCGGGACGGAGCGAGGCCGCCGGTGGTGGCGTCGAGTCGACGCCTCCCACGACGGACAGCGTTCCCGACACCAGCACGGGCTCCACCGACGTGCCGACCACCACCGCGGCGCCGGTCACGAGCACCACCGTCGACACGTCCGGCATCGTCGCTCCCATCGACTACGGCGACAACAAGGAGCCGCAGCCCTACGACGCCTTCCTCGAGGCCGCGCTCACCGACATCCAGCTGTGGTGGAGCGACGTGTACCCGCAGGTCTACGGAACGCCGTACCAGCCGCTCGAGGGCGGCATCTACGCCGCACGGCCGGCCCGCACGACACCGATCCCCGGCTGCGGGAGCCCGACCAGCAGCTACGAGGACGTCGCCCAAGGCGTCGCGTTCTACTGCTCGCTCGGCGACTTCATCGCCTACGACGACGACACCAACGGTTTCATCCGGCTGCTCACCGACCAGTACGGCCCGAGCCTGATCGGTGTGGTGATGGCCCACGAGTTCGGCCACGGGATCAGCTGGCGAAGCGGCTTCTTCGACCTCGACCGGCCGACGGTGGCCGGCGAGCAGCAGGCCGACTGCTTCGCCGGCGCCTGGGCCTCGCACGTCTCGCGCGGCGAGTCGGACATGCTCCAGTTCACCGACGAGGACGTTCGCGGCGGCCTCAGCGCCATGATCATCATCCGCGACCAGGTCGGCTCGGACACGCTCGCCCCGGGCGGTCACGGCACGGGCTTCGACCGCGTGGGCGCATTCCAGGAGGGCTTCATCGCCGGCCCGGCGCGCTGCGCCGACTACGTGAACAACCCGCCGCCGCTGATCCCGCAGCAGTTCCTCGACGAGACCGACCTGATGAACGAAGGCAACGCGCCCTACGGGGACGGCGACGGTGAGATCTACTCGCTGGTCATCGACGCGCTGACCACGTTCTGGGGCGATCTGCTGACCGCCAACAACATCTCCTTCACCGCGCCGCAGGTCGTTCCGTTCGATGCCTCCTCGGGCACGTTGCCGCCTTGCGAGGGCGTGCCGGAGAGCTCGTACGACGACAGCGCGTTCTTCTGCCCGTCGACGGGCCAGATCCTGTTCGACGAGCCATGGGCGTTCAACCTCTACGACTCGATCGGTGACTTCGCCATCGGCTACGTCATCGGCAACGCGTGGGCCGACGCCGTGCAGACGACGCTCGGCAGCGTGCTCACCGGCGAGCCGCGGGCGTTGCGCAACGACTGCCTCAGCGGCGTCTGGACGCAGTGGTTGATCCCGCCCACCGACGGCAGCGTCGTCGACCATCCGGTGATCTCCGCCGGCGACCTCGACGAGGTGGTCGTGACGGCGATCCAGGTCGGCGACGAGTCGGCCGACACGAACGCGATGGGCAGCGCGTTCGAGAAGATCGACAACTACCGCGCCGGCGTCCTCGGCGGCCTGGCGGCGTGTGACGAGCGCTTCTGACGCTCCCCGCCGGCGCACGGCGACACCGCGCGTGCTGGCCGCGCTCGACATCGGCACCAACTCGTTCCACCTCGTCGTGGCGCGCCGCCGCGGCCCCGACGGCTTCGAGGTGATCACCCGCGAGCGCGACGTGGTGCGCCTCGGCCACGGCGGTGGCGACATGAAAGAGATCGATCCCGACGCGATGGAGCGCGGCATCGCGTCGTTGCGGCGCATGCAGCGGATCGCCGCCAGCCATCGCGCTCACCTGACCGCGGTCGCGACCAGCGCGGTGCGCGAAGCGCACAACGCACGCACGTTCCTCCAGCGGGCCCACGACGAGGCGCACGTCGACGTCGAGGTCATCTCCGGGCTCGAAGAGGCACGGCTGATCCACCTCGGCGTCCTCCAGGCGCTGCGCGTGTTCGACGAGCGGCTGCTGCTCGTCGACATTGGCGGCGGCTCGACCGAGGTGCTGATCGGTGAGCAGGGCGAGACGATCGCGGCGCGCAGCTTCAAGCTCGGGGCGGTGCGCCTCACCGACCGGTTCTTCCCCGGCGGCAGGGTGTCGTCGTCGGCCGTGCGCAGCTGCCGCGACTACGTCCGCTCGATCCTCGCCACGTTCGAGCGGGAGGTGCGCGAGACCGGCTACACCGTCGCGGTCGCCTCCAGCGGCACGGCGGAGTCGATCGCCCGCCTGGTCCACGCCCAGCGCGGCGGCGCCGAGCCGCGGACGTTCAACTCGTTCCGGTTCGACACCACCGAGCTCGACGACGTGGTGGCGAAGCTGCTCGCCGCCAAGACGGCCGACGCCCGGCGCTCGCTGCCCGGCATGGAACCCGCACGGGCCGACATCATCGTCGGCGGCGCGCTCGTGCTCGAAGCCCTCGCCCATGCATACGGCGTCAAGGCGTTCATGTTCAGCGAGGGCGCGTTGCGCGAGGGCGTGCTGGTCGACTCGCTGTCGCGCCTCACCGGCGGCACGGTCCACCACCTGCGCGAGGTCTCGCGCCGCAGCATCCGCCAGCTCGCCGACCGCTGTGACGACGACCCGCGTCACTCGGCGCGGGTCGCCGCCCTGGCCGTGCGCTTGTTCGATCAACTGCGCGACGCGCTCGCCGTCGACGAGACGACGCGCGAGTACCTCGAGGCCGGCGCGCTGCTGGCCAACGTCGGGCTGGTGATCGCCCACAGCAAGCACCACCTGCACTCGTACTACGTCATCCGCAACAGCGAGCTCGCCGGCCTCACCGACGCCGAGATCGAGATCATCTCGCAGGTCGCCCGCTACCACCGCAAGAGCGGGCCGAAGCCCGCCCATCCAGAGTTCGCGCAGCTGAGCGCGGCCGACCAGCACGTCGTGCGGGCCCTCGCGGCGGTGCTGCGCGTCGCCATCGGTCTCGACCGCAGCCACGACGGCCGCGTGACCGACGTCCACGCGCAGGTGCGCCCGAACGAGGTGGTGATCAGCCTCGACCCGGCGCCGGGCGCCGACGTCGCGCTCGAGGTCTACGCCGCGAGCGAGCGCCGGCAACTGCTCGAAGCCGTGCTCGGCCGCCCGGTCCGGGTGACCGCCTCAGGCCGTCGCGCCTGACACGAACTCGCGGACGATCTCCGCCAGCTCGAGCGGGCGGTCGCCTTGGATGCTGTGTCCGGCGCCGTCCACCATTCGGTACTGCATCTGCGGTTGGCGGCGGCGCATCTCGGCGACGTCGTCGTCGTCCACGACGGCCGAGAGCGACCCGCGAACCAGCATCAGCGGGCACGTCACCGCGCTCACCGCGTCCCACAGGTCGGCGTGGAAGATCGGCTGGTCGGTGGGTCCGGCCGGTCGCCGCAGGTGCCCGCCGCGGCGGTCGTAGCGCCACTGCCACGAGCCGTCGTCGAGCTGGTGGGCGTTGTGCAGGATGCCGCGCCGCAGCGACGACTCCGTGCGCGTCGGGTTGTGCTCGATCGTGCGGGCCAGAAGCTCGTCGAAGCTGGCGAACGTCTGCGGTCCGTCGATGAAATCGGTGATCGCCTTGGACTTCGCCGGCGTGACCCCTGGGGTCACGTCGACGAGCAGGAGGCGACGCACGAGCGAGGGATGCTGGGCGGCCAGGCATATCGCCGTGAGCCCGCCCAACGACATGCCGACGACGGCCCGGGCATCCGGCGCGAGCGCCGCTACGGCGACGGCGACGTCGTCGGCGTTCGCCTGCGGGGTGTAGTCGGCCTCTGGCCGCCAACCGCTGTGTCCGTGGCCCGGCAGGTCGATCGCCAGGAGCGGGACGCCGAGCGCCATCGCCACCGTGTCCCACGTGTGGGCGTTCTGAGCGCCGCCGTGCAGCAGGACCAGCTCGGGGGCGCCCCGGCCCCACCCGAGCGCACTGACCACCCGGCCGTCGGGGAGCGTCGTGTCTCGGCGCTCGACGGCCGGCGGCGCGTCGAACGGCAGCCCGTACTCCGCGGCGTTCTCGTGGAACAGGCCGAACTCGTCGTAGGGCAGGAACTCGGGTCGGTCCGTCGCAGCCATGACCTCATCCTTCCTCCGACGAGGGGGCCGGAGGCGCATCGGAGGTCGACGTCGTCGTCGCAACCGTCGTGGTCGTGGTCGTCGTCGTCGACGTGGTGGTCGTCGAAGGCACGGTCGTCGTCGTCGACGTCGACGTCGTCGTGGGCGCAGTCGTCGGCGCGGAGGTGGGCGGGATGGTCGTGGCGGTCGTGGTCGTCGTCGTCTCGACGGTCGTCGACGTCGACGTCGGCTCGGTCGTCGGCGGGATCGTCGTCGTGGTTGTCGCCGGTGTGGTCGGCGGGCGCGACGGACCGTCGTCGGGAGGGCTGGGGAACGCCGGGCGCATCTCGTCGGCGGTCTGTTCCTCCGGCTCCTTCACGCCGTCCCAGACGAACACCAGTGTTCCCGCCTCGACCGCCTCGGCCAGCGCGTCGGCGACGAGCAGCGACACGCTGACGCCTCCGCGGGTCGCCGGGGCCGCGGGCACGTCATCGGCGCCGTACAGCGCGATGCCGAAGTTGAAGAACATCGGGCGGTACATCTCGCCCAGCTCACCCCGACGCCACCCGTCGTGGGTCCGGTAGATCTGGAACAGCCCGCCCGGGGTCGTGGCAGCTCCGCACAAACGCTGCCGCCGCTCCCGCTGCAGCGGCTCACCGAAGCGATCGACGTCGATCGTCGTCGTGTCGCACCAGCGCAGTCCATCTCCAGCGGAGATGTGCGCGATGACGAGCGGTTTGCCGCCGTCGAACGCGATGAGGACCTGCTCGGGCAGGTAGACCTCGACGTGCACGCCGGGGCTCGGCCGCCGAGGCGTCACGGAGATGCGGTCCTGCATGCGTCGCCACGTGTCGGGGGTGACCCGGCCGGTGGCCAAGGTGCTCGGCACGTCGAACACCAGCTTCTCGAACGCCCAGACCGCGCGGCGTGTGTCGGCGTCGAAGACACCGTCGAGCGCGCCGGGCAGGAAGCCGAGCTCGGCGAGGCGCTCTTCGACATCCCGCACGTCGTCTCCGCTGTCGCCCTCCACCAGCGTGCGCTCGAGCACCGATGCCGGCGTCGACGTCGATGGGGGCTCGACGGTCACGACCGGGCGCTCGGTCGTCGGCACCGTGAAGTGCGTCGACGGCACGGCCCCCGGGTTCACCGGATGCGTGGTGGTGCTGGCTGCCTGATCGGAGCCGTCTCCCGAGGCGAAGCGCACGACGACGGCGAGGCCCACGACGGCCGCGCAGAGCATGACCGGCGTCAGCCGCCGCACCAGAATCGACCGGCCGCGCCGGTCCCGCATCGTGTCCACACGCTTCTCCCACGTGCCCGCCCCGCCGACGTTACCAACCCGTCACGCGCCGGACAGCGCGGGTCAGCCTGCGGGCGGGACGGGGTCGAACGTCGTCGTGGTGGTGGGCTCCGTGGTCGAGGTCGCCGGTGAGGTGGTGGTCGCCGCCGGCTTCGTCGTGGTCGTCGTCGGCGCCCGCGGGACGGTGGTCGAGGTCGTGGTGGTCGACGTCGTCGACGTGCTCGTCGTGGTGGTCGTGTAGTCGGGGTCGAGCCAGTTGAAGCGCGGCTTCTGCGCGCCGTAGCGCTCTGGCTCCTTCTCGCCGTCGAACACGAAGACCTGGTCGCCCTTGGCGACCAGCGTCTGGAAGTAGTCGGAGATGAACATCGGGATGCGCACGCAGCCGTGCGACGCGGGATGCAACGGCACCTCGTGCGCGCCGTGCACAGCGATGCCGTAGTTGAAGTACACCGGGTTGTACATGCCGCCCAGCTGACTCGCCCGCCGCCCGGCGATCATCCTGGTGTACGTGTAGACGCCGCCGGGCGTCCACGACAGGCCGCACTCGCCGCGCTTGAGCGGCTCGGTGCCCTTCTCGTTGCCGTACTCGCCGGGCGAGATCGTGACCTCTTCGCACCACTCCTGACCGTCACCGGAGGAGATGTGCGTGATCAGCACGGGCGTCTGGCCGTGGAACACGGCCAGGACCTGCTCGGGCAGATAGATCTCGGTGTGGTTGGGCGTGGAGTTCGGCCGGCGCGGCTGGATCACGATCGGATCCTGCATGTGGTCCCACATCTCGGGCGTGACGACGCCCTTGGCCTGCTGCCTCGGGGTCTTCAGCACGAGCTTCTCGTACGCCCACACGGCCTGGCGGGTGCGCTCCCCGAACGAGCCGTCCGGCTCGCCGGGGTCGAAGCCCAGCGACTTGAGCCGGGTCTGCAACGCCTTGACGCTGTCGCCGACCATGCCGTAGCTCAACGAGCGATCGAGCGACGTCTTGGGCACCGGCGCCGTCGTCGCGACCGTGGCCACGCTGGGTTGGCTGGTGACCGGAGCGCCGAGGGTGGTCGACGTCACGACCGACGACGTGGTCGATGCCGACGAGTTGCCGCCGTCGCGGCCGGTGATGCCCGCCACGACGACCACTCCCAGCACGGAGGCCGCCGCGATCGCCGGCGTCCACTTCCCGGCCGAACCCGACGCCTTGGTCCTTCCTCCACCTCTGCGCTGGTTCACAGGCACTCGCACGCTCCAACCGCCGCCGGGTCTCGGACGACGCTACCAACGGTTCGCGCCGGTCGGCGGGTGCCCGTCATCGCACCGGCCGGAGCGCCGCCAGTTCTTGACGAAGCGCGAACATCTCGCGGACGATCGTGCGGATCACGCCGAGAGAGCTGAGCGTCGACACCCCGCGGGTGCGGGGGAAGTAGTCGACGCCGAACTGCACGACCTCGTATCCGAGCCGCTTCGCCCGGATGATCAACTCGGCGTCGATGAACGACCCTTCGCTCTTCAGCTGGACGTGCTCGAAGATCTCGCGCCGGCAGAGCTTGAAGGCGAAGTTGATGTCGCGGACCCGCACCCCGAACAGGGCGCGGATCAGCAGGTTGTAGAAGAACGTGTACACCACCCGCAGCGAGCCCTCGCCGGTGCGATCGAAACGGAACGCGCTGACGACGTCGGCCTCGTAGACGCGCATCAGGCGGATCGCCTTGGCGACCTCGGCCATGTCGAACGGCAGATCGGCGTCGGTGTAGAGCACCAGATCGCCGCTGGCGGTGGCGAAGCCCGTCTTCATCGAGCCGCCGAGCTTGCGGTTCGCGGGGTGGTGGACGACCTTGACGTGGACGTCGCTCGCGGCCAGGCGGTCGGCGATCTGCGGGGTGGAGTCCGTGGAGGCGTCGTCGACGACGATCAGTTCGTAGTCCTCGATCGCGCCCTCGGCCCGCAGCTGCTCGCACTGCACGCGGCCGGCCTCGACGGCGCGCTCGATGTACTCCTCCTCGTTCCACATCGGGAAGAAGATCGAGAGCTTCTTGAACGCCGCGGCCATCGGCGACGCAGGGTAGTGGTCTCGACCCGGATCGCGACAGTGGCGGCCAGCGGCCGATCCCCGGCGCGCGATCACCCCGGTAACGTGCGCCGTGATGGAGGCGACCTCCCTGCCCGCTCCCCCACCACCACCGCCGCCGGCGGGCGCCGCCACCGCCCCGGGTCGGCTCACCGACGGGTGGCGCATCGTCTACGCGATCTCGTGGGGCGCGATCTTCCTGTCGTTCGCCGCGGTGTGGGAGGCCAGCCGCAAGCTCGGGCTGCCCACCTGGTGGCTCGGGCCGACGAGCAGCCCACGGCCGATCGTCGTCCAGGTGCTGCCGTTCCTGCTGCCCGCCCTCGCCGCGGCGTGCGCGGTGTGGAACACCCGGCGGCTGCCGTGGATCGGCGTCGCCGCGGCCGCCGCGTGCGTGGGGATCGCCGCAGGCGACCTGGGCGAGGTCACGCGCCTGGCCCTGGTGGAAGGCGCGCTCGGGCTCTCCGGGCTGGCGACCAGCGTGGCCGCCACCGCTGGCCTGGTTCGTGATCGGTAGCGACGCCCCCTCCCCTGGATCGGTAGCGTCGCTCCCCATGTCGAACGCGTCGTCTCAGTCGAACGTCGGAGGATCGAGCACGGGCGGCGCGGTCCTCACCTCACTGCCGGTCGGCGAGCGCGTCGGCATGGCGTTCAGCGGCGGCCTCGACACGTCGGCCGCAGTGGCGTGGATGCGGGCCAAGGGCGCGATCCCGTACGCCTACACGGCCGACCTGGGCCAGGTCGACGAGCCCGATCTCGCCGAGGTGCCCGAACGGGCGCGCCTGTATGGCGCCGAGCAGGCCCGCCTCGTCGACTGCCGCACCGAGCTGGTGCACGAGGGTCTGGTCGCGCTCCAGTGCGGCGCGTTCCACATCTCCACCGCGGGCAAGACGTACTTCAACACCACGCCGCTCGGGCGCGCGGTCACGGGCACGCTGCTCGTGCGGGCGATGCAGGACGACGGCGTCGACGTGTGGGGCGACGGCAGCACCTACAAGGGCAACGACATCGAGCGCTTCTACCGCTACGGGCTGCTCGTCAATCCCAACCTGCGGGTCTACAAGCCGTGGCTCGACGAGGCATTCGTGTCCGAGCTCGGTGGCCGCGCCGAGATGAGCGAGTTCCTCGTCGCCAACGGCCTGCCCTACCGCGACAGCAAGGAGAAGGCGTACAGCACCGACGCCAACATCTGGGGCGCCACGCACGAGGCCAAGCTGCTGGAGGAGCTGTCGACCGGGCTCGACATCGTCGAGCCGATCATGGGCGTGGCCTCCTGGCGCGACGACCTCGCGGTCGAGCCCGAGGTGGTCTCGGTGCGCTTCCACGAGGGCTGGCCGGTCGCGCTCAACGGCCAGGAGTTCGCCACACAGGTCCAGCTCGTGCAGGAGGCCAACGCGATCGGCGGCCGGCACGGGTTGGGCGTCAGCGATCAGATCGAGAACCGCATCATCGAGGCCAAGAGCCGCGGCATCTACGAGGCCCCCGGCCTGGCCCTGCTGCACATCGCCTACGAGCGCCTCGTCACCGCGATCCACAACGAGGGCACGATCGACAACCTGCGCACGATGGGGCGGCGCCTCGGACGGCTGCTGTACGAGGGCCGCTGGTTCGATCCGCAGAGCCTGATGCTGCGCGAGCCGCTGCTGCGCTGGGTCGGCGCTGCGGTCACCGGCGAGGTGACGCTGCGTCTGCGCCGCGGGGACGACTACACGATCCTCGACACCAGCGGCCCCAACCTCACCTACAAGCCCGAGCGGCTGAGCATGGAGAAGGTCGAGGGCGCAGCGTTCGGACCGCTCGACCGCATCGGCCAGCTGACGATGCGCAACCTCGACATCGAGGACAGCCGCCAGAAGCTCGACGTCTACCGCAGCGCCGGCACGCTCGGCAGCGGCGGGCTGCTCGAGCTCGAGGGCGGCGGCCAGTAGCGCCGGGCGGCGGGCTCAGCCCGCCTGGAGGCGGGTGATGATGCCGGCCAGCAGCGAGACGCGCCCCGGCATCGTGTCGACCAGCACGTGCTCGTCGTCGGCATGGGCCCCGCCGCCGACGGCGCCCAGACCGTCGAGGGTCGGCGCCCCGATCGCGGCCGTGAAGTTGCCGTCGCTGCCACCCCCCACGACGACGCCCTGGACCGGCGCCAGCGCGTGCTCACGGGCGACGTCGACCGCGATCGCGAACAGTTCTTCGGCCGCATCGGGGTGCATCGGCGGCCGGTTGAGGCCGCCCGTCACCTCGATCGACGCCGCGGGATGACGCGCCACCAGCGAGCGCATCGCGGCGTCGATCCGCCGGGCCTCGTCGCCATTGGTGACGCGCACGTCGACCTTCACGTGAGCGTGCGCGGGGATGACGTTGTCCGCCGTCCCCGCTGTCGCCATCGTCGGCGACACCGTCGTGCCGAGGTCGGGGCGGGCGAACGTGGCGATGTCGAGCACCTGCTGCGCGGCCTCGACGAGCGCGTTGACACCTTTCTCCGGTTCGAGCCCGGCGTGCGCCGCCCGGCCGCGCACGACGACGTCGAACGTGCCCGTCCCCTTGCGGCCGATCTTCAGGGCGCCGCCGTCGGCGCTGGGTTCCAGGACCAGCACCGCGGCGCACGCCCGCGCCCGCTGCTCGATCAGGCCGCGCGAGCCCGGGGAGCCGATCTCCTCGTCCGCGGTGATCAGCAACTCGACGCCGCTCGGGTCGGCGAGCGAGGCGATCGCGTGGATCGCTTGCACGATCCCGCCCTTCATGTCGAACACGCCCGGGCCCGTCGCGCGCCCGCCGTCGACCGCGAACGGCCGGCGCGCCAGGGTGCCGAGCGGGAACACCGTGTCGTGGTGGCCGACCACGAGGATGCGCGGATCGCCGGCCCGCCACGACACGTGCGGGCCGGTCGGCCCGGAGATCAGCTCTGCCGGGGCGCCGAGGCGCCGGGCGACGAGGTCGGCGAGCGTGCGAGCGCTGGCGGCGAGCGCCGCGAGATCCGACGAGGGGGATTCGACGCGCACCAGCTCGCCCAGGTCGTCCAGCATCAGGTCCACGTCGGCGGCCATCCGGCTCATTCTGCCCGTCTCGGGCGCGGGCCGTCTGCTCCAATGAACGGGTGATGGAACGGCGACGCGAGCTCGGCGACTACCTGCGCACCAAGCGCGAGTCGTTGTCGCCCGCGGATGTGGGGCTGCCGGTGACCGGCCACCGCCGCACGCCGGGCCTGCGACGCGAGGAGGTCGCCCTGCTGGCGGGGGTGTCCGTCAGCTGGTACACGTGGCTCGAGCAAGGCCGGCGGATCAACGCCAGCCGCGACGTGCTGCTCGCCCTCGCCCGCGCGCTGCGCCTCGACGATGCCGGCCGGGCGCACATCTTGGGCCTCGCGGGGACCGCCGGGGCCGAGCCGCGCGACCAGGTGCCCGACGACGTGCCGGACGCGCTCGTGCGCCTGATCGCGTCGATGGAGCCCGCTCCGGCGTACGTGCTCGACCCGTGCTGGAACTACGTCGCCTGGAACCGGCCGCAGTCCTTGCTCTATCCAGCGATCGCCCGCCTGGCCGAGCCGGACCGCAACCTCCTGTGGGCGTTGTTCTGCGACCCGTCGACGCGCGATCTCGTCGACGACTGGCCGGCGCAAGCACGGCGGATGCTCGCCGAGTTCCGCGCGTCGACGTCCGCGTTGCACGCCGATCCGCGCGTCGTCGACCTCGTCGATCGGCTGCGCGCCGCCAGTTGCGAGTTCTGCGAGTGGTGGGCCCAGCACGACGTCGCCGCGTTCCAGACCCGGTTGCGCACGTTCCACCATCCTCGGGCGGGCCGGCTGGTCTTCGAGTACCAGCAGCTCTCGCCCGCCGAGTGGCCGGGCCTGCGCGTCGTCTGCCAACTGCCGCTCCCGGGCGACGACAGCGCGCAGCGGCTGTCGGCGTGGCACGACGTCGCCTGAGGCGCCGTCAGTCGAGCGGCGCGAGCCCTTGGAGGATGGTCGGCCAGAACTCGGCCACGGTGGGATGGATCGGCAGCATCTGCGCCAGCACCCGCCACGACGCGCCGGCGTGCATCAGCGCGCTGACCTGCTGGACCACCTCGTCGCCGGCGATCCCGAGCGTCGCCGCGCCGAGGATCTCCTCGGTGTCGGCGTCGACCAGGATGGAGAAGATCCCGTCGGTCTCGCCGTCGAGCCGGGCGCGCGTGATGCGCGCCGCGGGGATCGACGCTTTCAGCACGCGCCGACCCGAGGCTCGGGCCTCGCGGGCGGTGATGCCGACGCGGCCGAGCGGTGGATCGGTGAACAGCGCGTAGGTCGGGATGCGGCCCTCGGCGCTGCGGTCGCCGCCGCGCAACGTGTCGAGCACGATCTCGTAGTCCTGATACGCGGTGTGGGTGAAGGCCCCGCGTCCGTTGACGTCGCCGAGGGCCCAGATCCCCTCGATCGCGGTCCGGAACGCTCCGTCGGTGGGGATCAGGCCACGCCCGTCGGTCTCGAGACCGATCGTGTCGAGCGCGAGCGTGTCGGTGTTCGGCGTGCGACCCGTCGCCACCAGCAGGTGGCTGCCGTCGACCGGCGCGAGCCCGCCGGCGCCCGCGTCGATGTGGACCCGGACCGCGGCGGGATCGCCGACGCGCTCGATCCGTGACACCGCGGTGTCGGTGAGGATCGTGATGCCCTCGGCCCGCAGGAACCGGGCGATCTCGTCGCTGATCTCGTCGTCTTCTCGGCTGGCGATGCGGCCGCCACGCTCGATGATCGTCACCTCACTGCCCAGGCGGTGGAACAGCTGCGCGAACTCGAGCCCGACGTAACTGCCACCGAGGACGACGAGGTGCGCGGGCAGGTCCCGCAGGTGGAGGATGCGCTCGTTGTCCAGCCACTCGACCTCGGACAGTCCCGGGATCTTCGGCTCGGTGGCGCGGGTGCCGACGTCGAGGAACACCCACGGCGCGGTCAACGTGCGTCCGGTGACGTCGACGCGGAAGCCCGCGCCGTCGCGGCCGGCGAAGCGTGCCCAGCCGTGGATGAGGTCGAGGCCGTCGGTCGACGACAGCCCGGCTTCGTAGCCGTCCACCCAGCCGTCGACGAGGTCGTCCTTGCGCGCCATCACCGCCGCGAAGTCGACGGTGACCGGTCCGGTCGTCACGCCGTGCGCCGCGGCGGTGCGGACCAGATGCGCCACCCGCGCCGATGCCCGCATCGCCTTGGTGGGCCGGCAGCCGCGGTTGAGACACGTGCCGCCCACCTTGTCGCCCTCGACGAGCGCCACCTTGCGCCCGTCCGCGACGAGCTGGGTCGCCACACCGGGGCCGGCCTGGCCCGCCCCGATGACGATCGCGTCGTAGACCGCCGTGGGGCCAACCGAGGTGTCGCTCGCCATCGACCCATTCTCGTCGGCTCGGCGACGGCTCGATAGCGTCGCTCGGCGATGACCCCCGGCGAGCCGAGCGTGCGTTTCCGGTGCCCGCACTGCCGCGAGCCGCTCGAGCCGGCGCCCGGCGGGCTCGCCTGCTCGTCAGGCCACCACTTCGATCGCGCCGCCGAGGGGTACGTGAACCTGCTGCCGTCGGGCCGCAAGGCGTCGCGACCGGCCGGTGACTCGGCAGAGATGCTGCGGGCGCGGCGGGCGGTGTTCGATGCCGGCCACTACCGGCCGGTGATGGACGCCGTCGCGGCGATGGTCGGCGCGCGCGATCGCGTGCTCGACGCGGGCTGCGGCGAAGGCGCGTACCTGGCAGCGATCGATGCCCGCGAACGCGTCGGCATCGACGTGTCCAAAGTGGCGATCCGCATGGCGGCGCGGCGGTATCGGGCGTGCCGGTTCGCGGTCGCGTCGTCGTTCGCGCTGCCGTTCGACGATGCCGTGGTCGACACCGTCGTCTCGGTGTTCGCGCCGCGGGCGTTCAGCGAGTTCCGCCGCGTCCTCCGTTCCGGCGGCACGATCGTGACCGCGTCTCCCGGCCCCGATCACCTCGCCGGCCTCACCGCGCTGCTGTACGGCGCCGCGCGCGTGCACGAGGACAAGCCGCACACCGACCCCGATGCCACCGTCGACCCGCCCGACGCCGTCACGCGCGTCCGCTACGACCTGCGGCTCTGCGGCCCCGACGCGCTGACGCTGCTCCAGATGACGCCCTACTGGTGGCGTGCCGACGCGGCGCAGCGCGCGGCGATCGGGGAGGCAACTGACGTGAGCACGGTCGTCGACGTGTGGGTCGCCCGGCACCAGGGCTGACGGCGTTCAGTCCTGGGTCGGCACCAGCCCGGTCCAGGTGTCCGGTGGCGGCGTGGCGAGCGGGTTGAGCACCGTGAACACACAACGCCCGGCGGCGAGCTCCGCGGCGTCCGTGCCGGGCTCGTCGTGGGCGTCGCTGCGGACCTCCATCTCGAACGTGAACTGGTCCCCGACGACCGCGGCGCGCGCCGTGCCGCCCCGGCTCAGCGTCACCGGACGGGGGGCCATCGACACCGGCGCCGCCGGCACGTTGAGGTTGACAGCGACGGCCGGCAGCTTCTGGCGCTTCAGGCGGCAGAGCATGTCGACGCCGAGGCGGGCGGCACGCCCCCAGTCGGGGGCATCGGACGGTTCGAGGCTCACTGCGACCCCCGAAATGCCCATCGACGCGGCGGTCAGCGCCGCACCGACCGTTCCGGAGTGCAGCACGACGCGTCCCAGGTTGAGGCCGTGGTTGACGCCCGACAGCACCGCGGCGGGCTTGGCGCCGAAGTTCCCGCCGCTGCCCGACAGCACCGCCACCGCGGGCGGGGCGTCGATCGCGTGGACTTCGAGCTCGCGCAGCTGCTCGGGCAGCTCGGTGGACGACGCGCGGCCGATCGGGCCGATCGCCGCGGATGCGCCGCTGCGGTTGTCGATCGGCGCGATGACGACGACGTCGGCGCCAAAGCGAGCCGCCTCCAGCGCCAGCGCCACGATGCCGGGCGAGCCGACGCCGTCGTCGTTGGTAACGAGGACGCGCATGCCGGCGAGGTCGCCGCTCACCGCTCTCGCACCTCGACCAGCTTCGCCACGGCGCGCACCGCGTCGAGCGTGGCGCTGCCCAGGCCGTGGCGTAGAACGTTGGTCGCCGCGGCGGCGGTGGCGAGCCGCAGCTGGTCGACCGCGGACAGGCCGAGCATGCGGGCGAGCGCGATCGCGGCGGTGAACGAATCGCCGGCACCGCGATGGTCGGTGGTGTCGAGGCGCGGTCCTTCGGTGATGAAACAACCCGTCGACGTCGCCGCCAACGCTCCCGCGTCGGCGCGGGTGACGTACACGTCGGCGCCGGTGGCGTCGCGCACCGCCGAGGCGCCCGCCTGCAACGCCTCCACGGAATCGTCGGCGCTGAAGCCGGCCTCGACGAGCTCGTCGTGCGCGACCTTGACGACGTCGGCGTGGCCGGCCAGAGCGGCGCGCAGCTCGTCGCCGGACAGGTCGACGACGACCGTGACCCGCAGCTCGTGGAGGTTGGTGGTCAACGAGCGGAACACCTCTGGGGGCAACGACCCGTGCAGGTTCGATCCGGTCACGATCATCATCCCGGCGTCGATGCCCTGGGCGACCGCGGCGCACGTCAGGTCGTCCAGCTCGTGCCGGTTCAGGATCGGCGCGCGCTGCTCGGCCAGCCGCTGGCGTTGTCCCGAGCGCCGGTCGTCGATGTAGGCGCCCGACGAGCCGGAGATGCCGACGGTGCGCAGCTCGATGCCGGGCTCGACGAGGTGGAGCGCGATCTCGGCCATCTCGCCGCTTGCGGTGCAGCACAAGACCGGGCGCGCGCCGAGCGCGGCGAGCATGCGAGCGACCCAGTAGCCCTGACCCGCGGGATGGATGTGGATCTCGTCGCGGCCATCCGCGTTCTGCTCGACGGTCACGCTGGTCAGCAGCGCGGGCGCGAACACGCCGATGGTCGGCTCGCCGGGGTGCGCCGGTCCGCGTTCGTCTCTCGCCTCGGCCATGCTCCGCCGTTCCCCCTCGCCGCGACGGTCAGTCCGCAGACGGCGCGTGCCAGAAGCCGTCGCTGTCGACGATGCGGACGTCGAGCGCGCCGGCCGCCATCATCCTCCGGGCGATCGTGTTGGCCTCGTGGCCGTCGTGGGGGACGGCCGCCAGCAGCCCGAGCGACTCGTCACCCTGGGTGTCGCGCTCTGCGTCGGAACGCTCGCCGCGGAACCACCCCATCCCGGCCGAGTAGAAGCCGACGAGGCCCCCGAGCAGCGCGCCGAACACGGTGACGACGCCGACGGCGAAGGCGTCGATGTCGAGCAGCACGCTGACACCGAAGCCGAGCACGGCGCCGACGATGGCGCCCGTGGTGACCGCGACCTTGTTGCTCCACGGGCGGATCTGGGCCGCTGCGCTCGGCTCGGGAGCGGTCGTGCGCGAGCCGGACGACCGCAGCTCGGCGAGTTCGACCATCCCGTCCTGGACGTCCGACGGCAGCCGCCCGCGCGCCGCGGCGGCGTCGCCGACGGTCGAGAACGTGGCCACGACGGTGTTCTCGCCGAGCGGCAAGCCGCCGCGCTGGCCCACGCTCCGGATCTCGTGCGTCGGGAACGTCGCCCTCGCGTAGGCGAGCAGCGTCTGCGCCATCGTCACGTCCTCCTCTCCGATGCCTGTGCTTCGTCGGGCGCGGCGGCGCCGGGAGCGACATCGTCGGAGCGTTGGTCGCGCGCGTGGACGAGGAACTCCGCCTCGTCGATCGTCGCCTCCGGCCCGTATTTCACGACCAGCACCCCGCGGGCACGGCACGTCGGGCATGTCACGGCGACGATCGACACCATGTCGGCGGGATCGGATGCGCCTTCCAGCCGGCGGATCGAATGGATCGGCACGTCGCGGCTGGCCGTCACGGTCGAACAGGTGAAGCATCGCAGGTCGCCGCTGTGCTCGACGATCTCGAACTCGCCGGTGAAGCCGTCAGCGGTGTAGCCGGCGACGACGTCGGTGAGCGTCGTGTTGTCGGAGGGTCCATCGGGTGGCGTCATGCTCAGCTCCTGCGCGAGACCAGTGGTCGATCCGTGGTTCGATCTGCGATGGCGGCGCGCAACTCGTCGCGCCAGAACGCCATGAACCCCGATTGGTCGGGCCCGATCTGGTGGAAGTGGAGGTGGTCGACGCCCGCCTCGAGGTACGGCCGGACCGCGTCCACGTACGGCTCGACCTCGGGGCCCGCGGCGACCGAACCCTTCAGCATCTCCGGCTTGACGAGCTGTGCGACCTGCTCGAAGTGCGTCCACGTCGGGAGGTCCTGGCTGAGCTGCCCCGGCACGGCTGCGGTGGGCCAGATGCGATGCGCCGCTTCCAGGCCTTCCTCTTCGGTCTTCGCGTAGCACACCGTCACCTGCCCGTAGACCGGGCCGGCGCCGCCGTTGTCGCGATAGGCGCGGATCACGGTCTCGTTCGGGGACGTGCACCACAAGCCGTCACCGTGCTCGGCGGCGAGGCGAGCGCTGCCCTCGCCCGCCGCGGCGACGATCACCGGAGGCGGCGTCTCCGGGACCGTGAACAGCCGCGCGTTGTCGACGGTGTAGTACTCGCCGGCGTGGTCCAACGTCTCACCGGTCCACAGGGCGCGCATGATGCTGATCGCCTCGATCAGCATCTCCTGGCGCTGCTCGACGTGTGGCCATCGTTCGCCGGTGACGTGCTCGTTGAGCGCTTCTCCCGTCCCGACGCCGAGCGAGAAGCGCCCGCCGGACATCACCGCTGTCGTCGCCGCGGCCTGGGCGACGATCACGGGATGGATGCGGATCAGCGGGCAGGTCACGCCCGTGGCCATCCGCAGCGTGGTGGTCCGGGCGAACGCGGCGCCGAGCGTCGTCCACACGAACGGGCTGTGTCCCTGCGACGAGGTCCAGGGATGGAAGTGGTCGGAGACGCTCGCGAACGTGAAGCCGTTGTCCTCCGCCATGATCGCCTGAGCCATCAGGTCGCCAGGAGCGAACTCCTCGCTCGACAGCGTGTATCCGAACTCGACAGGCGCGGTGTCCATGCGTGTCACCACACGTCCGCAGCGCGGTCGGCGACCGTGTGCCGCACGGTTTCGGTGCGGTTGCCCTCGATGAAGGCGAGCAGCGCGATCGCCACGCCGACGCCGACGGCCAACGCGCCGAAGCCCCACGGCGCGGCCAGGTCGTCGCGCAGCGAGTCCGGTTCGATCCACAACACGGCGCCGGCGATGGCGAGCATCACGCCGAGCGCGAAGCGGGCCGTCGCCCCGGCGACGGCGCTGAGCAGCAGCACGACGCCGACGCCGACGTCGATTGCGCCGAGCAGCGGCGTGTGGTCCATGCCGGCGATGCTCACCACCGGCTCGCGCCACGTGTCGTCGATGCCGGCACGGGCCAGCACGACCAAGCCCATGATCACGAGCGCTGCTCCGGCGGCTGCGGCGAGCAGCGCGGACGCGACGCGGTTCGGCCCTTCCGACACCACGACGTCGCGACGCGCGACGTGATCGGTCTCGACGACCGGCGGTGTCACCGGCGCGACCGGAACCGCCTGCTCGACGACCGGAGCGGGCGAAACGACCGGAGCGGACGATTGGACGACGGTGCCCGAGTGGGACGGGCGCAGGAACGTGCGCATGACCTCGATCCCCCTTGTGCGGTACAGGGTTCCGGCCCGGGTGGGCCGTCGCCGGTGTGGTACCCGACGCCCGCGGCGGACAAACCGCCTGGGCTCGGCGTCGATGGGGGAAGGGGATCAGGGGAAAGAGGTCAAGTGAAGTCGCCTGCGTTGGCCCGCACCTCGGTGAGCAGCCGCACGAGCTCGTCGAGCCGCTCGCCGGCCAGGCCGACGTCGGTGAAGAGGTCGTTCATCACCTCGGTCGCGCTCGCTGCGCGGCGCCGGCCGAGCGGCGTGATGCGAGCCAGAGTGGTGCGCCGATCCGTCGGATGGGGCCGCCGCTCGACCAGCTCCTGCTCCTCCAAGCGGTCGATGGCGTTGGTGACGCTCGCCGGGTGCACCTGGAGCCGGGCGCCGATCTTGCTCAGCGGAAGCTCGCCCTTGCGCGAGAACGTGAGCAGCATCAGCACCTCGTAGCGGGCGAAGGTCAGCGCGAACGGCCGCAATGCTGCGTCGATGCGGCCCTGGAAGATCTGCTGCACACGGGTGACGTTGGTGACCGCCGCCATGCCATCGGCGGCTTTGGTCCAGCCGTGGGCGTTCCATTGGCGGTGGGCCTCGGCGATGGGATCGAAGCTGAGCGGCGCCGACACGCGACGACTCTACGCGCGCGGCACCTCGTGCTTGCGCGACTCGACGACGCGAGCGACGGCAGCGACGATCTCGTCAGCCGACGCGCCCGGCGTGAGCACGCCCGCGATGCCCGCTTCGCGCAGCGCGCCGACGTCGGTGTCGGGGATGATCCCGCCGACGACCACGGGGATCGCCGAGCCGCGGGCGCGCAGCTGCTCGACGACCTTGGGGGCCAACGTCATGTGCGCCCCCGACAGCATCGACAGCCCGATGACGTCGACGTCCTCGTCGATCGCAGTGGCCGCGACCGTCTCGGGCGTCTGGAACAACCCGCCGTAGACGACCTCGAAGCCGGCGTCGCGCAGCGTTCTCGCCACCACCTTGACCCCACGGTCGTGCCCGTCGAGGCCGACCTTCGAGACGAGAACCCGCCCGCGGGCCGGATCGCTCATGCGTGACGTCCTCCGTAGTCGTAGAAGCCTCGACCGGTCTTCCGGCCGAGGAGCCCTGCGTCGACCATGCGCGACAGCAGCGGCGGCGCGGCGTAGAGGGGCTCCTTGAACTCCTCGTACAAGCTCTGCGCGACCGCCATCGTCGTGTCGAGCCCGATCAGGTCGGCGAGCCGCAGCGGCCCCATCGGATGGTTGCAGCCTTCGACCATGCCGGTGTCGATGTCCTCGGCGCTGGCGAACCCGCTCTCCATCATCCGGATCGCCGAAAGGATGTAGGGGATGAGCAGCGCGTTGACGATGAAGCCGGCGCGGTCCTGGCTGCGGATGACGTGCTTGCCGAGGACGTCGTGGGCGAACGATTCCGCCGCGGCCGACACCTCGGGCGCGGTCAGCAGCGAGGTGACCAGCTCGACGAGGCGCAACACCGGAACCGGGTTGAAGAAGTGGATGCCGATGACGTGCTCGGGCCGGCTCGTCGCCATGCCGAGCTTCATGATCGGGATCGAGCTGGTGTTGCTCGCCAGGATCGCGCCCGGCTCTGACACGGCCGCGTCGAGGTGGCGGAAGATGTCGACCTTCACCGGCTCGGACTCGACCACGGCCTCGACGACCAGCTGGCGATCGGAGAGCACGTCGTAGTCGGTGTCGACCTGGATGCGCTTGAGAGCGGCCTCACGCTGCTCCTCGGTGAGCTTGTTGCTGCGCACACCCCGATCGAAGCTGTTGACGATGCGGGCCAGCGCTCGGCCAGCGGCGCCGGCGTCGGCCTCGAGGACGATGACGTCGAGACCGGCGCGGGCGCAGACCTCGGCGATGCCGGAGCCCATCAGCCCTCCGCCGACCACGCCCACCCGCTCGATGGCCGCTCCGTTCAACATCCTCGTCTGCCTCCAGCTGGTCCGGTCCCTACGACGCTCGCGCGTTCAGATCGTGGGAACCTCGACATGCCGGCCGAAGACCGAGGCGAGAGCGCCCGTGATCTCGCCCAGCGTGGCATACGCGTGCGCCGCATCCAGCAACGCGGGCATGAGGTTGACGGTGGGATCGGCGGCCTCGGAGGCCAGGCGGGCGAGGGCGGCATCGACAGCCGGCTGATCACGCCGCTGGCGGACCTCGGCGAGGCGCTTCAGCTGGCGCGCCTCGTCCTCGTTGGTGATCTGGAGCAGCGGCAGATCGTCGTCCTCGTTGCCCTCGGTGAAGCGGTTGACGCCGATGATCACCCGGTCGCCGCTGTTGACGGCCCGCTCCAGCTCGTACGCGCTATCGGCGATCCGGCCCTGGAACCAGTTGTCGTCGATGCCGCGCAGGACGCCCTCCAACATGGAGCCGTCGCCCATGCGGTCGATCTCGGCGAAGATCTCCTCGGCCTGCCCCTCGACCTCGTCGGTCAGCGCCTCGACGAAGTGGCTGCCGCCGAGCGGGTCGGCGACGTGCGCGACGTTGGTCTCGTAGCCGATCACCTGCTGGGTGCGCAGGGCGATGCGCGCCGCCTTCTCGGTGGGCAGCGCCAGCGCCTCGTCCATCGAGTTGGTGTGCAAGCTCTGGGTGCCGCCGAGCACACCGGCCAGCGCTTCGATGGCCGTGCGCACGATGTTGACCTCGGGCTGCTGGGCCGTGAGGCTGACCCCGGCGGTCTGCGTGTGGAAGCGCAACTGCATGCTGCGGTCGAGCTGGGCGCCGTAGCGCTCCTTCATCCACCGCGCCCAGATCCGCCGCGCCGCCCGGTACTTGGCGATCTCCTCGAAGAAGTCGATGTGAGCGTTGAAGAAGAACGACAGCCGCGGGGCGAACGCGTCGACCGGGAGCCCGGCCCGTATCGCCAGCTCGACATAGGCGAACCCGTTGGCGAGCGTGAACGCCAGCTCTTCGACCGCCGTGGAGCCGGCCTCGCGGATGTGGTAGCCGCTGATCGACACGGGGTGCCAGCGCGGCATCTCGGCGGCGGCGAACACGATGGTGTCGCGGACCAGCCGCATGCTGGGGCGCGGCGGGAAGATGAACTCCTTCTGCGCCTGGTACTCCTTGAGGATGTCGTTCTGGAGCGTGCCGCCGAGGCGCGCCCGGGGGACGCCCGACTTCTCCGCCTGGGCGACGAACATCGCGAAGATCGCCGCCGCCGGCGAGTTGATCGTCATCGACGTGGTGATCGCGCCGAGATCGATGCCTGCGTAGAGGTCCTCCATGTCGGCGAGGCTGTCGATCGCCACCCCGCAGCGGCCGACCTCGCCGAGCGCCATCGGGTCGTCGGAGTCGATGCCGAGCAGGGTGGGCATGTCGAACGCCGTCGACAGCCCGTCACCGCCGGCCTTGATGATCTCCTTGAAGCGCCAGTTCGTGTCCTCCGCCGTGCCGAAGCCGGCGAACATCCGCATCGTCCACAACTTCGAGCGGTACATCGACGCGTACGGCCCGCGCGTGTAGGGGTAGGCGCCGGGGAACTCGGCATCCTCACCGTCGGGGCCGTAGACCGCCTGAAGCGGGATGCCGGACATCGTGGTGAACGGCACGCGGCGATGCGGCGCCGCGTCGTAGGCGGCCTGCCATCGCTCGCGCGGACCGCGCCGAGGATCGCTCTGGGTCTCGCGCTCGCTGGCCATGGGTTCATGATACTTGCACGTCAAAGTTTGACGACAAAGTTCTTGCCGTGGACCCCAACCGATGCCGTGGCCAGGTGGTGCATAGGCTGGAGGCGTGCACGACCACGCCGGTCACAGCCGTCCGCACAAGCCGGAGCAGGGCCAGCACCACGGCCATGAGCACGTTCATCAGCACGGCCGAGCGCTCGCCGGCGGGGCACGCCACCGCCGGGCGCTGACCCTCGCGTTCGCGCTCACGGTCGGGTTCCTCGCCGTGCAGCTCGTCACCGGCATCGTGGCCGGCTCGCTGGCCCTGTTGTCCGACGCCGGTCACATGGCGACCGATGCGCTCGGCCTCGGCATGGCGCTCGCCGCGATCGCGGCGGCGGCTGCGGCCCACAGCGACGGGCAGCGCACGTTCGGCCTCTACCGCCTCGAGATCCTCGCCGCGCTGGCCAACGCGGTGCTGCTCTTCGGCGTCGCCGGGTGGGTGCTCTACGAGGCGATCGCGCGCCTCGACGACCCGCCGGCGGTCGCCTCGACGCCCGTGCTGGTGGTCGGCGCGATCGGGCTCGCGGTGAACGTGGCCGCGTTCGCGCTGTTGCGCCCGGGGGCGGACACGAACCTCAACGTCCACGGCGCCTACCTGGAGGTGCTGGCGGACACCGTCGGCTCGATCGGCGTCGTCGTCGCCGCCGCGGTGTGGGGCATCACCGGCTGGACCTGGGTCGACCCCGTCGTCGGCGCCGGCATCGGCCTGTTCATCCTTCCCCGTGCCTGGCGGCTCGGCCGCCGCGCGCTGCGGATCCTCGTGCAGGTCGCCCCTGCCGGGCTCGACGTGGGGACGATCCGCGCCCAGCTGGCCGGGATCGACGGCGTCGTCGACGTGCACGACCTGCACGTCTGGACGCTGACGTCAGAGATGGAGGTCGCCTCCGCTCATGTCGTCGTGCGCCGCGGCGTCGACACCCATGCCGTGCTCGACGCGGCCCGCGACCTGCTCCAGGCCCGCCACGGCCTCACCCACGCGACCTTGCAGGTCGAGCCGGAGGACCACACCGGCTGCGATCAGCTCAGCTGGTGACGCCGAGGGCCTCGACGACCGTCAGCAGGTCGGCACGCGGCGCCGTGCCGCTCACGTGCACGAACCAATCGGCGGGTTCCGCCGGATGGGCGAGGACCGTCGTGCCCCCGGCCGTGGTCAGCGTCTGGATCGAGCCGAGCGCCGCCGACTCGGTCGACGGCGCCGACGTGACGTCACCTGGCGGCTGAGCCGCCACGGGGCCCTGGCGGACGATGATCGTGTCCGGCCCGTCGGCGTACACGTCGATGTAGCTCTCGATCGGCTCATCGGCCGTGTCGCCCTGCTCGCGCAGGAGGTACCGCCCGACGTGCTCGTAGCCATCCGGCGGGTCCGTGAACGCCCAGTAGCCCGCCACCGGCGCGGCGGCGGCGTCGATCTCTTCGAGGTCCCTGCCTCCGGCGTCGACGCCGGCCGGCTCGGCGTCGATCGCGAAATCGGCGTCGGCGGGCTCGTAGAGGCCGTCGACGGAGACGGCCGTGCGGTGCTGCAACACCTCGCCGGCCGAGACGTAGACCTCCTCGAGCATCAGCCCCGCAGCGTCGACGCAGATCTCGGCATAGTCGCCTTCGGTCGGAGCCGCGACGCCGGGGTTCTCCAGCGGCAGGCCGGTACGGTACACCTGGCACTCGCGACCGAGGAGCTGCCGGCGCTCGCCGAGCACGAACATCCCGTCGCTGACGAGATCGTCGAGCGTCGCGTCGAGCCGTGGGTCACCGAGCGCCGCCGCTGGGGCGCCCGCGTTGGCCTCGACCGCGGAGGTGCCGGTGGAATTGCCGTACAGGCCGAGGGTGGCGGTCACCGACCATTGCGGCGCGGCCCCGGGCGGTTCGCCCTCCAGGCTGGAGATGTGCGCGTCGAAGGGCCGGCGGACCCGAGTGGTCTCCGTCGTCACGTCCACGGCGGAGCCGCTGAAGGTCTCGACGCGGTACGTGATCGAGTACGCCGGGCGGGGCTCGGTGATGCCGAGCGGCTGGCCGTCGCTGTCGACCCGCTCGGCGTTCAGCGCCGCGCTCGGACCGTCGTCGCCGTCGCCGCGCCGCCAGATGATCACCACCGCGAGCGCCACGACGACCAGCACGCCGACCGCGCTCGCCCAGCGCAGCCGGGCGCGCCGCCTGCGGCGCGCCCGGACCTGCTCGGTGATCGCGGCGCGCGAGATCGCGCGGCGCCGCTCGATGGCCGCCCGCCTGCGCTCGATCCGCGTGGCCTGCGGCCGGCCCGGCTTGCGGCTGCCCTTGCGCGTCGTGCTCATACGGCCGCACAGTCTGGCCCGCCGGGCGCGGCCGGAGTGCGCGATCGCGATCGCGTCTCCAGAGCGAGCACCTCGCCCTACTAGCATGCGGCCGGACATGTACCCCGGTCCTCGCCACAGGTGCTGGGGGGCGACGTGATCGCGCTGTTGGCCCTTCACGCGGCCGTCGGCCTCGCGCTGTTCCCCACCGGCGCCCGCCTCGGTCGACGCAGCTTCCTGTTCGCGCTGGTCGCGCCGGCGGCGACGCTCGTGTGGCTCGCCATCCGCCTGCCCGGCGTCCTCGACGGCGACCCGGTCACCGAGCACCTCGCATGGGCGCCGCGCCTGGGCCTCGCGCTCGATCTGCGCGTCGACGGGTTCGCCGCGCTGATGACGTTGATCGTCGCGGCCGTCGGGATGGCGGTGTTCGTCTACGCGGCGTACTACTTCTCGCCCGCGGACGAAGGACTGGGTCGCTGCGCCGGCCTGCTCACGGTGTTCGCCGGGGCGATGCTCGGGGTCGTCACCGCCGACAACCTTCTCGTGCTGTACACCGCGTGGGAGCTGACGTCGATCACGTCGTACCTGTTGATCGGCAACGAGCACACCCGACCCCAGGCCCGCGCCGCCGCGCTGCATGCGCTGTTGGTGACGTCCGCCGGCGGGCTCACGATGCTCGCCGGGTTCGTGCTGCTCGGCCAGGCCGCCGGGACGTACCGGCTGAGCGCGCTTTTGGCCGACCCGCCGGCCGGCGCGAGCGTGACCGCGGCGCTGGTGCTCGTCCTGGTCGGCGCGTTCACCAAGTCGGCGCAGTACCCGTTCCACTCGTGGCTGCCGGGCGCGATGGCGGCGCCGACCCCGATCAGCGCCTACCTGCACTCGGCGACGATGGTGAAGGCAGGCGTGTACCTGATCGCCCGGCTCGCTCCGATCTTCGCCACGATCGGGGTCTGGCGCCCATTGACCATCGCCGTCGGGTTGACCACGATGCTCGCCGGCGGGCTGCGCGCCCTGCGCCAGGACGACCTCAAGCTGATGCTCGCGTTCGGCACCGTCAGCCAGCTCGGTCTGATGACCGTGCTGTTCGGCGCCGGCATCGAGGCAGCGACGGCCGCCGGCTGCGCGCTCCTCGTGGCCCACGCGGCGTTCAAGGCGACGCTGTTCATGGTCGTCGGCATCGTCGATCACGGGACCGGAACCCGCGACATCCGTCGCCTGCCGGCCCTCGATCGGCGATGGCGCGCGGTGAAGATCGCCACGGTCGTCAGTGCCGCGTCGATGGCCGGCATCCCGTTGACGTTCGGCTTCATCGCCAAGGAGGCCGCGCTCGACGCGATGACCGGCGATCCCTTCCGCGCGAGCACGTGGGTGGTCGTGGGGCTGGTGGCCGGCTCGGCCCTGACGTTCGCCTACAGCGCCCGCTTCACACTGGCGGTGCTGCGGCCGCCCGGTGCGGCGGAAACGGCGGGCGGGACACACCCGCCCGAGCGTCCCTTCGTCGCGCCGGCGATCGCGCTGGCGGTGGTGACGCTGGTCGCCGGCATCGTCCCGCGGACGTTCGACACGGTGGTCGGCGAAGCGGCGTCGTCGTTGCTGGCGATCGCCGGCGCACCGGCGCATGTCGAGCACCTCGCGCTGTGGCATGGCGCGACGGCTGCTCTCGCGCTGTCGCTCTGCACGTTCGCGATCGGCGCGCTGCTGGTCCTCGCCCGCCGGCCGGTCGCAAGCGGGCTGGCGGCCGGGGCCGCGATCCCGTCGGGCACCGACACGTATCTCGGACTGCTGCGCGGGCTCAACGCGCTCGCCGACCGCGTCACCAGAACCGTGCAGAACGGCTCGCTGCCCGCCTACGCCGGTCTCATCCTGCTGACCGCGGCGGCAGCGCCGGGGGTGGTCCTGATCGCCTCGGCCCCCTGGCCCGGATGGCCCGACGCGACCGACAGCCCCGCGCAGGTCGCGGTCGTCGTCGCCTTGCTCGGGGCAGCGCTCGCCGCGTCGATCGTGCGCCGGCGCTTCTCCGCCGCGCTGTTCCTCGGCGTCGCCGGCTACGCGATGGCCGCGTTGTTCGTCGTGCAGGGCGCCCCCGACCTCGCCCTCACCCAGGTCGCCATCGAAACGCTGTCGACGGTCCTGTTCGTCCTCGTGCTTCGCCGCCTGCCTGATCGCTTCGAGCGCACCTCGACGCTGCGCCGACGCGTCGTGCGCGTCATCATCTCGGTGTCGGTGGCGGTGATGGTGTTCTGCTTCGCGATCATCGCCCGCGGGGTCCGCCGGTCCGAGCCGGTGTCGACCGAGATGCTCGAGCGGGCGCTGCCCGACGGCCACGGCCGCAACGTGGTCAACGTCATCCTCGTCGACATCCGCGGACTCGACACGCTCGGCGAGATCACCGTTCTGACGTCGGCGGCGATCGGCGCCGTCGCGCTCGCCCGCGTCGGCCGGCGGCGCGCGGCGCGTGCCGACGCGGCGGAGCACACGGCGGAGACCGCGCCGTGAAGCGCCTCGTGTTCCTCGACCAATCCGTGCGCGTCGTGTTCCACGCGGTCCTCGCCGGGTCGATCTGGCTGCTGTTCGTCGGCCACAACCAGCCGGGAGGAGGCTTCGTCGGCGGTCTCGTGGCCGGGGCGGCGATCGCCTTGCGCTACTTGGCGGGCGGCATCGACGACGTGCGCGCCCTGACCCGCCTGCAACCGTGGACGATCCTCGGGACGGGACTGCTCGTCGCCGCGGTCGCGGCGCTGACGCCGATCGTGCTCGGCAAGCCGATCCTCACCGCGCTCAGCAGATCCTTCGACGTGCCCGCGCTGGGACACGTCTACCTGTCGTCCACCCTCGCCTTCGACGTCGGCGTGTACCTGCTGGTCGTCGGATTGGTCTTCATGGTGTTCGAGGCGTTCGGCGACGAGTCCGTCGAGGACGCGCCATGACGATCGTGATGGCGGTCGCCGCCGCGACGCTGTTCGGCATCGGCACCTACCTCGTGCTGCAACGCAAGCTGAGCCGCATCATCATCGGCTTGGCGCTGCTCAGCCACGGGGCCAACGTGTTGCTGATGACGTCGGGGGAAGGCGGCGTCGCGCCGCTGATCGGCAGTGGCGAGCTCGGCGAGTTCGCCGATCCCCTGCCGCAGGCGCTGGCGCTGACGACCATCGTCATCACGTTCGGCGTCACGGCGCTGCTGCTCGCGCTGGCATACCGCAGCTGGTTGCTCACCCATGACGACGAGGTCGAGGACGACCTCACCGACCGCGCCGTCGGACGGGGACGGCGGTCGGACAAGGAGGTCTCCGACGAGGAGGTGTCCGACGAGGAGCAGGAGCTGCGCGAGGACACGTCCGACGGGCAGGAGGTGGCGCGGTGAAGCACGTCGTGGCGTTGCCCATCGTGCTTCCCTTGGTCGGCGCCGCGGTCTCGGTGCTGGTCGGCCGCTGGCGCACGGCGCAGCGCGTCGTCGGCATCGGCGTCCTCAGCGCCACCACCGCGCTGGCGATCGCGTTGCTGGTCGCGGTCGACCGCGACGGCACGATCGCCGTGCAGTCCGGGGAGTGGCAGGCCCCGGTCGGCATCAGCCTCGTCGTCGACCGGCTGTCGGCGATCATGCTCACCGTCGGCTCGCTCGTGCTGCTCGCCGTGCTGATCTATGCCATCGGGCAGCCCGGCGCCGAGCGCAACCACGTCGGCTTCCAGTCCGTCTACCTCATCCTGTCCGCCGGTGTCGCGGCGTCGTTCATCACCGGCGACATGTTCACCCTGTTCGTCTCGTTCGAGATGATGCTCACCGCGAGCTACGTGCTGTTGACCCTCGGCGGCCGGCGCGAGCAGGTGCGCGCCGGCATGACGTACGTCGTCATCAGCCTGCTCGCCTCCGCGCTGTTCATCACGTCGCTGGCGTTGCTCTACGCGGCCACCGGCACGATGAACATGGCCGATCTCGCGCAGCGCATGGCCGAGCTGCCAACCGGGGTGCGCAGCGCGTTCGCGGTGCTGCTCGTCGCCGTGTTCGGCATCAAGGCCGGCTTGTTCCCTCTGTTCTCGTGGCTGCCCGACAGCTACCCCACCGCGCCGTCGCCGGTGACCGCGGTGTTCGCCGGCCTGCTCACCAAGGTCGGCGTCTACGCGCTCATCCGCACGCAGACACTGCTGTTCCCGGCGGAGAGCAGGCCGGGCGCCCTGCTGCTGGTGGTCGCCGGACTGACGATGGTGATCGGCGTGCTCGGCGCCATCGCCCAGGACGACGTCAAGCGGGTGCTGTCGTTCAACATCATCAGCCACATCGGCTACATGGTGATGGGCCTGGGCCTGTTCTCGATCGCCGGGCTGGCCGCGGCGATCTTCTACACGGTGCACCACATCGTGGCGAAGACGACGCTGTTCCTCACCGGAGGGCTGATCGAGCACGTCGGCGGGTCGAGCAGCATGCGCGAGCTCGGCAACATGGTGCGCTCTGCGCCCGTGGTGGCCGTGCTCTTCCTCGTCCCCGCGCTGGGACTCGCCGGAGTTCCGCCGCTGTCGGGCTTCGTGCCCAAGTTCGCGCTCACCGAGGCCGGGTTCGCCAGCGGCCAGTACGTCATCGTCGCCGTCAGCCTCGTCGTCAGCCTGCTGAGCCTGTTCTCGATGATGAAGATCTGGATCGGCGTGTTCTGGAACCCGTCCGACGATCCGCCGCGCGGCGTCGTGCACACCGTCGGCCGCGCCGGCGGACCGGTGCTGATGATCGGGCCCACGATCGCGCTGGTCCTCGTCAGCCTCGCCATCGCCGCGGCGGCGGGCCCGCTCTACGGGTTGTGTGAGCGCACGGCAGGCGACCTGCTGGACACGTCCGGCTATCTGAAGGCGGTGCTCGGGTCGGGGGCGAGGCGATGAACCCGATCGGGCGCGGCGTCTTCCTCACGATCTTGTGGGTGCTGCTGTGGGGCGAGCTGAGCCTCGCCAACGTGCTGAGCGGCGCCGCGGTCGCCGCGTTGCTGATGATCGTGTTCCCCACCGGCCGTCGTGCCGCGCCGCGTTGGGCACGGGTCCGCCCGCTGGCCTTCGCCCGCCTCGTCGGCCACGTGGCGGCGCAGCTCGCCGTGTCGAACGCCGTCGTGACACGGGAGATCCTCTCCCGCGGGTCGCGCGTGCGCACCGCAGTCGTCGCCTGCCGCTTGCGCAGCGGCTCCGAGTCGACGATCACGATGGTGGCCAACATCGTCGCGCTCAGCCCCGGGATGATGGCGGTGGACGTGCGGCCCGATCCGCCGACGGTCTACATCCACGTGCTGCATTTCCGCGACGTCGTCGACACCCGCCGCCGCATCGCCCACCTCGAGAAGCTCGTCATCCGCGCGATCGGCACCGCCGAGGAGCTCGAACTGCTCACACCCGCGCCCGCCCGTGAGGTGAGCGCATGATCGCGGTGACGTTCGTCGTGCTGGTCCTCGCCGCCGTGCTGTTCTTCTGGCGCCTGTTCCGCGGCCCGACGCTCGCCGACCGGGTGAACGCGCTCAACGGGCTCATCGTCGTCTTCGTCAGCGCGATCGCCGCGCACGCGATCGAGACCGGGCTCGGCGCGTTCATCCCGGTGATCGTCGTCGTCACGCTGGTCGGCTTCGTCGGCACCGCCATGGTCGCCCGTTTCATCGAGGGGCGGGGCCGATGATCGGGCGCATGCTCGTGCTCGCGGGATCGTTGCTGACCCTCGTGGCGGCGATCGGGATGGCGCGCTTCAACGACGTGTTCGCCCGCATGCACGCGCTTGCCAAGGCGTCGACGGCGGGCGTGCTGCTCGTCCTGCTCGGCGCGGCGATCACGCTGTCGCACCCCAACGACATCACGTCGATCCTGATCGCCGGCGGTTTGCAGGTGCTGACGACGCCCGTCGCGTCGAACATGGTGAGCCGCTCGACGTACCGCGCCGAGGGCATCCCCCTGCACATCGACACGATCGACCAGCTCGGCGACGAGTTGGACGGCGACGCAGCCGAGGACCTGGCCGGCCCCACACCGCCGGGATAAACGGCGCGACCGGCTCAGCCGATGACGAACCAGGCCTCGCCGGGGCGCAGCTGGCGCACCACGGCGGCGAGGTCGTCGGCGGCGAGCGACACGCACCCGGAGGTGGCGCGCGAGCGCCCCTGCGCGTCGTAGGAGAAGCGGTGCAGGAAGATCGCCGCCGCCAGCGGCGGCTCGCCGGCGTCGTCCCCGCTGCGGCTCGGCCCCATGTTCGCCCCGATCAGCGCCGCCACCGAGTACGCCCCGGTGATCGACGGGAGGTACTCGTCCGGGGACGCGCACACGCCGGCAGACCGGCTGACGAGGGTGTTGTACGCAGGGCTGTGCGGAGTGGCGACCCAGCAGTCGCCCGGCTGCACCTGGCGCCACGCGCCCTGCACGCCGGGATCGGCGCCGTTGCCGAAGAACTCGAACGCCTGGCCGTCTGGGGCGGTCATCGACCCGAGGGGGAAGATGCCGCTGGGCGTCGTGCCGTCACCGGATCGGCGATCGGCGAGCGGGCGCACGCCGTTGCGGCCGACGCGCGCCGCGGCATCGACGAGCGCGCAGCGCCAGCCGCGGCCGTCGCGCACGAGCAGGTCGACGGTGGCGGTCGACGACGTCGGGCTGTCGGCCGTGACGACCACGACCTGGCGGGCATCCGCGGGCACGCCGGTCGGCGGCGCACACGCCGGATCGATCGGCGCGCCGAGCTCCTCTGCGACGGCGAACGGCCCGGTCGCCGGACCGGCGATGTCGTCGACGGCCGCCGCTCCCGCGGCCGGCGCGACCGCGGTCGTGGTGCTGGTCGGCGCCGCCTGCTGCTCGGCGCCGCCGGCGCGCACGGCGACGAGCGATGCGCACCCCGCCACCGCCAGCGCCGCGGCCGCGGCCCACGCCCATCGGCGGCGCAGGGCATCGGCGGACGGTCGCATCCGGCGAGTCTGCCAACCGCGGCGGCGGATCACAGCGCGGCGAGCGCCGCGGCGCGGACGAAGACGGCGTCGAGCATCGGTTCGGTGAGCCGGCCGGTGAACGTGTTCTGCTGGCTCGGGTGGAACGAGCACAGCAGCGTCACGGGCGGGGCTTCGACCTCGACGCCGTGGCCGAACCGCGGTCGCGGGCGAACGCCCCACTGGGCACACGCCACCTCGTACGCGAACGCGCCGAGGCAGACGACCACGCGGAGGTCGCCGAGCAGCGCCAGCTCACGCACCAGGTGCCCACGGCACGCCTCGCGCTCGCTGGGGTCGGGCTTGTTGTCGGGCGGCGCGCACTTCACCGCCGCGGTCACCCACGCCGAGCGCAGCTCGAGACCGTCGCCCGCGTGGGTCGACGTCGGCTGGTTGGCCAGCCCGGCGCGATGCATCGCACGAAAGAGCCAATCCCCGCTGCGATCGCCGGTGAACACACGGCCCGTCCGGTTCGCGCCGTGCGCGGCGGGGGCCAGCCCCAGGACGAGCACGCGCGCCGACGGATCGCCGAACCCGGGAACGCCTCGCCCCCAATAGTCGTCGGCCGCGAACGCGCGGCGCTTCGTCACTGCGACCGCCTCTCGCCAGGACACCAGCCGGGGGCACGCGCGGCACGCGGCGACGTCGGCGGCGAGCCGATCGAGCGAGTCGCGGCGGCGGGGCGGCATGGCGTCGAGGCTACGAGCGTCCAGGTCAGGGCGCTCTCTGCGGTTCCCCGGTGGCCGAGATAGCTTGGCCGTGCCGATGCCCCGACGATCTCCACCACCCGCCACGACGCTGATCCTCGTGCGCCATGGGCAGACCGCCACGACGGGGCGGGTGCTGCCCGGACGGGCGCCGGGGCTGCACCTCGCCGACGCCGGCGTCGCGCAAGCCGAGCGCGCTGCGCAGCGGCTGAGCGAGCTGAAGCGCATCGACGCGGTGATCTCGTCGCCGCTGGAGCGCGCCCGGCAGACGGCGGCGCCGATCGCCGCAGCCCGCAACCTGAAGGTGAAGATCCACCGCGGCCTCAACGAGTGCGACTTCGGCGAGTGGACCGGCGCCGAGCTGAAGACGCTGATGAAGAAGCCGGAGTGGGGGGTCGTGCAGCGGGCGCCGTCCGCGTTCCGGTTCCCCGGCGGCGAGAGCTTCATCGAGATGCAGACGCGGATCGTCCAGACCCTCAACGAGGTCGCCGCCCGTCACACCGGTGGTGTCGTCGTGTGCGTGTCGCACGCCGATCCGATCAAGGCCGCGATGGCCCACGCGCTCGGGACACACCTCGACCTGTTCCAGCGCATCGTCATCAGCACCTGCTCGATCAGCGTGCTCGCGCACAACGGCGGCGCGCCGATCGTCCTCACCGTCAACTCCACCGGCGGCTCGCTCGCCGAGCTCACACCGTCGTAGGGCACAGCATGTCCGTGTTCTTCGAGTTCGACGAGGTCGATGCGTTCACCGTCGCCGCCCTCGGCCGTCCCGGCCAGCGGACGTTCCTGCTCCAGGTGCGTCACGACGGTCAACGCGTGACCGTCAAGTGCGAGAAGCAACAGGTGGCGGCGATCGCCGAGTATCTGCGGCGGGTCCTCAACGACTTGCCGGCGCCCGAGCAGCGGCCGCTGCCGGTGGCGATGGAGCTCGCCGGGCCCGTCGATCCGGCGTTCGTCCTCGGCCCGATCGGGCTCGGATACGACCGTGAGAACGACCGCCTGCTGGTGCAGCTGGAGGAGTTGCTCCCCGACGACCTCGACGCCGACACGGACGACGAGGACGCCGACGAGGAGGACGTCATCGACGAAGAGCCCCCCGATCGCGGGCACGTCCGCCTGTTCATGAGCCGCGGCCAGGCGGTCGCGTTCTGCGAGCAGGCCGAGAGCACCGTCGCCGCGGGGCGGCCGGCGTGCATCTTCTGCGCTCAGCCGATGGACCCCGATGGACACGCATGCCCCCGCATGAACTGAGCCCCAAGGTCGCTGGGGATGCGCCGGCGATCTTCCAGCTGCTGACGCGCGGTGACGTCTCGATCGAAGGCCGCATGCCGTGGAGCAGCAACGCCACGTTCCTCGTCGAGCTGTGCCACGAGGGCATGCGGGCCAAGGCGATCTACAAGCCGATGCGCGGCGAGCGCCCGTTGTGGGACTTCGCTCCGGGCCTGCATCGGCGTGAACTCGCCGCCTACATCCTCTCCGAAGAGCTCGGCTTCGGCTTCGTCCCGCCCACGGTCGTGCGCGACGGCCCGTACGGCGAGGGCTCGATGCAGCTGTTCGTCGACGTCGACCATCAACACCACTACTTCACGATCTACGAGAGCCGCCCCGAGACCCACGACCAGCTGCGGGCGATCGCAGCGTTCGACATCGTGGCCAACAACACCGACCGCAAGAGCGGTCACTGCCTGATCGACGACGACGGAAAGGTGTGGGGCATCGATCACGGCCTGTGCTTCTCCGCCGACTTCAAGCTCCGCACCGTCATCTGGGAGTTCGGTGGCGAGCCGGTCCCTGCGCCGCTGCTCGACGCGATCCGGCCGCTGGCCTCCTCGGCGCCGCTCCAGGTCGCTGCGCTGCTCGACGACGACGAGATCGAGGCGATGCGCCGGCGCGCCGCGGCGCTCGTCGAGAGCGCCTGCTTCCCCGTCGACAGCAGCGGCCGCCGCTATCCCTGGCCGCTGGTGTGAGCGACGACGACGTGCCGGCGGGCGACGAGCAGCTCGACGCGCTGATCGCTCGCGCCGATCTCGACGGCCTCGTGCGGCTCGTCGACGCCCGGTGCGCGGCTCGTGATTGGCGCGGGCTGAACGCGGTGCGCACGGCAGCGCGCGCCGCGGTGCGCACGGGCCGGCAGCTCTGGCCGGCGACCACCTTGGCGGCCTACCGGTTGGCGTTGCTCGCTCCCGCCGAGTGGGCGGTGCGGGCGCTCGACGGCGATGCCGGGCGTTTCGTGCCGGGACCGCTGACCGAGGTGATCGCGCAGCATCACACGTGGGCCGAGCTCGAGCCGTTGCTGCCGCCGGGGCCCGAGGCGGCGTTCGTCGCCCACGAGCGTGTGCTGCGCGGCGAGCAGGTCGATGCCCGTGGCCTGATGGACGTGCTCGAGATCCCGTTCGTCCTCGAACCGTGGGAGCCGGCGTACGCGCTCGCCGTCTACGCCGACGAGGGCGGGCGCTTCGACGCGCCGCCGTTGCCGGCCGGCATGCGGCCGATGGCCACGGAGAGCGCAGACGTCCTCGACGACCCCGACGTCGAAGCCGCGGTGCGTAGCCTCGTCGAGCCGTGGACGTCGCAGTCGAACGGTCGCGTCGAAGTCGTGTGCGTGCGTGGCAGCGCGGCCGGCGCGCTCGGCGCGCTGGGTGTGCGCTCTGCTCAGGCGGCCGAGATCTCGCCGACCGACGCGCTGGCGTGGATCGCGTGGGCCGGGGCGAGCGGTGGGGCCCACGGCCGCCGGCGCGGCGCAGCGACCGGGCGCTTCGGCGCGTGGTGGCTGCTCGCCGCTCTCGGGGGCGGACTCGACGACTGGCCGGTCGTTCCCGCCGACCTGGGCGGTCTCGCCGCCGAGCTGCGCTGGCTGTGGTGGGACGCCGGCGAGCCGCTCACCGGCTGGAACCTGCGGCTGGCGATCGAAGACCCCGAAGAGGGCTGCGCGTGGGCGATCTCCGCCCACGACGCAGCGACGGTCTGATCCCCGCGGGGGTCAGCGGGCCTTGAGGGCCTCGATCAGCTTCGGGAGCACCTTGTGCACGTCACCGACGATGCCGAGGTCGGCGACGCCGAAGATCGGCGCTTCCTTGTCCTTGTTGATCGCGATGATGTTCTTCGAGCCCTTCATGCCCACCATGTGCTGGGTGGCGCCGGAGATGCCCGCCGCGATGTAGACCTTCGGCTTGACGACCTTGCCGGTCTGGCCGACCTGGTAGCTGTACGGCACCCAGCCGGCGTCGACGATCGCCCGGGACGCGCCGGCGGCGCCCTTCAACAGCTTCGCCAGCTCCTCGACCATCTCGTACTTGGCCGACTCGCCGAGTCCGCGGCCGCCGGACACGACGACGTCGGCTTCGTCGAGCTTGGGTCCGGTGCTCTCCTCGACATGCGTCGCGGTGATCTTCGCCTCGCCCGTCGCGCCGAGCTCGGGGATCGGCGCGGCGGCCACCTCGGCGGCGCCGCCACCGGCCGGCTCGGGAGCGAAGCTCTTCGGCCGGAACACCGCGAGGTGCGGGCCCGGGCCGCTGAACGTCGTCGTCACCAGCGTGTTCCCGCCGAAGATCGGCGTCGTGACCGCCACGTTGTCGCCGTCGACGGTGATGTCGGTGTTGTTCGTGAGGACCGTGCGATCGAGCTTCACCGACAGGCGTGCGACGACGTCTCGGCCTTCGTAGTTCTGCGGGAACAGGATCAGATCCGGGGTGTCCCCCCCGTCGATGACGGCCTTCATCGCGCCCGCCACCGCGGCCCCCGGGAGGCTTCCGGCCAGATCGCCGGTGCTGTAGGCCTTGGACGCGCCGTACTCGCCGAGCGCAGCAGCGATCGGGGCCGCGTCACCGGCGACGAACGCGGTCACCGACCCGCCGAGCGAGCGAGCCTTCGTGAGCAGCTCGAGCGTGCCCGCGGTGGGAGCGCCGTTGGCCGCTTGCGCGAACACCCAGATGTTGTTGACAGCCATGATCCGTCAGCCTCCTCAGATGACCTTCAAGTTCTCGAGGAACGACACGATCTTCGTGAAGGCCTCTCCGTCGTCTTCCACGATCTCGCCGGCCGCACGGGCCTCGGCCTGACCGACGTTGGTGATCTGCTGTCCGGCCGCGGCCCAACCGACCGGCGAGACGCCGAGGTCGGCGGCCGTCACCGTCTCCACCGGCTTCGACTTGGCGGCCATGATCCCCTTGAAGCTCGGGTAGCGCGGCTCGACCACACCGGCGGTCACGCTGATCACGGCCGGCAGCGGGCAGGTGACCTCGTCGTAGCCTTCCTCGGTCTGACGATCGGCCTTCAGCGTGCCGCCGTCGATGGCGACCTTCTTGGCGAACGTCACCGACGGCAGCCCCAGCACCTCGGCCATCTGTTCGGGGACCGTCCCGGTGTAGCCGTCGGTCGACTCCGTCGCTGCGATCACCAGGTCGGCGCCGCCGAGCCGCTGCACCGCGGCGGCCAACACCTTCGCCGTCGTCAGGGCATCGGACCCCTGGAGGGCCGGATCCGAGACCAGCACGGCCTTGGCGGCGCCCATCGCCAGAGCGGTGCGCAGCCCCGACACCTCACCGTTGGGGGCCATCGACACCAGGCTGACCTCGCCCCCGCCAGCTGCGTCGACCAACTGGAGCGCCATCTCGACGCCGTAGCTGTCGCTCTCGTCGATGATCAGCTTGCCGTCGCGCTTCAGCGTGTTGGTCGAGGGATCCAGCGCCCCCGGCGTGGCGGGATCAGGGATCTGCTTCACGCAGACGATCACGTTCATGGGCGCCATTGTTACGCGGACGATTCTCGACCGCCCAACTGGCCGGCCAATTCGCCCTGGTACCGTGCCGGGCTTGCGCATCTTGTTGGTCGTGAACTCGTTCGCCTCCTCCGTGACGGCGCGCAACACCGTGGTCGTCCACCGGGCGCTGTCGCAGGGCAACGACGTCGAGATGGTCGAGACCAATCGCCGCGGCCACGCGACCCGGTTCGCCCAGGACGCGGCGCGCCGCGGGGTCGATGTCGTCGTCTCGTTCGGCGGCGACGGCACGCTGAACGAGGTCGCCACGGGCGTCGCCGGCACCTCGACCGCGCTCGGCGTGCTGCCCGGTGGCTCGACCAACGTGTTCGCCCGCACGCTCGGCATGCCCAACGATCCGGTGCGCGCCGCCCACCAACTCGCCGCCGGCCTTGCCGCCGAGTCGATCCGCCCCATCGGGCTCGGGCTGGTCAACGGCCGGTTCTTCTGCTTCCACACCGGTGTCGGCTTCGACGCCGCGGTCGTCGAGGCTGTGGAGAAGCGCGCCTCGATGAAGCGGTGGATGGGTCACCCGCTGTTCATCGCCGCCGGTCTCAGCACCTGGGCCCGCGGCTACGACCGCCGGTCGCCGCACTTCACGGTGCGATTCCCCGACGGCGATGCCGTCACCGACGGCTACTTCACGATCGTGCTCAACACCAACCCGTACACGTTCCTCGGCAACCGTCCCCTCGACCTGTCACCGGCGGCCACGCTCGATCGTGGGCTGGTGGCGGTGACGTTCCGCACGATGCAGGCCCGAGCGATCGTCGGCTCGCTGATCGGCGCGCTGCGTGGCGGCGGAGTGCGGCCGTCGGCGACCCTCGACGAGCACCGGGATCTGGAATCGCTCGTCGTCGAGCACGACACGCCGTTCCCGTACCAGGTCGACGGCGATCACCTCGGCGACACGACCCGGCTCGAATTCCGCCACGTCCCCGATGCCGTTCGGCTGGCGCTGCCCGCGACCGTCGACGGCTGACCACAGTGCGTCGCAGATCCCCACTCACCGTGAGAATCACGTCTTGATGAACGTCGGATTTGACGCGACGTCGCTTGTCAAGTAGTTGGGACATGCCATCCGTCACGTCCTTCGCACGATTTGACTCTTGCGGCACACCGAGCAGACACGTAGCGTTCATCCATCGTGTGAGCCATTTCGAGCCCGCACCGCGCGCCCCCCGCACGTGAACGCGATCACGATCAGGAGCAGCACATCGTGTCCATCCTCGCGTCGAGCCTGACCCTGGCAAATGCCGACTACACCTGGCGATCGCAGGCGATCTGCCGTGACACCGACCCCGAGTTGTTCTTTCCGGTGGGCACGACGGGCCATGCGCTGACGCAGATCGATCGCGCCAAGCAGGTATGCGGCGAGTGTCCGGTTTCGGTGCAGTGTCTGGAGTTCGCGCTGGAGACCAATCAGGACTCCGGCATCTGGGGTGGCACGTCCGAGGAAGAGCGCCGCGTCCTGCGCCGCCAGTACGTCGCCCGCCAGCGCGCCGAATCCCTCGCCGCGGTCTGACCCCGACTCCCCGGCTCCCCGGCTCCTCCTTCCCGCACCGGCGCTTGGGCGCGCCCCGCTGCCGCCCCGGCAACTTTTGGCGCCCAAGGAAAGGTGTCGGGCGCGGTTCGCTGCCGCCCCAGCACCCGATCGCGCCCAAGGGCATGGGATGAAAGCAGGCGCCCCGGGGAGGGGCCGCAATCAGAGCGGCACGCGGAGGTCGACGACGGTGCCGGTGCCGCGGGGGCGGGCAGGGAGTCCGGCGGCCTGAAAGTCCTCCGGCGAGCCGGGTCGCATCGTGATCGTGCCGGCGAGTTCGGTGGTGACCAGGGTGCGCACGATCGACAGGCCGAGCCCGGTGGCATCGTCGATGCGGAAGCCCGGGTCGAGGCCCCGACCGTCGTTGATCACCCGGATCGCGAGCTCGGCGTCGCCGTCGTCGAGCTGCACGACGACGGTCCCCCCGTCGCTGCCCTCCGGGAACCCGTGGTCGACCGCGTTCTGGAGCAGCTCGGTGAGCACCACCGACAGTGGGGTGGCGACGATCGACGGCAGCCGGCCGCCTTCGCCCTGCACGGTGAAGCGCACCGGACGGTCGGGCGACTGGAGCCCCTCCTCCGCGAGGCGCAGCAACGGCCGCACGATCTCGATGAAGGCCACGTCGTCGCCCGGCTCGCGCGAGAGCGTCTCGTGCACGAGCGCGATCGTGCGGATCCGACGCACGCTCTCGGACACGGCCGCCTTCGCCTCCGGCGACGTCAGGCGGCGGGCCTGGAGCCGCAGCAGCGACGAGATCGTCTGGAGATTGTTCTTCACCCGGTGGTGGATCTCACGGATCGTCGCGTCCTTGGACAGCAGCAGGCGATCGCGCTTGCGCAGCTCGGTGACGTCGCGCAGCAGGAGGACGCCACCGGTCACCTGGCCGCCGGCGATGATCGGGATGCAGCGGGTGAGCAGCGTGACGTCGGGGGTCTGGTCGAACTCCTCGATGACTGGCTCGTGGCGTTCGAAGGCCTGGCGCACCGGACCGTCGTTGAAGCCGAGCTCGGCGAGCCGCAATCCGACGCTGTTGGCGCTGATGCCGACACGGTGCAAGGCCGACACGGCGTTGGGTGAGGAGTACCGCACACGGGCGTCCTCGTCGACCACCATCACGCCGTCGCCGACGCGCGGCGCAGCGCTGGAGTCGGCGATGCGGCCGGGGAACGGGAACGATCCCTCGGCGATCATCGCCGCGAAGCGCTGGAAGATGCCGAGGTAGGTCCGCTCCAACTCACCGGGATGACGGCCCGAGCGCACGCTCGACTCCCGGGTGAGCACGGCGATGACCTCACCGTGCAGCCGCACGGGGATCGCCACCATGCGCGCCGCGTCGACCATGCCGTCGACAGCGATGTCGCCCTCGCTGATCTCGCCCGTCGAGTAGGTGGCGGACAGCTGCGGACGATCGTCGTCCTTGATGACGGTCTCGACGAGGTCGCTGAGATAGATCGTCTGCCCCGTCGCGGGCCGAACCTGGGCCACGACCATCCACGTCCCGGCGTCGGCGGGCACGTAGAGCAAGAGGTCGGCGAAGCAGAAGTCCGCAAGCATCCCCCATTCGGACACCAACTGGTGCAGATGCGTTGTGGCCTCGCGGCTCAGGGTCGTGTGCTGACGGGTGAGCTCGGCAAGGGTTGCCATCTGTCCTCGATCACGGTGCCTGGTCGCCGGGTCGAGCGAGATCGACGCGGTTCGCTCCGCAGTCTGCCGCATCGCGGCCCGGCTGGCGCAGCATCACGTCCACAGGAACTCTCCGAGCGCCAGCAGGCCCGCCATGTCGTGCACATCGCTCGGCAACGCCGGAGCCACGACGGTGAGCGGGGCCGACGCGGCCAGCTCGGCGCGGCGTTCGGCCTCGCGCCGTGCGACCACGGCGATGTCGCTGAACCGTTCGGCGATCTCGGCGAGCACCGAACGGGCAGCGTCTGCGTCGACGCCCGCGACGCCTGCGACGCGCGCGGCGAGATCGCCCTCGGCCATCGCCGCCGCGAGCGCCGCCGCAGCGTCCTCGGCGGCCGGCGTGCGCAGATCGGCGGGGACGGCGCGGTTGACCACGATCGCGCCGAGCGGGAGATGACGGGCGGCGAGCTCGCCCGCGAGGAACCGCGCCTCGTGGACCGGCGCCGCCTCGAGGGTCGAGACCACCACGAAGGCCGTGCGCGGGTCCGACAGGAGGCGCTCGACCTCGTTCGCCCGTTCGACGAACCCCGGCTCCATCGCTTGGAACAGGATGAAGAAGTCGGCGATGTCCTGGAGGAAGCGGCTGCCGAGGACGCGATCGGCCACTTGGTAGAACGGCTTCGACGCCAGCGTGAACAGCCGCGAGCGGTACGGCACGGTGAGCCAGCGCAGCAGCCGGCTGCCGAAGAACTCCTTCATGCGCGCCGGCGCGTCGAGGATGTCGAGCGCGTTGCGCGACGGCGGCGTGTCGATGATCACGAGGTCGTACCGGCCACTGGCGTGCAGCTCGTGCAAGCGCTCCATCGCGATGTAGTCGTGGCTGTGCACGAACCGGCCGGTGATGTTCTGGTACAGCGGGTTGGCGAGCACGGTGTCGCGCACGGTGGCGTCGGGCGCATGGCGGGCGATCAGCTCGTCCCAGCCGGCCCGCGTGTCGAGCATCGCCATCCACAGTTCCCCGCGCGCCGTGCGGCCCGCGGCGCGGAACGCCGCCGCGGGCACACGGGTCTCGTGGTTGCCGACCGCATCCAGGCCGAGGGCGTTCGCCAGGCGCTTGGCGGGGTCGACGGTGAGGACGAGCACTCGGCCGCCGAGCCGCTCCGCCGCCTTGGCGCCGAGCGCCGCGGCGACGGTGGTCTTGCCCACACCACCGCTGCCGCAGACGATGACCATCTCCTTGGCCGCGAGCACGTCGGCGAGGCCGGCGTCGCTGCGCGGGTCGTTGCGCTCGCTCACATCTCGTCCGCCAGCGCGTCGGCGACGAGCGTGACCACACGCCGGCCACTCGCCCGGGTGAACAGCTCCGGCACGTTGACGACGGGAAGGTCGCGCAGCTCGTCGCGCAACCGGGCGAGATGGCCCGCGCCGACCTGCCGGCGGGCTTCGGTGAGCCGGGCGGCCGACAGCACGGTCGTGACGGCGGGCCCGATCGCGTCGACGAGCACGCCGGTCACCGCGTCGCCGTCGAGGTCGGCGAACACGCCTGCCTCCCGCTGGCTGAACAGGGCTGGCAGCACGCGGTTGGCGACGATGCCGGCGATGGCCACCGCGCTCTGCTGGCGCACGCGGCCGATCAGCTCGATGGTCTCGTTCACCGGCATCTCCTCCGGCGTCGTCACGGCCACCACGGCCGTGCGCGCCGGGTCCTCGAGGATCTCGAGCATCCACCGGGTCTGATCGCGGACCATCCCGACGTGCACGAGGTTGCTGATCACGCGCGGCGCGGCGATCTGCCCGACGATGTGCCCGCTGGCTTCGGCGTCGACGACGACGAGGTCGTAGTGGCGCTCGCGCACCTCGTGGCACAGCTTGCCGAGCCCGAGGATCTCCTTCACTCCTGGGGCGGCGTTGGCCACGAAGTCGAACGTGTGGGCCAGCGGGCCGATGCGCCCGACGAACGGGAGGCGCACGAACAGCCGCAGGTACTCGCGCAACGAGTCCTCGGTGTTCATCGCCATCGCCGACAGGTTCGTGTCGATCAGGCGAGGCGCGAAGCCGAGTGGGGACGTGTCGAAGGCCGCGGCCAGCGCCCCTTTGGCGTCCATCTCGCACACCAGGGTGCGCTTGCCGCGCCCGGCTGCCAGCTGGCCGATCGCCGCGGCGACGGTGGTCTTGCCCACGCCGCCCTTGCCGGTGACGAACAAGAGCTGGCGACCGAGCAGCTCCATCGCTCGCCCGGCCGCCGCCTCGTCAGCCGCCGAAGCCGATGCGCCGGCCGCCGTCCGGCCCGCCGAGCTCGACGTAGGCGATCTTGCTCGCCGGCACCGCGACGTCCCGGCCACGCTTGTCGGTGATCCACAGCACGTCGACAGCCCCCGCGAGGGCCGCCTCGATCTGCGCCTTCAACGCCGCACGATCGGCGTCGTCGGCCAAGTCGATCGAGATCTCGCGCGGCGCCTGGGTGACACCGATGCGTACGTCCACGAAGCGCTCCCCTTACAGGTCATCTGTCCGGACGGGCGTCCGGCCGTGTCACATCGTAGGAGCGCAGCCGCGCCCGTCCTCAGACCGCCGTGGCGCAGAACGTGTCGCCCTGCGGCAGCGAGGCTTGCAGCGAGGGCTCGGTGTCGCCGTAGAGAGTGGTGAGCATCCCTTTCACCATGCCGCGGTCGACCGCGCAGATGACCGGATGCTCGATGGCCAGCTCGCCGAACGGGCAATGGTTGTTGACGATGCGCAACTGGTCGTTGCGGTGGTCGGTGTGGGCGGCGAATCCGTGCGCGGTGAGCGCGTCGGCGACGGCTCGCAGCGCCCCGCGCAGCGACCGCTGGCCGGCTGCGACGTCGCCCACCATCCCCGCGGCCATCGCCGCGCCGTACTCGCGACCGACCTCCTCCGCCATCGCCTCGGCCTGCTCGCGCGGCAGGAGCGCGATGGCACGGCCGAGCAGCGTGAGCACGAGATCGTCGCTGCGCACCGGGAAATCGAGCTGCGCCGGCTCGCCCACGACGCAGTAGCGCTTGCTGGGCCGGCCGGCGCCGGCCCCGCTGGCACGGGTCGACGCGACCTCGAGATATCCGCCCGCCGCGAGCTTGTCGAGATGGTGGCGGGCGACGTTCGGGTGCACCGAGAAATGCTCGGCGACCTGGGCCGCGGTGACGCCCTCGGCGGAGTGGTCGCGGGCGAAGAGATAGATGCTGCGCCGGGTCGGGTCACCGAACGCGGACGTGATCGCGGACACCGTGGCGCCGAACGACGGGGGCAGAGCAGCGGGCTGCTGCGGAGTGGGTGGGCTCGCGACCACGGCCGATATTCTACCTATGGACGTAGTGGTAATTCCCCGCACCGTCCTGGCACATCCTTCACGGCACACGATCCCGGAGCCGCCATGCCCGCCCCCACCACCGATCAGGTCATCGACGCCCTGCGCCCCGTCGAGGACCCCGAGCTGCGCCGCTCGATCGTCGACCTGGGCATGGTGCGCGACATCGACCTGCGCAGCGATGGCTCGGTAGGTGTGCGGGTGGCGCTCACCGTGGCCGGATGCCCACTGCGCAACGAGATCCAGAACCGTGTGGGAGCCGCTGTCGGCGCGCTCGCCGGGGTCACCCGGGTCGACTTGGACTTCACCGTGATGACCGACCGCGAGCGCGAGGAGCTGCGCGTCAAGCTGCACGGCGACCCCGGGGCCTCCGCCGGCCACGGGCACGCGCACGGCCACGCCGAAGGCCGGGCCGTGCCGTTCGCCGAGCCGGGCTCGAAGACCCGCCCGCTGCTGATCTCGAGCGGCAAGGGGGGCGTCGGCAAGAGCAGCGTGACCACGAACGTCGCCGTCGCGCTGGCCGCGCTGGGCCACAGCGTGGGCATCGTCGACGCCGACATCTACGGCTTCTCGATTCCGCGCATGCTGGGCGCCGAGCGCGATCCGGTCGTCATCGACAACATGCTCGTGCCGCCGGAGGCATGGGGCGTGCGCTGCATCTCGATCGGCTACTTCGTGCCCGAGGGCCAGGCCGTCATCTGGCGGGGTCCGATGCTGCACAAGGCCCTCGAGCAGTTCCTCACCGATGTGTACTGGGACGATCCGGACTTCCTGCTCATCGACATGCCGCCGGGCACGGGCGACATCGCCCTGTCGCTGTCGCAGTACCTGCCGCGCGGCGAGGTGTTCGTCGTCACGACACCGCAGCCCGCGGCGCAGAAGGTCGCTCGGCTGTCGGCGGCGATGGCCGAGAAGGTCAACCTCAAGGTCGGCGGGGTGATCGAGAACATGTCGTGGTTTACCGGCGACGACGGCAAGCGCTACGAGATCTTCGGCTCGGGTGGCGGCCGAGCGCTCGCCGACGAGCTGGACGTGCCGCTCCTCGGCCGCATCCCACTGCTGCCTCCGCTGCGCGAGGGGGGCGACGCGGGGCGCCCGATCGCGGCGGTCGACCCCGACGGCGAGGCAGGGCGGGCGTTCTTCGAGATCGCCGAGCGCATCGCGGTCGACCTCAAGCCGAAGAAGGTCTACAGCTCCGCGCTGAAGATCGTCTGAGCGCGGGCGCGGTGCAGATCTCGCCGCGGCGCTTCGACGAGCTCGTCGGCGAAGCGATCGACGCCCTGCCCGACGAGCTGGCGAGCGCGATCGAGAACCTCGTCGTGCGGGTGCACGACGAGCATCCGGACGAGCCGGACCTGCTCGGCCTGTACGAAGGCGTGCCGCTGACCGAGCGCAGCGACCTCGGCGGCGGGTGGCCCGACATCGTGACGATCTACCGTGCGCCGCTGCTCGATCTCTGCGCGAGCGAGGACGAACTGCGCGAGCAGGTGCGCATCACGGTGCTCCACGAGCTCGCCCACCACTTCGGCATCGACGACGATCGCCTCGACGAGCTGGGTTGGGCATGATGTCACCGATGCGACGCGCCGTCTGCCTGCTGGTCTGTGCGACGGCGATCGTCGCGTGCTCCAAGAGCGAGCCCATGGCGGGCGACCTCATCGACGACAGCGTGCACGTCTCAGTCGACGACGTGATGGCGCCGTTCGACGATCGGCTGCTCGGCACGAACGTCCCGGCGTGGCTCGGGCCCGAACTGCTCACCGACACCGAGTTCCTCCGCCGCACCGCCGAGTCCGGCGCCACGCTGCTGCGGTTCCCGGGCGGCAGCTGGAGCAACAGCTACGACTGGCTCGCCTGCGAGAACGGGGAGCCCGCCGGCGGGGAGACGCCCGACGATCCGGCGTCGATGGCTTCGCCAGGGTGCTGGTGGACCGATGCGGCACGGCCGAGCGACTTCGTCCAGTTGATGCGCGACACCGGCCTGCCGGCGATGTGGACCGTCTCCTTCAACGCCACGGCGCAGCAGGCTGCCGCGCTCGTCGCGTTCTTCAACGGCAACGTCGGCGACACCACCGTCATCGGGGTCGATCGCCACGGCCGCGACTGGAAGACCGTCGGCGAGTGGGCCGAGCTGCGCGCCGACCACGGACACCCCGAACCCCAGCCGATCACGCTGTGGGAGGTCGGCAACGAGATCTACGGCGCGACAAGCGACGCCGGGCCGCAGTGCGCGAGCTTCGGCTGGGAGAACGTCTGGACGTGCGACGGCACGGCCTACATCGAGGGCGACGGCGACCACGACGGCTTCCTCGCCTTCCGCGAGGCGATGCGCGCCGTCGATCCGACGATCATGGTCGGCGCGGTCGGCGTCCCCGAGCAGGACTCGTGGGGCGACTGGGGGAACGAGGTGATCGACGGCGCGGGCGACGCGCTCGACTTCTACGTCGTCCACCACTATGGCTTCGACGGCGCCCCACGCCCGGACCAGGCGGTCGCCGCGCCGCGCGAGCAGTGGCCCGAGATCATGGCCGACGTGGCCGGCTCGCTCAGCGAGCTGAACCCCACGGACCTCGCCCCCGTCGCGGTCACCGAGTACAACCTGATCGCCGTCCAGGACGCGGACACCAATGCGCTGATGACCAAGGCGGTGAGCGCCCTGTACGTGGCGTCGAACGTCGGCGAGATGGCCACCTTGGGCGTGTCGATCGCCAACCATTGGAACCTGGCGAACGGGCGCGCCGACAACGGGACCGACTACGGCATGATCGACGTCGACACCGGTCAGCCGAACCCCGCGTTCTACGCGATGGCGCTGTGGTCGCGCTTCGGCGACGAGTTGGTGCGCTCCCGTGTCAGCGGGATCTTCGACGCGTCGCTGGCCGTGTACGCCAGCCGCAGCGCCGACGGCAGCGTCGCGGTGATCGCGGTGAACTCGTCCGCCGAGCCCGTGACCACCACCGTGCGGCTCGACGGCTTCGACGGCATGTACCGCGCCGGCGCCGACGTCGTCAGCGCGCCTGCGCTCGACGCGCCGGACGTCCTGGTCAACGGCGGGCCGATGGGGCCGATCGACCTGAGCGAGCCCGCGCAATCCCTCGGCCTCCACGAGGGCCCGCTGCCGTACACCTTCACGCCGTACTCCGTGACGTTGCTGCGGTTCACCCCCGGCGAGTGGGCCGCAGCGCCGGTCAGCGAATCGACCGCGGGCGCGGCCGGCCCGTAGGCCGATCGGCGGTGTACCGCAGCTCGTCCCACGGGTCGCCGTACATGTGGTAGCCGTTGTTCTCCCAGAAGCCGGCGACGTCGTGATCGAGCAGTTCGAGCGCCCGCACCCACTTCGCGCTCTTCCAGAAGTACAGGTGCGGGATCACGATCCGCACCGGACCACCGTGGATCGGTTCGATCTCGGCGCCCTCGTAGGCGTAGGCGACGATGGCCGCGTCGGTCGTGATGTCTGCGAGCGGCACGTTCGTCGTGTATCCGAACTCGGCGTGCTCGAGCACGTGCGACGCGGCGGGCTTCACCCCGGCGAGCGCCAGCACGTCGCGCACGCGGACGCCGGTCCACGTCGTGTCGAACTTGCTCCACTTGGTGACGCAGTGGATGTCGAACGTCAGCTCCGCCGGCGGCATCGCCCGCAGGTCGTCGAGCGTCAGACGCACCGGGGTGTCGACGAGCCCCGTGATCGTCAGATCCCAGTCGCCGCGCCCGTACGACGGCACGTCACCGACGTGCAGCACAGGGAACCGCTCGGTGAGGTACTGCCCGGGAGGCAGCCGATCCGGGTCGATGCCCTTGGCGGCCAGTTCCTGTCTGTTGCGTTCGAAGAACCCCACGGCCGCACAGGCTATGGCCGCCGAGCGCGGCGCGTTGGCTAGCGTCGGCCGGGTGCGCGACTTGCCCGAGCCGCCCTCGTCCACCCTCCCCTCTCCGGCGTCCCTGGCGCCACCGCCGCCCTCACCAGAGCTGACATCCCCGCAGGTCGACGTCGGCCACGACACGCCCGGCGCCGGCCGTGCGTTCCAGCGCGTCGGCGGGATGGCCAACGTGTTGGTCATCATGCTGACCGCAGCGGCCGTGGCGAGCGCCGCGGCGCTCGTGGTCCACGTCGTCATCGCCCGCAGAGCGACCGACTTCCTGGACGGCGCGATCAGCAGCAGCGACTTCGAGGATTCGTACGAGTCGCTGCTCTCCGTGGCGGCGCTGCCCTACGGGATCTCGATCGCCATCGCGGTGCTGACGATCGTCTGGATGTTCCGCATGGCGCGCAACGTCCAGGCACTCGGGCGACGCGGCGCCACGTGGACCCCGAGATGGGCGATCGGAGGGTGGTTCCTGCCGCCCTTCGTCGTGTTCGCGATCCCGTGGCTGATGCTGCGTGAGCTCTGGCGGGCGAGCGATCCGGCGAACCCGCCGGACGATCCCGGCTGGAAGGCCTCGCCGGTCCCCGCGATCCTCAACGTGTGGTGGGTTCTGTTCAACCTGTGGTGGATCCTCTTCGGCCTCGTCCCCCTCGCCAGGCTCGGCGGCTCGTGGTCGTTGGCCGACCGCGACCGGCATGCCGAGGTCGTCGACTTCGCGGAATCGCTGGAGGATGGTGTGCCGCTGGCCGCGCTCGACGCCGTCGTGCGGATCGCCGCAGCGGCCGTCTTCCTGCTCGTCGTCCCGACGCTGACCGCCAACCACCGGCGGCTCACCGGCGAGGCATGAAGCGGGTGTTCCTGGTCCGCCACGCCAAGGCGGGCGATCGATCGGCATGGGATGGAGACGACCGCGAGCGGCCGCTGTCGAAGGCCGGTGAGCGCCAGGCGCGCGCTCTCGCCCACCAGCTGCTGCGCGCCGGAGCCACCGATCACCTTCTCAGCAGCCCGTACGTGCGCTGCCGCCAGACGCTCAAACCGTTGGCGAAGAAGCTGCACGTCAAGGTGCGCAGCGACGATCGGCTGGCCGAGGCGGGCAGCTTCGGTGAGGTGATCGCGCTGATGGAAGCGGCGCCGGACGGCGCCGTGCTGTGCAGCCACGGCGACGTGATCCCCGACGTCATCGCCGCGCTCGAACGGCGGGGCGCGACGTTCACCACGGCGCCCGACTGGCGCAAGGCGACCGTCTGGGAGATCGCGTTCGACGACGGCGGCATGCCGCTGACCGCCGCGGTGACACCGCCACCCCCCGACTGACGTCAGGGCGACGCGCTCGTCGTCGGCTGCTCAGCGCCGGACGCCACGCGGGCGACTTCCTCTTCGACCAGCGCGCGCACCTGTGCCGGCGGGTCGTTCGCGTCGCACGCGTCGATCTCCGACCGCGTCGTGTCCACGTCGCCGTCGTACGTCAGCGCGATGATCGCCAGGAAGCAGTGCGCGTCGGGATACGTCGGGTCGATCTCGACCGCCGCGGCGAGCGAGGTCCGAGCTTGCTCGACCGCGAGCGCGGCCATGTCGGCGTTGCCGGCGTTGCGCGCCAGCACGTAGAAGAGCCATCCGGTGTAGGCCCTCGCCTCGACGTTGTCCGGCTCGAGTTCGAGCACACGCTCGTAGATCGCCTTCGCCAGCACCGGGTCCGGCTCCATCACGCGGCGGCCCTGCACGAGCAAGGCGGCGACGTCGTTGATCGGCTGCTCGGCGGCCGACGCAGGCAGCCGCTGGCCGCTGTTGCGGGCGACGAGGATGCCGGCGACGACCGCGACCACGACCGTGCCGACGACCCAGGCGAGCACCGCCGAGCGCTTCCAGCCGCGCCGCGGGGGAAGCGCTGCGGTGCGCTGCTCGATGGCGCGCAACACGGCGGCCGCACGTGCGGTGTAGCCGTCGCGCAGCGTGACGTAGTCGGCCTCGTCGATGTCGCCGGCCTCACGCTCGCGCTCGAGATCGGCGAGGGAACGCAGCAGGAATCGCCGCTCGTCCTCCAACGCCGCGAGGCGATCGAGCGCCGCGCCGTGCGTGACGCGGACGTTCACGGTTCGCTGGCCTCCAATGCCGCGGCGACGAGCTCACGGTCGGCGTCGGTCGGAGCGGCCTGACCGCGTGACCTCCATCGCAGGAACGCGATCGCCAGGCCTGCCGCGGCGCAGACGAACGCGGCAGCGGGCAGCGCCCAGACGAGCGCGTCGATGCCGGTGGCCTTGGGCACGAGCAGGACGCGAGCGTTGTAGCTGCGCTCGATGTCGGCGATGATCTCGTCGTCGGTGAGCACGCCCTCACGCACCCGCACGGTGATCTGGTTGCGCAGGCTCTGCGAGGTCCCCGAGCGCGACTCGAACACGCTCTCGCCGTTGCACTCAGGGCAAGCGAGGCGTTTGGCGATGGCGTCGACGCGCTCGGACTCGGTGCGCGGCCCCGAGTCGCGGGAGGCGCCGAACGCCAGCAGTCCCACGACGACGAGCGCCAGGACCACCCAGGACGGCCATCGCTTGACCGCTGCGGGCGCCGAGCTGCTCACGCCCGCAGCTCCCGGAGGCGCTGGATGTAGGCGCTCAGCTGCCCGGCGGTGATGCGGGTGATGAACCGCTCCACGACGATGCCGTCGGGATCGATGATCCACGTCTCGGGCACTTTGGAGATCCCGAACTCGACGTTGATCTCGCCGTCGGGATCGGTGATCACCGGCCAGTCGCCGCCGTGCTCGTCGAAGAACGCGCGCACCGCCGCATCGGTGTCGTTGTTGACCACGGTGTAGAGCTCGGCGCCGTCGGGGATCTGCGCCTGCTGCTCGGTGAAGGCGATGAGATCGGGATGCTCCTGCACGCACGGCACACACGTGGAATTGAAGAAGTTGACGACGACCCAGTTCCCCTTGCGGCGGCTGAGATCGACGGAGCTGCCGTCGATCGTCGTGCCGCGCACGCGCGGCGCCGGGCGGCCCAGCAGATACGTGTCGGCGGTGTCGTTGACGCCCGAGTCGGCGCCGGCGAGAACCCAGAACAATCCGGCGAGCACCGCCGCGACCGCGAGCGCGGCGAACGGCGCGATGCGACGCCGGCGAGCGCCGCCGCCGCCGTCTGCCCCGTCGGCGGGGGTTTCGGTGACGAGCACATCAGACACCGACGGCCACCTCCTCACGTGCGTCGGCTGGGATGCGCGCGGATGCGGGATCGGTGGGCCGGCGGCGACGTGTGCCGGGGAACGCGGCGAGCACGGTGCCGAGCGCCATCAGCGCGCCGCCGATCCACAGCCAGAGGATCATCGGCTTGATGAAGACCTTCACGACCGCCTCCGTGTCGCCGGGCGCCGCCCCGGACTCGAGCGTGAGGTAGATGTCCTTGTCGAAGCCTGTGCGCACGCTGGGTGTCGGCACCGTCAACCCCTGGAGCGTGTACGTCGTGATCGCCGGGCGATACACCTTGCCGCCGTCGATGGCCACCTCGGCCTTGACCGCTGTCGAGCGCGCCGTCGTCTCGGCGACGACGTTCTCGAGCTCGAACGTGTGCCCGTCGTAGGTCACCGGTTGGCCCTGGCGCATCGTGAACGTCGACGAGTGCGTGTAGGCGTTGCTGGCGGCGAGCGCGACGGCGATGACGATGACGCCGATGTGCACGACCATGCCACCGTTCGTGCGGCCGAGGAGGCCGCGCAGACCCTGGCGGCGGGTCGCCAGCACCAGTTGGCGACCCGCAGCGCCGGCGGCGAAACCGCCGAGGCCGAACGCGATCAGCGGCGCCAGCCCATCGGCGCCGAGCGCGACGCTGACCGCCAGCGCCGCCGCGCCGCACCACGCCGGCCAGAACAGGCGGTCGCGGAGCAGCTCCTGGCTCGCCTTGCGCCACGGCAGCACGGGGGCGACGGCCATCAGGAGCAGCAGCGTGATGCCGAGCGGCATCGACAGCCTGTCGAAGAACGGGCGGCCGACGACGATCTCACGGTCCTGCAACGCCTCGACGACCAGCGGGAACACCGTGCCGAGCAGCACCACGAAGGCGAACACCGTGAAGAGCACGTTGTTGGCGAGGAACGCCCCTTCGCGCGACACCGGCGAGTCGATGACACCCGGCGCTCGGAGACGGTCGCCACGCCAGGCGATGAGCCCCAACGAGACGGCGACCACGACACCGAAGAAGCCGAGCAAGTAGGGCCCGACGCTGCCCTCGCTGAACGCGTGGACGCTGGCGATCACACCAGAGCGGGTGAGGAAGGTGCCCAGGATCGTCAGCGCGAACGTGGCCACGAGGAGGCTGATGTTCCAGACGCGCAGCATGCCGCGGCGTTCCTGCACGAGAACCGAGTGGATGTACGCGGTTCCGGTGAGCCACGGCAGGAAGCTGGCGTTCTCGACCGGGTCCCACGCCCACACACCGCTCCAGCCGAGGACCTCGTAGCTCCACCAGCCGCCGAGGATGATGCCGACCGTGAGGAAACCCCACGCGAACAAGGCCCAGCGGCGCGTCTCCACGAGCCATCCCTCGCCGACGCGGCCGCTGACGAGGGCGGCGATGGCGAACGCGAACGGCACGGCGAAGCCCACGTAGCCGAGGTAGAGGATCGGCGGGTGGAACAGCACGAGCACGTGGTTCTGAAGGAGCGGGTTCGGGCCCCGGCCGTCGGTGACGCCGGGCGCGCCGGCGGCGAAGACGTCGGTCGGCCCGAACGCCAGCAGGAAGAAGAACGCGCAGATCACGAACAGCACCGCCATCGCCCACCCGACGAGCGGATCGCTCAGACGGTTGCGCAGTCGCCAGGCGATGGCGCCGGTGTAGCCCGCCAGCACGAGCACCCAGAGCAGCACGCTGCCTTCGAGCGCGCTCCACAGCGCGGTGACGTTGTACAGCGCCGGCGTGGCATGCGAGCCGACGTCTTGGACGTACTGCAACGAGAAGTCGCGGGTGATCAGCGCCCACTCCATCACCGCGAAGGCCATCACCGCGGCGGCGACGATCAGCGCGGCGTAGTTGCGGGTGCTGCGCAGGACGCGCACGTCGTTCGTGCGGATGCCGTAGATCGTGGCAATCGCGCCGAACACGGAGGCTGCGATGCCGACCATCAGCGCGCTGTTGCCCAGCGTCGCGCTCGCCGACGCGAGGATCATGCGTCCACTCCGGCGCAGGATGCGTCGTCGCTCTCGTCGATGCGGTCGCTGTGCTCGTCGACGTACTCGTTGGAGTGCTTGACCTCGACCCGGTCACCGTCGAACGCCCGGGTGCTCTCGTCGAGGCGGCCGTGGACGACGACGGGGATGCACTCCTGGAAGATGCCGCCGGGCTCGCCGTCATAGTGGACCGGCATCTCGACGCCGTTGAACGCGATCACGAAGTTCGTGACGCCGTCGGCCGTCGCCACCGAACCCGCCTGCACCGTGCCCTGCACACGCAAACGCCGGCCAGCTTCGCAGCCGTTCTTCACGCCGATCTCGTCGACGTTGCAGTAGTAGTCGATCGCGCTCGTGAGGAACTTGACGACGATCACGCTGCCGGCGACGAGCACGACGAACAGCAGCGCCATCGGACCCCAGGGCCGGCGGCGGCGCGGGCTGGTGGTTTCCGCGCCGTGGTCGCGCGGCGTCAGGTCCACGGTCGATCCCTCTCAGGGACCTGCTCGGCGAGCACGCGCGCGCGGCGGAACATGCGCCACCCGTAAGCGGCCATGCCTCCGAAGGCCACCACGTAGCACGTGATGATGAAGCCGGCGTCGTCCACGATGATCCTCCGTCGTCCGCTCAGATGCTCGACTCACCGCGGCGCTCAGCAAGCGCCCGCTCCAGCCCCGTATCGTCCACCGCGTCCTGCAAGGCGAGCACGCGCTGGCGGTGGATCACCAGCCAGACGAAGGCGAGCAGGAACGCCACGTTGGCGAGGAAGAGCGTGAACAGCATCAAGCCGTCCATCTTCACGTCGCCGTTCGGCCGGGCGACGGTGGCCTCCTGGTGCAGCGAGCGCCACAAGCGCACGCTGAAGTGCACGAGCGGGATCTCCAGCACGCCGAGCAGCGCGAGGGCCGCCGACCTCCGGGCCCGCTGCTGGTGCGTCCCGCCGAGGTTGCGCACGGCGAGATAGCCGATGTACGTGACGAACAGGAACGCCGTGCTGGTCAGCCGGGCGTCCCACTCCCAATAGGTGCCCCAGGTGATCCGGCCCCACAGCGAGCCGGCCAGGAGGGTGAACGCCATGAACAGCACCCCGACTTCGGCGGACGCCCCGGCGATGCGATCGAAGGTGAGCGAATGAGCTTTGCCCCACAGGTACATCGCGCTGGCGGCGGCGGTCGTGACGAACGCGAGGTAGGCGAGCCAGGCCGTCGGCACGTGGACGTAGAGGATGCGCACGGCATCGCCCTGCTGGCGGTCGGCCGGGGAGATCCCGAGGCCGAGCACAGCGGTGAGGGCCATCGTCGCCAGCGTGGCGAGCCCGAGCGCACGAGTGAACGGCGTGCTGGTCGCCGGCCTGACGCGGGCGCTGCGCGCCGCGCCACCCGCTCCGCTCACTTGGGGGGCAGTGACTGCCATCTCTCGGTGCCTTTCCGCGGCACGCCGCGTGTTGAGCTACTCCTCCACCAGCACCCCGAAGGCAAGAGTGCCGCCGACACCGAACAGAGCGGCCGACACGGCGAGCAGGCCCACCCAGGACCAGCCCTCCCGTATCTCCGCCCCGGCGGTGCCGAGCGCCGCTTCTGCAGCTCGGGTGGCTCCGATGAGGACGGGCGCCACCACCGGCAGGGTGAGGAGCGGGAGCAAAGTCTCCCGTCCCCGGACGCCGGCGGCGAGGCCGCCATAGAGCGTACCGACGAAGGCCAGCGCGCAGGTAGCGGCGAGGACCGTCAGGACCAACATCACGGCCCCCTCGGCTCGGATCTCGAGCCGGTACAAGACGATGCCGAGCCCGAGCAGCAGCGCCTCCAGCACGACGAGCTGGGCGGCGAGCGCCAGCGACTTGCCGAAGAACACTCCCGCGGGGTCGACCCCCGCGACGCGCACAGCGTCGAGCGCCCCGTCGGCGGTCTCGACCGAGAAGCTGCGCTGGACGAGAACGAGCAGGCTGAACGTCGTCGCCAGCCACACCAAACCCGGGGCGACGCGGGTGAGGATCTCGTCGCTGTCGAGCGCGAACGCGAACATCACCATGGTCAGCGCTCCGAACGGCAGCACCTGGTTCGTCACCACGCGGCTGCGCCACTCGATGCGCAGGTCCTTGCCCGCCACCAGGCGTGCGATGCGCCAGACCCCGGCGGCGCTGGCGCGTGTCATCGGGCGATCTCCCTCACCTGGCCGCCGACCACGTCGACGACGCGTGTGGCGAGCGTGCCGGCTCGCTCGAGCTCGTGCGACGCCACCATCACCGTCGCGCCGTGATCGGCCGCGTCGCGCAGCGTGGCGTCCAACTCGTCGCGTGCCTGCGCGTCGAGGCCGGCATGGGGCTCGTCGAGCAGCCACAGCTGCGCCCGCCGAGCGATGAGACAGGCGAGAGCGGTGCGCCGCCGCTGGCCGGCGGAGAGGCGGGCGACGGGCACGTCGACCAGCCGCTCGGCGATGCCTTGGCGGCGCAGCGCGGACTGGATCTCCTCCGCGGTGGCGCCGACCGTGGCCCCCCAGAACCGGACGTTCTCCCCCACGGTCAAGTCGAGGTAGAGCCCGTTGGCGTGTCCCAGCATCCCGACCCGCCGGCGCACCGAGGTCCGGTCGACGCGCAGGTCGACGCCGAGGACCACGGCCTCGCCGCGCACGACGGGCAGCAAGCCCGCGCAGACCCGCAGGAGGGTCGTCTTGCCGGCCCCGTTGGGGCCGCGCAGCAGCACGATCTCGCCCGGTTGCACCGTGAGCGACGCGCCCGCGAGGGCGGGGAAGCGGCCGATCACGGCGACGGCATCGAGGAGGTGAACGACCGGATCCATGGACCGTCCGAACGCTACTGGTGGCCCGTGCTCTGGTGAGATTCCGCGCTGCCGAGGGTGTCACGGCGGGTGCCGGCCGACGCGCTCCAAGTAGCCTGGCGAGCCGATGAACGGCGGCGCGGACGAGCCCGGATCAGAGCCGACGAGCGCGGCCGACGGCGAGCCTGCGGCGGAGCGCGCCGGTCGAGCCCGGCGGCTGAGTCGATGGGACCGCCCGCGGCCCCCGCATGACTGGCGGTGGGTGGTCAGTGGCATCGGCAAGTCGCTGATCGTGCTCGGCGTGCTGATGTTCGCGTTCGTCGCGTACCTGCTGTGGGGCACCGGCATCGAGTACTCGCAGGCGCAGAACGAGCTCGACGACCAATGGGAGGAGCTGGTCGCCGGCGCCTCCTCGACCACCGTGCCCCCCGAGCCGGTCCCCACGTCGGAGCCCTCGTCGGGGCCAGACGACCCGGCGCCGACGACCACCGCCGTCACGACCACGACCCCCGGGCCGAGCGTGCAGCCGATCGCACCGCCTGCCGCCGGCGACGTGGTCGCCCGGCTCACCGTCCCGGCGATCGACATCGACGAGGTGAACGTCGTGTCCGGCGTCGGTGTCGAGGAGCTGAAGAAGGGTCCCGGCCACTTCCCGGAGACACCGCTGCCCGGCCAGTTGGGCAATGCCGCGATCGCCGGGCACCGCACGACGTACGGCGGGCCCTTCTACCACGTGGACGAGCTGGAGATCGGCGACGAGATCATCGTCGAAACGCTCGCCGGACGGTTCGTCTACAAGATGACCGGCTCGGAGATCGTCTCCCCCAGCGAGTACCGCGTCGTCGCGACCACCGATCCGACGAAGGCGACGCTGACGCTCACCTCGTGCCACCCGCTGCGATCGGCGAAGCAGCGGATCATCATCTACGCCGAGCTCGACGTCGCCCAGTCGTCGCCCGTCGGCGTGATGACGAGCAACTACCTTCCGGTCGACGGGCAGCCGCTGCCCGGCCCGGAGACCGAGATTCCGGGGGACGACGTCGAGCCGACCACTGTGCCGCCCGACACGTCGTCACCGCCGACGACGGAGACCGCGACCTCCGATCCCACGCCGACGACGGAGGCCCCTGACGCTGGGGACACGACCGGCGACGATCCGCTCGGCGACGACACCGCCGACGCCTTCGCCCACGGGTGGTTCGACGATCCCGGCGCGTGGCCCCAGATCGCGCTGTGGGGCGTCGCACTGATCGCCGTCACGGTCGGCTCGTACCTGCTGGCACGGCGCGTCCGCCGACTGTGGGTGGGAGCGCTCGCCGGCTTCGTCCCGGTCGTGTTCGTCCTCTACTTCTTCTTCCAGAACGTCAACCGCCTGTTGCCTCCAGGGCTATAGAAGAGGCGGCGTGCGCGTCAGCGGTGTGGGCCGCGGCTGAAGACAACCATTGGCGGGATCAGATTGGCGGAAGGTCTGGAAGCACAGGCGCGAGGCCGAAGGGCAGTTGTGTCAGCGGCCCTGGAAGACCGGGCGGCGCTTTTCGAGGAAGGCTGCGCGGCCTTCCTCGGCGTCGGCGCTCGACCACGCCGCGGCACGGGCCGCTTCGACCAGCTCGTCGACGCCAGGCGGGGGCGCACTGCGCTCCAGCGCCAGCTTGTGGGTGGAGATCGTGAGCGGCGCGAGCCGCGCCAGCTCGTCGGCCCACGCCAATGCGTCGTCGAGGGCGCCGAGGCGGTGGACGACCCCGCAGGCATGGAGTTGCTCGCCGGTGTAGGTCTGGGCGGCGAGCAGCATCGCCCGCGCGACCGGCCAGCCGAACTCACGGCTGAGGCGTTCGACGGTGAAGTGGTCGACGGTCAAACCCAAACGGGCGGCGGGGATGCCGAACACGCTCGTCGGTGTCGCCACGCGCAGATCGCAGACGGAAGCGAGCTGTGTCCCGGCCCCGAGCGCCGGGCCGTCGATGGCTCCGATCACGGGGATCGACAGCTCGGTGAAGCTGCGGAGAGCCGCGAGCAGCGCCGCCAGGAACTCGCCGCTCTCGACCCCCGTGAGGTCGGCGCCGGCGCAGAACGCAGGCGGCGCGCCCGTGAGCACGACGGCACGAGCTTGGCGCTCGACAGCGAGTTCGCATCCGGCGTAGAGGGCAAGCAGGGTCGCGTGGTCGACGGCGTTGCGGCGCTCGGGGCGGTCGATCGTCAGGACGAGGGTGCGGCCGTGCCACGCCCTGCGAACCGTCGGCCACTCGGTCTCCTCGTTGGGGCTGTCGGGGCGCACCGGCTCTACCATGCGGTCGACTGTATGACGCCGCCTCCCCCGAGCCCCCAGCCCGCCGATCCGGTCCGCGCACGGCGCGCCCAGGTGGCCAAGTGGACCCTCCTCGCCAACCGCGTCGGCTACCTGCTCTTCGCGCTCGCGATCGCCGTGTTCGTGATCGCGTTCGCCGTGGGCTTCAACGGCGCGATGGTGACGATCATGACCGTCTCCCTGGTGGTGGGGTCGCTGTTGCTGGCCCCATCCATCGTGCTCGGGTACGCCGTCAAGGCCGCCGAGCGCGACGACCGCGAGCGCGGCCTCTAGCTCGGCGCTGGTCGCCCACCGAGCGCGGGCACACGGCGGCGTGGTCCGCCGGTACTCTGGACCTCGCGCTATGCCGCCTCGCCTTCCAGCCTCCGCCCGTCGGGAGCAACTGCTCGACGTCGCGCTGACGGTCTTCGCCCGTCAGGGGTATCACGGCACGTCGATGAACGACGTGGCCGAAGCCGCCGGCGTGACGAAGCCGGTGTTGTACCAGCACTTCGACTCCAAGCGCCACCTCTACCTGGCGCTCCTCGACGAGGTCGGCAACCGGCTGCGCACGTTGATCGCCAAGGCGACCGCCGGCGCGCTCGACGGCAAGACGCAGACCGAGCTCGGGTTCCGCGCCTACTTCCGTTGGGTCGCCGAGGACCAGGACGGCTTCCGGCTGCTGTTCGGCAGCGGCGCGCGGCGCGACGAGGAGTTCAACGCCGCCGTCCTGCGCGTCACCGACGAGGTCGCCGAGGCGATCGCGCCGATGATCACCGCCGAGATCGACGAGAACCAGCAGCGCACGCTGGCGCACGCCTTGATCGGTCTGACCGAGGGCGTCAGCCGCCACCTCGTGCAGCTCGGCGTGCCGTTCGACCCCGACGCCGTGGCGCAGCAGACGAGCGACATCGCCTGGGCCGGCCTGCGCGCTCTGCGTCGCTGACCAGCCGCCTCACGCTCGGCGGACGAGGCCGCGGTAGCCCTCGGCGAAGCCCGCGCGGCGCAGCACCTCCGCGATCGCGGGGCTGTCGTGGAGCGCGGCCGCGTTGATCTTGCGCACCTCCACCGAACGGGTCATGCCGTTCTTGGCGATGCCGGCAAGCGCGTCACCCCAGCCGGGCTGGCCGTCGGCGGCAGGGAACGTGACGAGGTGATGCGAGCGAGTATCGAACCAGACGAGCGGCACGCCGTCGCCGAGCACGACGACCGCATGGGCGGTACGAGCCGGCCGGCCACCGCCCGGCTCGGGCCACGCCAGGGCGGCGCCGTACGGCTGGGCCGGATCGGTCGCAGCGATGACGACGACATCCGCCGGATCGTCGCCGTCGGGTGACGGCGCGGCCGGATCGCGCATCGACCGCAGGCGGTCGACGGCGCCGGGCAGGCTGAACTGCGCGGCGCCGAGCCCGCTGACGAAGTAGCCGCGGCGCACCTGGCCGCGCTCTTCCAACACCTTCATCACGCCGTACACCGCGCTGAACCCCCCGAGGAGGCCCTCTGCTGCGACCGCCTCCCGGGTGACGACACCGTGCCGCTCGAGCAGCTGCATGGCAGCGGCGTGGGCGGCAGCGGTGGGTGTCGGCGCCGGCTGGGCGAGCGGTTCGACGAGGCTCCACCGGCCAGCGGCCGCGGCCGGCCCGAGGCGCGACAGGCGGCTCGGACGTGGCCGCCCGCCGGAGCGGCGAGCCGACGGGCGGGCGCCGGTCGAGCGGCCCCCCGACAGCAGCGCCCGCAGCGGCGCGAACGAATCGTTGGTCACTTCGCCGGCCCACACGAGATCCCACAGCGCAGTGAGCAGCTCGTGGTCGGTGGCCCGCGGGGCTGCCGCTCGCATGCTGGTCCAGAAGCTCGCCCCCCGTTCGGCGAGCAGCGAGCGCAGCGCGGCGTGCAGCTCACCGTCGGGCGGCGGGGTGTGCTCGAACGTCGGCCAGAGCAGCGGCGCTTGGTCGGGGAAGAACAGCCGCACGCGCCCGTCGTTGGCGCCGATCGCGCCGGCGCCGACCCACACGATGTCGCCGCTGGTGCACAACTCGTCGAGGTCGGCGGGCCGGTAGCCCTCGATCCGCGAGGGCAGCACGTCGCGCTCCAGCGAGCTGGCGACGAGCGCCGCGCCTTGCAGCACACCGAGCGTCTCCACCAGCGCGTCGAGACCGCGCCGGTGGGCCGGCACGCCGTGCCAGGACGCGAGGAATCGGGCGTAGGCCGCCTGCTCGACCGGTTCGACCTCGCGCCGCAGCGCGGCCAGCGACCGCCGGCGCAGCTGGCGCAGGACGTCGACGCCACACCACTCGCGTGCCGTGCCCGACGGGGTGAACTCGCCGAGGACCACGGCGCCGTCGCCTTCGAGGGCGTGCAGCGCGCCGAGCACGGCGGCCGTGGTGATGTCCCACCGCCGCGCGACGTGCTCGGCGAGGAACGGACCGTGCGTGCGCACATAGCGCGCGACGAGGTCGTCGAGCGGGCGCTCGACCGGTTCGGTGAACGCTCGCGGCAAGCCGAGCGGCATCGCGCACCCGAACGCGTCGCGATAGCGGGCCGCGTCCTCGGCGGCGATGAGGCGGCGCTCGCCGCAGATGGTGACCTCGACGGCCCGGCGCTCGCGCACGAGCTGGTCGAGCCACCCCGCGGCGTCGCCCGGCGACTCGCTGCGGGCTGCCGCTTCCGCCGGATCGAGATCGCCGACGATGCGCAGGACGTCGTGCAGCTCGTCGACGTCGCGCGCCCGGCGCCCGTCGGCGAGGCGCTGGAGCTCGAGCTCGACGGCGACGATCACGTCCGGATCGAGCAGCTCACGCAGCTCCTCGGCGCCGAGCAGCTCGCGCAGCAGGTCACGGTCGAGCGCGAGGGCCGCCGCCCGCCGCTCGGCCATCGGCGCGTCCCCCTCGTACATGTAGGCCGCGATCCAGTTGAACAGCAGGCTCTGCGCGAACGGGGAGGCCTTCTGGGTCTCGACGCTGACGGTGCGCACCGCGCGGCTGCGCAACTGCCCGAGCACCTCGCGCAGCGCCGGAACGTCGAACACGTCCTGGATGCACTCGCGCGTGGTCTCGAGCAGGATCGGGAAGCTCGGATACTTCGAGGCCACCGCGAGCAGGTCGGCGGCGCGCTGGCGCTGTTGCCACAGGGGCGTGCGCCGGTCGGGTCGCCGCCGGGGCAACAGGAGCGCCCGTGCCGCGTTCTCGCGGAACCGGGAGGCGAACAACGACGTGGCCGGCAATGACGAGACCACCAACTCGTCGACGTCGTCGGGGTCGACCACGATGTCGTCGAGCGCCACGTCGTCGGCGGCTTCCGGCAGGCGCATCACGATGCCGTCGTCGCTCCACATGGTCTCGACCGGCATGCCGTAGCGGTCCTCCATCCGCCGCTGGATGGCCATCGCCCATGGCGCGTGCACCGGCGTTCCGAACGGGCTCAGCACGCACACCCGCCAATCGCCGATCTCGTCACGGAAGCGCTCGACCACGATCGTTCGGTCGTCGGGCACGACGCCGGTGGCCTCGGCCTGCTCTGCGAGGTAGCCGACGACGTTGTTGGCGGCCCAGGCGTCGAGGCGGTAGGTCTCCCGCAGGGTCGCCAGCGCCGTGGCCGGCGGCGCCGCCCGCATCTCGCGCACGAACGCGCCGAGGGCGCGGCCCAGCTCGAGCGGCCGGCCCGGCCGGTCGCCGTGCCAGAACGGCATCTTTCCCGGCTCGCCCGGCGCCGGCGTCACCGTGACGCGCTCGAACGTGATGTCCTCGATGCGCCACGTCGACGCCCCCAGAACGAACGTCTCGCCGGGACGGCTCTCGTACACCATCTCCTCGTCGAGCTCGCCGACGCGCGTCCCGTCGGGCAGGAAGACGCCGAACAGGCCGCGGTCGGGGATGGTGCCACCGCTGGTGACCGCCAGTCGCTTGCTGCCCTCGCGGGCGCGCAGGACGCCGTTGACGCGGTCCCACACCAGGCGCGGGCGCAGTTCGGAGAACTCGTCGCTCGGATACCGGCCGGACAGCAGATCGAGCACGTTGGTGAGCAACTCGTCGCCGAGCTCGGCGAAGTTGGCGCTGCGTCGCACGAGCGCGGCGACCGACTCGACGGTGCATTGGCCTTCGGCGGCCACCTGGGCGACGATCTGCTGAGCGAGGACGTCGAGCGGGTTGCGCAGGTAGCGCGTGCTCTCGATGAGGCCGTCGATCATGCGGCGGGTGACGACCGCGGCCTCCAAGAGGTCGCCGCGATGCTTCGGGAACACCGCGCCCTTGCTCGGCTCGCCGACGCTGTGGCCGGCGCGGCCGATGCGCTGGAGGCCGCGGCTGACGGCGCCCGGCGATTCGACCTGGATGACCTGGTCGACGGCGCCCATGTCGATGCCGAGCTCGAGCGAGCTGGTGGCGACGATGGCGCGCAGCTCGCCACGCTTGAGCTGGTCCTCGATGACGACGCGCTGCTCGCGCGCGAGCGACCCATGATGGGCCTTGACCAGCTCGTCGCGCATCGCCCCGGTGACCGGATCGACACCGATGCCCTCGCTCTCGGCGAGCTCGTTGAGCCGGGCGGCGAGCCGCTCGGCCTGCCGGCGGGCGTTGCAGAAGATGATCGTGCTGCGGTGCGCGAGCACGAGCTCGAGGATGCGCGGGTAGATGCTGGGCCAGATGCTGGAGCGCAGCGGTGACAGCGCCGCGGTGGCCGGCCCGCTGCGCAGCTCGGTGGGCGCCACCGGCTGGCCGAGATCACCCATGTCCTCCACCGGGATGACGACCTGGAGCTCCAGCGGTTTGCGCACGCCGGCATCGACGATGGCGACCGGCCGCTGCGCCGGCGGATGGCCGCCGTCCGCTGGAGCCATCCCGCCGAGGAACCGAGCGACCTCCTCGAGCGGACGCTGGGTGGCCGAGAGGCCGATGCGCTGCGGCGGCCGCTGCGTGAGCTCCTCGAGCCGTTCCAGCGACAGCATGAGGTGGGCGCCGCGCTTGGTGGGTGCGAGCGCGTGGATCTCGTCGACGATGACGGTCTCGACGGCGCCGAGCGTCTCGCGCGCCGACGAGGTGAGCATGAGATAGAGGCTCTCGGGCGTGGTGATCAGCAGGTCGGGCGGCCGACGCACGAGCGCCTGCCGGTCGCGGGCGCTGGTGTCGCCCGTGCGCATGGCCACCACGGGCGCGGTGAACGGTTCACCGAGCCGCTCGGCGGCGAGGGCGATGCCCTGCAACGGCGCGCGCAGGTTCTTCTCGACGTCGAACGCCAGCGCCCGCAACGGTGAGACGTAGAGAACGCGGGTGCGCCGCTTGGCGTCGGGCAGCGGCGAGGTGACCAGGCGATCGATGGACGAGAGGAACGCGGCCAGCGTCTTGCCGCTGCCGGTGGGCGCGCTGATCAGCGTGTGCTGCCCCGCGGTGATCGCCGGCCACCCCTGGGCCTGGGCCGGCGTGGGTTCAGGGAACGACGACGTGAACCATGCGGCCACGGCCGGCGAGAACGCCGCCACTGCCGGATGCTCGGCCCGTGTCCCCATGGAGAGGAACGCTACCGAGGGGGCGCCACACGGTCGCCGGGCGCGGCGCGATCGGTACCCTCGGCGACCATGGCCGTGCTGCACCATCACGAACTGGGAGATCCGGACGGCGCGCCGTTGCTCGCCGTCCACGGCATCACCGGCCACGGGCTGCGCTACCGCGACCTCGCCGAGAAGGGCTGGCCCGAGCGGCGCACGATCGCGGTCGACCTGCGCGGGCACGGCCGTTCGCCCGCTGCCGCGCCGTGGAACGTCGACCAGCACGTCGCCGACCTGCTCGACACGCTGGACGCTCTCGGCCTCGGCGGCCCGGTCGACGTGATTGGCCACAGCTACGGCGGCCTGATCGCCGCCGAGCTGATGGCGACCGCGCCTCAGCGGGTCGGGCGCCTGGTGATGCTCGATCCGGCGATCGACTTCGATCCGACGTTCGCCCACTCGGCGGCGAAGGGCGTGTTCAACGACCCGGGCTTCGCGTCGCCGGCCGAGGCGCTGATGGCCCGCCAGGCGAGCGTCGCGGAGCCGGGCCACCGATTCCTCGATGCCGAGATCGCCGAACACCTCGTCGAACAGCCCGACGGAAGGTGGCGATACCGCTTCGACCGCTGCGCGGTGGTCACGGGATGGGGCGAGATCGCCCGGCCACTGTCGCCGCTGTCCGCCGCCCGCCCGACGTTGCTGGTGATCGCGGAGGCGGCCGCCATCGTCCGGGACGCCACGGTGGACCGGTTGCGCGCGGAGCTCGGCGATCAGCTGCGCGTCGAGCGGCTGCCCTGCGGGCACATGCTCTACTGGGAGGCGTTCGACGACACGGTCGCGCTCGTGCGCGGGTTCCTCGACGGCTGACGCCGATCCTCCTCGCGCAGCAGGCGCGCACCGCGGTCGTAGGTCAGGTAGTTCCACGCCCAGTTGACGAGCACCGCGGCGCGGTTGCGGAACCCGATCAGGTACACCAGGTGCAAGCCGAGCCACGCCAGCCATCCGACCGGTCCGGCGAGGCGCACGTGCAACGGCAGTTCGGCGACCGCGTCGTGCCGCCCGATCGTCGCCATCGATCCCTTGTCCACGTAGTGGAACGCGGTCGTCGGCTCACCGCGCAGGCGTCGAGCGATCTGGCGGGCGACGTGCCGTCCGCCCTGGATCGCGACTTGCGCGACCTGGGGCTGGAGCCGGCCGTCAGCGGCCGGCGTGGCGGCGATGTCGCCGATCGCGAACACCTCGGGATGGTCGGGCAGGCTGAGGTCGTCGGCCACGACGATGCGCCCGCCGCGCCCGGTGGGCACGCCGAGCGCGGCCGCCAGAGGGTGAGCCGCGACGCCGGCGGCCCAGATGACGGCGCCGGCCTCGATGCGACGACCGTCGGCGAGCTCCACGGCGCCCGGCTGCACCGCCCTGACGCCGACACCGGTGATGATGTCGACCCCTCGGCGGGCGAGCGTGCGGCGGGCGCGCTCGGACGACCGCGGGTGGAACCCGGGCAGCAAGCGGTCTGCCGCCTCGACGAGCACGATCCGGGCGCTCGCCACGTCGAGGCCGGGGAAGTCGCGCGCCAGCACCTTGGCGTACAGCTCGTGGAGACCGCCGGCGAGTTCGACGCCCGTCGGCCCTCCCCCACAGATCGCCACGTCGAGGTCGGCACGGTCGCCCGACGCCGGATCGTTGGCCGCGTTCTCGAAGCGCGACAGCACCTGCGTCCGCACGGCGAGCGCATCGTCGAGGGTCTTGAGCCCGATCGCGTTCTCGAGCGCGCCCGGCACGCCGAAGGAGGTCGTGACCGCGCCCGCCGCGACGACGAGGTGGTCGTAGGGGAGCTCGTCGCCCCCATCGAGGCGCACGACGCGCTCGGCGAGATCGACGGACACGACGCGGCCCATGCGCACGGTGACGTTGCGCTGTCGGCGGAAGATGCCCCGCACGGCATAGGCGATGTCGTCGCCCGAGAGGCCGGCCGTGGCGACTTGGTACAGCAGGGGTTGGAAGGTGTGGAAGTTGTTCGCGTCGACGAGCACGACATCGACGGGCACGTCGCGCAATCCGCGGGCGACGTTCAGGCCGCCGAACCCGGCCCCGATGACGACCACTCTCTGCCGTCCATCCATGGGATCAGGATACGCCGCCGATTGTGAACGAGTTCACGAATTCGGGCCGGCCGAGCGGCTCTGCCCGCGCCCGGGGGTCGTTAGGCTGAGGCCATGCCTGCCTCCGGAGAGCACCATCCCGCCTTCGAGGAATACTGCGAGTGCATCTACGAGCTGCACGAAGACGATGTCGACGCCATCCAGGCGCGGATCGCGGAGCGGCTCGCAGTGAGCCGCCCGGCGGTCAGCGAGATGATCCGCCGTCTCGAAGCCGAGGGGTTGGCCACCACGACGGGCGGCGTCATCCGGCTGACCAAGGACGGTGAGCACCTCGCCCGCCGGGTGGTGCGCCGCCATCGCCTGGCCGAGCGCTTCCTCACCGACATTCTCGGGCTCAGCTGGGCGATCGCGCACCACGAAGCGGGCAAGTGGGAGCACGTGATGAGCGACTCGGTCGAGGCCGCGATGGATCGCCTCCTCGGCAGCCCGACCACCTGCCCCCACGGCAACCCGATCCCGGGCAGTCTCTACGCCGCGCCGGACGTCGTCCGCCTCGCCGACCTGACCGTCGGCAAGGACTTCACGATCAGCCGCATCCCCGAGGAGCTCGAGTTCACCCCGGGGCTGCTGGAATTCCTCGAGAACAGCGAGATCGTGCCGGGCAACCAGGGCACCATCACAGCGACATCGCCGGACGGCACGATGACGATCGAGATCGAAGGCCGCCACGTCGGCGTCGGGTCGTTCGCTGCGACCCGCATCCTCGTCTCTTCGTGAGCCGCGCATCACGACCGAGGCGGTCGCGCGCGCCCCGCGGACTGTCCATCGTCCTCGCCTCGATCGCGCTGCCGGCGTGCGCGGCGACCACCTACGACACGAGCGTCACCACCGTCGCGCCCGGCGACACGACGACGACCACCCAGCCGACAGGGCCGGCCGAGGACCTCTTGCCGAAGTTGCTCGACGAGGCCGACGGCCTCTCCGAGAGGATCGTCGAGAACGAGGCGCCCGGCCCGGCGCTCGAGCGCATCGAGGCGTTGTGGGCTGCGGCGCGCGACGAGGTCGAGGCCGGCCATCCCGAGCTGGTGCCGGCGTTCGACCAGAGCGTGGCGCTGTGCCGTACGGCGGTGGAGCGCCGGCGACCTGCGGACGCCGACAAGGCGGCGCAGAACCTCGCGTTGCTCGTGTCGAACTCGATCTCGGCCGGCTGACGCGTCACTCGCCCGGCACGCGCCCGTGCCGGTGGCGCGTGATCGTGAGCGATTGCTCGCGCAGGAAGCGGAACAGGTCGACGCGGCCGATGCCCGTCACGGCAGCGTCGTCGATCGCCACGTCGGCGCGATGGCACGCCCGGGTCAGCTCGTCGCCGAGCGGGACGAGGGCCCGCACCCGTTCGACGCCGAGCGCCGCGAGGCGCGCGGCGAGCGCGTCGTCGCTCTCGTCCGATGACGACGACACCGTGATCGGGCAGCCCGTCAGCGCGGCCGCAGCACGCACCAGTTCGATCTCCTCGGGAGACGTCGCAGCGCCCACGCGCACGAGCACGCCGAGCAATGGCCGGTACCGGACGATGTTGCTCTCGGCGCGCAGGCCGGTCTCGTCGCGCTCGACGGCGAACTGCTGACGCCACGCTTCGCGATACGAGGCCAGCGCGCGGCTCCGATCGAGCGCCGGCGACGTGACGCGAACGAACGTCAACGGCGCATTGGGCCCACCCGGCTTGGCGCCGGCCCCGACGGACGAGCGCTTCCATCCACCGAACGGCTGGCGGCGGACGATCGCTCCCGTGATGTGGCGGTTGACGTACGCGTTGCCGATCTCGACGCGCTCGGACCACCGAGCGATCTCGCCCGCGTCGAGGCTGTGCAGCCCGCCCGTCAGGCCGAACGGCGTGCCGTTCTGGAGCTCGATGGCGTGATCGAGATCGCGCGCCCGCATCAACCCGAGCACGGGCCCGAAGCACTCCGTGGTATGGAACCACGAGCCGGCTGCCACGTCCCGGCGAACGCCCGGCGACCACAGATCGGCGGACGCGTCCACACAGCGCGGCTCCACGAGCCACGACTCGCCCCGGTCGAGACGCGTGAGCGCGCGCAGCAACGGACCGGTGGGCGCACGGATGACGGGGCCCATCATCGTCGGCAGTTCCGTGGCGGGGCCGACCCGCACGCTGCGCACCGCGTCGGCGATGCGTGCGTGGAAAGCGGGCTCGTCGTAGACGGATGCCTCGACGATCGCCAGGCTCGCGGCAGAGCACTTCTGGCCGGCATGACCGAACGCCGAACGCACGATGTCGGCGATCGCCAGATCCAGGTCGGCGGCAGCGGTGACCACGATCGCGTTCTTGCCGCTGGTCTCGGCCGTGAGGCGCAGCGACGGCTTCCAGTCGAGGAACAGCCGCGCGGTGTCGTACGACCCGGTGAGCACCACCTGGTCGACACCGGGGTGTGTGATCAGGCGCCGCCCGACCTCGTCCTCCGGGCACGGCACGAGCTGCGCGAGATCGGGCGGCACCCCGGCCGCGTGCAGATGACGGATGATCTCGGCGCCGCAGCCCTCCGCCTCGGGCGCCGGCTTGAGCAGCACGGCGTTGCCGGCGGCGAGCGCGCTCACCACGCCCGACACCGGGATCGCGATCGGGAAGTTCCACGGCGCGACGACGAGCACGACGCCGCGCGGCTGCACGTCGGCGCCCTGCGATGCGACGTCGTCGAGGAGGCCCAGCCGATCGGCCGCGTCGCGCACGAAGTCGATCGCCTCCGACACCTCCGGGTCGGCCTCCCGCACCGTCTTGCGCGTCTCGTGCGCCATCACCGCCACCGTCGCTCCGCGACCGCGCGCCATCGAGGCGGCGATCCGCCCGAGGAGCGCCCGGCGGTGATCGAGCGACGATCGTGCCCACTCCGATCCGGCGTCACGCGCCCGCTCGACCGCGGCGTCGACGTCGGCCACGCTCGACAGGCGGGTGGGTGGCGGCGGCAGCGGCGCGGCGAGGTGGCGCGCGATCCACGCGCGGTTCGGCGGGCGTGTGAAGTCGGTGTCCGGTTCGTTACGGAACCCAGTCGCCATGCTGTCGCCGGCCGTGCTCTCCGCGGCGATGCTCTCCTGGGCCGTGCGGTCCTGCGTTCGCCGCGGGGCCACCGAGACCACGCCGGCCGCAGCGCACGCCGCATGGAACCGCTCGCCCTCGCGGCGGAACGTCGCGTCGCCGGGCGTCATCGTGAACAGCGCGCGCAGGAAGTTCTCCGGGCCGCTGTTCTCGTCGAGACGCCGGGCGAGGTAGGCGATGCTGGCGTCGCGCTCGGCCGTGCTGACGATGGGCACGTACAGCAGCAACGAGCCGGTCGCTTCGCGCACCGCACGGGCCTGCGCGGGCGCCATCCCGCTCAACATCTCGAGCTCGATCCGCGGGGACCCCAACCCGATCGCCCACGCGATGTCGAACAGGTTGTGGCTCGCCACACCGAGGCGCAGCGCCTCCGGCGAGGACTCGGCGAGCGCGGTGGTGACCAACCGCTTGAAGCTCGCGTCGACCTCCGCCTTGCTCTCGTAGGGCGCTTGTGGCCACCCGTGGATCTCTGCGTCGACGCGCTCCATCGCGAGGTTGGCGCCCTTGACGATGCGGACCTTGATCGGCGCGCCGCCGCGACGCGCGCGCTCGTCGGCCCAGAGGCAGACTGCGCTCAACACGCGATGCGAGTCGGGGATGTACGCCTGGAGCACGATGCCCGCCGGCACGGCGGAGAACCGCGGCTCGTCGAGGACCGCGCAGAACGCCGCGACGGTCAGCTCGAGATCGCGGTACTCCTCCATGTCGAGGTTGACGAACACCGGCGGCGACTGGCGGAGCGCAGCGTCGTACACGACGCGCAGCCGAGCGGCGATGCGGTCGACGCTGTGATCGAACGCCAGCACGTCGAGGTTGGCGCACAGCGCCGAGATCTTCACCGAGACATAGTCGACGTCGGGGCGTGCGATCGTCGCCAGGACGCCGCGCAGGCGGGCGTCGGCTTCACCGTCGCCGAGGATCGCTTCACCGAGCAGGTTGATGTTCAGCCGCATCCCGTCCCGCCGCAGGCGGGCGATGCGTCTCCCCAGCGGACGCTCGGCGGCGTCGAGGACCACCCCGCGGGTCTCGTAGCGGATGCGCGCGTCGACGGCGCGCTTCACCACCGACGGCGCCACGCGGCCGGCGCGCGCGGCGAGCAGCAATCCGAGGCGCTCGACGCGCCCGAGCCCACTCGGCAGACCAGCGTCGACCACGCCGGCGAGCCGCGCCACGGCGCGACGCGGATCGCGGATGCGCAACACCTCGTCGGTCAAGGTCTGGAGCAGCTGGCGCCCGGCGGGGTCCTGCACGAGCGCGCCGAGCCGGCGCTGGCGCCGACGTTCAGCGCGTGTGGTGAGCTCGATGGAGCGCTGGAGCAGCTCGCCGGCGAGCCGCTCCGCGTCGTCCACGATCGCCCGATGCCTTCAGGAGAGCGGGATCGGCAGCGGCTCGGAGTGGACGACCACGAGCCGCTGCGTGCTGCGGGTCAGCGCGACGTACAGGGCCCTCAGCCCCTGGATCTCCTCGCGGACGATGCGAGCCGGCTCGACGACGACGACGCCGTCGAGCTCCAGACCCTTGACGACGCTGACGGGCACGACCGTGACGCCCGTGTCGAGACCCGTGCGGGTCGCGCGCCCGTGCTCGATGCCGGCAGCAGCAAGCGCTTCGGAGATCGTGTCGACCATCGAGTCCGGCGTCACCACCGCGATGTTCCCGTCGGCCACGGCCGCCGCCATCTCGCGCGTGCGCGCCGCGACGGTCGACGCCAGCTCGACGGCGGGCGCCGCGATCACCGACGGCGGCTCGTCGCCGACACGGACCGCGGTCGGCGCCCGCAGCTCTGGCGTCGCCACCTTCATCACCCGGTTCGCCATCTCCATGATCTGCTCGGGGATGCGATAGCCGACGCTGAGGCCGACGACGCGAGCAGGCTTGTTCGCCGGCAGGTGCGCCAGCACGTCGGCCCACGTGTTCGGCGCCAGGGCGCCGGTGGCCTGGGCGATGTCGCCGACGACGGTGAGGGACCCGTTGAGGGACCGGCGTCCGACCATGCGCAGCTGCATCGGGCTGAGATCCTGCACCTCGTCGACCACGATGTGGCCGTACGTGCGGATCTCGTCGGCGCTGTCGTCGCCGCGGGCGTGCTTGCTGGGACGGGAGCCGAGGATCGCACGTGCCTCGTCGAGGAGCGCGGCGTCGGCGTCGGTCCAGCGGACATCGCCGACATCGTCGCTGCGAGCACGGAACAGCGACAGGTATTCGGTGTCGGTGAGGATCCGGCTGGCCGCCAACCGCAAGAGCGCCTTGGAGCCGAACAGGTCGTGCAGCAGCTCGGCGGGTGTCAGCACCGGCCACATGCGCTCGAGCGCGGCACGCATCTCCGGCAGGTGACGCACGCTCTCGCGCACCTCGTGCGGCTCGACGTTGCCCGCCCGCCACGAGTTCGCCAGGGCCGACCAGATCTCGCCCTCGACCCACTTGCGCGCCGGGTTGTGGCGGCGGAAGCGGCGCCGCGCGGCGCGCACGATGCGCACGCTGTCGTCGACCGTCAAGCGCAGGTAACCGGTGCGGAACGGCAGCACGAGGTCCTCGCGCAGCGGACGCTCGCGGTCGGTGACGGCCTTGTCGATGACCTCGGCCATGCGCACGTCGCCCTTCACCCGCGCGGTGAGCGGTCCATCGCCCGGGTCGACCGTCGGCCGTGCCCACTCGACGTCGGGCACGAGATCGGCGAGCACGACCTGCTCGACGCCCGCCTCGCCGAGCGACGGAAGGACGCGTTCGATGTAGCGGAGGAACACCCGGTTGGGCCCGATGACGAGCACACCCTGGTCCTCCAACGGGAAGCGATGCGTGTAGAGCAGGTAGGCGGCTCGGTGCAGCGCCACGACCGTCTTGCCCGTGCCCGGCCCGCCTTGCACGACGAGCACGCCGGCCTGCGGCGAGCGGATGATCTCGTCCTGCTCGCCCTGGATCGTGGCGACGATGTCGCCGAGCTGGCCCGTGCGGCCCCGCTCCAGCGCGGCGAGCAGCGTGCTGTAGCCACGCAACCCACCCGGTCGGCCGACGCCCGGCTCCCCGGCGCCCGGCTGCCCGGCGCCGTCGAGGCCCTCGTCGTGTCCGAGACCGAGATGGCCGTCGCCGAACAGCTCGTCCTCGAGCCCGACCAGCGTCCGGCCGTGCACGGCGAAGTGGCGGCGACGGGCGAGGCCCATCGGCTGGCGTCCCGTCGCGCGGTAGAACGGTTCGGCGACCGGCGCACGCCAGTCGACCACCACCGGCTCGCTGTTCGCGTCCGCGACCGCGAGGCGGCCGATGTGAAAGCTCTCGACGGTCTCGGGGGTCTCGAGGTAGCGGTCGATTCGGCCGAACACCAGCGCGGCGTCGCCGAGGTCGAGCTGGGTGAGGCGGTTCACCAACGCCTCGTCGAACACGTCGCGTTCGTAACGGGCCTGGAACGTTCCACCCAGGCCGGCCTCGTTGAGATCACGCAGCTTCCACGCATCGTCGCGGCTGCGGTCGAGGCACTCGTAGGCGAAATCGATGAACGCCTGCTCGTCGGCCAGATCGGGATGCTGCTGGGTCATGGGTTCGCTGACGCCTCCGGCCGCACCGACCCGCCAACTGTTGCGCGCCGGCCGCCGAAACGGGGTCTCGAAACTCTAGCTGGTCGCTCTGCGGAACACTCCGCACCAGATCAGCGGCCTCGCGGCGCACGGAGCGGGCCCCGCGGCGCCGCGTGACATAGGGTCGCGCGTCGGCATGGTCGACCAGCACCGAGACGCGCCGCCGCCAGGCGAGGGGGGAGTCGCTGACGCTCCGTTCCTGCTCGCCGCGGCCAACCGCCCGGCGGCCCACACACCGGTGTGGTTCATGCGCCAGGCGGGGCGGAGCCTGCCCGAGTACCGCGCCATCCGCGGCGAGGGCAGCATCCTGCACGCGATCGCCCAGCCCGACGTGGCCGCCGAGATCACGCTCCAGCCGGTGCGCCGCTACGGCGTCGACGCGGCGGTGCTCTACAGCGACATCGTCGTGCCGGCCCACGCCGTGGGGTTCGGCATCGACGTCGCGCCCGGCACCGGGCCGGTCGCCGCGGCGCCGTTCCGCGCCGAGGCCGACCTGGCCAGGGTCCGGCCGCTCGAGCCGGCCGACGTCGACCACGTCGCCGAGACGGTCCGGCTCGTCACCGCCGAGCTGCCGCCGTCGGTGCCGTTGCTCGCCTTCGCCGGCGCGCCGTTCACGGTCGCCAGCTATCTCGTCGAAGGCCGGCCCTCGCGCACGTACGAGAACGTGAAGCGGCTGATGCACACCGAGCCGCGGCTGTTCGGGGCGCTGATGGAGCGCCTCGCCCAGCACGCCGCGGCGTTCATCAGCGTGCAGCTCGCCAGCGGCGCGCGGGCCTTCCAGCTCTTCGACTCGTGGGCGGGGACCCTCAGCCGCGCGGACTACGAGCGCCACGTGCAGCCGCACACCGCCGCGGTGTTCGCCGCGGTCGCCGCCGCCCATCCCGGCGTGCCGGGCATTCACTTCGGCATCGGCTGCGACCACCTGCTCGAAGCGACCGCGGCGACCGGGCCACGGATCATCGGCCTCGACTGGCGGACCCCGATTCGGGACGCGCGCGCCCGGCTCGGCGACGGCGTCGCGCTCCAGGGAAACCTCGATCCCGCCCTCGTGCTCGCCGGGCGAGACGTCGCGATCGCGTCGACCGAAGCGGTGCTGGCCGACAACGGCGGGCATCCGGGCCACATCTTCAACCTCGGTCACGGCGTGCTGCCGGCTTCCGATCCGGGCGTGCTGGCGGAGGTGGTGGCCGTCGTGCAGGAGACGACGGCGCGATGACCACCGAGGGATCGCCGGTGGGCGTGCTGGTCATGGCGTACGGCAGCCCTCGATCACGCGACGAGATCGCCAACTACTACACCGACATCCGGCGAGGCCGCCCGCCCACCGCCGAGCAGCTGGCGGCGCTCACCGAGCGCTACGACGCGATCGGCGGAACGACGCACCTCGCCGAACGCACAGCGGCGCAGGTGTCCGCGTTGCGGGCGGCGCTCGACGCCCGCTCCCCCGCCCGCTACCGCGTCGCGCTCGGCACGAAGCATGCGTCGCCGTCGATCGAAGACGCGGTGGCGCAGCTGGCTGCGAGCGGCGTGCGCCGCGCAGTCGCTGTCGTGCTCGCTCCGCACTATTCGCCCGCCTCCGTCGGCCAGTACATGGCACGCGCTCGCGCGGCGGCCGACACCCGCGGCATCACGATCGCCACGATCGAGAGCTGGGCCACGCTGCCGGCGTTCGTGTGCTTCCTCGCCCGGGCGGTCGAACGCGCGCTGCGCGGCATGCCGGCGGATTCGACGGTGGTGTTCACCGCCCATTCCCTGCCGCTGCGCGCCGTCGCCGGCGAGGATCCCTACGTCGCCGAGATCGAGGCCACGGCGGCTGCGGTGGCCCGGACGGCGGCGATGCCGCGATGGGTCACCGCCTGGCAGAGCGCCGGCCGCACGCAAGAGCAATGGTTGGGGCCCGACATCCTCGACGTCGTCGACGAGCTCGCCGCGGCGGGCGCGGCGGGTGTCGTCGTGTGCCCGTGCGGCTTCGTCAGCGATCACCTCGAGGTGCTCTACGACCTCGACATCGAGGCCCGCGCGCGGGCGACCGAGCGCGGCCTGCCATTCGCCCGCACCGACACCGTGAACGATGATCCGTCGGTGATCGGCGCGCTCGCCGATCTCGTCGTCGACGCCGCCTCATGAGCGCTCCCCGCGCAGCGCGCGACCGCCACGTCGTCGTGGTCGGCGGCGGCATCACCGGGCTGGCCGCGGCGCACGCACTGTTGACCCAGACGCACGCGCCGCGCGTCACCGTGTTCGAGAACGACGTCCGCCTGGGCGGCAAGATCCGCACCTCGGGCTTCGCCGGTCTGCCCGCCGTCGACGAGGGCGCCGACGCCTACCTGGTTCGCGTGCCGTGGGCACGCGAGCTGGCGCGCGAGATCGGCCTCGAGCACCGCCTCACCTGGCCGGCGGCGAGCGGCGCCGCGGTCTGGCGCCAACGGCTGCACCGCATCCCCGACGGCCTGGTCCTGGGCATGCCGTCGGGCATCGGTGGATTGCTGCGCAGCCGGCTTCTCAGCGTGCGCGGCGTCGTCCGCGCAGGCGCCGAGGTGCTCCGCCCACGCACGCCGACGGGGAACGACTCGCTCGGCGATTTCGTGCGGGCGCGCTTCGGCCGCCAGGTGCACGAGCGGCTCGTCGACCCGTTGATCGGCAGCATCTACGCGACCGCGACCGAACGCTTCAGCATGGAGGCCGTGCCGCAGATCGCCGAGCTCGCGGCCCGTCACCGCAGCGTGCTGCTGGCGGCTCGGCGGGCGCGCAAGACCCGTCCCTCGGCCCAGGACGGTCACGTGTTCGAGGCTCCGATCGGTGGCATGGGAGAGCTGGTGACCTCGCTCGCCACGGCGATCACCGACATGGGCGGTCGGGTCCGCGTGGGGGACGCCGCCCGCTGGATCGAGCCCGACGGCGGCGCATGGCGCGTCAACGGCGAGATCGCCGACGCGGTGATCCTGGCGACGAGCGCCCGCGACGCGGTGTCCGTCATCGGGAGGGCCGCCCCGACGGCCATCGGCGCGCTCAACGCGTTCGAGTACGCCGACGTCGGCATCGTCGCGCTCGCCGTCCCTGGGTCGACGTGGTCCCCGCAACTCGCCCGGCTGACCGGGTACCTCGTGCCGCGCACGGTGGGCGGACGGGTCACGGCGGTGTCCTTCGGGTCGTCGAAGTGGGCGCACTGGCGGCCACCCGACGGGCGGATCCTCCTGAGGATCTCGCTCGGCCGCGACGGCGCACCGATCAACGACCTCGACGACACGGCCATGATCGACACCGCGATCGACGAGGTGAACCGCCACCTGCGGCTCGACCTCCAGCCCTCCGCCGTGCGCGTCAGCAGGTGGCCACGCGCATTCGCCCAGTACCGGCCGCATCACTTCGATCGGGTCACCGCGCTCGAACAGACGCTCGCCCGCGACGCCCCCGGCCTGTTCGTCGCCGGAGCGAGCTATCGCGGGATCGGCATCCCGGCGTGCATCCAGCAGGGCACGAACGCCGCGCTCGCCGCGATGGCGCACCTGCGGACGCGCTGAGGGCCGCCGCCGGGCACAATGGCGGCCGTGCGAGCGATCTGGCGACCCCTCTGCATCGCTGGCGCCGCGGCGGCGATCTCGCTTCCCGGATGCTCCTCCGGCGGCGACGGCGAGGCCGTGGCGCGTACGACCACGCCGCCGACGACGCGGCCGGCCGGCACGACGGCGCCGATCGCCACAGCGCCGATCGCCACGGCCCCGATCGCCACAGCGCCGATCGCCACGGCGCCGATCGCCACAGCGCCGATCGCCA
>CAZGUH010000001.1:0-32449 GCA_964529005.1 uncultured Ilumatobacteraceae bacterium | reverse complement strand
CCGATCGCCACAGCGCCGATCGCCACGGCGCCGATCGCCACAGCGCCGATCGCCACGGCCCCGATCGCGACGTTGCCGATCACGGACCACACGGACGCGCCGCCCGCCACCGTGTCGCCGACGGCGGGCGCCGTCACGACGACACTCGCGTTGCCGCAACCGGAGCCAGCGCCGCTCGACGAACGGGGCGAAGAGCCCTACGTCGAGCTCGGCACGATCGAGATCCCGGCGATCGGCCTGAACGCCACGATGCTGGAGGGCATCCGGCTGACCACGCTCGACCACGGGCCCGGCCACTGGCCGGGCACGGCGATGCCCGGTGAGCTCGGCAACGTCGTCGTCGCCGGCCACCGCACGAGCAAGGACCGCCCCTTCCGCCACCTCGACCGGCTGGTCGCGGGAGACGAGGTCGTGTTCACCACGGAACAGGGCCGCTTCGTCTACGTCGTGACGGGAACCGAGATCGTCGGGCCCGACGCGATCTGGATCGTCGACCAGACCGCGGAACAGCGCGCCACGTTGTTCGCCTGCCATCCGCCCGGCTCCACACGCGAGCGCATCGTCGTCCACCTCACCTTGTCTGCCGACCTCGCCTCGTCTCCCGACGCCTGAGACGTGCTCCCGGGTGGCTGGTGACAGCCACCGCACCGCTAGCGTCCTGCCCGCGATGTCCCGCTTCCTGCCGCGCGCCCTGCCTGCCAACGGGCTGCTCGCCACCGGCGGCGGCGTTCTGGTCGCGCTGTCCCTGCCGCCATGGGGATGGTGGCCGTTGGCGTGGATCGGCATCGCGATGTACGCGGCGGCCGTGGGATCCGGCAGCTCGGCGGTCCAGAGGTTCCGGCGCGGCTGGCTGTTCGCCTTCCCGTGGCTCGCGATCGGCATGGCCTGGATGTGGTTCCTGTCGGCGCCGGGCTACATCGTCGCCAGCGTGGTGTTCGCCGCCTACCACGGCATCGCCGCGGCAGCGACACCGCCGGGCCGCTGGCGGATGCTCGCGCTGCCCGCGGCACACGCAGCGGTCGAGGCGGTGCGGCTGTGGTTCCCGTTCGGCGGTGTGCCGCTGGCGACGCTGGGCATCAGCCAGGTGACGGGGCCGTTGGGGACGCTCGCCCGCATCGGCGGCGTGGTGCTGATCACCTGGGCCACGATGCAGATCGGCGTCGCCCTCGCGGCGCTCGCGCAACACAGCGACCGCCGCCGAGCATGGATCGGACCCGCGGCGGTCGTCGTCCTGCTCGGCCTCGCAGCCGCCGCGCCGAGCGGGCGCGACGTCGGAACGGCGCTGCGCATCGCGATCGTGCAGGGCGGCGGCGAGCAGGGAACGCGCGCGATCGACACCGATCCGCGTGTCGTGTTCGAGCGCCACCTGCTCGCCACGCAGCAGCTCAACGCGAACGCCGGCATCGACCTCGTCGTATGGCCGGAGAACGTCATCGACGTGGCGCGCTTCGCCGGCAGCACCGAACACGCCGAGATCGCGGCCGAAGCACGCCGCCTCGGCGCGCCGTTCGCGGTGGGCGTGACGGAGGACGCCGGCGACGACCACTTCACCAACGCGCAGGTCGTCGTCACACCCGACGGCCAGCTCACGGGGCGCTACGAGAAGGTTCGGCGGGTGCCGTTCGGCGAGTACATGCCGCTGCGAGGCCTGCTCGATGCGCTCGGCGCGCCCACGGACTTGGTGCCGCGCGACGCCGTGGCCGGCGAGGGTCCTGCCGTGCTCGATCTGCCGGACGGCGCCCGCCTCGCCGTGGTCATCTCGTGGGAGGTGTTCTTCGGATCGCGGGCGCGCGACGGTGTCGGCGACGGCGGCCAGATGATCGTCAACCCGACCAACGGCTCGAGCTACACCGGCACGATTTTGCAAACGCAACAAGTCGCGTCGTCGCGACTGCGGGCGATCGAGGAGGGGCGCTGGGTGGTGCAAGCGTCGCCGACGGGATTCAGCGCGTTCGTCTCACCGTCGGGGGACGTGTTCGATCGCACCGCCGTCAGCGAGCAAGCTCTGCTCGTCCGTGACGTCCCGTTGCGCGAGGGCCGAACGTGGTATTCCCGCCTCGGCGACGTGCCCATCGCTGCCGCGGCTGCCGTCGCCGTGGGGATCGCTTGGGCGGCGGCGCGCGGCCGCCGCCGGACGATCGGCGATCAGCCGGACGACGACCACGTGGAGGTCACGTCTCCAGCATCAGTGTGACCGGGCCGTCGTTGACGAGCGCGACCCGCATGTCGGCACGGAACCGACCCGTCGCCACCTCGGCGCCCACCTCGCGCAGCCGGTCGACGACCGCGACCACGAGCGGTTCGGCGTGTTCCGGCCGTGCCGCTGCGGACCACGAGGGGCGGCGCCCGCCGCTCGCATCGGCGTACAACGTGAACTGGCTGACGACGAGCAGCGAACGCGTCGTGTCGGCGACCGAGAGGTTCATCACGCCGTCGCCGTCGTCGAAGATGCGCAGGCGCCACAGCTTGTCGGCCAACTTGCGAGCACGCTCGGGCGTGTCGTCGTGCGTCACGCCGACGAGCGCGCACAGGCCGGGCCCGATCGCCCCGGAATCGACGTACGTGCCGTCGTCGCCACGGACGCTGACCGACGCCTCGTGCACTCGCTGCACCAACGCTCGCACAGCCCCACCTTCGCGCAGCGGAGCCGCGCGAAGCCGTTTTGTAGGCTGCGCCGATGCGGCCAGCGCCCGACCCCGACGGGGCTCTCCGGATCGCCTACCTGACGTATCGCGGGAAGCCGCACGTCGGTGGGCAGGGCGTGTACACGCGCCACCTCACCACTGCCTTGGCCGACCTCGGGCATTCCGTCGAGGTGTTCGGTGGCCAGCCGTATCCGGTGCTCGACGACCGCGTGCCGCTCACCGAGCTTCCCAGCCTCGACATCTTCAACGACGTGCATCCGGGCCGGATGCCGGCCTACTGGGAGATCACGTCGTGGGCCGACGCGATCGAGGTCGGCCAGTTCATGACCGGCTCGTTCAGCGAGCCCCTGGCGTTCAGCGTGCGCGCGCTCACAGCGCTCCGCTCGCGCCGCGCCGAATTCGACCTGGTGCACGACAACCAGTGCCTCGGCTACGGGCTCCTCGGCATCGAGCGGATGCTGCCGACGATCGTCACGCTGCATCACCCGATCACGCGCGACCGGGCGCTCGAGATGCGCCACGCTCCGAACTGGCGCAAGCGCGTCAGCATCCACCGATGGTACGGATTCGTCACGATGCAGGCGCGCGTCGCCAGGCGCATGCCACGGGTCGTGGTCGTCAGCGAGACGAGCATCAACGACATCCACCACGACATGGGCGTGCCGTACGACCGCATGCGCATGGTCCCCGTCGGGGTCGATCCCGCGCTGTTCCGCCCGCTGCCACACGTCGCCCGCCGCCCGGGCCACCTCGTCACCACGGCGTCGGCGGACGTGGCGATGAAGGGCCTGCCCTATCTGCTCGAGGCGATCGCCAAGCTGCGCACCGAGCGCGACATCACGCTGACGGTCATCGGCGCGCCGCGGCCCGGCACGACGACGGACCTCATCGATCGATTGGGTCTGGCGGGCCACGTCGAGTTCGTCAGCGGGGTGCCCGACGAGCGGATCGTCGAGTTGTACGCATCGGCCGAGCTCGCCGTCGTGCCGAGCCTGTACGAGGGGTTCAGCCTCCCCGCGATCGAAGCGATGTGCACGGCGACATGTCTCGTCGCGACCGACGGAGGCGCTCTGCCGGAGGTCAGCGGCCGCGACGGCGAGACCGTCCTCCAGTGTCGTGCCGGCGACGCCGACGCGCTCGCAGCCACGATCCGGCGCGGCCTCGACCATCCCGAGCTGCGCGCCCGGGTGGGCGAGGCCGGCCGCCGCCGCGTCGTCGAGCGCTGGAGTTGGCGGCGTTGCGCGCAGCTCACCGTCGAGCAATACCGCGAGGTGCTCGACATGCCCCACAATCGGGAGAAGCTGCGTCGCAACGGATCGCCCGCCGGCCGGCAGAGCTGACTGGGATTTGCCGCGCGATGCTCACGATCCGCTTCGACCGACTTGGCCTGCGCGACGGCGAGCGCGTGCTCGACGTCGGCACGGGCTTCGGCCGCCACGCGTTCGCCGCCGCCCGGCACGGAGGAGACGTCGTCGCGCTCGACATCGCCGTGGACGAAGTCGAGGCCACCCGTGCGACGTTCGCAGCGATGCGGGAGAGCGGTGAGATCTCCGAGAAGCGATGCGTCACAGCGATGCGCGCCGACGCGACACGGCTGCCGTTCGGTGACGCCTGCTTCGACGTCGTGCTGGCCAGTGAGGTGCTCGAACACGTTCCCGACGACGTCGCCGCGATCGCCGAGATGGCGCGCGTGCTGCGCCCCGGCGGCACGTTCGCCTGCACCGTTCCGCGTGCGTGGCCCGAGAAGGTCAACTGGCGGTTGTCCGACGACTACCACGCTCCGCGCAGGGAGGGCGGGCACGTGCGCATCTACTCCGCCACGGAGCTGCGGGCGAAGCTGCGCGCCGCGGGCCTCGCCGTGCACGCGAGCCACAAGGCGCATGCGCTCCACTCGCCGTACTGGTGGCTGCGCTGTGCCGTCGGTGTCGATCGTGACGACCATCGGCTCGTCGCCGCCTATCGCCGCTTTCTCGAGTGGGACATCGTCGCCGGGCCCCGATCCACCCGCGTCGCCGAGAAGGTCCTCAGCCCCCTGCTCGGCAAGAGCCTCGTCCTCTACACGCGCAAGGTCGGGCGGCGATGAGCCGATCCTGGCGTCACGACACGGCGATCACGCCCGGCGAGATCACCGAGACAGCGGCGACGATCGCCGCGCTCCAGACGCCGGACGGCATGATCCCGTGGTTCGAAGGTGGCCACTGCGACCCGTGGAACCACGTGGAGACCGCGATGGCGCTCGACGTCGCCGGCATGCACGACCACGCCCACCGGGCGTACGCGTGGCTCGCGTCGACGCAGCGCCCCGACGGCAGCTGGCACAACTACTACCGAGCCGACGGCAGCGTGGAGGACACGAAGCTCGACACCAACGTGTGCGCGTACGTCGCGACGGGCGTGTGGCACCACTGGCTCTGCACTCGTGACCGCGTCGCCGTCCAGGAGCTGTGGCCGGTCGTCGACCGGGCGCTGCGGTGGGTGCTGTCCATGGCGCGGCCAGACGGCACGATCCTGTGGGCGCGCCAGCCTGACGACGCTCCGTGGGACTATGCGCTGCTCACCGGGTGCAGCAGCATCGTCCACTCGCTGCGCTGCGGCGCGCAGCTCGCCCACGCGCTCGGCCGCCGTCGCCCCGCATGGACCGCCGCGGCAGCGCGCGTGGTGTCGATCATCGAGACCGCGCCCGCGCTGTTCGCGCCGAAGGAACGATGGGCGATGGACTGGTACTACCCGGCGCTGAGCGGCGCGCTCCGCGGCGAGGCCGCGAAGGCGCGCCTGGCCGAGGGGTGGTCGACGTTCGCGATGGAGTCGCACGGCATCCGTTGCGTGAGCGACGAGCCGTGGGTGACCGCGGCCGAAACCGCGGAGTGCGCGCTCGCCCACGTCGCCATCGGCGACATCGACACCGCGGTCGAGCTGTTGTCGTGGACCCGCGCGCATCGCCGCGAAGACGGCGCCTACTGGACCGGCATCGTCCACCCTGGCGGCGTCCGGTTCCCAGACGGGGAGGCGTCGGCGTACACCGGCGCGGCGGTGATCCTCGCCGCCGACGCGATCGCAGGTCTGTCACCGGCGAGCGGCGTCTTCGCGCACCGTGCCGGCAGCCGCTGACGCCGCTCGCGATCAGTCGTCGGCGTTGCCCGCCAGGCCACGGAGGATGTCGGCCCGGACGGCGTCGAGAGCAGCGTTGGCCTCGGCCACGTCGGAGCTGCCGTCGAGCAGCACGAACACGACGAGATCGTCGTCCTCGTCGACCCATGCGGCGCCACATGCCTCGGTGTCGGCCTGCTCGACGCAGAAGGGATACACCACTCCGCCGGCGCGGTTCTGCGGATCCTCGACCTCGACGTCGGCGCCGTCGCCGAACACGTCGTCGGTGAGGTAGTCCTCGTAGTCGCCACGCGGCACGGCGCTGGCGCCGAACCGGAGCTGGTAGATGCCGCGCACGTCATCAGCGTCCACTCCGATCGCACACGAGAGCGTGTCGACCGGCCGCTCGTTGACGGTCGCCGCGTCGTCGCCCTCGAGGACGTCCTCGTCGACATCGACCCGTCCGGCGACGGCGCGTGCGAGATCTTCGACGTCGCCGATCGGGCAGCGACGCAGTTGTGCGACCCCATCGGTGAAGTCGGCGTCGTCGACGATGGCTTCGAACCCCGCGGCGGCGCTCGCTGCATCACCGCCGCCTCCATCACCGCCGCCCCGGGTCACGAGGATCAGAAGCACGATCAGCGCGGCGATGACGACGACGCCGATGATCACCCCCTTGCGCTTCCCGCCGTCACCCGGGCCACGCTTGCCGCCCGCGGTGTCGAACGTGAGGCCGCCGCTCCCCGGGCCCGCGCCTCCACCAGGAGAGGGCAGCGGGCTGGCTCCACCAGGCCCACCGCCCGGTCCGGAGAGATACGGCGGCGGAGAGGTCTCGGGCATGGCGGGCAGATTAACGCCGCGCTCCCCGCGCGCCCGGTGACCGTGGCGGCGTCAGTCGACGCGCCGCAACACCCGCAACGACCCGGCCGCGCTGGCGAGCCGGAACCGTCCGCTGCGCAACGCCGGAAGGAAGATCTCCTCGTACGGCGGCCGGCCGCCGTCGGCCGGATCGGGAAACACGTCGTGGATGCACAACACGCCGCCGACCGCGACGTGACGAGCCCAGCCCACGTAGTCGTCGCGCGCCGGCTGCTCGCCATGACCACCGTCGATGAAGACCGCCGCAGCCGGCGTGTTCCAATGCCGTGCCACCGTCGCCGATGCGCCCACCACGGCGATGACGGTGTCCTCGACGCCAGCGGCAGCGATCGTGCGCCGGAACACCGACAGCGTGTCCATGCGCCCGCTGCGCGCGTCGACGAGCGCGGGGTCGTGCCATTCCCAGCCCGGCTGGTTCTCCTCCGACCCACGGTGATGGTCCACCGCGAACACCACCGTGCCCGCCGCTCGTGCCGCCGCGGCGAGCCACAATGTCGAGCGGCCGCAGTAGCTGCCGACCTCGACGATCGGCAGGCCCGCCAGCGCGACGCAGGCTGCGACAGCCGCGGCCGCGAGCGCATCACCTTCGTCGATCGGCATGAAGCCCGTCGCGGCGATGGCGTGGGCGCGGATGGTCGGATCGATCGAAAGCGCCGTCATCTCCTGCACGCTACGAACCTCCGAGCCGAGCGCGCCGCAGGGCCGCCGGTACAGTCGGCGTCCGTGCAGGCAGCGCTCGACGACCTCGTGAAACTGCTCGACCTCGAAGCCATCGAGGTCAACATCTTTCGCGGCCGATCGCCCGACGAGAACCGCCAACGCGTCTTCGGAGGCCAGGTCGCAGGCCAAGCTCTGGTGGCGGCGAGCCGCACCGTCGACGACCCGGCGCGGCGCGTCCACTCTCTGCACGCCTACTTCCTGCGGCCCGGCGACCCGACGGTGCCGATCCTCTACGAGGTCGACAGGCTGCGCGACGGACGCAGCTTCAGCACCCGGCGGGTCGTCGCGATCCAGCACGGCAAGGCGATCTTCAACCTCCAGGCCAGCTTCCAGGTCGCTGAGCTCGGCCCCGACTACCACGTCCCCATGCCGGCCGACGTGCCCGCGCCCGGGACGTTGCCCGACTTCCGGACCCGGGTGGCGCCGTGGCGCGAACAGCTCGGCGACTGGTACGACCGCCCGCGGCCCATCGACCTGCGGTACGTCGGCATGGATCCGCTCGCCCGCGCGGGCCACAAGGCGACCGAGCAACGGGTTTGGCTGCGCGCCGACGGGGTGCTGCCCGACGACCCCACGCTCCACGCGTGCATCCTCACCTACGCGAGCGACATGACCCTCCTCGACACCACGATCCTGCCGTTCGGGCTGGCGCTCCAGGACGGCAACGTGCAGATGGCCAGCCTCGACCATGCGATGTGGTTCCACCGGCCGTTCCGCGCCGACGAGTGGCTGCTGTACGACCAGGTCGCGGTGTCCAACGGTGCGTCGCGTGGATTGGGCAGCGGCGCGATCTTCACCAGCGAAGGCGCGCTTGCGGTCACCGTGGTGCAGGAAGGGCTGACGCGGTTCACGACATGACACCGCGGTGGCGCCGGCTCGCGGCTGCGTGCTGCGCGGTCGCCATCGTGGCGTCCTGTTCCGACGACCCCGACGAGACGAGCAGCTCGCCCGTGACCTCGGCGCCGGCGAGCGGTTCGGCGAGCACGCCGACCACGACACCGAAGACCACGCAGCCGGCCACACCGGCGACCGGACAGCCGCCGACGACCGCGCCCGCCGCCACCGAGCCCGCCGCGACCGAGCCACCGGCGCCGCGGCCCGATCCGGTCGTCGCGCTCACGACCGTCGCCGAGGTGCCCGGCGCCGTCGATCTCGCGGTCCGGCCCGACGACCCGTCGCTGTACGTCGTCAGCCAGCGGGGCGTGATCGTCGCGGTGCGCGACGGCGAGGTCGGCGCCGCGCCGGTGCTCGACATCAGCGACCTGATCACCACCGGGGGCGAGCGCGGACTGCTCGGCCTCGCCTTCCACCCGACCGAGCCGCTGGCCTACGTCGACTACACGGACGTCGACGGCGACACGGTGATCGCCGAATACGCGGTCACGGCCGACGGCTCGCTCGACGCGGCGACCGCGCGCATCGTCGTCTCCATCGACCAGCCGTACGCCAACCACAACGGCGGCCACCTCGCGTTCGGCCCCGACGGCATGCTCTACGTCGGAACCGGCGACGGCGGCGCGGGCGGCGACCCCGAGCGGCGAGCGCTGAACGTCGGGGAGCTGCTGGGCAAGATGCTGCGCATCGACCCGCGAGCGAGCACCGACGCGCCCTACAGCGTGCCGGCCGACAACCCGTTCGTCGACCAAGCCGGCGCCCGAGGAGAGGTCTGGTCGCTCGGCCTGCGCAACCCGTGGCGCTTCAGCTTCGATCGCACCACGGGCGATCTGTGGATCGCCGACGTCGGCCAGAACACGTGGGAGGAGATCGACGTCGCCTGGGCGGATGAGGGAGGCGGCCGCGCCGTGTCGTTCGGCTGGAGCGCGTACGAGGCCGACGAACGCTTCAACGACGATCAGCCCGCCGAAGGTCACCAACCGCCGATCTTCGCCTACGACCACGCCGAGGGGTGCAGCATCTCCGGAGGCGTCCGCTACCGCGGCGCGGCGATCCCCGATCTCGCCGGCTGGTTCGTCTTCAGCGACTACTGCAACGGCGCCCTGCGCGCGATCGAGGTGGTCGGAAAGGAGGTCGGCCGGGCCCTCGTGCTCAGCGACAGCTCGGGCAGCGTCTCCGCGGTCGCCGAAGGGCCCGACGGCGAGCTGTACGTGCTGAGCCTCGACGGCGCCGTCGCACGGATCATCCCGGGCTGAGCGAGAACCGCACCGACCGGCGGGCGACGTCGGCTTCGGTCAGCCGGACGCGTACCTTGGCCCCCGGCTCGAGCCCATCGGTCGACACCCGCGACGTCACAGCCGGCTCGACCAGCTGGATGCGGGCGCCACGCTCGTCGATGTCGGTGACCACGGCGTCGAAGGTCTGCCCGACGCTGTCGCGCAGCACTGCCGCCTCCACCAGATCGAACACCGCCCCGTCGACGCGCGAGGCTCGCGCCTCTGCCTCGGCCATCGCATCGGGAAGCCGGCCGAACGCTGCGTCGACCTCGTCCGGCGGGCCTCCGCCGGCGGCGATCGCCAGCGCGGCCTCGACGACGAAGCGGTCGGCCAGGCGGCGCAGCGGCGCCGTGGCGTGCGTGTAGGTCGTCGCCATCGCCGCGTGTGTCGGGGTGACGCCTGCCGTCCACGGCTCGTACGTCGCGCGGCCCGATGCCCGGCGCACGGCGAGCAGGAACGCCGCGGCCGCCGGATCGCGCGCGTCGAGGAGACGCTGAAACGTGTCGAGATCGACGGCGTCCGGCCATTCGAGCCCCAACGCTTTCGCCGTGCGTCGTAGGTGGTCGACCTCCCGCGGCGATGGCGGAGGCATCACACGGAACACGCCGGTCTGCGCAGCGAGCATCGTCGCGGCGACCGCCATGTTCGTCGCCAAGCTCAACGCCGCGTTGTGGTCCTCGGCGATCCGCCGTGAACGAAAGCGCAATCGCCACATCCCGTCCGCCCCGATGTCGACCTCTTGCTCGGGGAACGACACCCGCCCGGCGCCGCGGCGACGCTCCGCTGCCGCCACCCGGGCGGCGAGCTCGCCGAACCCGTCGGGGAGATCGCCGGCACGAACGGTCTCGTAGGCCAGCTTCGCCCGGCTGCGGATGCGGGCGCGCTCGACGTCCACGAGCGCCACGTCGCCGTCGGGGCTGACGCGCACCCGGAACACCACGGCCGCACGATCGACTCCCGGCAGCAAGCTCGCCGCGGCCTCCGACAGCGTCTCGGGATGCAACGGAGCACGCCCGTCGGGCATGTAGATCGTCAGCCCGCGGCGCCAGGCCTCGCGGTCGATCGGGTCGCCCGGCTCGACGAACCACCCGACGTCGGCGATCGCATAGTGCAGCAGCAGGTCGTCCCCCTGGCGCTCGATTGCGAACGCCTGGTCGAGGTCGGTGCTCGGCTCCGGATCCAGCGTCATGAACGGCACGGCGGTGCGGTCGACGTGGGCGTCGAACGTGCGACGTGCGGCCGCGTCGGCAGCATCGAGGACGTCGGCCGGGAACCGGTCGGGCACGCCGAACTCGTCACGGATGCTCGCCAGCCCGGCGGCGACCGCGGCACGGGCAGTGTGGGGCAAGCGGGTCACGAACACCCGATCGTACCGACGTCGACGTCGGGCCTGGCGCGGGGTAGATATCCGTGTCGGGGGGTACGGGACCCGAGACGCCGCGACGGACTTCCTCGGAGACGATGGGCGCAGACGAAACGAAGGACACCGCACGGGGGCGTCTCGCCCTCATCAGCCCCGGCGCGTTCCGGGAGCTCGATGGCCGCGCGCGCGAGCGGATCCTGGCCGGCGTAGCGCGCTTCGGCCGGGATCACGCCATGTACGTCCTGGTCGACGCTGCGGGAGAGGTGGTCCGCATGGTCGTCTGCTGCGCCCCGGACCGCCCGTGCCGGGACGACCTGTTCCGCATCCGTCGCAACATGCAACCACCCGTGCTGGCGCCCCGCCAGCGGGACACCGCCCCAGCGACGCCGGCGCCGACATCCAGCCGCATCGCGCTCGCCAACGAGCCCGAATCCATCCCGCTCGCTCGCAGATTCGTCGACGAGGCGCTGCGTTCGTGGGACGCCGAGCCCAACAGCGCCGTCGGTCTGGTGCTCTCCGAGCTGGTCACGAACGCCGTCGTGCACGCGCATCTCGTCGCCGTCGGGGTGTCCATCGAGGGCGACGTGCTGCGACTCGAGGTCTTCGACGACACACAGGATCCTCCCCGACTGCGAGAGCCGGATGGGCTCAACGGCGGCTACGGGTTGAACCTGGTCAACGAGCTGAGCGAGCGCTGGGGATGGGCCCGGGAGCGGCATGGCAAACGGGTGTGGTCGGAACTCAGTGCGTCGAGCCCCTCGACGTGACCGGCGGCACACGCTACGGTATGGGCCGCCGGCGGGTACGCCGGGGTGATACCCGGTTCATTTCGGCGCCAACTCAGGGGGAGACGACCTGAGGGGAGGCACATGGCTTCGACCAAACTGGTCAGTCCGGGGACGTTCCGTGGTCTCGACGCCTGGTGGCGATCGAAGATCTTGAGCGAGATCGAACGCCAAGGGCTCGACCACGCGATGTACGCCTTCATCGACGAGCGCGGCAACACGACCAAGTTCGTGCGCTGCTGCAAGCCCGGAGCGCCCTGCCCACCGGACGCGTTCCGCATCCGCCGGCGCATGGCGCCAGCGTCCCGCGAGGTCCCCGCGCACCTTCTCGCCGAGCATCGCTCGCTCGCCTCCTGACCGTCGCCGGCGTCGCAGGCGCTGGCGACGCTTCGTTTGAGACGCGCCGCGTTCGGGCACAACGGGGCCATGATCATCCTCGGCCTCGTCCTCCTGCTCCTCGGCCTCCTCCTCGGAATCCCGATCCTGTGGACCCTGGGCATCATCGTGCTCGTGGTGGGCCTCATCCTGATGCTGCTGGGCTCTACGGGGCGGCGCGTCGGCGGCAGAGCGCACTACTGGTGATCAGCTGAGACCGCCTGCTGACCCGACGACTGCGACAAGGGGCACAACATGTACATCGGTGGTGGAGTCGTTCTGTTGATCATCGTGATCGTGCTGCTCGTGTTGCTCTTGCGCTAGCAGGACGCGCGAGCTGGGCTACCGGCGGGCGCCCATGAACATGTTCTTGAGCGCCTCGTAGTGCTCGATGCAATGGCCGGCGCCGAGCACCACCGCTTCCAGGGGCATCGGCGACATCTTCACCGGCACCTTGGTCTCGCGCTCGATCCGTTGCGCGAGACCGCGCAACAGGCCACCGCCGCCGACGAGGTACATGCCGCGCACGAGGAAGTCCTGAGCGAGTTCGGGCGGCGCCTTCGCCAGGCAACGCACGACGCTGGCAGTGATCGACGACACCACGTCGTCGATCGCGTAGCGGATCTCCTCCGGCGACAGCAGCACGGTCTTGGGCAGGCCGCTCATCAGGTCGCGGCCGCGCACCTCGGCCTGGTTCTCGTCTTCGGTGGCGTCCGCGGATCCGATCGCGACCTTGATCTCCTCCGCCGTGCGCTCGCCGATCGCGATGCCGTGCTCGCGGCGCACGTAGTTCTGGATCGCGGCATCGATGTCGAAGCTGCCGACACGCACCGCTTCGAGCGCGACGATGCCGCCGAGGCTGATGACCGCCGTCTCGCTCGTGCCGCCACCGATGTCGATGACCATGTTGCCGACCGGCTCGTCGATCGGCAGGTCGGCGCCGATCGCCGCCGCCATCGGCTGCTCGATCAGTTGCGCGTCGGCCGCGCCGGCGCGGCGCGCCGCGTCGGTGACCGCCCGCCGCTCGACTTCGGTGATCGCCGACGGCACGCAGATCACCACCTTCGGCCGCGTGAAGCGGCTGACGCCGACGCGCTGGAGCAACAGCCGGATCATGCGCTCGGTGATCTCGAAGTCGGTGATCGCTCCCCCGCGCAGCGGCCGCACGGCGACGATGTAGCCGGGGGTGCGGCCGATCATCTGCCATGCCTCACGGCCGGTCGCCAGCACCTCGCCGGTCTGACGGTTGAGCGCGATGACCGATGGCTCGTTCAGCACGATGCCGCGGCCCTTCATGTACACCAGCGTGTTCGCGGTGCCGAGATCGATCGCGAGGTCGCGGGCCATGGGGCGTGTCCTACTTTCCCTTGCCGGTCTCGCGGGAGTTCTTCACCCGGTCGATGACCTCGCGGCGCGCCTCGGGCGACAGCGCGTCGATGTGGCGGCGGAAGCTGGTGACACCGTCGTCGACGTCGTGTCGGCTGCGCGCCAGTGCCCATGCGGCGAACGCCACGACGACGATGACCGCGCCGACGACGATCGCGATCGTCATCCGCTGCTCTCCACGTCGGACGCCTCGCGGACGGTGTGGGCGCCGAGGCCCCACGCCGCGCCCTCGGACCACACCTCGTGCTTCCAGATCGGAGCGGTCTCCTTCACCGCGTCGATCCCGAAGCGCGCGGCGGCGAACGCCTCTGGGCGATGTGCGGCCGACACGGCGACGACCACCGAGCTCTCGCCGACCGACAGCTGGCCGATGCGGTGCAGCACGACGATGCGACCGACGCTCGGCCAGCGCACCCGGATCTCGTCCGCGATCGCGGTGAACCGAGCGAGCACCTGCTCGCTGTACGCCTCGTACGTCAGGTGCTCGACACCGTCGCGACCCTCGGCATGGTCGCGGACGGTGCCGGAGAACAGCACGACCGCCCCGCAATGTGGCCGCACCGCCCAGTCGTAGGCGGTCGCGACAGGGAGCTGGTCCTCGGCCAGGCCGAGCCAGGTGTCGCCAGAGGCGGGAGGCTGCACGATCGGGCATGGTAGCCGCCGGGTCTGCCGGAACCCTGGGGCGACGCCGTGCGGCGGCGGAGCGGCTCTACTCTGTAGCACTCGTGGAGCCGGGCGATTGGGACGACGACGCTGACGCGTCCGATGCGTCGGACCGCTTCGCGTCCGCGCCGTTGCCGCCCCACGAGCGGACCTGGCGCCACCCGTCCGAGCTCGGCGCAGCGCAGTGGGCTGCGTCGGAGCCGCCGCTCGTCATCGGCCGCGGCCTGTCGGTGGTCACCGGCACGATCGGCCTGGTGCTCGCCGCGGGCCTGCTCTGGGCGATGTTGCCCGCCGGTGGCGGCAGCCCCGCCGCCTCCCCTCCCACCACGGTGCGGTTGGGGCGTGATGCGTTCTCCACCGTGCCCGTCGCCACCCGGCCGGACACGAGCGCTCCGACGCTGGCACCGACGACCGCTGTCACCACCCCGACCGCTCCGCCGCAGAGTCCCCTGCCCACGGTCGTGCTCAGCGCCGCAGCCGACGAGAACCCGCGGCCCGCGGTCACGCTCGCGGCGGCCTCGGGTCCGCTCGCCATCACCACCGATGCTGCGATCGCCGGCGCCTCGTCCATCGAGGTCACGCTGCCCACGGGCGAGGTCGTCACCGCGCAGGTCCTGATGGTCGACCCGCGACTGCACGTCGCAGTGCTGTCGCTGCCGACGAGTGGCGGCGAGGCGACGTGGCAGACCGCCGATGCGATCGCCGACGGCGATGCCGTCGTCGTGGTCGGCGCCGCCGAGGTGCCGGCGACGCTCAAGGTCTCCGACTCCGGTGTGATGCTCGTCGTCGATTCCAGCCAGGTGAGCGAGGCAGCGCCGGTGGTCGACGCGGAGGGTCGGCTCGTCGGGTTGTGCACCCACCGCGACGATGGGGTGGCCCTCGTCGCCGCGGCCGACATCACCCGTGCCGCGAGCAAGGTCGACGGGATGGCGCTGACGACGCCATGGCTCGGGATCGAGCTCACCGACGACGCGGGCTCCGTGGTCGACGCGTTCGGGGGCGGCGGCGACCGACCTGGCGGGCTGACGATCTCACGCGTCACCGACGGCGGCCCAGCTGCCGCGGCGGGCCTGATGGTGGGTGATCGCCTGGTCGCGATCGACGGGGTCGAGGTGTCGACGCTGGCCGACGTCGTCGGGGTGCTGTCGCACCACCGAGTCGGCGACGTCGTCGCCGTCGACGTCGTGCGGGCCGCCGACGCGGCCCCGGGCGACACCAGCACGTCGACGACGCCCACCACGGTCGCGTCGACGACGGCGCCGTCGTCGACGGGTCCTCCGCCGACGTCGTCGCCGAGCACGTCCGTGCCCACGGGCGTCGGCGGTGGGTCCACCACCGCGCTCACGACGACGTCGGCGCCGAGCACGACGGTCGCGACCTCCGCGCCGACGACGGCGCCGGCCAGCACCGCCGCGACCGCGACCACGACGCCGCCGACGATCCTGTCGATGTCGGTGACGTTGGCTGCGCGACCGTCGGCGCTGTAGGTCGGGATCTCAGTCGACGCGGCGCGCATGCGCGCGGCGTCGCGCCCGGCGAACTGCGATCGCGATGCCCGTCACCACGCCGAGCGCCACCGCGACCATGCCTCCGAGCGCGATCTCCTGCTTGCGCTTCGGCGTCACCATCGTCCACCACTTCGCTTCGGTGCCTTCCACGTAGGCCTGCTCGTTGGTGACGGTGGGCTTCCATCCGCGGGCCCGCAAGCGGTCGTTGGCGACGAGCCAGGGCCAGCGCGCGTACGAACGCAGACCCGGAGGGATCGGCCCGCGCTGGAAGCGCCAGCGAAGATCGCCGACGACCTCGGCCAGCCGGTCGGGCAGGCGCACCCGTGCCTTCCTGCCCGACAAGGCGCGCACGGTCTCCGACGGGATCGATCCGTCCGGCGCGACGTTGAACACGCCGTCGAGCCGCTCGGTGGCCCCCAACACGACCGCGGACGCCAGATCGTCGAGGTGGAGGAACTGCGCCGCGGGGTCGTCCTCGGCGAAACGCTGGCCCATCCCGGCCGCGAGCGCGCTGGCGAGGCTCGACGTGCCATCCGCGGCCATCGCGACGACGGGCCGCAGCACCGTCGCCGTGCGCCCCGGCCGGGCACGGCGCCAGTCGTCGACGAGCTGCTCGACCGACGCCAGTTGGCGGGCGTAGGTGAACTCCGGGTCCGGCCGCAGCGGGGCGTCCTCGGTGAGCGGCACCGGGTTGTTGGACCACGCCCCGTAGACCATCGCGGACGAGACGAGCACGACATGGTCGGCGCCGATCGCGTCGGCGCGCATCAACATCTCGGCCGCGCCCGCGGTCACGTTCTCGCGCCGGCGCGCCCGGGTGTCGTGGTCGGCGGCGCCGAGGTGGACGACGACGTCGGCATGGTCGATCGAGTCGTCGTCGGCGACCACCTTCAGCGCGCCCTGCTCGGCGAGACGGGCCAGGGCGCGCCGCCCCCAGGGGCTCGACGCTCCGGTGACGACGACGGTGGACATCCGCGCCGACGCTACCGCCTCGCCGATCCTTCGTCCGGGCCCGCCGACGACCCGGCGGCGACCCCTCGTAGAGTGTCGCCATGGCTGGCGACGACCCCGACGACGCGGGTGTGCCCAACCCCTTCAGCGGCATTCCGATGTTCGGCGACCTCGCTCGCGCGCTCGCCGGTCAGGGTCCGCTGAACTGGGACGTCGCCCGGCAGTTCGCCCAGATGGCGGCGACGAACGGCGCCTCCGAGCCGAACGTCGACCCCGCGGTGCGGTTCGCGCTCGCGGACCTTGCCCGCATCGCCGAGATGCACGTCCGCGACGTCACCGGCGTCGATCTCCCGGGCGCGGAGATCGTGACCGTCACGCCCGGCGGGTGGACGCAGCGCTCGCTCGAGGCCTATCGCCCTCTGTTCACCGAGCTCGCCGCGTCGCTGGGGCGCCGGCCCGAGACCGACGACGAGGCCGACGCGGGCGGCGATCCGTTCGCCGCGATGATGGCGAACCTCTCCCAGCTGATGGCGCCCGCCATGTTGGGGATGGCGGTCGGCTCGATGGTCGGCCGGCTCGGCGCGCGGGCGTTCGGCCAGTACGACCTCCCCGTGCCGCGGCCGCCCTCGAACGAGCTGCTCCTCGTCCCGGCGACGATCGACGGGTTCGCCGCCGACTGGAGTCTGCCGCTCGACGAGATGCGGCTGTGGGTGCTCGTCCAGGAGTTGGCGGCCAAGGCGCTGTTCTCGGCGCCCCACGTGCGCGATTCGCTCAGCGATCTCGTGCGGCGCCACGTCGGCGCGTTCCGGCCCGATCCGTCGGCCGTCGCCGATCAGCTCACCGAGATCGACATCGAGTCCGACGATCCCCTGCGCGCGATCCAGAAGGCGCTGGGCGACCCGGCGGTGTTGCTCGGCGCGGTCGAGAGCCCCGAGCAACGCGCCCTCCAGCCTGCGCTCGACGCGACGTTGGCGGCGGTGGTCGGCTACGTCGATCACGTCGTCGACGAGACGTCCCGCCGTTTGATCGGCGCCGAGGCCGGCCGCGTCACCGAGGCGGTGCGCCGCCGCCGCGTCGAGACGTCACCCGACGACGTCTTCGTCGAGCGGCTGCTCGGTCTCAAGCTCAGCCGGCAGCAGGTCGAGCGGGGACGGGCGTTCACGGCCGGTGTCGTCGAGCGCGCCGGGTCGTCGGGTCTGGCGCAGATGATCGAGCGGCCCGACGGGCTGCCGACGCCTGCCGAGATCGACGCGCCGGGCCTGTGGCTGGCGCGCCTCGAGATCAGCTCATGAGCGGTCGGTCGGCGGCGTCGGCGGCGGGAAGCTGCGCGCCGAGCCGGCCGTCGGTGTGCCGTCACGCCGATCGCGCCGCCGCTGGAGCTCCTGAGCCAGCTGCCGCTTCGCGCGCTGGCTGAGCGGGCTGGGGGCCGGCCGGCCCTGCCGCACACGCTGCGTCCACAGCACGTAGGACACGACGGCGAACGCGGCGATCGCGCCGACCGCGAGGAAGCCCACGCGGCCCGGAAGCTTCAACAGCACCGGCACGACACCGGCCAGCGCCCACCCGAACTGGAAGCGCGTCTCGAACTGGGCGAAGGCCCTGCCCTGGTTCGCATCCGGCGCGTCCCGCTGCACGATCGAGTCGAACCCCAAGCGCCCGACTGCCGCGGCGAAGCTGACGATCACGTTGAGCAGGATCCCGCTGACGACACCGCCGGTGATCGCGGCGCCGATCCCGGCCAACGCGGTGAGGCTCAGCGCCGCGGTGAGCATGATCTCCTCACGGATCGACCGGCGCAGCAGCGGACCGACGAGGTTGCCGGTGAACGTGCCGAGCGTCGAGAACGCGACGGCGACGCCGAACAGCGCGAGCCCGGCGTCCTGCGTGCGCAGCCAGAACGCGAGGTGGAAGAACAGGAAGCCTTGGCTCGCGCGCAGCAGACCCATCGCGCTCGCGGCGAGCACCACCCCGGTCGCGCCGAGCTCGCGGCGCTCTCGCGCGTCGGATCGGCGCGCCGCCACCACGTCGCGCGGCAGCTGCGTGGCAGCGACGACGGAGGCGATGAAGACGAGAGACCCGGCGATCAACGTGGCGGTCGACCCGAACACGAGTTGCAGAAGGCCCGCGGGAGCGGCCGCGACGGCGCTGACGACGCCGTTGACGAGGCCGAGCTTCGAGTTCGCCTCGACGAGCTCCTGGTCGTCGCGCACCGTCGAGGGCACGAGCGCCGACTTGCACACCGAGTACGTCTTGGCGAGCACCAACGACGCGAACGCGAGCGGGAAGAGGGCCAGCGTGTCGATGTTGAACGCCATCAGCAAGGTGACGACGACGCGCGCCGCGCCGATGAGCGCCACCATCATCCGCCGGCCGCCGGCCATCCGATCGATGAACGGTCCGATCAGCGGCGCGACCACCACGAACGGCAGGAAGCTGATCGCCAGGAACAGCAGAACTCTGCTGCGCGCCGCGGTCGGGCTGATGTCGAGGAACAGCGAGTCGGCGAGGGCGACCGTGACGCAGACGTCACCCGCGGTCATCAGCGCCTGGGTGCGCGCCAACCTGCCGAAGCGGGACGCCGGAGCGGGGCGGCGGCCGACCGGCCCCGCGGACCGCACCGTGGTGCGCGGCGGTCGCGCATCGGCACGGGGTGGACGGCCCCAGTCGTCGCTCATCGCGGCCATGCTACGAGGCCGCGGACGGGGGCCTCAGATGAGCGCACTCACGTCGCCGGTCCGGCCTTCGGCCGCTCGTACTTGTAGCCGAGACCGCGGATCGTGACGATCCGCGTCGGCGCGCTGGGATCGGGCTCGATCTTCGCCCGCAGGCGCTTGACGTGGACGTCGAGGGTCTTCGTGTCGCCGACGTAGTCGCTGCCCCAGACGCGGTCGATCAGCGTCTCGCGCGGCAGGACCCTGCCGGCGTTGGCGAGCAGCACGTGCAGCAGCTCGAACTCCTTGAGCGGCAGCGCGACGACTTCGCCCCCGATCGTCACCCGGTGCTCGTCCGGGTCGAGCGCGACGTCGCCCACGATGATCGCGCCGGTGCTGGGCTCGAACGGGGCGTCGGCCGGCGCACGGCGCAGGACCGCGCGCATCCGGGCGACGAGCTCGCGCAACCGGTAGGGCTTGCTGATGTAGTCGTCGGCGCCCACTTCCAGCCCGACGACGGTGTCGATCTCGGCGCTCTTGGCCGTCACCATGATGATCGGCACCTGGCTGCGCCGCCGGAGCTGGCGGCAGACGTCGATACCGCTCACCTTGGGCAGCATCACGTCCAGCAGCACGATGTCCGGCTGCACGATGTCGAACCGCCGGAGCGCCTCGGCGCCGTCGGTCGCCACCTCGACGCGAAAGCCTTCGCGCCGCAGCCCGACGAGCAGTGCTTCGACGAAGCTCTCCTCGTCCTCGACCACCAGCACGGTGTGCGCGCTCATGGCTCGCCTTCCAGCGGCCAGCCGGCGCCGGTCGGCACGCGCAACGTGAAGGTCGAGCCCTCCCCCTCGACCGATTGCACCGTGACCTCGCCGCCATGGTTCGTGGCGACGTGGCGCACGATCGCGAGGCCGAGACCGGTGCCGCCCGTGGCCCGGCTGCGGGCTCGGTCGACGCGGTAGAAACGCTCGAAGACGCGGTCGAGGTCGCGCGCCGGGATGCCGATGCCGGTGTCCGCGACCACCAGCTCGACGTGATCGCCGGAGGCCGCCGCGCTCACCGTCACCACGCCGCCCTCGTCGCTGTACTTGGCGGCGTTCTCCACGAGGTTGCCCACCGCCGAGACCAGCTGGCGGCGATCGCCGAGCACCGTCAGGCCATCGGGTGGCTCGTGCAGCTGCACACGGATCGCTCGCGCCTCGGCGACCGGGCGCGCCCGCTCGACCGCCTCGTGCAACACCGCCGCGACGCCCACCGTGTCACGCACCGCCTCACCGCCCATCTCGATGCGCGACAGCTCCAGCAGATCGTCGATCGTGCGCGCGACACGCCCTGCCTCTGCGACCATCTTGCCGGCGAGGCGGCGCATCGTCGCGACGTCATCCTCGTCGCTCAGCGCCTCGGCCAACACCGACAACGCGGCGACCGGCGTCTTCAACTCGTGGCTGATGTTCGCCACGAAATCGGTCCGCACGGCATCGACACGCGACCGCTCGCTGACGTCCTCGATGGTGACGAGCGCCCCACCGCCGTCGATCGGCTCGGCGCGCACGACGATCACCTTGCGCGGCGGGCCGAAGAGGTCGATCGTCTGCCGGCGCGCCTGCCCCGAGCGGGCAGCGGCGATGTGCACGTCGATCGCCTCCGCGACCAGCACGTCGGCGTGCACGCTCCCGCCGACGCTCGACACGGATGCGTTCCGCACGACGACCTCGCCGGTCGCATCGGCGAGAACGACGCCGACGGGCAGCGCGTCGAGCGCGGTTTGGAGGCGCGTGATCGCCTCACGCGCGGCAGCCAGCTCGCCGTGCTCGGTCGGCGGCGGCGCCGCATCGTGCCGCGCGGGCGGGCCGCCGGACCGTCGATGCAGCAGCGCCCAGGCCGCCACGACGATCGCGCCGACCGCCAGGCCGAGCACGAACGTGAGCACGGGCAGGACTCATCCCCCCGTCTCGGGATGTGGCGTCTCGGCAGGCGGCGTGTCGGGAGGCGCCTCGGCAGCTGGCGACTCCGCGGCCGGCTCGTCGCCGTGCCCCGCGGCGCGGTGGCGCGCCGCCCCCTTGTGCTCCGGCAGCCACCCCGTGACGACGTAGCGCACGCGCTCGCCGATGTTCACCGCGTGATCGCCGATCCGTTCGTAGAAGCGCGCCACGACCGCCAGCTGGACCGCGACCTGCAGATCGACACGGCCGGCAGCGTGGCTCTCGAAGATCGCCTGCACGAACTGCTTCTGGAGCCCGTCGAGATACGAGTCCATGTCGTCGATCGCGGCGGCCTTGGCGGCGTCGTTCTCGATGAACGCTTCGATCGCCGCGGTGTACAGCTGCTGGGCCTGCGAGCCCATGCGCGTGATGATGCCGCGCAGCTTCGGGTCGAGCTCGTGGCCGTAGATCCGCCGGGCCGCCTTGCAGATGTTGACGAGCAGGTCGGCGGAACGCTCGACCTCGGCGATGATGCGCAGCGCGGCGAGGATCTGCCGCAGATCGCTGGCGACCGGCGCCTGGAGCGCGAGCACCTGCACGCACCGCTCCTCGAGGTCGAGGGCGCGTGCGTCGATCTCGTCGTCGCCGCGGATCAGGTAGTCGGCGCCTTCGAGGTCGCCGTCGAGCAGCACCGCGGTCGCACGCGGGATCGCTTCGGTGACCGACGCCGAGAGCCGGACGAGCTCGTTGCGAACGTCGTCGAGCTCGTGGTGGAAGCCCTTGCGCAGCTCGTCGCCCATCAGCCGAACCGTCCCGTGACGTACATCTCGGTGCGCTCGTCGCTCGGGTTGGAGAACACCTTCTGCGTGCGGTCGAACTCGACCAGCCGCCCTGTGCGACGATCGCTCTCGGGGTTGACCTCGGTGGTGAAGAACGCCGTGCGATCGCTGACCCGCGCTGCCTGCTGCATGTTGTGGGTCACGATCACGATCGTGTACTTCTGCTTGATCTCCTGCATCAGATCCTCGATGCGCGCGGTGGCGATCGGGTCGAGCGCCGAGCACGGCTCGTCCATCAGGATGACCTCCGGTTCGACGGCCAGCGCACGCCCGATGCACAGGCGCTGCTGCTGACCGCCGGACAGACCGAGGGCCGACGACTTCAAGCGGCCCTTCACCTCGTCCCACAGCGCCGCGCCGCGCAGCGATCGCTCGACGATGTCGTCGAGGTCGGCCTTCTTCGTCGTCCCCGTGAGGCGCGGGCCGTAGGCGACGTTGTCGTAGATGCTCTTGGGAAACGGGTTCGGCTTCTGGAACACCATGCCGATGCGCCGCCGCACCTGCGTCGCCGAGATCTCGCTGCCGTAGAGGTCGATGCCTCGGTAGCGCACGGTGCCTTCGATGCGGGCGCCGGGGATCGTGTCGTTCATCCGGTTGAAGCAGCGCAGCACCGTGCTCTTGCCGCAGCCGGAGGGCCCGATGAACGCGGTGATCTCGTTCGCCCGCACGTCGAGGTTCACGTCGCGCACCGCCTTGAACGCGCCGTAGAACACAGCGAGGTCGCGGACCTCGAAGACGCTGTGCTCGAACGCAGGGGCGGTCGCCACCGACGCAGTCTGGCCGACCGGGCCGGTCTCGGGCGGTTCCGTCGCCGTTGCGTCGTTCATGCGCACCTTCTCAAGCATCGTTGTCAGCCATCGGTATCCCTATCGGTTCTTGCCCAGCCGTGCGGTCAGCAGGCGCGCCACGAGCGTGAACGTGAACGCCAACGCGATGAGCGTCAATGCCGCGCCCCACGCGCGTTCCTGCGCGTTGACGAAGCTCTCCTTCGCGTTGCCGTAGATCTGCATCGACAGCGACGTCGTCGTGCCGCTGAAGACGTTCCAGTTGGTGCGCTTCGCCGCGCCGATCGTGAACACCAGCGGCGCGGTCTCACCGGCGGCACGGGCGACGGCGAGCAGGCAGCCGCTGATGATGCCTGGCGCTGCCTTCGGCAGGACGACGCTCAGCGTGGTGCGGCTCTCCGACGCTCCGAGCGCGTAGCTGGCATCGCGCAGGTTCTGCGGCACCAGCCGCAGCATCTCCTCGCACGAGCGGACGACGATCGGCAGCATCAGGCACGCCAGCGCCAGCGCGCCGCTTAGCCCGGTGAGCCCGTCGCGGCCGCGCGGCACCACCCAGAACACGTAGATGAACAACCCCATCACGATCGAGGGCACGCCCGCCATCACGTTGGTGAGGAAGCGCACGGCGCGTGCGAACGGCTTCTGCTTGCCGTACTCGTTGAGGTACACCGCGCCGGCGATGCCGAGCGGAACGGCGATCACGGTGGCGGTGAGCGTGATCATCGTCGTGCCGACGATCGCGGCTTTCATGCCGGGCCCTGGCCGCCGAGGCGACAGCTGGATGTCGTCGATGAACCAGTCGGGGAACGACCCGGCGACGATCGACCAACCCTTGCCGGCGACGGTGACGAGAACGAGCAACAGCACGAACACGACGACCGCGACCGACAGCCCCATCAGCACCGTCATCGCCATGTTCTTCGTCCGCCGACGTCCGCTGACCTTCGACAGCTCGGCGGCCAGCGAGCGAGCGGGCGCGTCCGTCGCGTACGTCGTCGCGGCCATCAGATGCTTCCCTGCACGCGGCGGAGGCCCCGGTTGACGACCGCGGTCGCGAGGAAGTTCACCACGATCGTCATCAGGAACAACGTGAGCCCCATCGCCAGCAGCGCGCTGCGCTTCACCTCGGTGGTGGCCTCCCCCCACTGGAACGCGATCACGGTGGGCAGCGAGTCACCAGCAGCGAAGACGTTCGGCGTGAGGGCGGTCGACGAGCCGATCACCAACGCCGCCGCGATCGTCTCGCCCATCGCTCGGCCGAGGCCCAGCATCACGGCGCCGACGATGCCCCCGGCGCTGTGAGGCAGCACCGCGCCGGTGATCATCTCCCAGCGCGTGGCGCCGAGCGCCAACGCGCCGTCGCGGTCGGTCTGCGGGCAGGTGTCGATCACCTCGCGGGCGATCGAGCTGATGATCGGCGTGATCATCACCGCCAGGATGAGGCCGGCGGTCATGAACGTGCGGCCCGCAGAGGCCGGCCCGAAGATCGAGCCGAGCACTGGCCATCCGTCGAACCAGCCGTGGACCGTCTTGTACCCGTCGGCGAGCCGCGGCGCGAGGAAGATGATGCCCCACAACCCGAACACCACCGACGGCACCACCGCCACCAGGTCGGTGACGGCGACGAGCGGCCGGCGCAGCCACGGCGGCGCCACCTGCGTGGTGAACAGCGCGATGCCGAGGCTCACCGGCACCGCCAGCACGACGGCGATCAGCGACGTGATCGCGGTGCCGTAGATGAACGACAGCGCCCCGTACGTGTCGTCGGCGGGAGCCCACCGACGATCGGTGAAGAACTCGAGGCCCTCGGCCCGGAACACGGGAACGGACTTGCGGCTGACGGTGAACGCGATCAGCACCAGGATGACGAGGATCAGCGCACCGGCTCCCAGGGTGGAACCCTTGAACAGCCGGTCCGCCATCCGTCGTTCGGCCGTGAGGTCGATGCGTTGGGTGGCCATCAGTCTCCTGTGTCGAACCGGGCGATTGTAGGTCGAAGCGGGCAGCCGTCGACCGGGCGGCGATCACTCGATCGAGGCGATGTTCTCCAGTGCCTGGGCCCGGAGGCCGTCGGGCAGCGGAGCGAAGTCCAGGCCCGGCGCGAGGCCCTGGGCGTCGGTCAGCAGGTAGGTGAGGAAGCCCTTCAGACGCTCGGCCACCTCGGGGTCGGGTTGGGTCGCGTAGACGATGATCCAGGTCTGGGCGGCGATCGGATACGACTCCTCGCCGTCGGTCCAGCCGAGGAAGAACGTCAAGTCGTCGTCGATCTCGGCGCCCTCGGCGGCGGCCTGCGTGGCCGCGACGGTGGGCAGCACGTAGTTGCCGGCCTTGTTCTGCACGGCGGCGAACGTCAGGCCGTTGGCGTTGGCGTCGCTGAGGTCGACGTAGCCGATCGCCCCTTCGGTGTCCTTGATGATCTGCGCCACGCCGCTGTTGCCGTCGCCGGCCTGCGTCCCCTCCGGCCACTCGATCTCCGAGCCGCTGCCGAGCCGCCATTCCCCGGTGGCATCGGGGCCCGCGGCGGCCTCGAGGAACCGCGAGAAGTTGTCGGTCGTGCCCGATCCGTCGGCGCGGCGGGCGACGACGATCTCCACATCGGGCAGATCGACGCCCTCGTTGTCGGCCGCGATCGCCGGGTCGTTCCAGTTCGTGATCTCGAGCTGGAAGATGCCCGCGATCGTCGCCGGCGACAGGCGCAACTCCGGCACGCCGGGCAGGTTGTAGGACATCGTGATCGGTGCGATGACCGTCGGGATGTAGAGGAACTCGCCGCCCTCGTAGTTGGGCTTGTCCTCGTCCTTGACCGTGCTGTCGGTGCCGGCGAAGTCGACCAGCTCCTCCTGGAGGTCGCTGCGGCCCTTGCCGGAGCCGCCTCCGCCGTACTCCACGACGAGGTCGGGCGCGATGTCGGCGAGCTCGGCGATGGCCTCGTCGTAGAAGCCCTTGGGGAACGTCGCTCCCGATCCGATCAGCTCACCCGACAGATCCGAGAAGGCGCTCGGAGCACCGGCGCCGCTGCTCGGCGAGCCGGCGCCATCGTCACTGCCGTCGCCGCATGCCGCGCCGACGAGCGAGGCAGCAGCGACCGCCGCGGTCGCGATGCGTTGACGGCGGGACCGGATCCGTGCGGTGTTCACGCGCGCGTGTCTCCTTCGGTGACGCGATGGGGGATGCCACAAGCACCGTAGAGAAGTCGGGTGACGTCGAGCCCGTCGAACGGTGAACGCGAGGTGAACGCCAGCCGAATGGATCGCGAAGTCAGCGCCGCTGGGTCGCGTAGACCCATTCGTAGATCCGCTGCTGCGCGGTCGGCTCGAACACGCCCTGCGGACCGATCCGCCGCCAGACGGAGTCGTCGAGCTCCCACCCGACCACGTCGTCGGCCAGGACGAACTCCAGCACCTGGTCGAGCCATGCCTGGTGCTTGGGGTGGGTCACCGGTGTCAGCACCTCGACGCGACGGTCCAGGTTGCGCTCCATCAGATCGGCGCTGCCGATGAGGTGAAGCGGCCCGTCACCGCTCGGCCGCGGTGCGGCCGACTGCCCGTGGGCGAACCGGTAGATCCGGGAGTGCTCCAGGTAGCGGCCGAGGTGCGAACGCACCCGGATCGTCTCGCTCAGCCCCGCGACGCCCGCTCGCAGGCAGCAGATGCCGCGCACGACGAGGTCGATGCGCACACCCGCTCGGCTCGCTGCGTACAGCGCCTCGATGATCTCCGGGTGAGAGATGCTGTTGACCTTGATGGCGATCGCGCCCTCGTCACCGAAGGCGGCCTCGTGGGCGATGAGCTCGACGAGGCGCGGCCGGACGTCGCGCGGGGCGACCAGCAGCGTGCGGTAGTCAGCGGCCCGGCTGTAGCCGGTGAGATGGTTGAACAGCTGGGTGACGTCGCCGCCGATGTCCGGATCGCACGTGATGTACCCGAGGTCTTCGTACGTGCGGGCCGTGCGCGAGTTGTAGTTCCCGGTGCCGATGTGCACGTAGCGGCGCAGGCCGTCGGCGTCGTTGCGCACCACGAGCACGCACTTCGAGTGCGTCTTCAGACCCACCAGCCCGTAGACGACGTGCACCCCGGCGCGCTCCAGCTCCTTGGCCCACGTGACGTTCGTGGCCTCGTCGAAGCGGGCCTTGAGCTCGACCAGCGCGGCGACCTGCACGCCGCGCTCGGCGGCGCGGATCAAGCTGCGAGCGATCGGGCTGTCGCCGCCCGCGCGGTAGAGCGTGATCTTGATGCTCTGCACCAGCGGATCGTCGGCCGCTTGGGCGATGAACGCCTCGGTGCTGCTGGCGAAGCTCTCGTACGGGTGGTGGACGAGCAACGCCCGCTCGCGCACGACGGAGAAGATGCTGCGGTCGGCTTCCTCCGCGGCCGCCAGCCGACCTGCGGTGAGAGGCGGCCAGGGACGGTCCTTCAGCTCCGGCCGATCGAGCGCATGGAGCTGGAACAGGCAGGTGAGATCGATCGGCGCGCTGTGGAGCGACACGTCGCCATGCTCCAGGTCGAGCTCGCGCAGCAGCAGATCGAGCATCTCGCGACTGATCGTCGACTGCGCTTCGAGTCGCACGGCGCGGCCGAAACGGCGACGCCGCAGCTCGAGCTCGACCGCGGCGAGCAGGTCGTCGGCCTCTTCCTCCTCCAAGGTCAGGTCGGCGTTGCGGGTGACGCGGAACGTCGCCACCTCTTCCACCAGCATCCCGATGAACAGCGTGTGCAGCTGAGCGGCGATCAGCTGCTCGACGGGCAGGAAGCGCCGGCCGTCGGGCAGCGGCACGAGGCGGGGGAAGACGGTCGGCACCTTCACCCGGGCGAACCGCCGCTCGCCGGTCTCCGGGTCGCGCACCATCGCGGCGAGGTTCAGCGCCATGTTGGAGATGTACGGAAACGGGTGCGCCGGGTCGACCGCGAGCGGGGTGAGCACCGGGAACACCCGGCTGTCGAAGAACTCCTGCATCGCCTTGCGGTCGTCGTGGTCGAGCGCATCCCAGCTGGTGATCGAGATGCCCACCGCGTCGAGGGCGGGGAGCAGCCGGTCGGCGATCAGGCGCTCCTGCTGGGCGACGAGCGCTTCGACGCGATCGCCGATCTCGACCAGCTGCTGGGCGGCCGTGCGGCCGTCGACGGTCGGGCTGACGACGTCCGCCGCCACCTGATCCTTCAGCGCGGCGACGCGGACCTGGAAGAACTCGTCGAGGTTGGCGGAGAAGATGGCGACGAACTTGGCGCGCTCCAGCAGCGGAATCCCCTCTTCGGCCGCCAGCGACAGGACGCGCTCGTTGAAGTCGAGCCAGCTGAGCTCGCGGTTGAGGAAGAGCGTGTCCATCCGGGAAGGATAGAACCAGCTCAGGGCGTATGGAACGACCCTTTGTGGCGGCGTGGCGCGATCGCGGTGGCGGTCACCGTCGCGACGCCGGGTCGGTCACTCCTCTTCCGGCCGGCCCAGATCCCATTCGATCGAGATGCCCTCGCGCTCCGCGTCGCGCACGATGCGCTCACGGTTGCGGCGGAACTGCGGGTCGTCACGCGGCAGCAGCACCAAGCGGGCGAGGACTCGGGCCCGGAACTCGTCGATGACGGCGCGGTCGCCATAGTCGCCGTAGACCTCCCAGTGGGGGGACACGGGACCGAGGTAGACGATGCGGGCGTGCGCGCGCGGCGGCTCGGTCGCAATGTCGCTCATCGGGCTCTCCCTCTCGATCGGGTGGTCGGCCAGCCTACCGGTGGCCATGCGGGTGACGGCTGTCGCTCGCTGTGGGGCCAGCTCTCCTTGGCCACACGGAATCGGCGTGGTAGACAGTTTGCCGATCGCGGGATCTTGGGAACCGATACCTCGCCGGAGACGTCATACACCGGCAGCGTCAGCAACGTCAGAGGGAGTGACGTGGGGGTCGGCCGCAAGCCCCGGTTGTGCGGGCGGAACCACGCGCAGCGTGATCGAGAACGGAGTTCGAATGCACGACGTCGAGACCGACACCGCCTGGATGTCCCAGGGCAGCTGCCGGAACTACCCCCCCGCCGTGTTCTTCCCGTCCGACGGCGTTGGAGTCGATCGGGCGCGCAAGATCTGCGCCACCTGCCCGGTCATCGAGCCGTGCCTCGAGCACGCGCTCGAACATCGCATCGAACACGGTGTGTGGGGCGCATGCTCGGAGCGTGAGCGCCGGCGCATCCTCAAGCGTCGACGCATCAGCGTGTCGTCCAGCTGATCCCACTCTGATCTGGCGCGACGACGCCCCGGGCGAACCCGGGGCGTCGTCTCACATCATCGCCCGGCGCGGGTGACCCGGCGCGGCGCGAACCGGCTGCGGGTCAGCTCTTGTCGGCGACCGTGTCGCTCGCCGCGTCGTCCTTCTGACCTTCGGCAAGCCCTTTCTTGAACTCCTTCTGGGCCTGACCGAGGTTCCGTGCCAACTTCGGCAGCTGCGAGCCACCGAAGAGCACCAGCACGACCACCACGATCAGAACGATCTCGGGCGGGTCGAGAAACGCAAGCATGGGGTGAGCCTACCAGCGGCCCCTGAGAGCCGTCAGGGCGGCCCCGGGCGTTCCGCGGCCCGATGCAGTGAGATCAGGCGGACGCGGTGCGGCGCATGGCCTGCTGGCGCGCCCTGCGCAGCCGGCGACGCTCGCGCTCGCTGAGGCCGCCCCAGATGCCGAACTTCTCACCGTTGTCGAGCGCGTACTCGAGGCACTCCAGCCGCACGACGCAGCCACGGCACACCTCCTTTGCCTCACGGGTCGACGCGCCCCGCTCGGGAAAGAAGAGATCGGGGTCCACCCCGAGACAGTTCGCCTCGTCCTGCCAGCTGCGGTCGTCGATGTCGTCGTCGTGGTGCATGGTGGTCGGCCTCCCTGCCTGTCGGCCTCTGACGCCTCCGTGATGGGAACAGCGCCCGTGGGATGCTGCAGAACGTCGGTGTAATTACAGCGATGTCATTGTCCCCTATCACATCGGCTGAGCGCAAGAGGGGATTTCACAAACCCACGATCAGGGTCTCTCCAGCCGCCTCGACGGCGCCGAAAATGCCGGTCAGCTGGCGCGGCGCCCGCGGCCGCGGGCGAGCTGGCGTTTGTGCTCGATGAAGTCGACGAGCACGTAATCACCGAGCGTCTCGGGCGTCGTGAAGAACGCCCGCCCGCGGTTGATCGCCGACAACCGCTCGATGAACGACGTCAACGAGCTGGTGGCGTCGAGCATGAACGTGTTGATGCGAATGCCGTCGCGCGTGCAGCGCACGACCTCCCGCAACGTCGCTTCCACGGTTTCGGACACGGGCGGGTAGTTGAAGAACACCTCACCGGTCGGCGTGATGTGAGCGGTCGGCTCGCCGTCGGTGATCATGATGATCTGCTTCGTGCCGCTCTGGCGGTTGAGCAGTTGGCGGGCGAGCGCGAAGCCGTGCTGCATGTTGGTGCCGTAGACGAAGTCCCAGCTCACCTCGGGCAGCTGGTCGGCGGTGAGCACACGAGCGACCTCGCTGAAACCGACGATGCCCATGTAGTCGCGCGGGTACTGGCTGGTGATCAGCGAATGCAGCGCCATCGCGACCTTCTTCGCCGGGAGGAAGTTGTCGCGCATCGGCATCGACAGTGACAGGTCGAGCATCAGGACGGTCGACGAGCGGGTCATCTGCTCGGTGCGCTCGATCTCGAAATCCTCGGGATCGAGCCGCACGGGTGTGCCCATGCGGCCAGGATCGCCCGCCGGCAACGACGACCTCCGGCGCAGCGCGTTGCGGATCGTGCGGTGCAGATCGAGATGGAACGGATCGCCGAACTCGTACGGCTTGGTGTCGTACGTGCGCTCGTGGCCCTGCCCGAGGCGGTTCGTCTGGTGGTTGCCCAACTTGTCCTTGGCGAGCTTGCCGAACAGATCGCGCAGGGCGTTCGAGCCGATGCGGCGCAGACCCTTGGGGGTGAGCTCGAGCCGCCCTTCCTTCTGGTGGATGAGGCCGGCGTCCTCGAGCATCTTGGCCAGCTCGGCCAGGCGTTCGAGCGACCGTGCGGTGTCGTCGCCCATCAGGTGGCGCACGCGCTCCATGTCGGCCTCTGCGAGCGCGCCGGGGGACGTGGCGTTGCGCAGCAGATTCTCCAGCGCGTCGAGCTCGCCGAGCTCCTGCATCGTCTGCATCGCCTGACCGAAACCCATCGGATCCTGGCCCTCGAAGTCGAAGCTGCGGTTCCACGACATCTGCGGGAACATCTGGCGCAGGTTCTGCCCGAGCTGATCGATCTGCCAGCGCAGGTCCATGTCCTCCATCAGCTGCTCGGCGAGCTGCTGGAGCTGCGCCCGCTGCTCGGGCGTCATGCTGTTCAGCATCGCCTGCATCGCCGCCATGCGCTGCGCCATGATCTCGAGCAGCTCGTCGAGCGTCTTCGGGTCCTCGGGGAAGAAGTCGCCGAACTGCTCCATGAACCGCTCGAACTCGGGGTCCTCGCCCCGCTGGCGCTTGGCCAGCATCTCGTTGAGCGCGGCGAGCATGTCCTTCATCCGCTGCATGTCGCCGGGCGACATGTTCTGCATCGCCCCGGACATCTGGTCGACCATCTGCTGCATGACCTGCTCGCGCAAGCGATCGATCAGCTGCTCGAACCGTTGACGCGCTTCGGCGCTCTCGAAGTCGTACGCCTGGAGCTCGCGCACCTTGCCGGCGAGGTCGTCGGGCAGCATGTCGAGGCGGAAGTTGCGCTCCGCGGCGGCGGAACGGGCGGTCTCGGCGCGCCGCTCGTCGCCGCTCGCCTCCGCCGCGCGGGTGGCGTTCTCGATGCCGTGGCGCTCCTCGTCGACGATGTCGTCCAGCTCCTCGGCGATCTCGCTGTACACCCCGCCGAGGTCACCCCGCTCGAGCCGCTCCTGGCGCGCCGAGCGCAGCCGCTCCATCATCTCGCGCAACCCCTGGATGCGCTCACCGTTGCGGTCGCGCATGCCCTGCTGCATCAGCCGCCGCAACGCGCTGTTGAGGTCGCCGTGGTAGAGCAGCTCGTCGGTGATCTCCTCGAAGAGGCCGTCGGCGTCGAGCTGGAACCCCTTCTGCGTGCCGTCCCAACGGGAGTAGACGAAGCGCGCTGCCATGGCGTGACGCTATCCCCCCGGGTCGAGCCTGGTGCTCGCGCTCCTCGGAATCCGATCACGCGCCCTGCGACGTCCCGCGTATTCTTGGCCCATGCGTGTGCCGCGGACGTTCGCCTTCGTCGACCTGTCCGGCTTCACCAACTACACCGCCGCGTTCGGCGACGACGCCGCCGGCCGCCTGCTCAGCGCGTTCCGGTCGATCACCCGCGATGCGGCCAGCGAGCACGGCGTCCGCATCGCCAAGTGGCTCGGCGACGGCTGCATGGTCGTGGCGGTCGACCAGCACGACGCCATCGCCTTCGCGCTCGACCTCCAGCACCGGTCCGCCGAGGTGTGCGCGCCGCTGTCGCTGCGCGTGGGCATCGCCACGGGCCATGCGCTGCTGTTCGAGGGCGACGACTACATCGGATCCGCCGTCAACATGGCCGCGCGGCTGTGCGACATCGCCGGACCGTTCGAAACCCTGATGCCCGCGATGCAGCTCGAGAAGCTGCCCGCCGGGTGCACCGCCGCCACGCACGGCGCGATCGAGCTGCGCGGCTTCCCCGGCCCGCTCGAAGTGGTCGAGCTCGGTGGGGTTCCCACCTCCAACGGGCGCAACGACACCGGCGAGTTGTGGACGCGCTCGCCGTTCGCCCTCTAGC